>JAFQFV010000007.1 GCA_017398555.1 Alistipes sp.
CTTTGAGGGTAAGACATATAGCCCAAAGATTCAGGGTTATGCCGTGCTCAACCTCGCCGATACAAAGCTTCCGCAGGGTCTTGTACGAGGCGTTGTCAAGATGGTTTTGGGTAAAAATGTACCATCACTCAACTATGCCGATAACGACCACAGCTTACGTAATGCTTGGAAGCTACCTGATGTAAACAATAAATTCGTACTTATGTTTATAGATAAGGACGGCAATATGGTCTTCTATCGTGAGAGCCCTATGAGCCCTGAGGATAAGGAGCTGATGTACAACACTATTCAGCGTTACAGATAGTAAAAATTACCCACGGCACAAGTCGTGGGTGATTTGTATAATAAAAGTGGTTGCTTAGGCGTTATTATTGCAACAAACAGATAATATTATGAAAAAGTTATTAGTTACAATCCTGGCAGTAGCATTTACTCTGCCCGTTTTTGCACAAGAGAGCGAGAACTATATCCAAGTAACAGGTGTATCCGAGATTGAGATTGTACCAAATCAGATATATCTCACCATCGTTCTTGACGAGAGTGACAGCAAGGGCCGTCAGGCTATTGAGAATCAGCGCCGAGAGATGGTAAATGCGCTGAAAAAGATTGGTATCAACACCGAAAAGAACTTGACCATGGAGAATATGTCAAGTAGCTACTACAAGCGTGGCAATGCACTCTCCAAGGCGAGCTATCAACTCCTACTCACCTCTTCAGAGCAGGTTGTAAAGGTCTATGATGCTCTTGCTGTGCTTAATATCTCGGATGTTAATATCACTCGAGTTTCGCATACCGATATTGAGCAGTTTAAGAGTAAGTGCCGCAAAGAGGCTATGATTAACGCCAAAACTGTAGCTTCAGAACTTGCCGAGGCTGTAGGTCAGACAATCGGTGCCTGCATCTATATCTACGACTCTAATCGCGGCGTAACTCCGACATACTATAACGACAGAATCGTTATGCGCTCTATGGCAAAGGTTGCAAACGAGGAGGCTGTGATTGAGGAGGAGCCTATCGAGTTCAAAAAGATTAAACTCAACTACTCTGTAAATGCCAAATTCCGCATCAACGAGTAGTATTAAGGGTTATAATATCGTTAAAAGATGGTCACAAGACCATCTTTTTTTATTCTTACTTTTTATCTCACACATTTTTTGTTATCTTTGTACACCGAATTATAGAATAATGACTTACTAATATGAATATTGTAAAATTTGTCTTCAACCCTATTCAGGAGAATACATACCTGCTCTGGGATGAGAGTTTGGAGTGTATCATTATAGATGCAGGAAACTGCTCTGCGGGCGAGGACTCTCGTTTGACAGAGTTTATCGCAAAGTATGGTCTTAAGCCTGTTATGGCTGTAAATACTCACGGACACTTCGACCATATTATGGGTGTTAATTACCTCAAGCAGACCTTTGGCGTTAAGTTTGCGCTCTCCTCGAAGGATGAGTACCTCCGTGCAACGGCACAGCAGAGTTGTGCAATGTTCGGTATTGCTGCAGTTGTTGATGTGCCAGAGATTGACATAGACCTCGATAGCGTTGAGAGCATTAAGTTTGGCAATACAGAGCTGATGGTTATCAAGACTCCCGGTCATACCCCTGGTGGCGTAGCGCTCTATGAGCCGCAGAGCAAGCAACTCTTTACGGGCGATACCCTCTTCCGTGAGAGCATCGGCAGAACAGACCTCCCTGGTGGCGAATATGGCACAATTATCCGCTCAATTTTGACAAATATCATCACTTTGGGCGATGAGGTTACAGTATATCCGGGCCATGGAGAGAAGACAACTATCGGCCACGAATCACTCTACAATCCATTTGTTGTAGAGGCTATAAATGGTGAAATAAACTACTAATTATGCGTATAGACATTATTACGGTTGTTCCGGAGTTATTAGCTTCTCCGCTCAACGAATCAATACTCAAACGTGCGCAAGAGGGCGGCTATGCTGAGATTGTGGTGCATAATCTGCGCGACTATACCGACGATAAACGCCGCACGGTTGATGATTACCCATTTGGTGGCGAGGCGGGTATGGTTATGAAGATTGAGCCTGTCTATCGCTGCATCGAAAAGCTCAAGAGTGAGCGACACTACGACGAGATTATCTTCACCTCGCCGGATGGCATACAGTACAATCAACACGAGGCAAATCGCCTTTCGACCCTTGAGAATATCATTATTCTCTGCGGCCACTATAAGGGCGTGGATTATCGCATCCGCGAGCACCTTATCACCCGCGAAATTTCTATTGGTGACTATGTTCTTACAGGCGGAGAGCTCGCTGCAGCAATTATTACAGACTCTGTTGTCCGCCTTTTGCCGGGTGCTATCGGCGATGAGGCATCGGCCCTTACCGACTGTTTCCAGGACGATTTGCTCGCCCCACCTGTATATACCCGCCCTGCCGACTTTAACGGCTGGAAAGTTCCCGAAGTTCTCACCTCGGGCAACTTCGCCGAGATTGCCAAGTGGCAGGAGGAGCAGGCCTACGAACGCACCAAGGCCCTCAGACCCGATTTATTGGAGTAAAATATGAAGTATTTCGTTATCGCCGGAGAGCCGTCGGGAGATCTGCACGGAAGTAAATTGATGCAAGGCATTGCTGCTGAGGATAGCGATGCTTCTTTCCGTTTTTGCGGTGGCGACAGAATGGTCGAGGTTGGTGGCAAAGAGGGGCTTGTAAAGCACTACAAGGAGATGTCCTTCTTCGGTTTTGCCAATGTTCTGCGCAATCTGAAGACCATATTCTCGCAGATAGATGAGTGCAAAAGAGCTATCGAGCAGTTTGCTGCTGATGTTATCATACTTATCGACTACCCCTCATTTAATATGCGCATAGCCAAATGGGCACACAAAAAGGGGATAAAAGTCTATTACTACATCGCCCCAAAGGTATGGGCGTGGAAGGAGTGGCGAGTAAAGAGCATACGCAAGTATGTCGATAAGGTCTATACAATTTTCCCGTTTGAAACTGAATACTTCAACAGCAAAGGCATTAAGACAACCTTCTGCGGCAATCCTCTTGTAGATGATATTGCCCAGATGCGCTTAAAACTCGCTCCACGTGAGCAGTTTATAGCCGATAACAACCTTGACAACCGCCCTATCGTTGCCCTGCTTGCAGGTAGCCGAGTGGCAGAGATTAAGGAGAATCTGCCAAATATGGTGGCCATCGCCGAGCGTTTTACTGACTATCAATTTGTCGTAACTGCCGTGCCGTGGATTGATAAGGCGCTGTATGACAACTATATCTCAGGCACAAATGTCAAGTATCTCTGTAATCAGACCCAGCAGACCCTTGCCAATGCAGAGGCTGCTATCGTCACATCGGGCACAGCGACACTTGAAACTGCACTGATGGGTATTCCGGAGATGGTTTTGTATCATATCCCGAAATTGTACGAGGTGTTGCGCCCATACGTGCTCAAAATACCGTTTGTATCGCTTGTAAACATCAATCTAGGCAGAGAGGCCGTACGAGAGATTGTCTGTGCCAAGGTGGATATAGATGCAGCTTCAGCAGAGCTCCGCTCAATACTCAAGGGAGGCGACAAGCGTGAGAAGATGCTCGCCGATTTCGCCGAATTGAGTGCACTTATCGGTAGTGATGGTGCCTCACAACGATTTGCGAAAGAGATTGTAAAAACACTTAAGGTAGGTTCTATAAATTAAGTCGAGTTGATTTTGGAGGATATTTCGAGGCTATTTTGCAGCTATTTAGAGGGCGCAATCGCCGATTTTAACCGATAAAAGTGTAAAATAGACCGAAATAGACCCAAAAGCGGCCGAAATAGAACCTACTGTGAAACTGAAATATAATATTACTAGTTTGTAGAACGTACCTTAAATAATAGAAAATGAAGATTGTTGTAATACATAACATATCAGGTGGCAAAGAGCCTTATATCTCTCTTCGCCCCGACAATGCCGTTCTGCGCAATAATGATGACTTCTATCTACCCCACTTCTCTGATGATATGGTCTGTGGTAGCGGTATAGTTGTCCGCATATCTCGATTGGCAAAGTGTATAGCACCCAAGTTTGCATCTCGCTGCTATGACGGCATTACCGCAGGAGTAACATTTGTGGCACGAGATGTAATGCAGAGAGCCATTGCCGAGGCTCGCCCTGCCGATGAGGCCTATAGCTTTGACCACTCGACAGCCATAGGCACCGAGTGGCTTCTGCCGGAGCAGCTTACCGATGATTGTTCTCTATCAATGACTGTAGGCAGTAGTGTGCAGAGCTATATGGATAGCGGTTTGCGTGATACAATTGACAAATACGTAGCATTTGCCTCTGATAAGCTGACACTGAAGACAGGAGATTTGGTATTTATTGCAAACGATATTACAGCCGAGGTAAAGCAAGGTGATAGTGTTATGGTTATGTTCAACAACACTTTGCCACTCAATTTCCATATTAAATAGGGATTCTAAGATGTTACTGCATAAAAAGTTAGAGGGCTACAACTTAATCCTTGCTTCAGCTTCGCCACGTCGCCGTCAGTTACTTGCTGATTGTGGCATAGAATTCACTCTTGCAGAGAAGTTCGAGTGCGACGAGAGCTTTCCGCAAACTATGCCTTGCAGTCAGGTAGCTGAATATATCTCTACCCTCAAGAGTAACGCCTACCCTAATCCGTTAGGGACAAAAGATATACTGCTTACGGCCGATACAGTCGTAATTGCTGAAGGTAAAATCCTCGGCAAGCCCGCAGATAGAGAGCAGGCTGTAGAGATGCTCTCTAACTTATCAGGTCGCAAACATACGGTAATTACAGGCGTAACTATTCGTACTGCAACACGTTCTCATAGCTTCTCTGTAGCGAGTAACGTATCATTCCGCGCGCTCACTACCGAGGAGATTGACTACTATATTGACTACTATATTGACAACTATCGCCCATTTGACAAGGCGGGAGCTTACGGTATTCAGGAGTGGATTGGTTATGTCGCTATCGAGGGCATTGAGGGCTCATTTTTCAATGTTATGGGACTGCCCATACAGCGGTTATATGTCGAATTAGACGCTTTTATAGAGGTCTGATTTGCAAAATTACAAATAATCAATTATCTTTGTCTAATTAGTTAAATAACGATAATTATGTCACAATTTGCAGCTACAGAGTATAATCTCCTTTGCGTTGCATCTGGAGATAAATTTGAGGATAGTGGATGGCTTCTCGACTATGCCGGATGTTCATCGCCATCGCTCATTCGTGCTATTTACGCCAAAAAACAGCTCGAATTAGATAATAGTCAGCAGGGACTCTATAAGTTCCGCGATTGGTTGCCTATGCGTCGTATGCTTAAGTGCGATGCTGCACCTATAACCTACCGCAGTGAGGCTTTGGCAGGAGAGTTGGGTCTTGAGAACCTCTATATCACCTTCAACGGTTACTTCCCTGAGCGTGGTGCCAATATGAAGACCTGCTCATTCAAGGAGACTGAGGCATATAGCGTTTGTGCCCGTATGGACGAGAAGTGCGACAAGATTTTAGTTGTTGCCTCTGCGGGAAATACCGCTCGTGCATTTGCTAAGGTGTGCTCAGACAACAATATCCCGTTGTTACTCGCAGTTCCGGAGGATAATCTGAATGCTCTGTGGTTTACCGAGCCGCTGAATGATTGTGTAAAACTTATCAGTTGCTGTAAGGGAGGTGACTACTTTGACGCCATCCACTTGAGCAACCTTGCGCTCAAGTCGCCAATGTTCTACGCCGAGGGCGGAGCGAAAAATATTGCTCGTCGTGATGGTATGGCAACAACCGTTCTCTCTGCAGTAACTTCTATTGGCCGTATTCCTGACTACTACTTCCAGGCTGTAGGTAGCGGCACAGGCGCTATTGCTGCATGGGAGGCAAATATGCGTCTTATTGAGGATGGTCGATATGGTAACAACCTTATGAAACTGATGGTGTCGCAGAATGTCCCATTCCTGCCTATGTATGATGCATGGAAGGCAGATTCACGCGCACTGCTCCCTTATGATGATAATCAGGCGCGTAAGGATGCCGAGACTATCGATGCGAAGGTGCTTTCAAATCGTAAGCCGCCATATTCACTTGCAGGTGGTCTGTATGATGCACTCAAAGCGACAAATGGCGATGTGCTGAAGGTTGATAACGCCGCTGCGGCGAAGGCTGCGGAGCTCTTCTTGCAGAGTGAGGGTATCGATATCCACCCTGCTGCATCTGTTGCCCTTGCATCCCTTATCGCAGAGGTAGAGGCCGGTAATATTGACCCTAAGGCGACCATTATGCTCAACATCACAGGTGGTGGCGAGAAGCGTGCAACCGAGGGCAAGGAGTTGTGGTATCTCAAGCCAAGTTTGGTATTTAACCTTGACCCTAACGAGGCAGAGGTTGTTAGCAAAGTAGAGAAACTTTTTCAATAAATTATACCGTTCCGTATGTATCCAATAAAGCTCAAACCAATACTCAAACAGCATATTTGGGGTGGCGATACTCTTCTTGAGATAAAGAGGGGTCAATACCTGCGTGTGGATAAGAGTAAAACCTATGGCGAGAGTTGGGATGTATCAGGCATTGAGGGTAATATATCGGTTATCTCAAATGGTTTTCTGAAGGGCAATAATCTTCAGGAGGCCACTGAGGTCTATATGGGCGAGCTTGTGGGCGAGAGCGTCTTTGAGCGTTACGGCATCGAGTTTCCGTTGCTGCTTAAGACCCTCTACTGCAAGGATAAGACATCTGTTCAGGTGCATCCTGACGACGATTTGGCAGCAGAGCGTCACCAGAGTTGCGGCAAGACAGAGATGTGGTACATCGTGGATGCAGAGCCGGGCGCATTGCTTCATATCGGCTTCAAGGACCCTAAAATCACTCGCGAGCAGTATATCGAGGCTGTTGCAAAGGGTACTATTGCTGAAGTTATCGAGCCGGTAAGCGTTAAGGCCGGTGATACCTTTCTTATCCCGTCAGGCACTGTTCACTCTATCTCAGGTGGCGTGACGCTCGTTGAGATTCAGCAACCGATAGATTTGACATACCGCATCTTTGATTGGAATAGAGTGGATAGCAACGGTAAATCTCGTGAGTTACACACAGCTTACGCCGTTGATGCTATTGATTTTTCATCTAACGTGGCTGCTTGCAGGCGCGACTATAAAGCTCGCACCAACGAGGCAGTCGAGGTGGCAAAGTGCGACTATTTTACATGTAATATTCTCAAGGTCGAGGGTAGTACAGAGCGTAATCTCGGCTCTTTAGACTCCTTTGTGCTCTACTACTGCACCGAAGGAGATGTAGAGATTATTACCGACGACGGTACAGAGACCCTTCGTAAGGGCGAGGTCGTTCTCATTCCTGCCGAGGCCAATGAGATTACCATCAAAGGCACAGCTACCCTACTTGAATATTACGTAGATTAGTAGAGATATTTCTCAACAAGTGGCAGTAAAACGGCTGTTCCAAAGCCTGTAAGCGCCATAGCAAGACCGGACATCGCGCCATCGAGAGCACCCAACTCGATGGCGCGTGCTGTTCCTATACCATGCGATGCTGCACCGAGGGCGAACCCTCGAGCCATAGGGTCTTTTACTCCGCATAACGACAATAATTTCGCACCACAGAGGCTACCCAATACACCCGTACAAAATACTACAACCGATGTTACTGCGACAATTCCGCCACGAGGCTCACTTATCGCTATTGCAATAGGCACGGTGACCGATTTTGGGGCTATAGATGTTATTATATCGCGCTCAACGCCAAATGCCACAGCAATACCGACCACTGCGGCTATTCCAACAACACATCCCGCTATTGTAGCAACGAGTACGGGTATAGCAGCACTACGCAGATGCTCAACCTGCTCATACATCAAGTATCCAAGTGCCACAACCGACATTCCAAGTGCAAAGTCGAGAATACCTACCGCCTGCTTATAGTGCGAATACTCAATACCTGTCCACTTCAAAAAGAGAATGATAATTACCGCCGTAAGCAGTACTGGATGAAATATCATCAGTTTGAAACGACGAAATATCGCACCACTGAGCAGAAACAACCCAATAGTGAGCACCAACAGAGATATATCCGAACTGATTATTTCCATCATTTTTGCCTACCCTTATTTACAAGTTGAAATATCCACCCTACCACTGCAATTACAGCAAAGGTACTTACAACTGTAGCAACACTTATTGCCACGATATTATCCATTATCACCTCGTAAGAGTCGATAAGACCAACCCCAAACGGGATGAAAAATAGCGCCATTGTACCAAGCAGAAACTTTGCAGCCGGTCGCACGCTCTCCCCCTTAACAACACCCGTACAAAGAAGTATAAAGAGGAGCAGCATACCGATAATATTACCCGATATATAGCCGTCGATAAGCACAGAGAGTGCATTACCGACAAGCCAACAAGCGAGTATTATCACTACGCCAACCATTACTTGACAGGGATTAAGTGGAACAAGAAGTTCTGATGCTTGTACTCTATCCTATACTGCTCAAGAGGTATTGCACCCCAGCTATCCTCACAGATAATACCCGACTGCACCTTATCGATATTGACGTATGTATTACCATCAGCTTCAAGCAGTTGCGGGAATTTACGATAGTCGTGTGAGTGGATATCAATCTGACTCATCGGATATGAAATAGCAGTAGCATAGAATGTTTTGCCCGATATAACCTTTAGTCCTGTGCCGGTGCTATCGGTAATAGTCCAATATCTCAAATCGCAGTGTGCACCCGACTCCTGTGGGCGGCTGTAGGTCATACAGAACTGATCTGCAACGCTCTGCTTGTAAATTCCGATAGGTGTTCCGCTCTTGCGGTCTGCATAGCTCTCTGTAGCGCCTGCACCGTAAAACTCAATAGTATTAAAGTTGTCAGGCATAGCGAAATCGACACCAAAGCGAAGCATACCCTTAATATCAAACTTCGGGTTGCCCGGCAGCATGCTCATACATACCGACACATTTCCCTCGCCATCTATCTCATACCTCATCGTTACTCTCATTCCCAACTCGGCATAACTATACTTTGCAGTGACAACGATATAGTTATCCTCTTTACTCATAAGGAATAGGTCCATATATGTCTCAGCATTTCTAAATGCCTTCCAAGAGTGGTAGTAGATAGCGTTTGAGTTGCGCTTACGCACGCCATAATCATTCTCGGTCATCGCACGATAGAACTGCGGGAAAATTGGCTTTGAGATGAGCTGCTTGCCATTATAAATGTAGTTGCACAGGCGACCTCTGCCATCAAAAGATATCTTAAAGTCAGGACCCGTAACCGTTCTGCTCTCCAAATCGAGGGCTGGAGCAGCCTTAGGCATATCCGTACGCAAATTCTGACGAATATAATCGGTCATATCTAACGCTCTGATTACAAACTGATTATATGCCACACAATGTCCTGCCTTCAGCAGCGCCTCATCGCTCTTGAGCAGATAACGCACCGTAAGTATTACTTCACCACGCAGAGCCTTAATATCAACCTCCTTATACCCCAACTCGACATTCATACGCATCTGCGCAGGGATATTGAGCTGTTCAACTGTTCCCGAGAGCTTTTTCACGCCATTCTCTGTAACCTCCCACACAAGGCGATAGTTATCAAGATTGCGGAACATATTCTCGTTATAGACCTCTATAACACCATTTTTAACATCTGCATCCGAGGTCCAGATATTCTGATATTGGTGCCATACCTCACGTGCGCTTGGATGAGGCTTGCGAGAAGCAGAGATAAAACCATTATTGCAGAATGTCTCATCACTCGGGTCGTAATCGTTATAACAACCACCATAGCGGTAGAAGGTAACACCTGTCTGTGGGTCTTTCCAAGCAAGCGCTTGATCGACAAAGTCCCAAATAAAGCCACCCTGATAGCTTGGATATTTGCGAATCAAATCCCAATACTCCTTAAGACTACCAACCGAGTTACCCATAGCGTGAGAGTACTCGCACTGAATAAGAGGACGTGTCGGAGTGCCATTCAGATACTCTTCACACTCTGCATAAGAGGCATACATAGGGCACTCTATATCAGAGTTATAGTTCTTCGGAATGTTCTTGTAACTTATGTGACACGCCTGTTCATACTGCACAGGGCGGGTCTTGTCGTAACTCTTAATCCAATCATAACACTTATGAAAATTCACTCCATTTCCCGCCTCATTACCAAGACTCCAAACAATTACTGACGGGTGGTTGTAGTCGCGAAGTACCACGCGCTGATTACGAACAAGATGTGCTGCTGTATAGTCGGTGCGGTGTGCAAGGCTCTTATCACCATAACCCATACCGTGCGACTCGATATTTGCCTCATCAACGACATAAATTCCATACTTATCGCACAGGTCATACCACAGCGGAGAGTTCGGATAGTGGCAAGTGCGAACAGCGTTGAGATTATGCTCCTTCATAATCTTAATATCGCGCACCATATCCTCATAAGTGAGTGCATATCCGCGCTCTGGGTTCATCTCGTGGCGATTTGCTCCCTTAACAAGTATTGCCTTGCCATTTACAAGCAGCTGATTATTCTTAATCTCAACACTTCTAAAACCTACATTGAAAGCCGTTGCTTCGGTAGGCGTTGCCACGATAAGTTTGTAGAGATAAGGTATCTCGGCACTCCAAGCCTTGACATTATTAATCTCTACAACTGCACTTGCCTTGCCGGCCTTCGGAGCAAGACGAGTTTTGTAGTACGGATTATCATCTGCATCTGTCAGTATAACCTCCACCCACTTAACAGAAGGTGTCACATCTACATTGAGATTTAGCACTCCATCCTGATAGTCATTTGCAAGGGTTACAGTAAACTTTACATCCTTAATATGAGCCTTGTCACGTGCATATATATAGCAGTCGCGAGCAATACCCGACAGACGCCAAAAGTCCTGATCCTCAAGGTATGTTCCATCACACCAACGGTGTATCTCCATTGCAAAAAGATTGCTCTGACCCGCCTTGATGTACTTTGTAATATCAAATTCAGCCTCAAGTTTGCTATCCTCACTATAACCCACTCGCTTACCATTCACCCATAGTGTAAGGTTAGATGTTGCCGAGCCGATGTGGATGAAAATCTGCTTCCCTCGCCACTCTGCAGGCACATCTATATATCGACGATATAGACCTCGATGATTGTTAAACTGAGGGACAAACGGTGGACAATCGACAAACTGATTATCCCACGCATAACCGACATTTACATACACCGGATCGCCATAACCATTCATCTCCCACAGCCCCGGAACAGCCATCTTTCCCCACTTGGAATCATCAAAATTTGGCGAGTAAAAGTCGGTCGGATAGGCATCTGTCAAGTGCTTGTACCAGACAAAGTTCCAATCCCCCTCGATGCTCCTGTAATTTGGAGCATTTCTATAATTACTACCTGTAACAGCCTCGCCCACAGTAGGATATACTATAAAGCTCGAACGCATAAGCTCACGATTCTGTTCGAAAATATTCGGGCTCTCACAAGGAACCGCCAACTCATTAGCTGCTGCTGACATCGCCACCAACGCTGCTATACAAAACAAAACTCGCTTCATAACTTAAGGTATTTTCTACAAAGTTAGCAAAATAATTGATTGTATAAAATTTTGCAGGCTGAAAAAGTTTGATTATCTTTGCCACCGCTTACGAGCACTTGTCTGAGCTGTGGTGTAATGGTAACACAGCAGATTTTGGTTCTGTCGTTCTGGGTTCGAGTCCCGGCAGCTCAACACACAAAGGCACCTTTTTCGGGTGCCTTTGTTGTTTTTGTGGAGATTGGCATAGCCTGCGGCTATTGTTAAAATGGGAGATTTGCAACTCTTGAGCAAGCTCAAATGCAATATCTTCCATTTTAACACCATCTGCGATGGTATGCCAATCTACAAAAATGTGCTGCTGGGAGTGTGGTGGGTTACCTCGGTCGTATTTCTCCGCACCGCGCAAGCGCGACACGCGGCACTCCCTCAGTGATGACACGCAGTTAAGACCAACTGCGTGTCATTCGAGTCCCTTTGTTGAAATGTGGCATAGCCTGTGGCTATCGTTAAAATGGGAGATTTGTAACTCTTGAGCAAGCTCAAATGCAATATCTCCCATTTTAACACCATCTATGATGGTATGCCAATCTTTATAGATGTGCTGTCGGGAGGTGTAGAGGGTTACCTCGGTCGTGTTTCTCCGCACCGCGCAAGCGCGACACGCGGCACTCCCTCGGTGATGACAATTCCAATATGGATTTATTTCAATTTTGCCAAGAAGCGCTCGCGATCGACAATAAAGCGGGTATGGGTGCCCTCGCCGATAACTTTATCGCCTTCGCGGGCAGTAATTGCAAATGTCAGGCTACGGCCATCAACGGCTGTTAAAGTAGCTGTAGCTGAGATAGTTGCGCCAAGAGCCGACGCCTTGATATGGCTTGTAGTTATCTGTGTACCGACGGTTGTCTGACCCGCCTCAAGGTGTGGAGCTACGGCAGTCATAGCTGCATTCTCCATAAGAGCCACCATTGCGGGTGTTGCAAAGACATCCATATCACCCGAGCCCAGGGCCTTTGCCGTATTATTTTGATTGACGGTTGTAGTTGCCGTAAAAGATAGTCCGATATTCATAATTGCGATTTTATTTTCTGCAAAAATAATACTTTGTTCACTATTTCGTTATCTTTGCAGAGGATTTTATGGCAAAAAGGTTATACATACTGCTACTTTTGGCGACTTTTTCCCTCTCGGCAATGTGTCAGTCGAGACGGGAGCGACCTTTCTGGCGTCAAGAGTGGGCTGTTGAAAATGGAGATTCTATCGCCGTTATCCACATCACACCTGTCCGAAAGTATGCCCGTAAACCCGATATGCGTCGCTATGCACGCCTTGTAAGGGCTGTAAAACGTGTCTATCCTATCGCCGAGGAGGCTAAAGTTTTAATGGCAACAATGGAAGAAGAGCTGCTCGCCCTACCGAACAAAAAACAGCAAAAATTATACATTAAAGGTATCGAGAAACGTCTGATTCGCGAATATACGCCAGTGCTGAAGAAGATGACGATATACGATGGTCGCGTACTGCTCAAACTCATTGACCGTCAGACAGATGACACCGCTTTTGAGATTATCAAAGAGTTCCGTGGCCGCGTCGAAGCGGGTCTATGGCAGGCTCTTGCAAAGATGTTTGGAAATAATCTCAAAACCGACTACAACCCCGCCAAGGACGACCAACTCCTTGAGCAGATTGTAGTTCTCTACGAGAAGGGGTTATTGTAGCACTACTACAGCCAATCCATTTGGGACAAATCGCTCACCTGCCCTATCCGAAGGGCGGTTTATCGGTGCGAACTTTCCATCCCCTGCCGACAAGCAGAATGACGAGCTGCCACCGCCATCAAGATTTATCGCATCATAAGCACCTAACTTACTGAAAATACGTATCATATCGGCGTACGACAAACCATTTGAATACTCTTTTCTTCGACCATCTCCCACGAGTATAAAGGCGCGTTTCCCATCCTTTGTAACGCCAATGGCCGTACGTGGTTCAAGTCGGGTCTCCTCACTCTGCGGCACACCGTCGTTGAGCAACATCTGACGACCACTTACCGCCTCCGCAATAAGATTCTTATCAAATGCTGCATACTCCTCTGCCGTCATGCAACGTGCTGTGCCATCTTTAAGGATAACAAATAGATTTGCAGCACTATCAATCTCCCCTTTCAGACACTCACCACCTCGGTAAATTGCCCCACAAACCATATTGCTACGCTTAATGTGATAGAAGTCTGAATTAACACCTCCTAAAACCTTTATATTCGGTCGATTAGTCTGCATAGCCTCAAGTTGTTTCGAGATAGGTGCAATAGCTGTTTGTAACTCAACTGTAGGTTTAATTGAGCTATTATTATCATCTGCTACTGTGGCAAGTAGTGTCACTTTATCAGACAGAGTAACATCCATTATGAAAAGTTTTGTCGGAAGCTGCTCTCCATCCTTGGTAACGGTGTAGTTTGCATGGATAACCTCTACCCCATCAGCTATAGTTTGACGGGATGCGATAGTCGCTTGTCGAGGTGTCGAACAAGAGATAAAAAGTAGCGCAAAAAGCAGTAATATATGTTTCATACTACAAATATATGAAAAATTTTATTATCTTCGCGCCGTAATATTGACTAATAATAAACGACATACAATATGTTTGAAAATTTAACCGAGAAACTTGAACGCTCGTTCAAAATCCTCAAAGGTGAGGGCCGCATTACCGAGATAAATGTTGCAGAGACTCTCAAAGAGATTCGTCGTGCACTTATTGATGCCGATGTAAACTACAAAGTTGCCAAGACTTTTACCGACGAGGTAAAGGCTAAAGCTCTGGGCCAGAATGTACTTACAGCCGTAAAGCCTGGTCAGATGATGACCAAGATTGTTCGTGATGAGCTGGCGGCACTGATGGGAGGTACCGCTACCGACATCAAGTTGGAGGGCACCCCTGCTGTAGTGCTGATTGCAGGTCTTCAGGGTTCTGGTAAGACCACATTCTCCGGAAAGCTTGCATCATTTATCAAGAGCAAGAAGGGCCGTCAGGTGCTGCTCGTTGCAGGTGACGTATATCGTCCTGCCGCTATTGACCAGCTTAAGATTTTGGGTCAGCAGATTGGCGTGGAGGTCTATACCGAGGAGGGTAACCAAAATCCTGTACAGATTGCGCAGAACGCTATCGCTTATGCTCGTCAGAAGAGCATTAACACCGTTATTGTCGATACAGCGGGTCGTCTTGCTGTCGATGAGGCGATGATGGAGGAGATTACTGCTATCAAGGCTGCCGTAAATCCATCCGAGACCCTCTTTGTTGTCGATTCAATGACAGGTCAGGATGCTGTGAATACAGCCCGTGAATTCAATAATCGCCTCGATTTTGACGGTGTAGTTCTCACAAAGCTCGATGGTGACACCCGTGGTGGTGCGGCTATCTCTATCCGCTCGGTTGTAAATAAGCCGCTCAAGTTTATCTCAAGCGGCGAGAAGATGGATACACTTCAGGTATTCCACCCTGAGCGTATGGCAGACCGTATTCTGGGTATGGGTGATGTTGTTTCACTCGTAGAGCGCGCACAGGAACAGTATGACGAGGAGGAGGCACGCAAACTCAAGAAGAAGATTGTCAAGAATCAGTTCAACTTCAACGATTTCCTCTCACAGATTAACCAGATTAAGAAGATGGGTAATCTGAAAGACCTTGCATCTATGATTCCGGGCATGAGCAAGCTACTTAATGGCGTAGAGTTTGGAGATGATGTCTTCAAGCAGACAGAGGCTATTATCGGTTCGATGACTCCGGAGGAGCGTGAGCGCCCTGAGATTATCAATGCTCGCCGTCGTGAGCGTATCGCAAAGGGTTCAGGAACTACTATGGCTGATGTAAATCGTCTTCTCAAGCAGTTTGAGGATATGCGTAAGATGATGAAGATGGCTGCCGGTGGTAAGATGCGTATGCCTCAGATGCCTCGTGGTTTTAGAAGATAGGGAACAACGGTATAACTCATTTTTGAATTTTAGGAGAGGTATTACACGGAGTATAGTAAGCTATGCGACCGCAGCCACGACGAAAAGATGTCTGTAATTACCTCATAAAGACAAAAATTATGCACAAAAGTGGTTTTGTAAATATAATCGGCAACCCGAATGTCGGCAAATCTACACTGATGAATGCCCTTGTTGGTGAGCGTCTTTCGATTATCACCTCTAAGGCGCAGACAACTCGTCACCGCATTATGGGTATTGTCAATGGTGACGATTTCCAGATTGTCTATTCAGACACTCCGGGTATTCTCAAGCCAAACTACAAACTTCAGGAGTCGATGATGAAGTTTGTCCGCGGCGCTGTATCGGATGCCGACGTTATTCTCTACGTCACAGATACCGTTGAGCAGCCGAGCGATCGCAACACTGATATTCTTGAGAAGATTGCTCTGAGTGGTATCCCTGTACTGCTAATTATCAACAAGATAGACCTTACAACTCAAGAGAAACTTGAGGAACTTGTAGCCTTCTGGCAGCAGCGACTCCCAATGGCTACAATCATCCCTGCATCGGCAAAGGAGAGCTTTAATATCGGCGCAATATTTGACCGTATTCTCTCGTTGTTACCAGAGGGAGAGCCTTTCTATCCGAAGGATACGCTGACCGATAAGACACTGCGTTTCTTCGCCTCGGAGATTATCCGTGAGAAGATTCTCAAGAACTACGATAAGGAGATTCCTTATTGCTGCGAGATTGAGATTGACTCATACAAGGAGGAGCCGGCTATTGACCGTATTAGCGCGACAATATACGTTGCACGCGACTCTCAGAAGGGTATTGTCATCGGTCATAAGGGCGAGAAGCTCAAGAAGGTGGGTCAGCAGGCTCGTGAGGATTTGGAAAAGTTCCTCGACAAGAAGGTATTTTTGCAACTATTTGTAAAGGTTAATGACGATTGGCGCAACTCTGATCGCCAACTGCGACGTTTTGGCTACGAGCTTGAGTAATGAGGCGTAAGTTACAGATATTCATCATTTTAATCATAACTTTAGTCGGTACTAACAGCGTATCGGCTCAGTATAACCGTGAGTACTTCTTCTGGGTCGGCAGACAGCAGATGATGGAGAACGAGTTTACTGAGGCCATTCGTACGCTCAATGTGCTGCTACGTTTTGATGATGATGCTTACGAGGGTTACTTTCTCAGAGGTATTGCCAAATATAACCTCGATGATTTGATTGGTGCCGAGGCTGACTTCTCTATCGCTATCGATAAAAATCCCGTCTTCACAACCGCCTTTACATACCGAGCTATTACTCGCTCAAGATTAGGCAATTACGATGACGCACTTAAAGATTTCCGTGAGGCGATAGAGCTGCGTCCCGACCTGCCAAATCCATACTTCAGCCGTGGTGTTACCCGACTGCTCAATCAGCAGTTTAAGGATGCTATTGAGGACTTTGACAACTTCATCCGCTATGAGAAGAAGGTTGCCGATGCCTACATCAATCGTGGTGTCTGCTACCTCTACCTCAAGGATACGGTGCGTGCTTACGAGAATTTCAACCTCGCTGTGCGCACAAACCGTGAAAATCCAATCTCATATAACCGTCGTGGAGCGCTGTTTTTAGACCAGAAGCGCTATGAGGAGGCTGAGGCGGACTTTAATAGAGCTATCGCGTGCGATTCTACCATTCCGCTCTCCTTCTTTAATCGAGCTTTGGTCTATAACGAGACCTCTCGACCTATGCAGTCCCTTGCCGACCTTGACAAGGTTATCGAGCTCGACTCAACAAGCTCTATCACATATTTTAACCGAGCCATAATTCGCAGTAGTATAGGTGATTACAACCGCGCACTTGAAGATTACAATAAGGTGGCGCAGTACTCCCCTAACAACGTATTATTGTACTACAATCGAGCAATTTTGCGTACTCAACTTGGTGATATTAAACAGGCCGTGGAGGACTATAGCCGTGCCATTGAGCTCTACCCTGACTTTGCCAATGCCTACCTTGGTCGTAGCCATCTAAGACAACTTTTAAGAGATAATGCCGGTGCCAAACGCGACCGTCAGACGGCAGAGCGTAAGATTGCAGAGTATCGCTCACGTTTGAGCGATAGCACATACTCTATATACGGAGATACTACGCAGAAATTCAACCGTCTGCTCGCCTTTGAGAGTAAGATTGCCGGCGCATCGTTCGAGCGCATCAAGAGCCGCAATAATAATCAGGATGACAATATGACCCTGTTGCCACTCTTCCGCTTTACTATGCGAAATCGCGACTCTATCGACCTTGAGCAGGCGACAAAACGCTTCCACTCGCAGCGCGCAGAGGACTTTATTGCATCTCTTGACAACAATTTGATAAATATATCACGCTTGGAGACCAATATTTCGCCTGATTCATTGGTTATTTTGAACCAAAAGTCGCGCGAGGAGGTTAAGGTTGCCATTGGTGATAATGCTTGGCAGAAGCTCTTTGAGCTCGCCATTAGCGAGTCACTTATCAAGCAGTACACAAATGCTGTCAATACATACTCGCAGGCCATTGCCCTTAATCCGTCAAATCCGTTCATATACCTGAACCGAGCAGCAACAAATGCCGAGATGATTGACTTTATCTCCTCTATCGACAACGGCTATCAGCGTCTGTCCATTGAGAGTGACCCTGCGCGTCGTCTGCAGAATGCAGGTACAAGAACCTACGACTATAGCGAGGCTATCTCAGACCTTAATAAGGCGATTAAACTGCACCCTGGCTTTGCCTACGCATACTACAACCGTGCAAACCTCTATGCCCTATCGGGAATGTTACCTGAGGCGGCTGATGACTATACAAAGGCGATTGAGCTCAACCCTTCATTTGCCGAGGCCTACTACAATCGTGGTCTGCTACAGATATATATGAAGGATACGCGTAAGGGTTGCTTGGATATCTCCAAGGCCGGAGAACTTGGCATTAAGGAGGCATATAAGGTGCTGAAGATCTACTCAGACAGATAACATAAACTTAAATTCTTAAATAAAACTTTTATGACTCAAACTATTCAGAAGAATCTCAACGACCACGCTTGGGCACGTTGGACAGCAATGGTTCTCATTGCACTAATGATGCTCTTTGCGCACATGTTCGTTGATGTAATCTCTCCTATCAAGGAGTTGATTCAGGTTCAGCGCGGCTGGACATCCGATATCTTTGGAACCTACGCAGGTTCGGAGTATCTTCTCAATGTATGGGGTTTCCTCATTTTGGCGGGTATTATTCTTGACAAGATGGGCATCCGCTTTACAGGCCTTGCATCGGCTATTATTATGATTATCGGTGCAGCTATCAAGTTCTACGCGGTATCTGACGCCTTTGCAGGCTCAGGCCTTGAGAGCTGGCTCAATAGCTGGTGGACATCATTCCCTGCATCTGCAAAGCTTGCATCAGCCGGCTTTATGATCTTCGGTTGCGGCTGCGAGATGGCGGGTATTACCGCATCAAAGGCTATGGCGAAGTGGTTTGAGGGTAAGGAGATGGCTCTTGCTATGGGTCTTGAGATGGCTCTGACCCGCGTGAGTGTATTCCTTATCTTTACTATCTCTCCTCGTCTTGCAGGTATTGGTGGTGCTAACCCATCTGTAGTTCGCCCTGTAGCATTCTGCTTGGCTCTGCTCTGCATTGGTTTGCTCTTCTACTCTATCTTCTGCGTGATGGATAAGAAGCTCGATAAGCAGACCGGCGCAGCAGATAGCGTTGATCCTGAGGATGAGTTTAAGTTCTCTGATATCGGTAAGATATTCAGCAGCAAGCTCTTCTGGATTGTAGCAATGCTTTGCGTGCTCTACTACTCTGCTATCTTCCCATTCCAGAAGTTCGCAGCAAATATGCTCCAGAGCAACCTTAACCTCGATGCTACAACAGCAGCAGATATCTTCCGTTGGTTCCCTATCGGCGCAGCTTGTGTAACTCCATTCCTCGGTTGGTATCTCGATAAGCGTGGCAAGGGTGCTACAATGCTCATTCTCGGTGCTCTGCTGATGATTGTTTGCCACTCTATCTTTGCACTTGTACTGCCTGCGGTACCAAGTAAGATTATCGCTTACTCGGCTATTATTCTGCTCGGTGTATCATTCTCACTCGTTCCGGCAGCTCTCTGGCCATCAGTGCCAAAGATTATGGATAAGCGCTTCCTCGGTAGCGCATACTCACTTATCTTCTGGGTACAGAACTTCGGTCTGAGCTTTACTCCAATGCTTATCGGTTGGGCTCTCGAGAAGACCAATCCTGGCGTTGCAGAGCAGATTGCAGCCGGCGTTGAGGGTGTAACATATAACTATACTGCTCCAATGCTCGTCTTTGTGGGTCTTGGCGTTCTGGCACTGCTCTTCGCCCTCTACCTGAAGGCAGACGACCGCAAAAATGGCTACGGCCTCGAGCTGCCAAATATCAAGGAGTAATCGCTTTGTGCTATTAATATTTGGGTCGCCAATCGGCGGCCATTTTTTATCAAAGTATCTGAGTCGTTAAAAACAATAAAGGCGTTGCAACACTGCAACGCCTTTATTATTGTGCCGATAATTTATTCGGTAATTGCATCGTAGAAGTCTGTTGTAGCCCAAGTGAAGCCCAACTCCTTAGCGATATTGTAGGTATAAGGGGTATTAACCATCCAGAGAAAGGTCTCGATGCCATACTCACGGAACTGCTCAATCCACTCGATGTGGTTGAGAATTACATTGATATTGTACGATACAGCAGTGTAACCCTTCTCCTTAACCTCTGCAGGAGTAAGTGAGTGGTGAAGGCTGCTTGAGTTGAGCACAATCTTCATATTTGGCTCCTGACGCAGCACCTCATCAACAACCTCTGTATCGAATGAGAGCATATACATCTGATCGAGCATATCGAGCTCACGGATAATCTCCAAACTCTTTGTAATCAGCTCCTTCTCTCTATCGCCCTTATGCGCCTTGATCTCAAGCAGCTGAACGATATGCGGAGTCTTCTTCGCCTGCTCCAACCACTCACGCAGAGTCGGAATCTGATGACCGAACGGCAAAACGTGCGCGCGAATCTCCTCAAGGGTACTACCCTGACAGCTCAAGCCCGGAACAATCTTATTATCGTGACGAATAACAAGCTCGCCATCTGCAGTCAGATGTACATCAAACTCTATACCGTCAAAGTTAAGTTCCTGAGCACGACGAAGTGCATCGAGGGTATTCTCATCTGTAGTAAACTCGCTACCGGTACTTGCATTTCCACGGTGCGCAAGAAGCTTTACCTTATGTGTTGGTTGCTCTGTACAAGCTGTAAAGGCCATCAGAGCAACTGATAGTAGTGCAAAAATCTTCTTCATACTATTTATCGCTTATCTGGCAAGTTAAATACAGTTCTAATCTTCTGAACAGCCTCCGGAGTCATACCATCAGGAGTAAAACCAAAGTTCTTAGCTGTCATGTAGATATTTGCAGCCTTGTTGAGTACATCAATCTGGTCGAATGCCTCCATAAGATCCGGGCCTACGGCAATAACACCGTGCTTCTCCCAAAGTACAACGTCGTAACGCTTAATCTTCTCGAGAGTTGGCTCAACAAGCTCGGTTGATGATGGCATTGCGTATGGTACAACACCGATACCAAGTGGAGCGAATGCAAGAGTCTCAGGAATCATAGACCAAAGTACCTGTGTAAGGTGCTCAGAGTCAAGGAACTCATTATTGTGTGACATCGCAACAAGCTCAATTGGATGAGTATGCAGTGTCGCCTTATAATCAGTACCGCACTCGAGCATATAGTTCTGAAGTGCCAAGTGAGATGAAATCTCAGAAGTTGGAACGATAGGCTCGTCAGCAATAATCTCATAGCTTGCGCAGTCGTCCAAAATACGAACGATGCTACCGCCGCACATCGGGTCACGAGCAAGGTCACGCATACGCTTGCCTGTACCCTTGCAGTAGAAGTAGCAACCCTTCAGATAAGGGAGTGTTACACCGATTGGCAGTGCCTTGCTAATTGCAGGCATTGCACGCATCTCGTCATCAACAAACTCGGTAATATTGAGTGTAAGATTTCCTCCGTTACGCTCAGCCCAGCCCTTCTGCCACAGATAGCCGGCTACCTCAGCAACAGAATCAAGAGCCCTCTTAAGTTCAGGTCGGTTAGTAAGAATAGAGTTCATTTTTTCTCTTCAATTTAAGGTTTATGAAAGTTGGTTTTTATTTACCCAGAACATCAGCTCGCTCTCGCCACGCAGATAGCCTAAGTAGTTCTTCATTGCATAGCCTGGAGCATCACGGAAAGAGTTGATAGTAATACCGCCGAGGTGGTTTGTAAGGGTAATATTGTCGTACTGACGGTAGAACTCAGGAATATTAGGCTCTGTCTCGAATATATCAATTGCAGCACCGAGGAGCTTACCGCTATCCATAGCGCGCTTAAATGCCTCAGTCTCTACGAGGTATGAACGAGCAGAGTTGATAAGATAAGAGTTCTGCTTCATAAGACCGAACTCACGATCTGTCATAATCGCGCCGTTTGAACGAGCGTGGAGCGATACGATATCTGACTGCTGGAGCAGCTCGTCAAATGATACGAGAGTTACATAATCTACATTGCACTCCTTGAGGAATGGATCGGCTACCAAAATCTTACAACCGAATGTAGAGAGTTTGTATGCAACAAGGCGACCGATAGAGCCAAAACCAACAAGACCTACAACAAGGTCGTGCATCTCCTTAACAGTTGTGCGGGTGTTTGGATACTCAAGTCTCCACTCGCCATTCTTAAGCGCCATGTGTGAACGAGCAACATTACGAGTCTCTGAGAGAATCATCGCTACAGTAAACTCAGCCACAGCATTTGCATTGTGAGCAGGGTTGTTAGATACGATAACCTTGTGCTCTGTTGCAGCATCAACCTCAATATTCTCAAGGCCGCCACGACAAGTCATTACAGCCTTCAGCTTCTTAGCAGCCTCAAACAAATCGCGCTTGATAGGACAGAGGTGAACAACGAGCAGATCTGCATCTACCATCTCCTCGTACAATCCTGCAGGCATCTCAATACCCTCAAACTGGCGAGCCTCGATATTCTTGATAATATCGCGCATCATCGACTTGTCAGGATCTCCGAAGAAGAAGACCTTCAGGGTGTCATTTTCGTTAAGATATGGACGTACGCCACTCTCCATCATCTCTGTGGTGATAAATGCATCACCGATACATACTACTTTCATTTTGGTTAGGTTTATTTGTGATTATTTTAATTTTCTGGCATAATCAATAACAAAATTATGATTTTTTCGCAAAACTTCCAATATCTTACACCTATATTTATAGATATTTTTGCAATTATTCAAAAAAAATAAAGCGGAGCAACTACTCCGCTTTTGCCATATTTAGCACCTCTGTAATCTTATCGCACATCGCAGACCACGAAAATCGTTTGCGCTCTTCCACTATATTCTCTCTAAATCGCGCGAGGTTGTCATCTGCATATAATTTCTCTATCGCCTCTGCAACACCCTCGACTGTCGGCTGACAGAGATAACCAACCACATCATTCGGCACAATCTCCGGCAATCCGCCAACCTCTGTCACTATCATCGGAGTACAGAAGTTGTACGCAATCTGTGTCACTCCGCTCTGTGTAGCACTCTTGTATGGCAATACGAGCGCATCGGCTGCCGAGAAGTAGTACTTCACATCCTGATCAGCGATAAATCTGTCGTGTAAAATCACACTATCGCCCAAACTTGCCAATAGCGATTCATACTTATCTTTATTCTCATAGAACTCTCCGGCCACTATCAGTTTCAAGTTCTCTCGGCGCACCTTCTCCCACGCTTTGAGCAGCGTATCAAGACCCTTATATTCACGAATTAAACCAAAGAATAGCAAATAGTTACAATCTTTATCTAAACCTAAGCTACAACACGCCTCATCTCGCTCTATCCTCTCGCCAAAGTTTGAAAACATCGGATGTGGAGAGAATAGCGCAGGGGCTTCTGTGTACCCCTTTAACTCGCTATGCACCTGCTCCGACATATAGACAAAACCATCCACCGCGCCCAAGTAGTAGCGATTAAACGGGCGGTCAATAATATGGTGTTCGTGCGGCTCGACGTTATCAATCTGACAGACAAACTTTGTAACACCATTTCGGCGTGCAATACGAGCTATAGTACCAAAACAAGGTGCCATAAACGGAGTCCAATACTTCATCAGCACCATATCGGGCGCCTCTTTGCGGATACGATTACCCAGAATAATCCAATTTATCGGATTGCAGGTATTCATCACACGCTCAATATGCAAATCTGCAGGTGGCGGAGTATCTACAGTCTGACTCTTACCCGGAAAAAGCAATGACGGGTACTGTAACGAGAAGGTGTAGATACGCACCTCATCGCCACGCGAGATATACTCACGCGCCATTGTCTCCATTATCGACGCAAGACCGCCACGATACGGGTGAGCCGGGCCAAGAATAACAATCTTCATAGTCTATCTCCAAGTAAAAGCGGCACGAGCAGCCACCACTCCATCCTCTCGAGTAACCTCAAACAGAGTCTGATTTTCAACACTCTGCATACCAACCTTAATGGTCTGACCATATAGACACTCATTCATAAAGTGGACATCTATACGCATCGGTCTATTACTCTTAAGCAGCTCAATATCAAGCATATCCACCATAAGGCCAATATAACGCATAGTATTCATATGGCGATTAAAATCTATGTCGCTGTATGCCACACGGTGCTCCTTTACAACCTCCGCTTCAATAGCTCTAAGTCGCAGCGGAGCCTCGCATGGAGACTCAGCCTCGCACACATATGGAGCATAGAGATCTTCGATGGTCTGCAAGTTTACAGGCACTCGCTTCACATAGTCAAGCATACACCACTGCGAAAGGGAACGGATAAACACATTTCCATCCATATCTGACAGCGTAAAATTACGAGTAGAGACGAGTCTTGAGTTCTGATTAACCCATGTGGTGAGGTCAAACTCGGCAAACTGCTCCGGACGAGAATCTATCTCGATAACGAACTTTGAGAGTACCCAAGTAAGATTCTGTGGAGATAAGGCATCCACACCAAAACCCTTGCCCTGTGCATCTATACCCGCTGTATTAAGGATATAGTTACCCAAAGAGTCAATTGTTGCACGCAGAGTAAAATCGACATCCTGCGTAGCTACCTGATAACGGTATGTAGTTTGATTTTTCATAGTGCAAAAGTAACAAAAATGTACAAATAAAAAAACTTTGCTACTAATTTGTTTTTTACACGGATATTCCTTAATTTTGCTCGCTATTTGTGCGCATGCGTACGTGTGTGCTAATGACACGGTTTTTAGAACTTATTTTTACTTTTTTTAATACTAATTAACACAAAGCGTTATGAAAAACATTTTTCGTTCGATCCTTCTTTCAGCTGTAGCGCTGACTGCAGGATTTGCAGTTTCGTGTACCGATCCGGCTCCGGAGAATGGCCACTACGAGGGTACTCCGACCATTTCGGTATCACCTGCATCGGTAACAGTACCTCTCGCCGGTGGCACGACTGAGGCTATCACTGTTACTACTCCGGCTGAGTGGACACTCACCATCGATGCCGAGGATGTTGTTGCAAGCACAACAGCCGGCAATGGTGATGGTGTTGTAACTTTCGAGGTACCTGCTGTTGAGGCTATGCGTACTATCAAGGTTACATTTACTGCAACCGGTTATGTAAGCGGCTTCCCTATCACTAAGAAGGCAAGCGTATCTATCTCTCAGACCGATACTGAGGTTCCTTCAGTAGATGGCCCATTCGTTTACTACGACAACTGCGGTGAGGCAGTATCTAAGGTTGACGGTTATTGGCCATATGTTGATGCATACACTGGTTGGGCTCCAACTGGTGGTGAGGGCTATGACCAGAGCGGTGTTACCTACACTGGTAAGAACGCATCTGTTCGTAACTCTGGTAAGACTTGGGCTCCTGTAGGCGCTACTTATGCTACTGACGCTCCTTATGCTTACCTCCAGGCAAAGAGTGACACTCAGTTTGTAATCAACAACATCAACATTAAGAGCGGTGTTAAGAACTACACCTTCTCTTTCACTGCGTTCAACCAGTACGCATCTCTTATTGCATCGCCTTACACTCCTGTTGTAGCGGCTCTTGAGTCTGGTAAGAACCTTACCGTTGAGGTGAGCGTTGATGGTCAGAATTGGGGTGCTAGCGCATTTACAACAATGCCTGACGGTAACTGGACTTATGCTATCGCTCCATTTACTCTTCCTGCAGACGCTGACAAGCTCTTCGTTCGCTTCTCAGGCTATAAGGCTGACACTACTACTCCACTTCCTGATACAACATATCAGTATCAGGCAGCTCTTCGTTTCGACGACTTCCGTCTTGTTGAGGGTGGCGAGGGTCCTGTAGTTGATTTCAACAACACCGGTGCTGGCGGTGGTGAGGTTGTAGAGGGCACTATCGAGTCTATCCTTGCAGGTGGCGAGGGCAACTACTCACTCAAGAACGCTTGGGTTGTTGCTACATATGGTCGCGGTTGCCTCATTACTGACGCATCTGGCAAGTATATCCTCTGCTATATGGGTTCAGACAAGACCATCCCTGCTGTTGGTGCAGTAGTAGAGGTTAATGGTGCGGTAACTACCTACGCAGGCCTTCTCCAGTTCGGTGACACTGCTGTTGTTACCGCTACAGGCGAGACTAAGAGTGTAGATCACGGTACTGCTGCAACTATGACAGGCGCAGACCTCGACGCATACGTTTCTGCTCCAGCTGTTAAGTATGCTTCATTTGAGGGTGCACTCGCTATCAGCGGTAACTACTACAACGTAACCGTTGAGGGTGCTACAACTGCTATTGGTTCACTCTCTTACCCTGCAGGCGAGATTGCTACACAGCTCTCTTCTCTTAATGGCAAGGGTATCAAGGTTACAGGTTACCTTATCGGTGTATCAAGCGGCAAGTTTACTAATATGATGGTAACAGCTGTTGTAGCTACAGGTAATGACCCAGAGCCAAAACCAGAGCCAGAGCCACTCGAGGGCACATTTACCCTCATCAACTCTGTTGATCAGGTTAAGGCAGGTCAGTACTATATGGCAGGTTATGCTGAGGAGTACAATAACCAGGGTAATATTACTACATTCTCTCCATATCCATACCACATGTGGACAGGCGGTATCAATGCTGGTTCAAGTGGCTCTGACCTCATGACTGTAAACTACAGCTATACAGAGGGCAAGCTCCAGCTTAACCCTAACCTCTCTGCACAAGATGCAGCTAAGGGTACTGCACAGCTCGTTGAGCTTATCGCTGTAGATGGCAAGACTAATACATATTACATCAAATATGGCGAGAAGTACCTCACTTGTACTGGCAAGCGTGCTGCTGCACTTGTTGACACTCCTGCTGAGTGGGCATTCTCTGCACACGCAAAGGGTGGCATCTGTCTTACCGACGTTGCAAACAACACAATCCTTGGTACTGCTGGTGCTACTTACAATATGCTTCGCGGTTATGTTTCTCCTGCATCTTCACTGCTCTATGGTGTAGTATTCTTTGCTGTTTCAGACGGCACAGTTACCCCAGACCCTACTCCGGACCCAGAGCCAGAGCCAGAGCCAACACCAGGCGAGGCAAAGACTATCGCTGAGATTCTTGCTGCTGGCGATGGCGCAGCACTCTCTGGCACTATCGAGGGCGTTGTTGTATCAAATATGGACCTTAACAACCTCACTTCAAAGAAGGGTCTTTATGTTCAGGACGAGACCGGTGCACTTCAGTTCTACCTCGCTGCAAACCACGAGCTTGCTTTCGGTACAAAGGTTCAGATTGACCTTACAGGCACAACTCTTGGTCAGTACAATGGTGCAGTTCAGGTTAGCGGCCTTGCTCTTGAGAAGATTACTACCGTATCTACCGGCAACACAGTAGAGCCAAAGGTTGTAACTATCGCTGACTTCCTTGCAAACAAGTATGAGGGTCAGTATGTTGCTATCGAGGGTGTTCAGGTTGCATCTGCAGACCTTGCAAAGACTTGGGTTACAGGCGGTGCTCACACATCTATCAATATGGAGGATGCAGCAGGCAACAAGTTTGTTGTATTCTCTTCAAAGTATGCTTCTTACGGTGCTGAGACCGTTGCACAGGGTTCTGGTACTATCAAGGGTATCTCATCTATCAACAACGGTACAATGCAGATTATCTTTGCTCAGGCATCTGACTACGCATCTCTTACCGGCGAGCGCTTTGACACAGGTACAACTCCTGATCCGGAGCCAGAGCCAGAGCCAACTCCAGACCCAACACCAGGCGAGGGCACTACTGTTACCGCTACTTTCAATCAGATGGGCTTTACAAATGCACAGACAGTTGATGGTGTTGATATCAAGGTTGATGACAACGTAATTGTCAAATTTAGCAAAGCTAATTCAGGTACTGCTCCTGCATATTACGATGCAAGCAACGGCATTCGTATGTATCAGAACGGAGCTACACTTGATGTAACTGCTAATGGCAAGACAATTACTAATATTGAGTTTGTATTTGATTACAGCCAGTGGTACCTTGGTGCAGATAGCGGTACACTTTCAGCTGAGGGCGATACTCGCACTTGGACAGGCTCGGCTACTGCTGTTAAGTTCACTTCAACAGGTACTGACAAGACCCACAGAGCTTACATTAAGGCGATGACTATCACCTACAAATAGTATTTACTATCCTCTTGGTGGGGGAGGATGCTCCCCTGCCAAGATTTTTTACCACGATGAATAGACGACTTTTATACCTGCTGCTTGCAGCATTTACAACAATTTTAACTTTTTGGGCTTGTGACAATGAGGACCCGTGGTCACCATACCAGTCAAAGGCCTCACTGAGTCACAATACAAAGGGTTGGGACGAAACTACCATAACACTCAAGACTTCAGGTGATATTCGTTTCACCTGGGAGGCAGTTATTGTTGAGGGCTACGAGTGGGCCTCTTTCAACTCATCTTCAGAGCAGATTTCGACTACAGGCAAGGTTGGAAACAACGCCACAATCTACTTTGATGCTAACGACACAGCCGTATCGCGTTCGGCTACGGTTTTTATAAAATTCTCCGACGGATATAATACAACACTCTCTTTCACTCAGCTTGTCAAGAGTGAAAACACATCATACGACAGAGCGTGGGGCGAGCAGCCTGCACACACCTCTGGTGCCAATTTAGTCCATAAGACCTACTACACTACCCTATCTAACGGGCAGTATGTGCGTAACTACTCCATTTGCTACGATACCGACAAGTTGGTATCTCGCTGGGTGGCTTACCCACTGCACGAGGTCTATACAAACGGTCGCAGCTACCCTGGTGGCGGTAGCGGTAGAACAGACGCGTGGGCATTTGACGATGCAATTACCGAGTACTACAATGGTGGCTACCAGATTGTAGAGTACGAATATACCGACCCTGTAATTCCACAATCAAAGCAGCAGAACATTGTCGAGGGCGCATACGGCACAGGCGACAGCCGCGGTCATATGCTTCCTTCAGCATCACGCTATAGCACCTGGATGACAAATGCTCAGACCTTCTATGCAACCAATATGATGCCACAGAACAGCAAGTTCAATAGCGGCGTATGGGCAACTGTTGAGAATGGTGCTCGCAAAAACGTCTGCGCCGATACTCTCTACGTTGTTGTAGGTACTCTGTTTGAGGGGGCCAAGACCTTCACTGCTCGCGGAAGAACTATCACCCGCCCTACTCACGCCTATAAACTGCTGCTTAGAACAAAGAGTGGCAACTCGAAGAAGAGTATCTCTCAGATTACCGACCCTAACGAGATTAAGGCTATCGGTTTCCTCTTTGCCAACGAGTCAAACGCTGTATCATATCAGCAGGCTGTTGTCTCAATCAAGGAGGTTGAGGAGCGCACAGGATTTACCTTCTACCAGAACCTCAATCCGGCTATTGCCGACAAGGTGAAGAGTCAGAAGAACATAAACGATTGGAGTTTCTAAATAAAAACATATCACATTATGAAAAAACTACTTTTAACCACACTGCTCGTTGCAGGCGTATTTATGAGTTGTTTTGCACAGAAGCCTCACATGGTTGTCTTCTACAACCTTGAGAACCTGTTCGATACAATCAACGACCCTGACAAGTTGGACGAGGAGTTCTTGCCACAGGGCGTAAAGAAGTGGAATAGTACCAAGTACTACCGCAAGCAGAGCAACCTGGACAAGGTATTCTTCGACATTGCACTTATCAACCGACAGTTCCCTGCCGTTATCGGTGTATCCGAGATTGAGAACCGTCTGGTACTTGAGGACCTTGTTACCCAGCCAAAGATGAGCGCAGGTAACTACCGCATCGTTCATTACGACTCTCCTGACCGTCGTGGTGTAGATTGCGCATTCCTCTATCGTCCTGACGTCTTCAAACTTGAGGGCAGCAAGGCTCATAAGTTCGAGATGCCGGGTTGGGAGAACTTTTATACCCGTGACCTTGTAACTATGTGGGGAACAATCGAGGGCGAGCCATTCTTCTTCCTCGTTTCACACTGGCCATCTCGTCTTGGTGGCAAGGAGGCATCCGACCCTAAGCGTGAGGCTGCAGCTGCGCAGTGTCGCCGTATTGCAGACTCTGTACGCACTGCCAATCCAAATACAAAGGTTGTAATTATGGGTGACCTTAACGATGATGCTACAGATAAGAGCATTACCGAGGTACTTGGCGCAAAGGCTAAGATTAACAAACTTGCAGCAGGTGACCTCTACAACCCATATATCGACCTTCTGAAGGCCGGTTATGGCACTTTGGGTTATCGTGACTCTTGGAATCTGTTTGACAACATCATAATCTCTGAGAACCTCGCAACAGGCTCTACAGGTAAGCTCAAGATTGTTCGCGCAGAGAAGAGTAAGTTCTACGGCAATATCTTCTCTCGTCCATATATGATGCAGCGTGAGGGTCAGTATCGCAACTATCCATTGCGTACCTTCGTTGGTAACAACTTCCAGAATGGTTTCTCTGACCACCTTCCTGTATTTATCTACGTTGGAAAATAATCACTCTAATATATGAAAAAACTTCTACTTTTAACACTGTTTGCCCTCTGCTCTTTCGGCGTTTATGCTCAAAGTGGCATTAAGGGTCAGGTTGTATCCCGCAACGGCAGAACGGCCGTGGGTCAGGTCAAGGTAACTCTTGACGCAACCGGTCAGAGCGTTACCACTGATGATAATGGTAACTTTATCTTCCCTGAACTTGAGAAGGGTGACTATCGTCTGTTGTTTACCGCACCGGACTTTGAGTCTCTCGAGGTTATGGTTCGCGTAGATACAAATATGCGCGATCTTCACACTGTCATCCTTGTTCCGACCTTCCGTAATGAGATTATTGATGACTCTATCTTTGCCGAGTTTGACAGCGACTCTTCAGCATCAGACACTCAGGCTCTGCCATCAACTCTCAACTCTTCAAAGGATTTGTACAACAACATCGCCTCTTACCGCTTCAGCGAGATGCGTTTCAATGTGCGTGGATACGACTCTATGTACCAGGATGTATATCTGAATGGTATCCGTTTTAACGACGCTATGACAGGCTACGGTCCTTGGTCATTGTGGAGCGGTCTTAATGATGCAACCCGTAACCAGGAGAGCTATGCAGGTCTTACCCCTACCGATTACGGTGTTGGTGGCTTCGGTGGTACTACTAACGTAAACGCTCGTGCATCGCAGATGCGTAAGGGTTTCCGTACAAGTGTATCAAATGCTAACCAGATGTACCGTTGGAGAGCTATGGTGTCATACGCATCAGGTGCTCTTGACAATGGTTGGTCATACGGTTTCTCTGTATCTACTCGTCAGGGTGGTAACGGCTATGTTGATGGTATCTACTACAACTCTTACGGTTACTTTGCATCTGTAGAGAAGCTCTTTGGCACCAAGCATCGCCTTGCGCTGACCATTTTGGGTACACCACAGCAGCGTGGTGCACAGCAGGCATCTACACAGGAGGCTTACGACCTGTTTGGCAGCAACTACTACAACCCTAACGTTGGTTATCAGGATGGCAAGCTGCGTAACACCCGTGTACGCCGTACTCACGAGCCTATCGCAATGCTCAACTACTACTTTGACATCTCTGACAAGACTCGCCTTACCGTTGCAACCTCTCTTCGTTTCGGTTTCAATGGCTACTCTGCACTCACTTGGAAGGATGGCGCAGATCCACGCCCAGACTACTATCGTTATCTGCCATCAAACTACCTAAGCCAGATTACCCCTGAGATTCCGGGTATCTTCGATGCAACTACAGATACACAGATTGAGAACTATGTGAGCGGTGCTATCAACGCTATTCAGATTTGGAACGGCTATATCGACTTCGACCGTATGTTCAACCTCAATCGCCGTGAGGACCCTAACACATCGGAGTATGCAAGCGGTTTCCGCTCTAACTATATGATTGAGGAGCGTCGTACAGACCAGCTCGACTACAACTTTGTTGCAAATATCTCTCACGAGTTCAACGCTAACCACCGTATCATCGGCGGTCTGAAGGCTCGCGTAAACCGCACAGAGTACTACAGCACCGTTAAGGATCTGCTTGGTGGTGACTATTGGCTTGATATCGACAAGTTCGCAGAGCGTGATAAAGGTAGCGATGTTATCGCTTATCAGAACGATGTGGACTACTACAACGAGCACGGTCACGCTCGCGTAGTGAAGGAGGGCGATAAGTACAACTACGACTACTACGCACACCTCCGTCAGGCACAGGTTTGGGCTCAGTATGGCCTTACTTTGGGTGGTTTCAATATGAATTTGGGCGCTGAGGTTGGTTATAGCTCAATGTGGCGTCAGGGTCTGTGGCGCAAGGGTCTTTTCCCTAACGGTAACGACTCATTCGGCGACTCAAAGCACCTTAACTTCCTCACTTATAAGGCTAAGGCTGCTTTTGCATACCGTTTCTCAGGTGCTCACTCACTCTCTCTCAATGCTTCGGCTATTGCAGACGCACCTAAGTTTGCTGCTGCATTCGTATCTCCTCGTACTCGTAACCACCACAACCCTGGTCTTACCACCGAGAAGATTTACAGTGCTGATATTACCTACAACCTCAATCTGCCTTATATCAAGGCTCGTCTGTCTGGTTACTTTACTCAGATGAACGATTTGGCAAAGGTTATCTCTTACTATGACGATACCCAGTCTTCATTTACCAACTTCGCTATGTCTAATATCGACAAGCGCTATATGGGTGTTGAGTTTGCTATCAACGTTCCTATTTGGGGCGGTATCGCATTCCAGGGTGCTGTAAACTATGGTGACTACCGTTACACATCAAACCCTAACTTCGTACAGATTATCGACAATAGCGCAGAGGTTGTGCTGGTAGATAAGGTAAATTGGAAGAACTTCTTTGTAGAGAGCACTCCGCAGGTGGCTGTTAATGTTGGTCTTGACTACCGCAGCTCAAACAATTGGTTTGCATCTATCAACTTCAACTACTACGACAAGCTCTACCTCTCTATGAACCCTGCTTACCGTACAAACAACGCTGTTAAGTCTTACGTTGAGGTTCTCTCTAACGAGAATGCAACAGATGAGGCTAAGGTTTGGGCGCTGACCAATATCGGTAAGATGCGTGAGCAGGAGTACCTTGGCAACGCTTACACTCTGAGCGCAAGTGTTGGTAAGAACTTCTACATCAAGCGCAACTATATGCTCGGATTTAGCTTGGAGGTTAAGAATATTCTCAACAACCAGACCATCAGAACAGGTGGTTATGAGCAGATGCGTATGCGTCGTACACGAGGCTACAACGGTACTGCAGCCGGTTCAAACCCTGCAGAGCCATTCTACTCTCGCTTTGACTCAAAGTACTTCTATATGCTGGGAACAAACTACTTCCTTAACCTTTACTTCAGATTCTAAACTATTGATACTATGAAATTTATCAAAATATACGCTATCGCACTCATCAGTCTGCTGTTTGTAGGCTGCTATGAGCAGTTTGATACTCCTACAGTCCCTGCTGTGATGACTGACGAGCTTATGCAGGCACAGGGTATGGAGCATCTGACTATCGCTCAGATGAAGAGTATGTTCGGTGAGTTGAATAACTCAGGATCTACCAACTCTCAGGCTGAGACTAAATACAAGCGCTTTGTTCTCGACGAGTCGGAGTGCACCGAGTATGAGCTGGACAACAACCGTTATATCGTAGGAAACTACTATATCAAAGGCAAGGTTGTGAGCAATGACGAGCAGGGTAATATCTACAAGTCACTCCACATCTTCGACGGTACAGCTGCCATCGAGCTTAAGCTCACTAACGGCCTTTTTGCCGAGTTCCCTTGCAACCTTGACACAAAGGAGAGCTGCTGGGTATATGTTCGCCTTACAGGCCTCTATTTGGGTAGTTTCCGTATGATGCTCTCTTTGGGTGACATCCCTACCGAGAGCCTTAACGCTTACGGTATCTACAAGTACTACGCAAACTCAAATATCGTATCTCCAAACCGAGTTGCACAGTTTGTCTTCAAGGGTGAGGATTGCACCCTTACAGAGGGTAAAAATCCGACTGACGATATCTACGTTGTCGAGAACTATGAGGAGTCAAAGAGCATCTATAACAAGGAGTTCCTCGGTCGTCTTATCCGCTTTAAGAACCTGCAGGTTACATATCGCGGTGTAGCAGATGAGAGCGGCTCTGAGCCTTATCCTGCACTTACCAGCGGTAGCAATACCAATATCTACCCAAGCTGGCTCTGCACCAGCGGTATTGTTGTAGATGGTGCTGTGCAGTATGTTGTCAGCAAGCCTTGGTATAAGCTCGCCTACTCTATCAACAACATCTGTCTCTATGGTAGTATCGCTCTTTGCTATCCTGAGGCTTTGAGCACTACCCACGCCTCTACCCCTGGCTTCTATACAGCTCGTACCAGCGGTTACTCTCGCTTTGCTAACAGAGTAGTACCACAGGACGGTGCAACAGGTAGTGTGCTTGCAATCTACGCTATCTACTCACACAGCTACAACTTCTCTAAGACTAACGACCAGAGCGCTGCTTTCCAGCTCAGCACCTGCCGTTTCCAGGACTTCCTTCCTGAGTACTACAATAGTCTTACAGATGACAAGTTGGCTGCTTGGGAGTCTTGGATTGACGCCAATACCCCTGAGGACTCAGTTGCCCTCCCTCAGACCCTGAAGGACGACGATATGGAGTAATCCGCAGTAAATATTTATGAAAAAGATTGCCAAACATTGTATTGGCAATCTTTTTTTGTATATTTGTGAAAACTAACCCCTTAAACATTACAACTATGAGACGGTTTGTTATCATTATCATCTCTTTATTCGCATTTTTTACCCCTATTTATGCGCAGCGTCCTATAACAGAGGAGGATGAAAATGTTACTGCCGAGATTCGCAAGAGATACCCAAAACACTCACTCTCTTACAACGAGGAGTATGGTGTATATCTGTTGAGTGAGACTATCACACCAAAGAGCCCAAAGTACAGTGATTATAACCGATACAGCCTTTTAGATAGTAAAGGTAACGAACTGTTCCCCAATTGTTCATTTACTAAAATTTACTTCCGCTCGGCAGATGAATTAAACAAAAACTACTATCCATACATTGAGGCGCATCTTGAAAAGACAATGTGGGCGCTATCTTTTGATGGACGATGGCGTACAATGCCTATAAAGGGGAATATATGGTCTTTTAAGAGAAAAAACAATCAGACCCAGAAGACAAGCATATTCTATTCACTGCCTGAATACCCACTAAAATACTCTCCAGAAAGCGGTTTTTATCTTGGTTACTATAGCAATCAAAAAAAGAAGAAGGCTCCTAAAATTAAGGGTGCTTTGTGGATAGACATCAACGGTAATTCCACATATAAATCCCCTATTCCAGAGTCAAAAGATAAGATTATAAAGATGCTTGAAGAGCGATATAAGATAGGTGTTCTCTATGATGCAGCAACGCACACCTACCGCGTGGTTAATGGCGCGTTGTGCGATGAGAATGGCAACGAGTTGGTACCTCCAGCAAAGGATAATGAGTATACTTGGTCAAAGTTCTATCAAGGTTATGCTCTTGTACACAATGCCCAGACCGGAAAATATGGTATCTATAGCCTCAAGGGCGAGCGACTTATACCCGTAGAGCATTATGGCATTGAAATAGAACACGACAGAACTAACACATATAGATACTTCGTCTGTCACACAACTGCTCAGAAAACATACGATGATAATTACAACGCCACCATTTACGATATGGCGGGCAATATGCTCATACCCCCATATTACGGTAGCATCAGCCAATATCACAATGAACATGGATTCTGTATGAGATATGCATATACTCCAAGCCAAACTTGGTTCAAAATATTTCTTGATGAAAATTCTATACTTGACCCATCTCGCAGCGAGGAGATTGACTACTCTATTCCAGAGGCATATTTTGCACGAATTAAGGCTAACGAAGAGCGTCGTATAGAGGAGGAGCGACTTGCCGCACAGCGTCGTGCAGCAGCCGAGGCGGCAAGGATTCAGCGACAGCAAGCTTGGCAAGAACTCGCTGCTGCAGTCGGTAATTTGGCTACAAATGTTAATAATGCCATCAACCAACATAGTGGCAGCAGAACATACTCCACTACCCCGACATACTCACGCTCTACTACCGCCTCAAGCAGCAGCTCTGTTGCCAATACGACAGATATTCAGCACTGCAAGAGCTACTATCGCCAGTGGGAGAACAAGGCTGGATCCTGGATAAACAATTTTACCAAGGAGCAGGCGTGGTTTAAGGCAAACAAAAATACGATAGTGTCACAACTTGAACTTACAGGCCATCAACGCAGTCGTAGCGACGCACGCGCACAGTTAAAGAACATCCAGGGTATGCTACAGAACTACCGCTCTCGCGCAGCAAAGGCGGGAGGCAATATCCCTAAAGGCAATATAGAGTCGCAGATTGACGCACTGCTCAACCAACCAAACTATTAACAAAAATGCCGACTGTCGTCGGCATTTTTTACTTCTTAAGACGCTTGAGCGCCTCATTATACCTCTTTGAATTTGCGTTGTGCTCGCTCAGGGTGCGGGCAAAGTTATGGGTGCCGTTAAACTCCGGTTTTGCGCAGAAGTAGAGGTAGTTGCTACTCTCGTAGTTCAGCACCGCATCGATAGCCGCAATGCTCGGAATAGAGATTGGTGCCGGTGGCAGTCCCGCGTTGCGATAGGTGTTAAATGGCGAGTCATAACGCAGGTGCTTATAGAGTATGCGCGTGAGGGCAAAATCACCGATAGCATACTTTACTGTCGGGCACGCCTGCAGTGGCATACCTTTACGCAGACGATTGATATACACACCCGCAATTTTCGGCATCTCTCCCCTATTTTTCGTCTCTTCATAGACTATCGAGGCAAGTGTCATCACCTGATACTTTGAGAGCTTTGTGCGGGCTAATTTTGCCGTGCGAGCCTCATTCCAAAAGGCGTCAGACTCGCGCTTCATACGCTCAAGCAACTTTTCGGGGGTGATAGTCCAATACACCTGATAACTATTGGGCACAAACATCGCAATCAGCGAGTCGCGCTTATAGCCGAGTGTTGCCTTCAGCTCGCTGTTACGCATAGCCGAAAGTAGAGTCGTTGAGTCCGCCATAATCTGCTTTGAGAGTCTGCCTGCAAGCTGTGGAAGTGTTCGAGCCTCGCCCACAACAAGATTTACAGGAGTCTGCTCGCCGAGGGCAAACATTCGGACAATCTTGATGACATTCATCCCCTCTGCAAGTGTGTAGTGTCCCGCCTTGAGTCGATTTTTGAGGTTCAGACGTGCCGCATAGAGGTCAAACGCTCGCACCTTGAGTGGATTTGAGAGCTGCGATTTGACACTCTCTGCCAACTGCTCATATTCGGTCTTATCGGTAACAAAAATCTGCTGACTCTCACGAATTGCCGAGCCGAAGAGTGAATTGTAGCCAACTATCAGAGCAGCAGCCACAAAGGCACCTATAAAGATACCCCAAACGAATATTTTTTTAAGAAATTTACGATTCATAGCCCAATTTTTTTGCAAAGATACAAAAAAAGTTCTACTTTTGTGCCCGGGTAAGTCTTATACGACCAGCTCCTGCAGAACTCCCCCAGGCAAGGAATTGAGCAAGGGTATGCGGTTGTAGCGGTGCGATATAAGTAGCTTACCCTTTTTTATTGATACAAATAATGCAGACTGGTTTCAGCCTGCATTATCTATTTTTATACCTCTCCTTATCGTATTCTATCCAGTGAGCGGACGAGTAGTTCGTCGCGAAGGATTGCTCGCATAGCAAGCGGAGTGAGGATGACCGATACTATCGGCATAAGGATTGGGAAGCGGAAGACGATATTTGTCCAAGTGATATCGAACTCCGCGAAGATGTTGTTGCAAATAGTGTAGGTAAATGCCGCGACAAGTGCCACAGCACCGATAAGCAGCACGCACTCAACACCGCAGAGGCGAATCTGCAGCGGGCGGTTTTTATAGAGAAAAATAGTTACAAACGGCAGCACGGCAGCAAGCGTCAGCACGCCACCAAGCCACGCCGAGACGTGCGACAGCGTCCCCTCTGCATCCGAAATCGAGAAGGCCGAAAGGGTCACCTGATGGCCATCCACACCGATAAAAACGAGTGGGAAGATAAGCGTTACAACCATCAGCAGTGTAACTGCCATTAGATATAGTGTCTGTACTCTCTGTAGCATAGTTTACATTCGTTTATCGATTAAATATCTATTTCTATCGCTCGAATTGCGGTTGATAAGCTCTCCCAAAAAGCCTGCAAGGAAGAGCTGCACACCAAGAATAATTGCAAGAATCGCCAGATAGAAGAGCGGCTGGTCGGTCACAGCGCGCAGAGGCAAGTCCATAACCTGCTTATAAATCTTACTGCCGATAACCCAGCAGGTAGTAAAGCCTCCGATTATAAACATCAGCGTACCCAGGCCACCGAAGAAGTACATCGGCGAGCGGCCAAAGTGCGACATAAAGGTCACCGAGATAAGGTCAAGGTAGCCCTTAATCATTCGCTCCATACCGAACTTCGACACGCCATACTTACGCGCCTGATGGTGCACCTCCTTCTCGCCAATGCGCTTAAAACCTGCATATTTTGCAAGAATCGGGATATAGCGGTGCATCTCTCCATAGACCTCGATAGACTTGACAACGCTATTACGATAGCACTTCAGACCACAATTAAAGTCGTGCAACTTAATGCCAGAAACAGTTCGTGCAGTCCAGTTAAAGAACTTGCTCGGCAGTCGCTTACCCAGCGGATCGTAGCGCTTACGCTTCCAACCCGAAACAAGGTCATAACCCTCTTCAAGCACCATACGACGCATTGACGGTATCTCATCCGGAGAGTCCTGCAAATCGGCATCCATAGTAAATACCACCTCACCCTCGGCAGCCTCAAAACCACAATAGAGGGCAGCACTCTTGCCATAATTACGCATAAAGTGTATAGCGCGAAGTCTCTCGCCATACTGCTCCTTAAGCTGCTCTACAACCTGCCAAGAGCCATCATTTGAGCCGTCATCGACCATTATAACCTCATACGAGAGCTTTTCGCCACTGCACACGCGGTCAATCCACGCCATAAGTTCCGGCAGTGACTCACGCTCATTATAGAGAGGTACGACAACCGATATATCCAACTTTACAGCCATTACTCCTCTGTTTTATCCTCGAACAAATTAGGCTCACGCTTAACCATCGCAGCGACGATAAGTCCCACAATCATACCCCAAACCATATAGCTCCACACGGTCGAGAAGATTGTAGCAAATACACCCGGCTCCGGCTGGGTCATCATCTGCTTGAGCATAGGCTCATAAGCACTCATAAGGCTTGAGCTCTCAGGATTTGCACTCAACGCAGTCTGCACTGAGGTAACCATAGAGGTAAGGTATCGCTGATGACCGATAACAAAGCTGTGCAAAATGTAGCGACCAAGACCTACGATAACACCCGAAAGAGTAGATACCGAAACCACATACGAGAGTCCTCGACCGTAGTTAAACATCTTGATACCACTCTGAGCATCCATAACAGCGAGCGAATACCCCTTTGCAAAACGGTAGAGCATCCAAACGTATAGAGCGGCAGCAGCCAACATCTCAAAACCCATAATCGAGAACCAAGTCATAGTGCCGCCATAGACTACAGCACACTGCTCAAAGATATGCGAACAGAGCATAACCACACCAAGAATTGCTCCACTGGTGAGCAGACTATTCAAAAAGAGATTCTGTTTCATCTTATTTATATTTAGATGTACAAAGGTAGTCAAAAATTATCATTTATCCCAACATTTCCCCGTTCTGTGTGGTAAAATAGCGTATATTTTGCGGCATAAATATGGGAATGTCGATTTTTTTGCTATATTTGCACCCGAAACCATTCTTTATTTTTTATGGGAAATGAAAAAAATACTTGTTCTGGCAGTAGCTGTACTATGCTACTTTTGTACTTACTCACAAGAGGCTAAGACATCAGACAATGTTCCTACGCTGATTATCTCGCCTCGATTTGAAGTGAACCCTTACATTCCGACAGGCAGTGAGGGGCTTGATGGGGTGGATTTTGGCAACTCATCCCTTTACACTCTCTTTGAAGGCTCTATAGGCGAAAATTTCTCCTACTCCATGAGCAACCATTGGGTATCTACAGACCCTAAATCTCTCTATCAGAACGCTTTTCGCTCGGATGATGTAGATTTTATCGATTGGCTTACACTGAGCTACTCCGTTGGCAGTTTTACCTTTACCGTCGGTAAGGATATGCTTGCTGTGGGTGGTTATGAGCTCGACCCGATGGATGTGGACCAGCATCCGTTGCTCTGCTCGACCTTCTGGCACAACTGCGCTATCTATCAGTGGGGCGGCAGAGTGGAGTACGCCACAAAAGACGAGGCATCTTCTATCGCCTTTCAGTTTGGCACCTCCCCATTCGGAGAGTACCCTTTCAAGAGCAAACTATTCACCTACTCCCTTATTTGGTATGGAGAGTATGGCTGTTTTGCACCAATTTGGTCGGCAAACCTTATTGAGTACGACCGTGGCTGCTTTGTAAAGATGGCTTCGCTGGGCAATGGCCTCTACTTCGGCAATTTCGGTGCAGAGATAGATTTGATGTACAAACACCTGAACTACGAGGGCTCTAACCACGAGTTCTCGGCTGTCGGCAAGCTCGGCTACACTATTGCAGACAAGGTTGAGATATTTGCAAAAGGCGGCTTTGAGTACCGTTCAGGGCTCGATATCTTCGGTTATGAGGATGAGTTTGGCTTTATCCCGACCGATAGCTCCGCACGTAACTACGCCTTCTATGGTGGTGGCGTGAATTACTATCCTCTGCGCGACAGTCAGGATTTGCGCCTGCACGCCGTTATTGCAGCAAATAACTATGCAAAGAGTATCGCCCTGAGCATTGGCGCTACATATCACTTTAATCTAACCGACACTATTCGCAAACACAGATAAGATGATGACCAACAACGACTCTATCATTAAAATCGAGCATCTTTCCAAAGCTTTTGGAGATAAGGTTGTTCTTGACGACATAAACCTCTCTATTCGCCGTGGCGAGTTTATTACACTGCTCGGCCCTTCGGGTTGTGGTAAGACTACCCTGCTGCGTATGATTGCAGGTTTTCTCAAGCCCGATTCGGGTGTGATACTTATGGAGGGTAACGATATCTCCAACGTACCACCACATCGTCGTCCGCTCAATACGGTCTTTCAGCGTTATGCGCTCTTTCCACATCTGAACGTCTATGACAACATCGCCTTCGGTCTTAAGCTGAACAAGGTGCAGTCATCCGAGATTGAGGCCCGTGTACGCAAGGCTCTGAAGATGGTGAGTATGACCGACTATGAGGATCGTGATGTAAACTCACTCTCAGGTGGTCAGCAGCAGCGTGTAGCTATCGCTCGTGCTATTGTAAACCGACCAAAGGTGCTGCTTCTCGATGAGCCGTTGGCTGCACTCGACCTGAAGATGCGTAAGGATATGCAGATGGAGCTCAAGCAGATGCACCAGGAGCTGGGTATCACCTTTATCTACGTAACTCACGACCAGGAGGAGGCACTGACCCTCTCCGATACCGTTGTGGTTATGAGCGATGGTAAGATTCAGCAGATAGGCACCCCTATTGACATCTATAATGAGCCTGTAAACTCGTTTGTCGCCGACTTTATCGGTGAGAGTAACATCCTTAACGGTACGATGATTAAGGACCGTGAGGTGGAGTTTATCGGCCATACATTCGAGTGTGTCGATGAGGGCTTTGGCAACAATGCTCCGGTGGATGTTGTAGTGCGTCCGGAGGATATCTACATCATCGCCAATGCCGAGAATGCAAAGTTCACAGGTACGGTTAAGTCCTGCATCTTCAAGGGCGTGCACTACGAGATGTTTGTCGAGACCGATAAGGGTTATGAGCTGATGCTTCAGGACTACAACGCCTTTGAGGTGGATAGCACCGTAGGTATGTTTATCAAGCCGTCAGATATCCACGTTATGCAGAAGGAGCGCACCTGCAACGTCTTTGAGGGTAAGATGGTATCCTCTACAGATGTTGAGATTTTGGGCGGTCAGTTCCAATGTGCTGACTGCGGTCTGAAGGAGGGCGATAATGTCTATGTATCTGTAAACTTCGAGCATATCGAGCTGATGGACAACAAGGAGGACGGAACAGTGATTGGCGAGGTTGAGTTTATCCTCTACAAGGGCAACCACTACCACCTGACAGTACTCACCGATAGTGGCGAGAAGGTCTATGTCGATACAAACGATATTTGGGATAAGGGTGATATTGTCGGTATCTCTGTAAATATCTCTGATCTACACATCTCAAAGAAGGTATAGTCGATGAAAATATTGCGTAACATACTCAACTATCTCTCGCGTCGCTCTACCTGGGCACTGCCGTATGCCATCTTCCTCGGCATATTTGTCGCTCTGCCTATGATTTTGATTGTAATCTTCGCCTTTACAAACAATCAGGGAGAGTTCTCGCTCATAAATTTTGAGAAGTTTATCACACAGCCGGAGGCGGTAAATACCTTTGTCTATTCGATTGGTATTGCACTTGTGACAACATTTCTCTGCATCCTGCTCGGATACCCTGCGGCATATATTTTGAGCAACAAAAACCTCAATCGCTCGCAGACAACGGCGATGCTCTTTATTCTGCCGATGTGGATAAATATCTTGGTGCGTACGCTTGCTACCGTGGCGCTGTTTGACTTTATCCATATCCCACTTGGAGAGGGGGCACTGATTTTCGGTATGGTCTATAACTTTTTGCCGTTTATGATATACCCTATCTACAACACTCTGCAGAAGATGGACCACTCGCTTATCGAGGCGGCAGAGGATTTGGGAGCAAAGCCGAGCACAGTATTCTGGAAGGTCACCGTACCACTCTCTATGCCGGGTGTAATGAGCGGTATTATGATGGTATTTATGCCGACCATCTCAACTTTCGCCATTGCGGAGTTGCTGACAATGAACAACATCAAGCTCTTCGGAACAACTATCCAGGAGAATATCAATAACGGAATGTGGAACTATGGCGCTGCGCTGTCACTGATTATGTTGGTGATTATCGGCATCTCGTCACTCTTCTCGGATAGCGACGAGCAGAGCCAAAATGAGGGAGGAATTATCTGATGAAGAAGTTTTTTGCACAGACATATCTCTGGTTGCTCCTTGCACTGCTCTATGCTCCGATTCTCATTATCGGTGTATTCTCCTTCACTGAGGCAAAGGTGCTTGGCAACTGGACAGGCTTCTCGACAAAGCTCTACACATCGCTCTTTGCAGGTGGTGTGCGTCATAGTCTGATTGACGCTATCGAGAACACGCTCACCATCGCCCTTATTGCTGCGGCAGTATCGACCATTCTCGGCTCTATTGCAGCCATCGGTATTCACAATATGCGCGGAAGAAGGCGTCAGGCGATATTCTTCCTTAATAACGTTCCGATGCTTAATCCCGACATTATTACGGGTATATCGCTCTTTTTGCTCTTCATCTCACTCGGTATCAGTCAGGGTTATATGACCGTTGTGCTGGCCCATATCGCCTTCTGTACTCCGTATGTGGTGCTGAGCGTTATGCCTCGACTGCAGCAGATGAATCCAAATATCTACGAGGCGGCATTGGACTTGGGAGCAACACCGTTCCAGGCTCTGCGCAAGGTGATTATTCCTGAGATTCGTCCGGGTATGATTTCGGGCTTTATCCTCGCCTTTACCCTCTCGATTGATGACTTTGCAGTCACCATCTTTACAATCGGAAACGAGGGACTGGAGACGCTCTCAACCTTTATCTATGCAGATGCTCGCAAGGGTGGATTGACTCCTGAGCTGCGACCACTATCGACAATTATCTTTGTAACAGTACTTATACTGCTCATTATCATCAATGTTCGCTCACGTCGTGCAGCGCGTAAACAAGAGAATATCTAAATGAGAAGATTTTTTACACTTATAGTTGCACTCTGTGCCATCTTCGGCACCACAACTGCTGCCGATAGAGCGCATACGCTCAAGATTTACAACTGGGCAGACTACATCGACGAACAGGTGCTTGTTGAGTTTCAGCAGTGGTACAAGGAGCAGACAGGCGAGGAGGTGGAGGTTATCTACCAGCTCTTCGACATCAACGAGATTATGCTTGCCAAGATTGAGCGTGGTAAGGAGGATTTTGACGTTGTCTGTCCTTCGGAGTACATCATCGAGAGAATGCTCCGAAATGACCTTCTACTGCCTATAGACAAGGATTTTGGCAACACCCCGAACTATATTGACACCAATATCTCGCCATACATCATCGATGTCTTCAACAAGATTGACGGCTCAGGCAAGAATGCAAATGACTACGCTGTAGGCTATATGTGGGGTACTACAGGTCTGCTCTACAACACCAAGTATGTCACCCCTGAGCAGGCGGCTACCTGGTCCACTCTACACAACGAACAGTTTGCAAAGAAGATATTTATCAAGGATGCGTTCCGTGACGTCTATGGCCCTATTTTGGTATATCTGAAGCGTGATGCGATAGACCGAGGCGAGATTACGATGGATGAGGTGATGTATGACGCCTCTGACGAGTCTATTGCCCTTGTAGAGTCATTCCTCAAGCAGGCAAAGCGCCTTGTGGCGGGTTGGGAGGCTGACTTTGGTAAGGAGATGATGACCAAGGAGAAGGCCTACCTGAACCTCACCTGGAGTGGTGATGCTGTGTGGGCTATCGAGGAGGCTGCAGAGGTGGGCGTTTCGCTCGACTACTACGTGCCTGATGAGGGTAGCAACGTCTGGTTTGACGGCTGGGTGATACCGAAGTATGCTCAGAATGTCAAGGCTGCACGATACTTCATCAACTTTATGTGTCGCTCCGACATCGCTCTCAGAAATATGGACGCTATCGGCTATGTGAGTGCTGTGGCAACACCTGAGGTGCTTGAGGCGAAGATTGACGAGGAGTTGGAGGAGGCTATCGATGCCAGCTACTTCTTCGGTCCCGGTGCAGAGTCTGTGAAGATTGATGCTGTGCAGTATCCCGACCGCAAGGTTATTGAGCGATGCGCGATGATGCACGACTCAGGAGCTCGTACAGAGCAGATGCTCGAGATGTGGGCAAGAGTCAAGGGCGAGGTGGTAAAGCCGTGGGTATTGATTGTTATCGGCACTACCCTACTCGGACTGCTTGTGCTCGGTATCCGCCGCAAAATCCTCAAGCATCGTCGCCGTGCACGCCGTCTGCACCGACATCGCAAGTAGAGTCGCTAATAGATAGAAAAAAGGGCTGTACATCGCTGTACGGCCCTATCTTTTACCCTCTGTCGCATCATTACAACAGGAAGAGAATCATACTCTGGGCAATGACCACTCTGAGGAACATCACAAGTGGATAGACCGTAGCGTAGCTGATAGCGGGCATATCGGAGCCTGCGATATTGTTGGCATAGGTAAGGGCAATCGGGTTTGTCATACTGCCTGCGAGGGTACCCATAAGGGTATAATAGTCCATCTTATAGACCTTACGAGCAAAGATGCCCACCAAGATAAGTGGCAGGATGGCGATTATCAGAGCGTAGAGTATCCAAATATAACCGCCTGACACTAAGGCATTTACAAAACCATCTCCCGACGCAAGACCAACTGATGCGAGGAACATGGCAAGACCCACCTCGCGCAGCATAAGGTTTGCACTGACAGTGGTATATGTAATAAGGTGCCAATGTGTTCCGAAACGGCCTATCAGAATAGCCATCAGCATTGGGCCTGCGGCAAGTCCGAGGCGGATTTGAGGGGACTCAACGAGTGGAATAGAGCCGACAAAGACACCGAGTGCAATACCGAGGAAGATGGTAAAGATATGTGGCTGGTGGAGCTTCTTGAGTGAGTTTCCAAGCAGCTCTGCCACCTGCTCGATAGCGCTCTCCGAGCCGACAACCATCACCTTATCGCCCAACTGCAACTCCATACCCTGATATGGGATAAGATCGACACCTGCACGGTTTACACGGGTGATATTGATGCCATACTTAGTCCTCAGGCGCAGGTCAGAGAACTTCATTCCGTTAATCTTCGAGCGGGTGACCACGATACGGCGAGAGACGAGTTTACCGTCGAACTGACCCCACTCCTGCTCAAGCATATCCACCTCGTGGCCCAAAAAGGCGAGAATTGCCTCCTTATCCTCGGCTGAGCTGACGATGAAGAGTTTATCTCCGCAGTGTACAACGCTCTCCGAATCGGCTATAAAGGCCTTATTTCCGTCGTGCGAGATGCGGGAGATGACAAACTGACGGGCAATGATATTGCGGATTTCGCTCACCTTCTTGCCATCTATCTGGCTATTGACAACCTCAAGCGAGAACTTGGCAGCAAACTTACTCTCATTACTCAGTGCTGCAAGTGCCTCATTCTCAACATCGAGCTTTATACGGAGCAGCGGTTTGAGTATCAAAAAGGCGATAATTACAGCCACCACACCAAACGGGTAGGCAATGGCAAAGGACATCGGAATTGAGCTATCCTCCACGCCCGTAATGTCCATATATGCCTGTTGTGTGGCACCCATAGCAGGGGTATTGACCGCAGCACCATCCATAACGCCCACCATAGTCTGCAGCGGAGTATCCGTAACCACAGCGATAACGTATGTCACAACAACGCCCAGCACCATTACAAGCACCGCCAAGAACATCTGCCTAAGGCCACCCTGACGCAGTGACGAGAAGAAACCCGGACCAATCTGTAGGCCTATCGAGAAGACGAAGAGTGTCAGACCGAAATCACGCGCAAAGGCGAGCATATCCGTCTCAACCCTCATACCGAAGTGGCTCAGGGCGATACCGGCAAAGAGTACCCACGTCGAGCCGAGTGATATTCCGCCAATACGAACCTTGCTCAGCGCAGTACCGATAGCAATTACAAGTGCAAAGATAAATATCGAGTGTGCCACACCCTCGCCAAAGAGTATATCAGTAATAAAATCCATACTATAACCACCTAATTTTGCGGCAAATATATAAATTAAAGTGGCAGATAGCAATTTTTTCTGCTAAAAGAGTTACAACGAGCCATTTTTTCTGCTACCTTTGTGCCGACATAAGGGGTGCTAAGTATCCTACTGCGAGCAAAACGTGCAGCATGGGCTTGGCTGAGATTATACCCATTGAACCGAAGCGGGTAATGCCGGAACGGGAGGAGTACAAATCACATACGCCCCTTTTCAAACTATTTACTAATTAAAAAACAGTAGTTATGAAAAGGTTTTTTGTTTTGTCGGCGGCAGCCATTGCTGTATGCCACAACGCCTCAGCAGAGGAGGTAACCTTGAGCGATTCGCTCACAATTCACACAATCGAGCAGGTCAATATCGTGACCTCAAGGGCTACAGAGAAGAGCCCAATTCCCCACACAGAGCTCAGTTACGAGCAGATTGAGAGTTGCAACTTTGGCGAGGATATACCGTCGCTGCTCAGCTCTATGCCATCTGTTGTATGCTCCTCCGAGAGCGGTATAGGCATAGGCTCTACATCGTTCCGTGTGCGAGGAACAGACCCTACACGCATCAACGTAACACTTAACGGTGTGCCGATGAATGATGCCGAGACTCACTCGGTCTATTGGTATGACACACCCGACCTCATCTCCTCTGTCGGCTCGGTGCAGCTACAGCGCGGCGTAGGACTCTCTACAGCGGGAACGGGCGCCTTCGGTGCTTCGCTGGCGATGAATACACTTGCCCCACAAGTGAACTTCTCAGGTCGTGCCTCACTGAGCTACGGCTCTTTCAACACCCAAAAGCAGGAGGTGGCTATAAGCTCAGGTCTGCTCGGCGGCCATTGGACTATAGATGGGCGACTCTCGCACCTCTCCTCTGACGGATATGTGGATAGAGCAAAGAGCAATCTGCACTCCTACCTCTTCCAGGCGGGCTACTACAAGGGTGGCACAACACTCAAACTGCTCAGCTTTGGTGGCGTGGCAAAGGTCTATCTGACCTATACGGGTGTGACGGCAGAGCAGCTCGAATCCGACCGCCGATACAACCCTGAGGGCGAGATTTGGGGCTACAGGCCAACAGCCAGCGGAGAGATGGAGTATGCCGTAGTCGGATACTTCGACGACCACACGGACAACTACACGCAGATTAACAACCAACTCATTCTAAACCACCGATTTTCAGATAGTTGGCAGCTAAATGCAACAGCCCACTACACCTACGGCAACGGCTACTATCTCAACTACAAGAACGACCAAAAACTCTCCAAGTACGGCTTCGCCCCTATCGCTGTGGGTAGCAACACCGTCGAGCGAACAAACCTCCTGCGCCGAAAGAGTATGACAAACCACTTCGGAGGTCTTGTCGCTGCAGCAAGGTACAACAGCCGTGCTCTGCAGCTCGACTTCGGTGGCTCGGTCTCTCTCTATGACGGCGTGCACTTCGGAACAATCTCTGCCCTTGAGCTTGCGCCCGACTTCGCCGAGGCGGAGTACTACAGAAACGCTACGACCAAGTACGACTGCTCACTCTTTGCCCGTGCGGATCTATCTATTACAGAGCGACTTAACCTCTACGCAGACTTGCAGTTCCGCCACATCACCCACACCATAGCAGGCGTGAACGACAACTACGACCCAACTATCAGCGCTATGCAGCGACTTGATATCGACCGCAACTACAACTTCCTAAACCCGAAACTCGGACTCTACTACACCCCAAATGACCACCACGCACTCTACATCTCGGCAGCTGTGGGTCAGAAGGAGCCGACACGAAACAACTTCACCGACATCCGCGAGGGTGAGTACCCGACAGCAGAGCAGATGCTCGACCTTGAGGGTGGATATACTCTGAAAAGCAAGGTCGTCACTGCCAATATCAACCTCTACTATATGCTCTACCGCAACCAACTTGTGCAGACGGGCGAGCTATCGGATACGGGCGAGTTGCTCTCTCGAAATATCCCGAAATCGTATCGCCGAGGAGTTGAACTTATGGTTGATGTAAGGGCTACTAAGTGGCTGACACTCGGTGCAAATGCCACACTGAGCCAAAACCATATCTTGGACTATGTGGACAACATCGACGGCACAGCCTTTGAGCGCGGTCGAACAACTATCGCCTACTCCCCTGCCATCATCGCAGGCGCCTATATCGAGGCTGCTACACACGGCTTTGTTGCCCGCCTTTCAACCCGCTATGTGAGCAAGCAGTATCTGACAAATGGTCAGTATGAGGACCTTACCCTGCCACGCTACACCGTAAGCGACCTGAACCTCGCATATACCCTCGGCAAGGTGCGCTTCGGAGTGAAGATAGGCAACCTCTTCAACGCTCACTACTGCGCCAGCGGCTATGGCGGCTCTTGGCTTGAGGGACCAACCCTCGCCGACCGCAAATCGTGGGCATACTACTTCCCACAGGCCACCACCTCCGTTCTGGCAAACATCACGGTTAAGTGGTAGAGTAGGATAACCCAATAACTAAATAACTAAATAACTAAATAACCTGTGTGCACACCCCCGTTATTGCGTTATTTCGTTATTTCGTTATTTGCCGTGAAAATACGGCATTAGCCGCATATCCCTTAACTCCCCGAATGGGACGTACATTAAGTACTACCCATCCGAGTATTTTTCACGATATGCACCTACTACCGCATTTTGACGACAAATTGGTGCAGACCTGTAACAGAGTAACAGCAGTAACACGTGTACACGCCTTGTTACCTTGTTACCTTGTTACATTTGGGCTGTGGGGTCACTACGGGCAGCACTCTGCATCAGTTAGTACGGGCAGGCGTTGCAGCTTTAGTCACTACCTCACGGTATTAGGCACCCCACAAGGGAGTAGAGAGGTATATGTATATATACAATTCCCCCCAACTACTGATATATCTACCAGCAGCCAGGGGGCTTCAATATATGAGCATATACCTAAACGGTAGTGCAAATATACAACATTTTAGAGGCGTTGTCAAGTATTTTGGCAATTATTTTTCAAAAATTGTACATTTTTCTGTAAATACTTGAACATCTGCGCCTACGTACGGGCAAGTGTAACGTTGTAACACCGTGACAGCTAACGGCTAACAGCTAACAGCCATTTATTGTCAGAGTGGTGTAGTTAATCCATCTTAAGATGGATTTTCCTCCTCGCAGTTCGGCATAGTCTGCAAGCAGTCTCTGCCCTCACGAGCAGCGTCGGTTGGCGGTATATCGTGAGAATACCCCGGATGGGTAGTACTAATGTACGTCCCATTCGGGGGATTGAGGGATATGACGCAAATGCGCCACTATCACAATAAATAACGAAATAACGCAATAACGCAATAACGGGGGCGTGTACCTGTTATCACGTTATTTAGTTATCGGGTTATTGCATTTAATCTATTTTTTTGTACCTTTGCACATCTAAACATTTTTATTGGCTATGAGCAAAGTTGAGATTCAGCGTGCCCACCGTATGGATGGTACGGGCGAGTACTACTTCTCGCGTCGTCTGCGTGAGATTGCAGAGATAGAGGCGACTACAGGTCGTCAGATTATTAAGTTGGCTATGGGTAGCCCTGACCTGCCGCCACACCCATCAGTGATTGAGCGTCTGCATCAGGAGGCGTTGCGCCCTGACGTACACAAGTATATGTCATTCAAGGGCGAGCCTGTACTGCGTAAGGCTTTTGCCGATTGGTACGCAAAGTGGTACGGCGTGGAGGTGGATTACAACACCGAGGTACTGCCACTTATCGGCTCTAAGGAGGGTATTATGCACATCTGCCAGACATTTATCAACCCTGGCGACAAGGTGCTTGTACCAAACCCTGGCTATGCAGCATACAAGGCTGCGGTGAGCATGACAGGCGGTATTATGCAGCCATACGCGCTCAACAAGGCTAACGACTTTATGCCTGACTTCGATGCTATCGAGGCAGAGGGCGTTGAGGGTGTGAAGATTATGTTTGCCAACTTCCCGGGTATGCCGACAGGTAAGACTCCGACCCGTGAACTGTTTGAGAAGATTATTGCCTTCGGTGCAAAGCACAATATCCTTATCATCCACGACAACCCATACAGCGTTATCCGCAACGCCGACAAGCCTATGAGTATCCTCTCTATCCCTGGCGCGAAGGATGTGGCTATGGAGATGAACTCACTCAGCAAGGGCCACTCTATGGCGGGCTGGCGTGTAGGTGTTATCATGGGTAAGAGAGAGTGGATTGACTCTATCCTCACATTCAAGAGCAATATGGACTCAGGTATGTTCTACCCTGTTCAGGCTGCTGCTGAGACAGCGCTCTCACTTGGTGATGAGTGGTTTACAGAGCTCAACGCCATCTATCGTGAGCGCGAGAAGGAGGGTATGGCTCTGCTCGATGCACTCGGCTGCCACTACCAGCCAAATCAGGCGGGACTGTTCATCTGGGCTGAGATTCCTGAGGATTATGCGGGCGACTGCTACGACTTCTCTGACGAGGTTATGGAGAAGTGCGACGTCTTCCTCACCCCTGGTGGCATCTTCGGTACTGAGGGTAAGCGTTACGTGCGTATCACACTCTGCTGTCCGGCCGAGCTTCTGCGCCGCGCAACCGAGAATGTGAAGGCTCGTTTTACAAAGTAAAAGTTTCACATATAGTTAGGGCACAATCTTTTTGGAAGGTTGTGCTTTTTTTTATATCTTTGCTCTATGAAGATATCGACCCTGATAAAGATACTCTTTACGATATATTGTTTGGCCACATTGTCGTTTTTCCAGCCCCTCAATCTAATTAGTGCAGAGGCGGGAAAGGGTGTTTCGTACATCTTTCTGTTGGCGATATTTGCCATCTCGATAATGTGTAGTAACGATGACGGATTACTGCACCAAAAACGCTTTAGCAGACCGATGAGGTGGCTGTTATGCCTTATGCTCTTCTCTATACTCATGCCTACAATAACCTATCTTGAGCAGAGTGCTACACAGACGGCGGTCGCTACCCTTCCATACTTAAGCTACGGACTCTACTTTGCACTGCGCAAGTTTGATATAGATTGGCGGTTTTTCGTTCGTCTTTCGGGTGCTATAACGGTTATAGCCATCATTACGCACCTTATAAACCTCCACTACTTCCCTAATATTCTCTTTGGAACACCTACCGAGGAGTACGACACAGAGCGTGGTGGTCTGCGTTTGATTATCATCGGCTTCAACTTTATCGTACTGTTATTTTTTATTGCAGCCTCTCAAATAAAGCACAACAAGGGCGGTTGGTGGTGGATTGTTTTTGTCGTATGCTATACGATGATTATCTTCTCTTACACCCGTCAGCACATCGTTGTCTGTACTATTTTAGGCACGATTATCATCATCTCCAAGCTGCGTCACGCCGCAAGTCGCATATTACTCACATTGCTAATCTGTGGTAGTGCTTTGGTTATCTTGCCTAAGGTAAAAATCTACCAGAGCCTGCTCACCCTTACAATCGAGCAGAGTGACTACAATGAGCTTCACAACCGAGAGAATGTCCGCATTATGGCAGCCAAATACTATGGTTGGGAGGGTTTTGACAATACATCTAACCGACTATTTGGCCACGGAGTGCCATCGTACCGTTCTCAATGGGGTACCGATGTAAAGAATATGTCAGACCTTGAGCATATGTATATGGCTGACGTAGGATGGTTTGGACTCAATTGGCAGTTCGGTATCTTCGCCGTATTGGCTATGATGGTTGTCTGCTTCAAGGCTATATCACGCGGCAATGCATACTCAACAGCGGGCCGTGGCTACTTTCTCTGGCTTCTTGGAACAGGTTTTACATCCGGTTCGCTGCTGTATCAATATGAGATAGTAGTCACCGTTATTGCGCTCTGTATTATTGACTACCAAAACGAGCATAAACTACTATAGTATGAAGACCGGCATTGTCATACTCAACTACAATAATGCTACAGACACTATCAGCTGCCTGCGTTCGCTCTATGCCACTACCAGCATAGATAAGTTTCGTGTCGTGGTGGTAGATAACGGCTCTCGAAGAGAGGTTGTATCACAGTTGTCGGACTTTATAACCCGCTTTGCGCCATCGGTCACACTACACCTATTACCTAAGAATGTTGGTTATGCAAATGGCAATAATGAGGGCTGCAAGCTACTATACAACGACCCAGAGGTGGGCTATATCGCCATCCTAAACAACGATACCATAGTACTTGAGGACTTTGTCACACCTCTTCAGGCTGCAATAGATAACACTCCGGATACGGCTCTTATCTCACCGCTGTTGCTTCGTTCAGATGGCAAAACAATAGAGCACAATTGCGCCCGCCGAGCACCTAAACTCAGAGAGATATTCACGGGTTGGGCTCTACTCCACCGCAATACATTCGGTATTTTAGGCCGAATAGAGCACCGCAACTCTATGCTTCCTGACAAGATTGAGGGCAAGACTATCCCCGTCGAGCTCATCTCCGGCAGCTGTTTTATGGTCAAAAAGTCACTCTTTGAGGAGTTGGGAGGTTTTGATAGTGGCACATTCCTCTACTACGAGGAGAACATTTTGTGGGAGAAGATTCGCCGTCGTGGGCTTAAAAACTACCTTAATTGCTCCGTACGCCTTATTCACCTCGGTGCAGCAACCACATCAACTCAGGTAAAGTCTATCTTTGTTGCCAAGTGTTTGGTTAATAGTACACGATACTTTATTCGCAACTTCACCAATGCAGGGGTCTTTTACAGAGCAGCCATAGCTCCATTCTATGTCCTCTTTCTACTTAAAATAGGCATTAAATCACTAATCAAAGGATGATAAGCAGGGTTGCACATATAGTTTGGGGGTTTGAAACCGGAGGCATAGAGACGATGCTGGTAAATATTGTCAATTACCAGGTTATCTCTACCAACGTTACGCTGATAGTGATCAATGACAAGGTTAATAATGCTCTACTGCAGCGTATAGACCCGCGAGTGGAGATTATTCTGCTCTCCCGTAAGGTTGGCAGTCGCAATCCCATGCCGCTCATTAGGCTCAACACTATACTTCTACAGCTGCGTGCTACGGCTATACATTGCCACTCCTACACCATTGCAGGCTACCTGTTACCGCATCTGCGTCGCCGTTGTCTGCTTACAATACACACCACATTTATAGGCGGGATGACCGGCAAGGCTCTGCGTAAATATAAGCGTATTTATGCCATCTCCAAGGCTGTACAGAGCATGCTGAGGGAGCAGTTTGCCATCGACTCCAAATTGATATATAACGGCGTAGATTTCAAACGCTTTGAGTCGCGTAAGCTGTCTCACGATACTCCTCGCATTGTGCAGGTAGGTCGCCTGATACCGGAGAAGGGACATAATCTCTCTTTGGCAGCACTCTGGGCACTAAGAGATGAGAGGTGGCAATTTGATATTATCGGCAGTGGAGAGCAAGAGGCCCATCTTAAGTTGCTTGTTGAGCAGATGGAGATTGGTGACCGAGTACATTTTCTGGGTAACCGTAGCCAAGAGTATCTCTTCGAGAATCTGTGCAAGTATGACATCCTGCTACAGCCATCTATTGTTGAGGGTTTTGGGCTTACCGTTGTGGAGGCTATGGCAGCAAATGTTGCGGTTATCGCCTCGGATGTAGATGGATTGAGCGAGGTTACCGAGGGTGGTAAGTATGCGACCCTCTTCCACTCCGGAGACAGCGATGCTCTGGCTACCGTTCTTGAACATATGCTACGCGAGCCTATAGATGATGAGTATCTATACAATATTCGCAGCGCTGCACTCGACAAATTTGATATACGTTCCACCGTCAAGCAATACCTGACAGAGTATGAGAATATTGCTAATCAATAACTTCCACTACATCAAGGGTGGTTCGGAGGCTGTATATTTCAATATGGCGCGTATGTTCACGCAGGCGGGTCACGATGTTCTCTTCTTCAGTTGCACCTCTGACCGCAATTTGGAGTATGGAGCAAATGAGCACTTCGTTGCGCCAAATAGCGAGGTAAATCCCGTTGTGGGTGCTATGCGCTACATCTACAACGGCTCTGCTGCCCGTGCGCTTGATAGGCTGCTGACAGAGAATAGGGTCGATATTGCCCATATACACCTCTTCTGGGGTGGTCTGTCGTCATCTATTCTGGGCGTTCTTAAGCGCCATAAAGTACCTGTGGTGCATACGGCACACGACTACCGTATGATATGCCCTGCATACACTCTGCGTCGTCCTGACGGCACTATTTGCGATAGTTGCTACGGTGGTAACTACCTCCACTGCATCGCCCATAAGTGCTCCAAAAACAGCCTTTTACACAGCTGTCTGATGAGTGGCGAGTTCTTCTTCCGTAATTGGTTTATCCGCCCTCTGAAGGCCATTGACGGACTTGTCTTTGTCAGCCGTTTCAGCTATGAGCAACACCTGAAGGCACTGCCTGCGCTTGCCCAGAAGCAGACCCTTGTTGCCCACAACGCTATAGACTTTCTGCCTGAGAGTGCAATCAGCCGACAGATGGGCAGTTATTACCTCTATTTCGGCCGTTTGAGCCACGAAAAGGGTCTTGTGACGCTGATAGAGGCATTTAATGCTCTATCTGATTTACGCCTTAAAATCGTCGGTGAGGGCCCTATGGAGAGCAGTCTGAGGGAGATAGCCGGTGCTAATATCGAGTTCTGCTGCTACCAGAGTGGCGATGCTCTGCGACAGACTATTCGTCATTGTAAGGCTATTGTCGTGCCGTCGGAGTGGTATGAGAACAACCCTATGACCATTATAGAGGCATCTATGGCGGGTATTCCGACTATCGGTGCAAGGATTGGCGGCATCCCTGAGATTATCGTGGAGGGCAAGACGGGCTACATCTTCACCTCGAAGAGTGTAAGCGAACTTACCGAGGCGGTAACAAAGCTGGAGGCACTGTCAGCCGAGCAGTACCAAGCGATGAGCCTTGAGTGCCGCAAGTTTGCCGACGAGAAGTTCTCAAGTAGGGCGTTGTATGAGAAGATTATCAAGTTTTACACCTCAATATTAGAGAGTTATGAGTCTTAAGCAGAGAGGTATCAACCTCGATTTGAGCCATTTGCGCGCACTATTCTTCTTTGCGCTTGCGAGGATTCCTATGCCCAGAACGTGGCGTAAGTGCTTTATCCGTCTTGCGGGAGTAAATCTTGTCGGTCATAAGTACTTCATTGCACGAGATGTGCAGTTTGACTCCATACATCCGGGTAATATCACCATTGAGAACGATGCCCACATCGCCGCAGGTGTCCGCATACTGACCCATCGTCTTGACACAAGCAACCCCGATTTGAGCGATATTCACTTTATCGAGGGCCATATCACCATCGGCGAGCACGCCTTTATCGGCAGTGGCGCCATCATCACGGGCAACCTCTCTATCGGTCGCAGTGCCATTATCGGTGCAGGCAGTGTAGTTACCAAGTCTGTTGGTGAGGGAGAGGTTTGGGCAGGCAACCCTGCAAAGTTTATCAAAAAGCGTGGATAGTATGAGCATAAGCAGCACAACCGAAAGAGGCATATTCTCCCTGCTCCGCACATCTATCTTCGGGGCAGAGGCGGAGTGCTCCCTCTTTGAGGGTATGAGTACAGAGCAGTGGCAGCAGATATACACCCTTGCCACCGCTCAGGGCGTGCTGGCCTTTGTCTATGATGGTATAAAGTGCCTTCCTGAGGCTCTGCAACCGGGATTAGATATTCGTATCCAATGGGCGTACAACGTCAGCCATATCGAGAAGATTTATGACCACCAATTGGCCGTAGCTACTCTTGTTGCCGACACCTTTGCCAAAAGTGGCATCAAGACACTGATACTCAAGGGACTATCCAACGCACAGCTCTACCCCAAGCCGTCACATCGTCAGTCGGGAGATATAGATATCTATCTGATGGGTGACTTTGAGCGTGGCAATGAGATTATCCGCCAGAAGGGCATCAAGGTCAAGCACGACTACTTTGTCCACAGCGAGTTTATCGTGAAGGGTATCAACATCGAGAACCACCTTCACTTTGTCAATCCGAATGTCAATAAGACGGGCCGTTATATCAACGATATGCTCTTGCAACTCTCCGAGGGCTCACTACCCCACCCGACTGTTGCAAGTGCGTTAATCCCCTCTGCAACCTTTACAGCGCTATTTCTGCTGCGCCACTCAAGCTGGCACTTTGCCCGTGAGTCTATTAAACTGAGGGATTTGTGTGATTGGGCTATCTTCCTTGCCCGTTGCGGTGAGCAGATTGATAGAGAAAAACTTATGGATATGCTCCGCCAGAGCGGACTTGAGCGCTATGCCGCGATACTGACTACCCTTGCCGTCAAGTACCTTGGCGTAACCTCCCCACTGCCATTCTCGGAGAGTTACGACAAGTTATCTGAGCGCGTGAAAGAGGATATACTTACTTTCGATGCAGGTAAGAGCGGCAAGCGTGGCGTGATTGCCACCTTTATCGGCAAAATCCGCAACAGACGCTCCCGTAAATGGTGCTACGAGCTGGTTGTACCCGATGGATATATGGGCAATATATGGTTCTCGATTAGAGGATACTTACAAAATCCGTTTGCAATATTCAAAGCGAAGTTGTAACCTACAACCTATCCAATATTCTGCGGATAGCGGGTATCTTCATCACGGGCAGCAGCACAACTGCCGGCAGTACGGCACAGATAGCCACCACAATCTTCGTAAACAGACCGGGGATAACCCTTCTACGGCGACGATTCATCGCCCTAAGACCCTTTTTGGCTACACTCTGGGCAGATGACATCACACCCAACGCCCTAAACAGACGACGCTTTGAGTCGCTAAGGTTGTAGAGCGGAGTATCTACCGCACCAGGGAATACCGTTGTCACGCTCACACCCTTCTCGCGCATCTCATACCAGAAAGACTGTGCAAAGCTCTTCAGAGCCACCTTTGTCGAGCCATAGAGAGACATTGTCGGGAATGGTGTCCACGCCGTCATCGAGCACATTATCAAAATCTTACCTTCGCCCTTTGCCGCCATATCAAGACCAAAGAGGCGACATAACTTCATCGGTGTTGTATAGTGCAGAGCCGTGATAAAGTCAATATATGAGTCTGTTGTCGAGAGAAACTTACCAAAGTGCAACACTCCTGCATTGGATATAAGGATATCCACCTCGCCCCACTCCTTGGCTCTGCCATATATCTGCTCTGCCGCATCTGCTGCCGATAGGTCAATATCGATGCACTTCACCACCACATCGCATAGTGACCGCACCTCGGCTGCCACCTGTTCGAGCTGCTCTGCCTGATTGCTTACAAGTATGAGATTTTGCCCCGCCAGAGCACTCTGACGCGCATACATCGCCCCGATACCGGAACTTGCACCTGTGATTAGAGTAAATTTCATAGTGCGAAGGTATCAATTTCTCAAGAAAATAACTAATTTTGCGACCAAAATCGACACAATATGCTTACACGAGGACTCGGTGCAATAGCACTCTTGGTTTGTTCAAACCTATTTATGACGCTGGCTTGGTATGGTCAGGTGATGTTCAAGTCACGCTTTGAGCGCATCGGAATTATTGCCGTTATCGCTATCAGTTGGCTTGTTGCGCTATTTGAGTACTGCTTTATGGTACCTGCAAACCGCCTTGGTAGTAGCGAGTATGGTGGCCCGTTCTCTATTTGGGAGCTGAAGGTTATTCAGGAGGTCGTCTCTCTTACGGTCTTTACCGTTATCGTACTGCTTGTGATGAAGAATGAGGCCCTGCGTTGGAACCACCTCGTCGGCTTCCTCTGCCTCGTCCTCGCAGTATTCTTTATCTTTAAGAAGTAATATTCCTTACACCATTTGTCGTCAAAATGCGGTAGTAGGCGTGCATCGTGTAAAAAGCCCAGCGAAGGATAGTACTAAAACGTACAGCCTTTGCTGGGCTTTTAGGGATGTGCGGCTAATGCCGTATTTTCACGACAAATTACTGGAGCATTTGCCAGAGACGATCCTTAAGCTTTTGGATATTGTACCCTGCCACTGACGATATAAAGATTGTCTCAACGCCCTCTGGGAGTTCGGGTTTCATCTGCTCAATAAGCTCCTCGTCGAGCATATCGCACTTGGTAATGGCAAGGATGCGCTGTTTATCGAGCAGTTCGGGGTTGTACTGCGTCAGCTCGCCCAAAAGCACCTTATAGTCCTCGGCGATATTATCACTATCGGCAGCAATCATAAAGAGAAGCGTCGAGTTACGCTCGATATGGCGCAGGAATCGTGTACCGATACCCTTACCCTCGTGTGCACCCTCGATAATACCCGGAATATCCGCCATAACGAACGAGTGGCCATCTCGCACCTCCACAATACCGAGATTTGGTTCAAGAGTAGTGAAGGCATAGTTTGCAATCTTCGGTTTTGCAGCCGACACTACAGAGAGCAGCGTACTCTTACCCGCATTCGGGAAGCCCACAAGACCCACATCGGCAAGCACCTTCAGCTCAAGGATAAACGCACCCTCATCACCCTCCTCACCAGGCTGTGAGTAGCGTGGAGCCTGATTTGTAGCGGTTTTGAAGTGCCAATTACCCAAACCACCGCGACCACCCTTAAGCAGTACCAGCTCCTCGCCATCCTCGGTCACCTCACCGACATACTGTAGCTCTGTCTCGCCATCCTCGGTCTCTACTACGCGACGAGCAACAGTTCCCAGCGGCACAGGGATAACGATATCCTTCGCATCCTTACCACTCGAACGAGCACCTGAGCCACACTGACCATCCTCAGCGAATTGGTGACGCTGATACTTAAGGTGAATCAGAGTCCAATATTGGCTGTCACCCTTTAAGATGATGCTACCGCCCTTACCGCCATCGCCACCATCGGGGCCACCGAAGGCGACAAACTTCTCACGACGGAAGTGCGCCGAGCCTGCTCCACCGTGACCGGAACGGGCAAATATCTTTACGTAATCTACAAAATTAGAACCAGCCATAATAGGTATGTTCTATAAATTAGGGTAATTGTATTTTCACTACTTAGCAGACTCTATTTCGGCCACTTTTGGATCTATTTCCGTCTATTTCGCACCTTTTCTCGGTCACAATAGGCTATTGCTCCCTCAAAAACCTGCAAAATAGCCACGAAATATACTCCAAAATCGTCTCGACCTAATTTATAGAACCTACCTCTGTTTCAAGATTTAACGCTATACTTGATTACATACGCTCTGGTACCTCAATACCAAGCAGTGCCATACCTCGGCGAATTACACGAGCCACCTGTGCTGCGAGCTGCAGACGCATACGCTTTGTATTCTCATCCTGCTCACGAAGGATTGAGTGGTCGTGATAGTAGCCGTTAAAGAGCTTACAGAGCTCATAAGTATAGGCAGCAATCATAGATGGAGCAAATGCCTCACCTGCGGCTGCAACGGTCTGAGGATAGTCACAAAGCACCTTTACCAGCTCAACCTCCTCCGGCAGATAAGCTGCTGTAGCGCTCTGGCTATAATCTATACCCTGCTCCTCTGCCTTACGAAGCACTGAGCAGATACGGGCGTGTGTGTACTGAATAAATGGGCCTGTATTACCGTTAAAGTCGATACTCTCACGCGGATCGAAGAGCATAGTCTTCTTAGGATCGACCTTGAGGATAAAGTACTTGAGCGCACCAAGACCAATCATTGCGCAAATCTTGTTTGCCTCCTCCTCAGTACAGCCATCGAGCTTTCCGAGCTCTGCCGACATCTCACGAGCAGTCGAAATCATCTTCTCTACAAGGTCATCTGCATCAACAACAGTACCCTCACGTGACTTCATCTTACCCTCCGGAAGCTCAACCATACCGTAAGAGAGGTGATAAATGTCGTCACTCCACTGGTAACCGAGTTTCTTAAGCACCAACTTGAGCACCTGGAAGTGGTAGTTCTGCTCGTTACCCACAACGTATGTGATACCGTCGAGGTTATTCTGCTCAAAGCGCTGCAGTGCTGTACCCAAGTCCTGAGTCATATATACCGAAGTGCCATCGCCACGCAGCAACAACTTCTGATCGAGGCCGTCAGCAGTGAGGTCAATCCAAACCGAACCATCCTCCTTGCGGAAGAAGATACCCTTCTCAAGACCCTCGGCAACGATGCTCTTACCGAGCAGGTAGGTCTGACTCTCGTAGTAAACCTTATCAAAATCTACGCCCAAAGCCTTATAAGTGACATCAAAGCCCTCATAAACCCAGCCGTTCATAGTCTGCCACAACTCGCGCACAGCCTCATCCTTAGCCTCCCACTTACGGAGCATATCCTGCGCCTCAAGAAGGATTGGAGCCGACTTCTTAGCCTCCTCCTCTGACATTCCGCCCGCTACGAGCTCTGCAATCTCTGCCTTATAGTGCTTGTCGAACTCTACGTAGTAGTCACCCACAAGGTGGTCACCCTTAATACCTGTGCTCTGAGGAGTTGCACCGTTACCATAACGCTGCCAAGCCACCATAGACTTACAGATGTGGATACCACGGTCATTTACAAGATTTGCCTTGATGACCTTATGGCCATTTGCTGCAAGAATCTGAGAGACAGAGTAACCGAGCAGGTTGTTACGAATATGACCCAAGTGGAGCGGCTTATTGGTATTTGGCGAAGAGTACTCAACCATAATGGTCTTACCTGTAGCCTCTGCCTGACCATAGTTCTCTGTAGCGACAATCTGAGCAAAACGCTCCTGCCAGAACTCAGCAGAGAGTGAGATGTTCAAAAAGCCCTTGATAACATTAAATGCGCTCACCTGACTGCATGTAGCCACCAGCTTCTCGCCAATCTCTGTAGCGGTAGCCTCAGGAGCCTTACGCGAGAGTTTAAGCAGCGGGAAGGAAACAAGTGTGTAGTCGCCCTCAAACTCCTTACGAGTCTTCTGTATCTGAATCTGTGCAGGGTTTACCTGACCATAAAGTTCGGTAACAACACCTAACACAAGCTCCGAAATGTAGTTGTCAATATTCATAGTTCTAAAATTTTGTGCAAATATACTAAATAAAGTTGAAAATCACTCTTTTTTAACACCCTTATAGATAATAAAAGCGAGTGCTATAGCCACCACAGCAGCAATACCATAGCCTATCTCGTGGCTATACTTGGTAACGGTCGCTATCAGCTGCTCCTCAGGCACTACCGCCTCAAGGAAGTAACCCAAAGCTGCAAGTACGCCGTTCCACGCACCTGCGCCAATGGCTGTAAAGAGCGCAAACTTGGCAATATTCATCTTCGCCAAACCTGCAGGGATTGATATGAGCTGACGCACTGCCGGCACAAGACGACCCACGAGTGTTGCCGCAACGCCGTAGCGAATAAAAAACTGCTCCGCCTTAACCACCTTCTGCTCATCCAGCAGACACATGTGACCCACACGGCTGTTTGCAAACTTATAGACTATCGGCTTACCGAGCCACAGAGCCAAAAAGTAGTTTATAAAGGCTCCTATAAGCGCTCCGAGTGTGGCAAATAGGATGACAAGCCAAACATTCAGCTCGCCCGTAGCAGCCGCCTTATAGGCAGCAGGAGGCACTACAACCTCGCTTGGGAATGGAATAAACGAACTCTCAATGGCCATCAGCAATGTGATAGTCCAATAGTTCAGATTCTCCAAACACCACTCTATAAAACCTAATGACTCCATATAACTCTCCTATTTTCTACACATTCAAGACGCAAAGGTAGTGATTATTTCCTGAATTTCCTCGCCTTTGTTCTATGAACAAAAATAATACTGCAATCAGCAACAGGGATTAACCGATTGATTTTCGCTTTTCGCCGCCACAAAAATTCAAAATTCAGCAGAAAAGGGTAATTGTGAATAAAAAAATGGCGTCATTACCCCCCCCAAAAAAAAAAACGACCACGCAAATCATTTTGCGTGGTCGGCTCATTGAATATGGCAAAAATTATGGTTTAAGTATTTGTTTTACAACAGCTTGCACAAACTTTGTCAAGGCTGTATAATCGGATTTCTGCTTATTGAATACAATAGGATTATAGACATTACGAACGGCCTTGCCAAAAGTTGCATAGTTGCGACTTGTAACTACAACGACATCAAGATTAATATAAGTAGTTATATTCGTTAATACCCAATTCAATTGATCGCCACGAGAGCATATGGCAATTCTCTTTTCTTTATATTCAATTACAGCAACAAAATCACCTTTAAGGTTGCCCAATCCGTTCAATGCGGTGTAACTAACCAACTTTGCGCCTTTATATAGCAACACTTGTAGTATAAACCTCGATGCGGTGGTTTTTCCCGCATTAGGATCGCCTTTAATCACAACTACTTTTGCCATAATCTTAAAATTTTAATTGTTAATACTTTATTTGTTATTTGGTTAAAAATCATACTCGACAATATACGAAGCATAACTGCTCCAACCTGATGCCGATTTATACGCATCTACCGATGCTCGCGGAACGTAAATCTTACGACCGGAAGCGTTGTTGTCGAACATCCCTGAGCCACCCGCTGGCGGAGTTGTCGGCTTACAATATACGCTTGTCAGCGAGCGGCAATAAGAGAATACATAATTTCCAATCGAAGTAACACTATCTGGAATTGTAACACTTTTCAGCGAGTAGCATTCATAGAATGCACCACTTCCAATCGAAGTAACACTATTCGGAATTGTAACACTTGTCAGCGACCTGCAAGAACTGAATGCACCATGTCCAATCGAAGTTACGCTATCGGGAATAGTAATGCTTGTTAGCGATTCGCAACCAAGGAATGCTTCACCTCCAATCTCAGTAACGCTATCGGGAATAGTAATGCTTGTTAGCGATTCGCAACCAAAGAATGCTCTACTTCCAATAAATCTAGTTCCCGCCTTAATTGAATAGCTTGTCAAGGATCTATCAACAGCCTGTACTAAGCATGTATCAGCGTATCTAATATTATCTATTACTGGTAGGCTGATGCAACCGTTGAATACATCAGCTCCAATCGAAGTTACGCTGTCGGGAACAGTAATATTTTTTAAGTTAGTACAGCCATTAAAAGCCGATGTGCCAATAGCTGTAACTTGCTCGGGCAGAGTGATTTTTACAAGGCTGACACACCCCTCGAATGCACTGTCGGCAATCTTTTCGAGAGAAGTGAAGTACTCCAGCTCGGAAAATGCCAAAATCGAAGAGCCTTTGAATGCTGTGCCGAGGTCGGTAACGGCAGCAGCCTCCTCGTACGACAACTCGCCATCCTCGTTCTCGTCCCAATGAAGCGTACAGAGGAGTTTAGTGTTCTCATCTTGGAACTCGATAGCCTGTGTCTCCTCGGCAGTTGCGCCCTCCTGGATAAATAATAGGCTCTGCAACTCGGCATTGTCGCTACCAAGTAGTTTTACAATAGCTCTGCGCTCTGCATCCGCCTCATTTTTAGCAACGGTAAAGGTCAATTTTTCCAAACGGATAGCACGGGTATCGGCTATGCTCAACCACGACTGCGCCTCCTCAGGAATCTCAACCGAGTATTCAAGGTTGGTAGATACGGTAACTACTACAACTCCACCGTCTGCCCCAACAACGATATTTCCCTCATAATCGGTAATAAATACGGTTTCTTCGCCTGGTTGTTCAGCATTGTTGTCGTTGCCGTCATCGACTGGACCGCAAGCAGTGAAAATCATCCCAAACACTGCCAATAAAAGAAATAATTTCTTCATAGTAATATAAATTTCGTTAAAAGTTATCTCCAAATCAAATTACCATACGCTCCTCTATGGGGATTATTTACAAAATAGAAAGTGTGGAGCTGACTTCCGTTTATCTAACGAGAGGCTCTGGAATGCCCAACTAAAAATAAACGATTACAAGACCCCACACTTGGATAGTATGGGGTGTATGCCAAGAAGGACATAGCCACATAACTATACAAGAAATGAGTGCTGTCGTTATCCTTTTAGTTGTGAAATTTTCCAGATTTCTCGTTAAGGATAAAAGCGAAAACACTTTCATCAAATATGTCTGCCGAGGGTATAAGCCCAACGACATCACAAAATTAGTAAAAGTTTCGCAAATAACAACACTCTTGTAGGGTCTTGTTCGGATATGATACAAAAAAAGCAGAGGACTATACGCTCGGTACAGTCCTCGGCTTGATTGATTGCGGAAGAGTTCCGCTATCGCTAAAAATTACTTCTTCTCCTTGAGCAGATCGCGAATCTCGGTCAGAAGAACCTCCTCCTTGCTTGGTGCTGGTGGAGCTGGAGCTGGAGCCGGCTTAGCCTCCTCCTTCTTAAGGAGCCTATTCATAACCTTTACCATCATAAATACGCAGAATGCGAGGATAGCAAAGTCAACAACCTGCTGAATGAATGCGCCGTAGTTCCAAGTTACTGCAGGAGCAATCTCTGCACCGCCCTCGATAACAGCCTTCTTGATAACCAGCTTGAGGTTAGAGAAATCTACGCCACCAACGAGGATACCGATAGGAGGCATAATGATATCATTAACCAAAGAGGTTACGATCTTACCGAACGCACCACCGATGATAACACCGACAGCCATATCCATCACGTTACCCTTAAGAGCGAACGCCTTAAATTCCTTCAAAAATCCCATAGTTTTTGTTAGTTTTAATTGTTATAAATTATCCGATAATCATAATTACAGCATCAGTTGCGATATTCTCGCCCTCAGCAACAAGAATCTGCTGAACAGTACCTGAGTAGTCTGAAGTGATAGAGTTCTCCATCTTCATAGCCTCAAGAACAGCCACCTCGTCACCAGCAGCAACAGCGTCGCCCTCCTTAACCTTCAGCGCGATAACACGACCAGGCAGTGGAGCTACAACCTTATTACCGGCAACGGCAGCCTTTGGTGCAGGAGCTGCAGCAGGAGCAGCATCGCCAATCTCAAGGATGATAGCGTCAGTTGCAACATTGTCACCTACAGCAACAAGAATCTGCTTAACAACACCACCGAAGTCGGCTGTAATAGAGTTCTCCATCTTCATAGCCTCGAGAACTACAACCTCCTGACCAGGAGCAACGGTATCGCCAACCTTAACCTTAATATCAATAACCTTACCAGGCAGTGGAGCCAAAACGGTCTTGCCTGTGATAGGCTGCTTAACCTCAGCAGCAGCGGCTGTATCCTCTGCCTTTGGAGCAGCTGCAGCAGCCTGTGCCTCGTAAGCCTTCTTCTTAAGGTTTGTAAGATATGGTTTTGCAACAAGTGGGAAGAGCTCAAGCAACAGAACCTCCTTCTCATTCTCAGCAAGGAGCACACCACCTGCCTCAGGGAGCTGAGGATTTGGCTGCTTCTGATACTTTGAGATATCGTAGTTAGTCTCCTCGCGAACGCCGCAAATCTGCTCACGGAAGTCAGGATTTACAGCTACAGGGGTCTTTCCATACTCACCCTTAACGAGGTTTACAAACTGATTGTTCTTTGTGGTGTACATAGCACGACCAGCCTTCTCATCAAGTGCGCAGTTTACAGCCTGTGCACCAACAATCTGTGATGTAGGAGTTACAAGCGGTGGAAGACCTGCAGAGAGACGAACGGTTGGGATAAGCTCCATAGAGCGTGGGAGGATATCCTCTGCCTTAAGAGCCTGAAGCTGTGCAACCATATTTGAGTACATACCGCCAGGAATCTCAGCCTCCTGAACCAGCTTATTAGGTGCAGGGAAACCGAAGTAAGCCTCGATAGCCTGAGCAGCAGCGAGCAGAGTTGCGAAATCCTCGCTCTGAGCAGCCTTAACAGCACGATTGAGCTCAGCCTCTACCTCAGCAGGAACTGCGTCTGTAAGTGGGTTGAATGGCTTTGGAGCAGGCTTATCAGCACCGAATACTGATGTATTGAGCTCTGAACGGATATCCTTCAATGACTCGTTAATCTTAGCAACAGCCTCCATATTTACGCCCAAATCGATACCCAACTTCTGGCAGAAGAGATATACCAACTCAAGGGCAGGAGCACCTGTACCGCCACCAAACCACCAGCAGTTAGTATCTACAACATCTACACCGGCAGCGATAGCTGCATATACAGATGCAAGACCATAACCAGGAGTACAGTGTGTGTGGAAGTCGATTGGAATAGAAACGGCAGCCTTAAGCTTCTTTACAAGCGCACTTACACGCTGTGGAGGAATAAGACCCGACATATCCTTAATAGTAATCATATCTGCACCCAGAGCAGCAAGCTCCTTTGCCTTACTTACAAAGTAATCGTCGGTAAATACCGGTGCAGGGTTCTTCTTACCCTTAATCTTATCCCACAAGCTGAGCTTTGGATACTTAGGATCGACAGTGTAGCAAACTGCGCAGTCCGCAATACCGCCATACTTCTTTACATACTTGATGGTAGATTTTACATTATCAACATCGTTCAAGCAGTCAAAGATACGCATAATACCCAGACCGCTCTCGATAGAGTTGCGACAGAAGCCCTCAATAATCTCATCAGTGTAAGGGGCATAACCGAAGAGGTTACGACCACGAGAGAGTGCTGTAAGTTTTGAAACATCACCAATAGCAGCCTTGATGCTCTCAAGACGAGTCCATGGATTCTCATTAAGATAACGCATTACCGAATCAGGTACTGCGCCACCCCACACCTCCATTGCAAAGAAATGTGCATCCTTGTAGTATGGCAAGCAGCGCTCAACCTGAGCCTGTGTCATACGGGTTGCGAATGAAGACTGCTGTCCATCACGCAAAGTCAAATCCCTAATTTTCAATACTTTAGCCATAATTTTAGGTTTTTATATTATAGTTTTGGAATTATTATCTGTTAATCAACTAACAAAGATAGCAAATTTTATAGATTTTCCAACATAAAAAACAAAAAAAGTGACATTTTTCACCAAATGCCACCTTTTTCGCTATACTTATGCCCTATTTATTCTCGGTCTGTCGAACCAATCGCTTGACTATAAGCACAAATCCACCTGTAAGTATCAGATTAAGAACAAGGGTCAAAACAGATATAAGCAGAGCCGCTCCACCAATACTATAACCCAGAGCAATAAAGATAACTCCGGCACCCACCTCGCCTCGAGTAAACATACCGATAGAGAGTGCAAGTCGCTCTCGAATCGAGTGGTTACGATAGAAGAGCATTGGCACCAATTTACCAATATTTGACAACACCGAAACTGCCAGCACATGCAGTGCAATCACACCCCACGAAGGCATTGGCTGCGAGGCCATTATACTACTACCTGTCACATGTGCGCTGGCGCTGATTTGCGGCATACTCATACCCACAAGAAGCATAAAGAGCAGTGATATAGCCGTGGTAATACCCTCATCCATCTTCGTGCTCTTATGTTCGCGCTTGATAACCATACCGAGCACAAATGCAGGGAGCAACACCTCGATATGCAGCGCATCATCAGCACCAAAATAGTGCTTGGTTGCAACATATATAACATGGGTAAAACCAAAGATAATAACGGCATAGATAAGTATTGCCCACCAATCCTGACGCAGCTGGTATGTGGACATCTTCTTCCAGCCAAACCATAGCAGACCGATAACCACAAAGAGTATCACTCCCATCTGCCAATGCAGACCAATCATTACAATCTGCAACGGAATCATCAGCAAGATTGTATCGAGGTCATCAAAGATGGCAAGCACCTGAATTTTACGATATATCCAGCTCTGTTGCAGTCCCAATGCAGCGAGCATAGAGAACAATATTCCCGCTGAGGTTGGTGCCGCAAAACGGCTGAGCAGCAGCGTCTCCTTCCACGCATCGCCACAACCCCAAAGGTCAGGTGGCAGCAGGAAGAAGATGTAATATACAGCAATTAACAGCCATGGAGCTGCGGCCGCAAGCATAGCCACGCAGTAGTCCTTGACATACATACCGACATTACTCTTATCCAACTCAAACTCTCGACCCACGTTAATCATAATAAACGCAAGGCAGGAGCCGAGTAGCATATAGACCACATCAGCCACAACGCCATAACCCTCCCCCATCACATCGGGAAGAATTTGCGACAACAACAAGCCTAAAATCAGTAATATTGAAAATGAGAGTACCTTCTTCATTCAGTAAAAACATTAAGCTTCTTTATCTCCAACTATCATACTTGCATAGTTCTTCCACATAGGAGCTGTACGATACGCCTCCACAGAGCTCTGCGGAACTATAATTCGCACCTCTATATCATCACCCCACAAATGTCCTTCACCATCACACTCTTCAGATACTGACGGCGGCACAATCGGCAAAAGAACCAACTCCTCCAGACCAAAGCAACTATAGAATATAGGGGATCCAACCTCAGTTACAGTGCTCGGAATTACAATACGCTCTATGTTAGCACAATCTTCAAAAGCAAAGGCATCCAATCGCTCAAGTCCCTCATTAAGAGTCAGTTCATCCAAACCGGAAGCATCACTAAATGCAGAACCCTCAATTCGTTTAACACTACTTGGCAGAATAAGGTGCTCCAAATCAAGTCCATCACTAAGCACATCCGGGCAAATCACCTCTACACCATCCGGAATGATATACTCCGACAGACCCAAAGTAGCAATAGCTTTCAATGCTCCATCAACAACAAGGCACCTTCCATCCGCAGAGGCAAATTTACCATCAAATTTCTCAAGTTCAGGGCAATTACAAAAGGCGCTACAGCCAATCTCGACCACACTCGGAGGAATAGTAATAGAGGTAAGCGAAGTGCCCATAAATGCCAAATCACCGATACACTCTAACCCCTCAGGCAGTATAATACCGGTCAAAAATCCCTGGCCATAAAACGCCTCGGCAAGTATCTCAACCAACGGAGCATCGAATGTGATAACACCCTGTCCATTCTCGTAGGTATTGGATACTATATGTGCATTAAAAGACTCCTCTTTAGGCAGAACAACTGCTCCGTTCAAAGAGGTGTATAGAATCTGGTTTTTGAGAGCAAACATATACACTACTTTACAACAAATGGTAATACTGCCGCAATATCTGCCGAAGATGTTCCGATAAGAATCTCATACTCGCCAGGATTTGTTGTCCAAGCGTGGCTCTTATCGCACCAGAAGGCACACATCTTCTTATCCACCTCAAAGGTAACTACAGCCTTCTTACCAGGCTCAACAGCAACCTTACGGAACGCCTTAAGCTCCTTATTTGGACGCAGAACGGTCGGATTCTTCTCTGCAATGTAGAGCTGAACAACCTCACTACCTGCAACAGCGCCTGTATTATTCAACTCTATAGCCACCTTAAGCGGAGCTGCGTCTGTAAGGGTCTTAACCTTGCCCTTACTCAAAATCTTAGGCTTAGCAAGCTCGAATGTTGTATAGCTCAAACCGTAGCCGAATGGGAAGAGGGTCTTAATATTCTTCTTCTCATACCAACGATAGCCAACCAACACAGACTCGTCATAGTGAACATCGTATGTCCAGGTCTGAAATGCCTTTTCGTTCGGATTGCCAATAGCCTTCTTAAGATCAAAGCCCTCTGGCACAGTATCTACAGCCGGAGAATCGGCAAAATCACGTTCGATAGTCATAGGCAACTTACCTGAAGGGTTTGCCTTACCGATGATAATATCACGGATAGCCTTCTGACCATTCTGACCAGGATACCAACCATAGAGCAGCGCAGCACACTTATCTGCCCATGCTGTCATATTGATAGCCGAGCCTGAGTGTACCAGAACAATTGTATTAGGATTAGACTCCACAGCAAGGCGAACAAGGGCCTCGTCCTTCTTAGCCATAGCAAATGGACGCTCTGCATGCTCCTCATCGAATGTACCTGTCACACAAAGCACTACATCGGCAGACTTAAGCTGTGCAGCAGAAGGCTTCTCTACGAACTTAACACCATCGCCAAAGCTCTCTGTAAGTACATCCTTCAGAGTAATATGGTCGTAACCTGTTACACGTGCAGCACCACCACCATGAGGCACAGAGTCAAGCCATTTACCTACAACGAGCAACTTCTTGTCTGTAGAGAGTGGCAGAATGCCGTTATTACGAAGCAATACCGCACCCTCAAGTGCTGTCTGATAGCTAACCTCAAGGTGTGCAGGGAGCTTTGCCTCCAAAGACTTATCGTACTGCTTACCGCTGTTATATCTGTCATAAAGACCCCAACGAATACAGGTTGCAATAGTTGGACGAATCATATTCTCAATATCCTTCTCTGTCACAACACCCTCAGCAACAAGGTCTGCCGGCTTCTTCTTGATATAAAATGCATCCTCACCCGGCATATCGAGGTTCTGACCAGAGAGAATAACATCCTTCCAATTATAAATTGAGTTCCAGTCTGACATCACCATACCCTTAAAGCCAAGAGTACCACGGAGCAGGTCGGTAATGACATACTTACTCTGACCTGTCCACTCGCCATTGAGCTGGTTGTATGCTGTCATTACAGTTGCTACGTCTGCATCGATAGCGGCCTTGAAAGCAGGAGTATAAATCTCCATAATAGCACGCTCATCAACAATCGAATTTGAGCGGCGACGATAGAACTCGGTCTGATTACAAAGGAAGTGCTTTGCACAAGCAAGAGTACCTGTGCTCTGCATACCTGTAACATAGTCGTAGATGATTGATGCGGCGAGGTGTGGATCCTCACCAAGATACTCGAAATTACGACCGCACTGAGCATTACGATAGATATTCATACCAGGGCCCAAGATAACACCTGCACCTGCCATACGAGCCTCCTCGCCTACTGCATGACCATATTTGTAGGCCAAATCAGGGTTAAAGGTCGCTGCAAGCATAATAAATGCAGGGAACTGAGTTGTGCGCTCGGCAAGAATAATCTCATTTGCATCGTGCATATGCTGCTTATTCTTAACACCCATAGATGCATCAGTTGTATAGATGTAAGGCAAACCCTTCTCAGGCACGCCAGGGAAGAAGAAACGGTTGTGACCCTGAGTCATTGACAATTTCTCCTCAAGAGTAAGGCTCTTCAAAATCTCATTAGCCTTTGCCTCGGCCTCTTCATAGCTCATAACAGGCTGTGCAATTGCATAAGAGCAAGCTGCTAAAGCTAAAATAGATATTAAAAATCTTTTCATAAATATAATTTGTTTAGTTCCTTGTATAACTATACAAAGATAAGCATATTTTCCGAAAGAACAAATTATTATAATTTTCGGATTATCAACAGAATTTAATTTGCGCAAAAAGAGATATCCCATACCATAAGAGCAAACTCTTGGGTTGGAATATCTCTATTTTTACTCCTGTGAAGTTATGCAGCTGTTATTGCTCTCTATTTTATCGGTTCGGTGTGTATTCCGACGTGAGTTCCTTCTCCGAATTGCGCCTTTAGTTTTGACTCTACCGTCGAGGTTATGCGGTGCGCCTCAAAGAGTGTCAGATTGCCATCCATTCGGATATGCACCTCTATTGCGTAGTTATTGCCGATGCGGCGAGTACGCAGGTGATGTGGAGAGGTTACGCCATCTACAGAGAGGATTATCTGCTCTATTTGCTTCTCTATTTCGCTTGGAAGAGAACGCTCAAGAAGCTCATCTACGCACGGCTTTACCAAATCAATCGCCACCTTCACGATAAATACACTCACAACCGCTGCCGCAAGTGGATCAAGCACACGCCACTTCTCACCAAGCAACATTGCGCCACCAAGACCTATCAGCACACCAATACTCGATAAGGCATCGCTACGATGGTGCCATCCATTAGCCACAAGGGCCTGCGAGTTATACTTGCGACCCATATTTATAGTGTACCAGTAGAGCATCTCCTTACAGAGGACAGAGCACACAGTCACCACAACTGCAACTACACTCGGGCGAGGTAGCACAGCACCATTTACCACTGCAACGATATTTTCAATACTCTCAACAAGAATTCCCACACCGACAGCAAAGAGCACTATACCGATAATTGCTGTTGCCAGGGTCTCATATTTACCATGTCCGTAGCCATGATCCTCATCGGCAGGCTTACCTGAAATGCGCACAAATACAATCACCACAATATCGGTCAGCAAATCTGAAAGCGAGTGCACCGCATCTGCCACAACAGCCGTACTGCGACCCAAAATTCCCGCAACAAATTTGCAGACAACAAGCAGCAGATTTACTACACTGCCGACAATTGTTGTGCGATATATACCTTTGACTCTCTGTTGTTCTGTCATCCTAATATCATTGATAGTTCTACTTCGTTGTCGGCAAAGATAGCAAATATTTTTAACTTTACAGATGGAGGTGACTCTATTTGAGAAAACATACTATGAAACGATTACTGATTATACTACTCTTTTTAGCTGTAACCTCCCCTATCTCTGCCCGCGTAGTTCTGTGTGACGACAACTGCAAAGTTGAATTTACGGAGGGGACAGAGGGTGAGCCTCGTTTTGCTGTTGTATCACCCGCAGGTATGCCAACGGTAAAGATGATTGAGCAGGCACCCCGTCTGACAACCTTAGAGGGCAAGACTATTGCCATTGTGGGCGAGAGTTTTATGACGGAGATTATCCACCCCGAGATTGCACGTCTAATAGCACAGCACTACCCCACTGCAAAGGTTGTAACCGTAGAGCAGGTAGGTATGGCGGGCGTATATCCTGCCCCGGGGGTAAGGAGAAGGAGTAAAGATGAATTTCAGGCAAAACTCAAGGAATATGGCGTAGATGCAGTAATTACGGGCAACTGCGGCTGTGGACTATGTACTCAGAAGGAGTGTGGTGCAGCCATAGCAGCCGAATATATCGGCATTCCTGCTGTAGCCATTGCTGCACCTACATTTGTTGAGCAAGTCTATTACACGGCGACAAACAATGGCATTGCCGCGCCACGCGTAGCTGAGTATCCCGGAGCTTTTGCGCTGCATACAACCTCTGAACTTATCGAAAATACAAGAAATATTCTTTGGGACAGGATTGTTAAGGCTCTAACCATACCGATAACCGAAGAGGAGCTCAATCGACATAAAATCGACACAAGCAAGGGGATTACAGACGACGTATATTACGGCACCACAGAGCAGATTATCGCACACTTCGAAGAGATGAAATGGAGCGACCATCTACCATTTACCCTGCCGACATTTGAGCGAGTATCACGCTTTATGGAGCATACGGATATGGCTCCGGAGCAGACCGTAGCCGTACTGCCGATAGCACACCGCAACACTACGGCTTGGCACGTTGCCGTAAATGGCGTTATGGCAGGTTGCAAGCCTGAATATATGCCGTTACTGATAGCTATTACCGAGGCCTTAGGTGCGCCTGAGTTCCGCAGAACGCTTGCAAGTACGCACGGCTGGACTCCATATTGTTGGATAAATGGCCCGATAGTAGAAAAGCTCGGCATCGGCACAGGGCAAGGCGGAATAAATTGTGCAGCAAATATGGCTATCGGTCGTTTTATAAATCTTGCGTTGATAAATCTCGCAGGCTACTATGTTGGTGACAATCGTATGGGCACATTCGGATACCCTATGCCGTGGGTACTGGCAGAGGATGAAGAGAGTTGCGAAAAGATTGGATGGCAACCGTACCACGTAAGAGCAGGATTTGACAAAAATCAGAGCGTGGTAACCCTCTGTTCCGCCCTTACTTGGGGTGGTAATATGGCACCTGCAACAACCAATCCGCAGAAGATTATGGAGTTGATGGCGTGGGATATTACCGAGCGTGGACAGTTTGCCCTTGGCAGTGGCAAGCAATACACACACCGTACAATACTACTCACTCCATCTGTTGCTGCCACCCTCGCTACAAAATACACTACTCCGGAGCAGTTGGAGGCTGAACTTATCAAGACTGCACGTCGTCCAACATCAGAGCGCGTTTTTGCCAACTACTACGCCAATCCGGGCAGCAATCCTGAGGAGCGTCGCACGATAAATCAGTGGCAGTGGCACATCTCCAACAGCGAGGATAGTCAAAATACCCCTCCTCCCGTATGGCACGCAACCTCCGACAACACAATTGCGACCATACCTACAATGAAGAGAGGTATGACCGCAATTATAATCACAGGCGACAAGTCCCGCAACAAGGTGCAGATAATGCCCGGTGGTGGATTTACAAGCAGAGCTGTCCGATAAGAGAGCTCTACTTATTTTAGTTTCCTGCTACGACAATAATGCCGAGACCGATAATAAAGAGTGCAAACATCAGCGCAAGCAGATAGCCTGTCTTGCGGTCCGCGCCCTTAAACTCCTTCCAAATAAACACGCCCCAGAAGGCTGCAATCATTGGTGCGCCCTGACCGAGTGCATACGATACTGCTGCACCAGCTTTACCCGCTGCGATATAGCTGAATGCAGTACCCAAGCACCAGATAGCACCACCCAGCACACCTACAAGGTGAGTTGAAAGGCCACCCTTGAAGTACTCACTATAAGAGACAGGCTCGCCAACAAACGGACGCTTCATAACGTATGTATTGAAGAGTAAGTTTGACACAAGCACACCTAACGAGAAGATGAATATTGCAGAGTATGGTGTAAGCATACCCTCGGCAGGCTGCTCGAAGTTATTGATATCCATACCCTTAACCACGAAACGATAGAAGGTTGACATCAAAAGACCTGCTACGATTGCAAGGATAACGCCCTTCTTACTATTTGCGCTGCTATCACCCTGCTTTGATACACGACCTGCTGCCATACCGTTGCAAACAATTGCCACAACGACAAACAGAACGCCGAGTCCGAGCAACCACGGATCACCCTTTGCCTGCTCAATATAGTTATTGATAACACCCAGCACAAGAGCAAGGCCACAACCAAGCGGAAATGCTACAGACATACCTGCAAGTGATGTAGATGCAGAGAGCAGGATGTTAGATGCGTTAAAAATCACGCCACCCAGCAGCACCCAGCCAACTGATGTAAGGCTTGCCTGCTGCAAATCTGCAACAAAGCTACGACCCTCCTCGCCTGTGCTACCCATAGTAAAGCCGAGCAGAAGTGTAAAGAGCACCATACCAATCACATAGTCCCAATAGAAGAGCTCATATCGCCAAGTCTTACCTGCAAGTTTCTGGGTATTACCCCATGAGCCCCAACAAAGCATTGTAATAAAGCAGAATACAACTGCCAATGCGTAACTGTCAATAATAAACATAAGTATAATTTTTAAGGTTAGAAATTATCAACTTCCTCTCTTGATGGCACCGACGGCTGAGCTCCTGCACGGGTAACCGATATTGCCGCCGCCTTAGTTGCAAAGCGCAACGCATCACCAAGTGGCATACCCTCGGCAATAGCGGCACAGAGGGCTCCATTATATACATCGCCCGCAGCTGTGGTATCGACAGCCGAGACCTTATGGGCTGGGATAATCTCACTCACGCCATCCTCATAGAGCAACGAGCCCTGACTACCCATAGTGATTACAACTCTCTCCACGCCCTTTACTGTAAGAGCCTTCGCCGCAGCAGTCGCCGAAGCCTCATCAACTACCTCAATGCCTGTGAGCGTCTGCGCCTCGGTCTGATTTGGCGTAATCAGATACAATTTTGACAGTGTCTGCTCACTCACAACCGCAGCCGGTGCCGGATTAAGAACAACCTTAGCCCCCTTTGCCGCAGCAACAGCCACGCAGGCATCGACAGTTGACATAGGAATCTCCAACTGCAAAAGCACAATATCGCCCGCAGACACAGACTCCAATGCAGGCATAACATCCTCAGCAGTCAGGCAGTTATTAGCACCCAATGCCACAGAGATAGAGTTTTGACCTGCACCATCGACCATAATAAGGGCTATTCCTGACGGAGTATCTTTACGGACAATATATGATGTATCCACGCCGAAAAGCTGATAGCCAGCCACAGCCGCATCACCAAACATATCACGACCAACCGCTGCAGAGAATATTACATTATGTCCCATTCGTGCAACAGCGATAGCCTGATTGGCTCCCTTACCGCCGCCAGCCATCATAAAATCACCACCCAAAACGCTCTCGCCGGGTCTTGGCAGATGCTCAGATCGCACTACCATATCGGTATTTGAACTGCCGATAACAACGATTTTATTCATAATTAAGAGTTTTATTTGTCAAATATACTAAAATTTTCGCTACTTTTGTGCCACTAAAACAAAAATTATACAAATATGTCAACTGAAAGTAAAGTAAGAGCCGTAACAACATCGCGACTCAAACAGATGAAAGAGCAGGGTGAGAAGATCTCGATGATCACCTCTTACGACTACACAATGGCATCTATTGTAGATGGTGCAGGCATTGATATTATCCTTGTAGGCGACTCGGCTGCAAATGTGATGGCGGGACACAAGACTACCCTGCCGATTACTCTTGACCAGATGATTTACCACGCCTCATCTGTTGTACGAGGCGTTGAGCGTGCATTTGTTGTATGCGATATGCCATTCGGAACATATCAGGGTGACCCTCTTACAGCACTCAACTCTGCCGTTCGCATCATGAAGGAGAGTGGTGCCGATGGTGTAAAACTTGAGGGCGGTGAGGAGATTTTGGACTCAGTGAAGACTATTCTCTCGGCAGGTATTCCTGTTATGGCACACCTCGGACTTACCCCGCAGTCTATCCACAAGTTTGGCGGTTATGGTCTGCGTGCAAAGGAGGAGGCTGAGGCAGAGAAACTTATTGCCGATGCAAAGTTGCTCGAAGAGGCCGGTTGTTTTGCTGTTGTATTGGAGAAGATTCCTGCAGCACTTGCGAAGCGTGTATCTGAGAGCCTTACAGTACCCACAATCGGTATCGGTGCAGGTGCCGGTACAGATGGTCAGGTGCTTGTTATTCACGATATGCTCGGCATGAACAAAGGTTTCTCTCCAAAGTTCTTGCGCCATTATGCAAATCTGCACGATGTTATGACCGAGGCGGTTGAACACTACATTGCCGACGTCAAATCTTGCGACTTCCCGAACGAAAACGAGCAGTACTAACAATAAAGCCTACCAATCGGTAGGCTTTAATTTTTCTATCTATTCTTCTGACGATCGTACTCTTCAATCAGGCTCTTGCCAAGATTTACTGCCGAGGTCTCAACGGCCTTATAAGCTCCGACTGCCACACTCTCCACTGCTTTATAACCGCCAACTACTCCATTCTCGATTGCCTTATAACCATCAACAACTGCACTCTCAATTCCTACATAGGTCTTTACCAATTTCTCTTTCATAAGTCTTATTTTTTAACTGTTATTTTTCGACTGCAAAGGTAGAGGCAAAAGCAGTATCAGAAAAGGTCTATAAGTTCTATAGTTTGGACTATTTTTCTCGAAGGCACAAACCGTTTATTCCAAAAAGTCCACTTCTTTGGATTAAATGGCGTTTTTGCCAAAAATTAAGACGAAAAAGGTCTATTTTATTTGCTCCTTCTGACGACTGCGGGATACAATGATAACACCCGCAAATACAGTCACTGCCGCCAGCACCTTCTGCCAGCTGAGGGTATCCATACCGACATAGATGCTGACAACAATAGCTACTATCGGTTGCACGTATGAGTACATACTGACAAGTGTCGGGCGCAGGCGTTTCTGACCTATTGGAATGAGGAAGTATGTGACAAAAGTCGCGCAGATAATCAAAAATGCAAGCTCTGCCATATATGAGAGCGGAAGCGCAGCAAAGTCTGTATGTACAATCTCCTTTGCCGAGAATGGCAGGCTCATAAGGGTCGAGAAGAGGAATATCCACTTCATAAAAGTCACGACCGAGTACTTGGCAATAGTGGGTTTGAAGATACCCAAATAGAGCGAAAAGCAGAGTGAATTGGCAATCATCAACAGCACACCAACAGGTGTTGTCTGCACCACAGCCGATGTAGAGGTGACGCTATTTAATATTAGGTATAGCACGCCACACAGACTGAGCACCACTCCGCCAATCTTCTGCGCCGACAGAGGTTCCTTAAGGGCATAAGCGGCGATAAACATCGTATATAGTGGCGACAATGAGGCGACAATCGAGCAATCCATAGGTGTAATGCGCGATATTGCCATCAAAAAGGATATCTGTGTAAGGAAGAAACCGAGCACCGATGCGACAAATATCTTCGGCAGATCACGACGCTCGACCTGCTCCTTTGGCAAAAAGAGTGATATTAACCAAAAGAGCACACCTGCGCCCAATGAACGCAGCGTAAAGAGGGCAAGCGGCGATATTGCACCACTCGAGGTTAAATCCTTGCAAACTACTATATTAAGTCCAAAAATAAGGTATGCCGTAAAGCAGGCAAAGTGTCCTAAAATGGAATTTTTCTCTCTCATAATATCCAATTATGTGGCAAAGATAACGCTTTTCGAGGCTCGCTATTCGATTTTCTCCAAAAAAGAGGAAAAAGTTGGTCGATTTGAAAATCTTTTCTATCTTTGTCAGCCGAAAAAAAGGAAAGGTGCAGGAGTGGTTGAACTGGCCCGCCTGGAAAGCGAGTAAACGTCAAAAGCGTTTCAGGGGTTCGAATCCCCTCCTTTCCGCAACATTATCGCTACAGCAGACTGATTTTCAGTCTGTTGTTTTTTATTGCAATAGGTTTGTAAACAAGTTTCCACCTAATACAATAAAAAACAGTGCAACGCACTGCTGTAGCGATATTTC
>JAFQFV010000008.1 GCA_017398555.1 Alistipes sp.
AGAATTAATTAAATCTTAGCTCTAATCTCAAAGGTAATTGTTCTTTTGAAATTACACTCTTGCGAGTGTGGAAAAAACTTATTTAGCTGCTCAAATACCTCAAAGAACGAATTTGTATCTCAAGACCGAAGTCTATCAATGTTTCTGTTTCTCTTCCCGATTTTTGAAGCGGAAAGCGGTTGCAAAGGTAAGGCAACTTTTCCAAACTTCCAAATCTTTTTGAAAAAATTTTCAAACTTTTTTCTGAGAACCTGTTGCCCTCGTTTCTAAGCGAAAGCGGTTGCAAAGGTAAGGCAAGTTTTTCAAACTTCCAAATCTTTTTCAAAAAAAGTTTAATAAAATTTTTTAAGAACCATTTTCTGCATTCAGGAGCTGTTTCGTACCTGATTGCGAGTGCAAAGTAACGACAATAAAATGAGATTTGCAAATTTTTTAATAACTTTATCCAACTTTTTTTGAGCCAAAAACGGCACTACACTACTACTCAGGCAGTTAGCGATAGAGATATTTTTTGGGCACGACAACGGATTAATCGTCCTTATATAATATATATAGGTATAAGACAATTTACACAAAAAGAGGTGTCGGAAAGCCTCCCGGCACCTCTTTATAGGGGTATTGAGGGATTAATTGATATATTCAACCTTATTAACCCTCATAGTAAGTCCATCGGTCATTCCTGAGAGTGGGTCATTACCATCTGCACGAATAGCTACACCGTTAATCTTAGAGCCCTTGCGGATATTGATTGGGGAGTTAGCCGAGCCGAGTGTCACGGTAACAGCGGAGGTTGAAACCTTACCACCCAAAAGCAGACCGATATATGTACCTGCCGATGCAGTAAGGTCGGCATTAACGGTAATTCCTGTCCAAGTATCCGAGCCTGAAGTACCCATAACGCCACCAATGGCGATATTATTATCACCCTCTGCATTGATAACACAATCAACCGAGCCACCTGAAATACCCTGCGCAGTATAACCGATAAGGCCACCTATTGTAGCGTAGCGAGTGGCAGATACATACTTCAAGCGTTTAGCTGTAATAGCACCCTTGAAGCTTGAGTTTATCAAATCACAAGCAGTATATGCTGCCACACCACCCAAGCGAACAGCCGCAGGACAATCAACATAGATATCTCCAGTACTAGTACAATTCTTAATTGACGCTATACCATCACCATCATTTGAGCCAATAATACCGCCGAAGTAAGAGAAGCCTGCTGTATAAGCATAATTCTTGACGGTCAGCTTACCGCTGTTTGTACAAGAATCAACAGTAATCTTATTATCAGGGTTATTGGCATAGTTCTTAGCAATTACACCGCCTATCATAATACCCTTGTTAGCCAATGTTTGGCCAAGATAGGTAAAGTCAAGGGTCATCGGTGCCTTATTCTCAAGTTTAATGTTACTACCGGCTGCGTAACCAATCACACCACCGAAATCACCACCGACATTTGTATAAACAGTAAGGTCTCCACTCTCGTAGTTTACAACATTATCAACATTTGCTTTACCATTTCCAATAACGCCTCCGATATAGTGATATGGTTCACCTCCTGTATAATCAGAGAGCACTAGTGCGATATGGCCGATGTAGCAAGTGGTCGCAGCGCTATTTGAGCAATTTGAGATAGGAGATGTTGCCGTTGCATAGCCAATGGTAGCACCACAACAAGACTCCATTGATGAGGTATGACACTCACCAACACCATAGTTATGGCAGTTTGATACAATATCTTGAGCATAGCCGACCACTCCGCCATAGAAACTCTTGACAGCGGTCTCTCCATTAAAGACATCTGTTCTTCCACAAGCAGATATATCGTGCTTAAAAGTCAGTTTGCCATAATTTGCACAATTTGTTATCAAAGCGCCATCCTTAGTAAGACCAATAATTCCACCAAAATATGCATACAGACCTGTAGCATCTATATCAACCTGACCATAGTTGTAGCACTCAGAGACAGGAACTGAGGCATAACCTGCCACACCACCAAAATACTGACGAGTACCGGCACCACTTGAAAGGAAAGGCTTCAATGTAAGCTTACCATAGTTGGTACAATTAGAGAGTGTCTCTGATGTAGTTAAGCTATAGTGACCAACAGAACCTGCAATACCTCCAAAGTTAGGATGATTTTGGCCACCTGTAGCTGTTGCACCCGCAGTACCCGCAGATGACCAAGTACCCTCAACATAGACCTCGCCTCTGTTTATACAATTATTCACAGAGAAGAGAGTTGAACCGACAATACCGCCGGTTGCAGGTCGTGTTGCAGATTCAGAATCAGATACCGGCACCGTAAATGACACCTTACCACTATTCTCACAATCAGTAATTATCGCCTGCGAGTAGCCGATAATACCGCCGACATTAGTATATGTACCCGTACCTAAAGTTTTGAAGTTATAACTAACCTCTCCATTGTTGTAGCATCGAGCAATAGTACCCTCACTGCTAACAGCCACCGGATTATTCTTACCATCTACCGCCTCATACTGTGCAGATAGTGATGTAGCACCGATAACACCACCTACGCAACCTCTGTTAGGCTTATCATCAATAGTCACCTTAACATCACCATTGTTGATACAGTTCTTAATAAACTCCTCTCCCTGACCATTTCCTGATGTTGGATTGTAATAGCCCACAATACCACCAATATAGATATGCTGATCAACAACAGGGAAGTTGCAGATGAAGTCACCATTGTTGATACAATCCCTGATACGTCCATAACCGGATGCAACAATGAGTCCAAAACGCTTACTATCTACTGTAACATCGCCATTAAGGGTAACATCTGCATTATTCACACAACCCTCAACAAGACCGGTTGATGAGCCAACCAATATAGCGATATGCTGATTTTTTTCAGCCAAGTTAGGAGTATATGAACAAGATTGGTCTATTACCAAATTCTTCAGCTCCGCACCCGCCTCAAGAGTTCCGATAAATGAGAGCTGCGAACTCCAATTCTTCAGTGCAAAACCCTGTGCATTAAGCTTACCAGCAAAGTTCTTAATCTGTGGCAGAGAGACACCTGCAAGGTCAATATCGGCACCGAACTTAACCTCGCCATCAGCATTCACCCACTTAGCATAGCCATTAGTACCATTTGCCAAAGTGACAAAATCTACCAGATCCGCTGCTGTCATAATAAACGACTCTGTAGCTGTAGCGGCGTATGCAAGCTGTGGCATAGTATATATTACACCCGCAGCAACACTACTGCCGGCACCCTTCAGGCTCTTAACCATAACACCATTGTTATTGTCATACACCTTTATTGTAAAGCCCTGGCTGTACTCACCGGCAGGAACAGCTACAACAACTGTAGCAACACCATCCTTTGCAGCAACCTCAGTTACGCGGATAATATCCTTACCTGCTAACGGAGTGATTGTTGCCTCTTTATAGTCAATGGTGTATGTACCTGAGATAGCCTCACCGCCGGTTGCAACAACAGTAACACCCTTTACATCAGCGGCATTTGACAGAGAGAACTTTAGATAACCATAGAGGTTTTTCATCTGCACATCTTCACTCTGTGAGTAGCCCACAAGCACACCCGAGCCGACTGCAAAAGAGCCCTCAACGAACTTCTGCACCTCTGAGATAGTGAGCACATCACCATCAATCAACTCTGCAGGATAGCCCAATTTATACTCCGCGGCGGCATCCACCTCAAGTTGGAGGCTATTTGTACCCACAAACTTTGCATCCACAGCAGCAGCCACGCCATTTACAGCCACCTTATCACCCTCACTCCAAAGTACAGGATATGTACCCTCACTATCTGCCTCGCCAATATAGGTACGGCTCAGCGAGTTGTCAATCTCTACACCGATGACTCTCTTAACCGAAGGATTGATCTCTGAAGTTGCATCCTTCGAACAACTTGCGGTTAGCATTACCAATGCTAAACCTGCAATAAGAGATAATTTCTGCATTTGTCGTCTTTCTCTTTGATTTAACACTGATTATTCATCCCAACCCCAACTCTCTTCTGATAGGTTCTCGTTCGATACGGCAAAACCTGCCTCACAAGTCAAACGTATCGCTGTCAACTTAGGCGAGATATAGCCTTCGCCATGCTCATTCTGCGTTTTAATCATAATTATCGGTTTTAGGTTAATCACAACCCAAAGTTAATACATTTTTATTCCATTTCCAAGTCATTATACCCATTTTATAAATATATGCCTAATATTTAATCTCACGATGAAGATTTCAAAACGATATTTTCTGTCGTTTTTTTTGCATGGGGGGGGGAATTTTACTTACCTTTGTTAAGCTAATGTCAAATAATATGAAACGACTATTAATAACCGCACTTTCCCTCCTTGGCGTGCTTAATGTCTATGCTGATACAGACAATACTATCAACGCTATCAAAGAGTCTGAGCTATCGGCAACATTTATCAGCATATCTAACGAGTGGAGCAAATCCCTGGTTGATTATATTCTCAAGCGTGCAGAGGAGGGTGATGCTGACGCGCAGGCATCAGCTGCATTTCTCTATATGCAGGATAAGTTTGTTGAAAAGGAGTACAACACCGCATACAGTTGGGCTCGAAAGGGGGCAAAGCAAAAGAGCGCTTATGCGCAGTATGCGTTAGGAATCTGCCACTACGCAGGTCGTGGAGTAAAGCAGAATTACAAAAAGGCGGTAAAATATTTCAAACTCGCCCAAAAGCAGGATTTGAAAGAGGCTATCTTCACAATGGGTGGGCTATATCTCAATGGCGAGTATCTGAAGAAGGATGTTGATTTGGGATTAGAGTATATCCGCGAGGCGGCCGACAAAGGGCTTGCCGAATCTCAGTACCACTTAGGCAGAATCTACGAGAACGGCACAATTGTAACTCAAGATTACAAATTGGCTGAAAAATATTACACTCTTGCAGCTAAGCAGGGTAACGCTGATGCGCAGAACACTTTGGGTTGTTTGTACAGCAATGGCGATTTGGGAGAGAAAGACTACGACTCTGCATTTAAGTGGTTCTATCTCTCTGCTCTGCAGGGCAACAAGTGGGCACAAGCAAATGTCGGCGACTACTATCGTCTTGGTCGCAGTGTAGAGAAAGACTATGCTATGGCGGCAAAATGGTACACCCTATCAGCCGAACAAGGTTGGGCAAATGCCATAAATCATTTGGGATTTCTATACTACCGTGGGCATGGTGTTGAAAAGAACTATGAAAAGGCAATAGAGTTATACAACAGAGCAATTGACCAAAATCACACAGGGGCAATGGTCAATCTCGGTCTCTGCTACGAGTTCGGACGAGGCGTAGAAAAGAATCTTGACCTTGCCGTGAAGTGGTACAAAGAGGCTGCAGATGGCGGCAATAGGGTCGGAATCCATAACCTCGGATATATGTATTATAGCGGCAAAGGTATAGAGAAGGACTACAACAAGGCCGTCGAGTTATATCGAAAAGCAGCTGAAATGGGTTATTATAAGGCGAAAAACAAGTTAGGACTTTGCTACGAACTTGGTCGCGGGGTAGAGAAAAATTATACCGAAGCGCTGAAGTGGTACACAGAGTCTGCTGAGCATGGGTATGAAATTGCACTTTGCAACGCAGGAAATATGTACTACTACGGTAAAGGCACCGAGATTGACTACAACAAAGCATTTGACTATTACAGCCGCTCTGCCGAAAAGGGCTATGCAAATGCTGAAAATATGGTCGGGCTCTGTTACGAACTTGGTCGCGGAGTGAAGGAGGATTTAGCAGAGGCACTAAAGTGGTACATAAAATCTGCCGAGCAAGGGTATGAAATTGCCCAGTGCAACGCCGCAAATATGTACTACTACGGCAAAGGTACCGAGATTGACTACAACAAAGCATTTGACTATTACCGCCGCTCTGCCAAAGAGGGCAATAAGAGAGCTGAAAATAAGCTTGGCTTGTGCTACGAACTTGGTCGCGGCGTGGAAAAAGACTTTACAGCGGCAGCAAAGTGGTACACTTTAGCTGCTAATCAGGGATATGATATTGCGCAGTACAACCTCGCTCTATGTTACGACTATGGTAAAGGTGTAGAGAAAAATCCTCAAAAAGCCATTGAACTATACACCCTCGCTGCCGAGCAAGGCCACAGCACAGCGCACTATCGTTTAGGCGTTATCTATGCCGTAGGCAAGGGCGTTACACAGGACTACACAAAGGCGGTGCACTACTACACCATCGCCGCCGAAAAAGGAGATGTAAGTGCGGCGTTCTACCTCGGTGAGTGTTACCACAACGGAAATGGATGCAAGCAAGACATTGCAAAAGCGAAGTATTGGTATCAGAAAGCAGCCATTGGAGGTTCAAAGTATGCAATTGAAGCATTAAAGGATTTGCAGTAGAGTTACTATCATTTTTTGGAAGTTTTTCTTTATCGCGATAGGATTTTTGTTATCTTTGTAGAAAAGTTTACAGGATATGAAAAGATTAGTTCTCTTTTTTGCTATGGTAGCTATCTCGATGTCGCTATCGGCACAGAGTCTTGACTACTACTGCCGTCTGCGTAACGAGAAGGGCAGTATTATCACAGATGCCACCGTATTTGTCGAGATAGGCAAGACCGATGAGAATGGTTGTTACAAGATTAACGCAAGGTACAACACAAATCTGCTTATAAAGGCTGCTGGTTACGACTATACAGGTTTAGTGCTCAAGGCAGACCCGACACAGCGAGTTGCGCTATTGCCTATCACAGGCAAAAAGTACGATTTTGAGTACCCCGAAGCACTTAAGTCGGAACTTGACTATCCGCTCTATGTTGTAAACGGAGAGTTTATTCCAAGCTTTAAGCCTTACAACCACGCCGACGAGCAGATAGCCGAGGTGACAACTACAAAGAAGTGGAACAAGGTCACAAAGGAGATATTCAAAGGTACAGATATTGAGAATATCGATGTTGCAAAGCGTGGTGTGATGATGGTTGCCACAAAGGAGTATATTGCATTCAACACTATAAAAAATAAGATTGGTTATACCGTTATTGCCGTTGATAAAGAGGGCAAGCCGATAGAGGGAGCGTCAATCTACATCAGACGCGGCAAGACAGACAAGGTGGGAGATTTAGAGTTCAGTGCCAGAGCGGGCAGAAGGGCTGTGATTACCTCTGCCAAGTATGAGGCCTACCCTTTCAAGCTCACCGAGCAGCGCGAGATATTTGTAGAGATGGTAGAGAGACCAAAGCCGGAGGTCATCCCGACAAAGCATATGCCGTCATTCAACGGAGGCTCGATACCTCAGTTCAGGCAGTGGTTTGTGAACTACGCTAACGAAGAGATGCAAAAGTGTATTCAGAGTGAGGATACCTATGTTGTTGTAAAGTTTATCGTTGGCAAATCGGGCAAAGTTGTCTGCGTAGAGATTGTTAAACATAACAATCCTCGTGCGGCTCGCGTGGTAAAGAATGCTATCTATCGCTCTCCACAATGGAGCCCAGGCATAGAGGATGGCAAACCTGTAAATGTTGCCTATACCCTGCCGGTAAATATTGCTGGAACAGGAGGATATTAGGGTTTCCTTGCTACGCGTACAGCTAAAAGCCAATAGCAAACAGAGTTTGCACTCCGCTACCTCTATGCACTCATTTGTCGTCAAAAGTGCGTAGGTGCGGGGCATCGTGCAAAAAATTAGTGGCGGATAGTACTAAAACGTACAGCCGCCACTAATTTTTAAGGGATGTGCCGCAGATGCGTGCTTTTCACGGCAAATTATTCCATTGGGAAGATACGTATCTCTGTCACTCCCTCAACTGCACTCTTCAGCGCCTCTATATCGGTCTTTTCATCGACCTGACCGTAGTGATATGGGTAGAAGAGTTTTGGTTGGATAGCCTTAACGACGCGGGCAGCCTGCTCGACGGTCATTGTATATGGCTGATTTACAGGCAAGAAGGCCACATCTACATTCTTAACAGCAAGCACATCTTCATTATCCTCTGTATCGCCTGCAACATAGATAGTAGTACCGCCCAAAGTAATCAGGTAGCCGCAATCCTCGCGAGATTTCGGATGGAAATCGGTATGGCCCTCCGAGATATTATATGCCGGCACGGCGCGCACCGTAACGCCCTCGACAGGCATAGAGATAGCACGCGGAAGCATAGTCACGCAGTCGTGCTCAAAGGCCTCGGCAGAGGTTTTATCGCACAGAATAACAGTTCCCTGCTTCTGCAGGCGCTCGATAGTTGCCACCTCAAAGTGGTCATAGTGCGAGTGGGTGACAAGGATAAGGTCTGCCTTTGGCTGGCTATCCCAATCAAACTCGCCAACGGGATCGACATAGAGTTGCAGGCCGTTCCACGCAATACCGAGTGAGGCGTGAGCGTAGAAGGTGAAGGTTATCTGCGAGCCGTCAGCCGCAGCAATAGTATCCTGTGGATAGGTGGTTGTGATCTTCTTGCAACAACCGAAAAGTGTCGAAAATATAGACATAAGTATAAACAGTTTTCTCATAACATTACAAATTTAATGATATTTTATTAAATTTTCAATATTTAGAGTTATTTTTGCATTATGAGAATTGTTATTAAAACCCTTAAGTGGATTGTTTCGCTCATCTTGGCGGCTCTGTTGGCCGTTATTGCGACAAGCGTTTCGCTTGTCTATAACTTTGCTGAGCCCAAACCATTCAGCGGAGGCGATATATTCAATCCTTATCGTAATTTTGACAGCGCGGCGGGTTGGTCGCGTGCCAATTTTCACACGCATACCCGCGTAGAGGGGCCACTGAACGAGTGCGAATATACTCCGGAGCAGACACTCGAATTTTACGATAAGTTTGATTACAATGTGGTTACAATATCAAACCACAACGAGATAACCCCTCATCCGACAAGCGACACGAGGGTCTATGAGCACGGCTACAACATCATCAAGTTTCACAAGCTTGTCTTTGGCGCTCAGAGGGAGTGGTGGTTTGACAATCTGTTGCCGATATTTACCTTCCAGAAGCAGTTTCAGATTGACAGGCTCTCAAAGCGGGGCGATATTGTAGTACTAAACCACCCGCTACGCACCCATACGATGACCGAGCAGGTGATGAGCAAGCTAAGTGGCTATCAGGCAATCGAGCTCGACAGCGGAAAGAGCACCGAGAACGACTATTGGGATGCGGCGCTGAGTGCGGGCAGATACTCTTTTGCCCTTGCCAATGACGATTTGCACTACCCTAACCGCAGCCACGCGATAGCTATGCGCAGCAATATGCTCAACAGCCAGGCTACCGACTATGCGGCTATTCGGGAGCTGCTGCTCGACGGCTGTTACTACTCTATGCGCACGCCGGACTATGGCTGTGGCGACTGGCAGATAAAGGCCGAGCACAACAAGAGCATACCTTACATCAAAAATATAGGTTTGGAGGAGGATGTCATCTATATAGCCCTCTCGGAGGCGGCCGACAGCATCAAGGTTACAGGTCAGGGTCACACTACGCTTGCCATTGTCAATCAGGCAGACTCATTAGGTTACAAGATGCAGCAGGCAGACCCTTATGGTCGCTTCACGGCATACTTTGCAGATGGAGAGGTGATATACTGTAACCCATTTGCTCGATATGATGCGCAGACAGAACTCACTCCGTTCAAGGCGGGATATGATGTCAATATAACACTTTCAATACTATTCAATTTCCTGCTCTGTGCACTCTTTGTGTGGGTTGCAAGGGCGTTTTATAAAGTAATTACTGTATGGTAAATATTCTCAAAAGGGGGTGCAAGGCCACAACGCTATCTCTTATAGTTACAATCTACACACTTTTTGCCTACCACTACCCTCTCTTCCGATTGGTTGTAAATAATATCGAGGGTGGAATAAATGGCTGGATTATTACAGGCGGACTTGCAGTGCTGATGCTCGCCACCAACTTTATGATGTGCTACATATTTCTCTATCTGCTGCGCGGTGTGGGCAAGTGGATTATCGGTCTGTCGCTCATCGCGGATGCTGTTGCGCTATACTTTATCAACACATACGATGTACTTATTACCGACTCGATGATGGGCAATGTCTTCAATACCCGCTACTCGGAGGCATCGGGTTTCTTCTCGTGGGTTGCGGTGCTCTATGTCATCTTTTTAGGTATTCTGCCTTGTCTATTTGTTGTATCTCGCAAGGTCGATTTCGGCAGTACAAAGCTATTTTTCAAGCGCACAGGCGTAGCACTTGCTGCAATGACAGCTATGGTGGCGATAAATATCAACAACTTTACCTGGATTGACCGCAACGCCACACAGCTCGGCAGTCTGTTGATGCCGTGGTCTTATACGGTAAATACTTTCCGCTACTTCAGTGCCGAGAAGAAGAGAAATGCAAAGGAGATTCTGCTCCCCGATGCAAAGATTACATCAACAAGCAAAGATGTCGTGGTGCTGATAATCGGCGAGTCGGCGCGTCGCGAAAACTTTTCGCTCTATGGCTACAACAAGCCGACAAATCCGTTACTGGAGCAGGAGAATGTTGTGGCTCTAATGGCAAAATCGGCGGCGACATACACCACTGCGGGCGTAAAGGCAATTCTTGACCACAAGCCGACAGACAAACTCTATGAGATACTGCCAAACTATCTCTATCGTGCGGGTGTGGATGTGATTTGGCGCACAAATAATTGGGGAGAGCCCCCTGTACATATCGAAAAGTATCAGAAGGTTGCCGATTTGAAGGCACTCTATCCCGATGCGGATGAGAGGTTTGATGCAATTCTGCTTGAGGGGCTGAAGGATGTTATCGAGAGCAGCAGCGCCGACAAAGTATTTATCGTTCTGCACACCTCAACAAGCCACGGCCCGACATATTTCTCAAAGTACCCTGCTGATTTTGAGCGATTTACCCCTGTATGCACCACTGTTGAGATGGCGAAGGCCGACCCTACAGAGCTGATGAATGCCTACGACAATACAATCGTATATACAGACTACCTTATCGACTCGGTAATCGAGGTTCTGCGTGCCATTCCGACACGTCGTGCCGCTATGCTCTTTGTATCCGACCACGGCGAGTCTTTAGGCGAGAACAATCTCTACATGCACGGTGTACCGATGGCTCTTGCACCGAAGGAGCAGGTCGAAATTCCGTTTATCGTCTGGAGCAGCGAGGGCGTAGAGTATGTAAAGCAGTTGGAGGAGGTTGGGCAGTACCACACTTTCCACTCTGTATTGGACTTTCTGGGTATCGAGAGTGAGATTTACAATCCTGAGCTGAGCATCTTCAAGTAGCACGATTTTTGAAATCAAGGACGATTTGCTATAGATGTCAAATTTTACAAATCGTTCTTATGAAAAATTTATTGATGCTTGCGGTTGCCGGACTCTTTACCCTATCCTCAACCATAGCAGGCGCGGCCACAAAAGATGGTGACCGCATATTGGGAGAGTATAAAGCGGTAAAAGATGGGAGGCAGACAACCGTGCGTATCTCAAAAATAGGAGAGAATAGATATAAGGCTCAAGTGGTCGGAGTTCGTGACAAAAACCACTCCGATGTGGAGGTCGGCACCGATATAAACAATCCCGATCCAACAAAGAGAGATATTCCGTCAAACCAGATTGTGCTTATAGAGAGTGTGAGCTACAACGGCGAGAAGGATGTGTGGGATGATGGGCAGATATATGACCCGACAAAGGGCGATGTCTATCGAGTGGTGCTCGACTTTAAGAATGACAAGACCCTCCGCGTGCGTGGTTATCTGGGTCCCTTCTCAAGAAGCCTCTATTGGGAGAAGATTAACTAACACTAAAGCCTGTCGATTGACAGGCTTTAGTGTTTATTGAATGGTTAAAAATCCCATTTGGGCTACTATCTTGATGTGTATGGGCCGTGGATAGATTTAACTCGATACTCAAAGTTGGTATCGTCGAGCATATAGACATTAAATGTATCGCCGCCCTTAGCTACACGCAAAACGATGTGTCCATTATAACCGGCAACCTTGTTATAGAGTTCTTTATTGGCTGCCACAGCATTTTCGTGGCCATTGGTTGTAAAGAAATCCTTAACCCAGAATGGGAATGGCGCAACATTGTTGAGCACATTGTTGAGCATATCCGGATTTGGCTGACCTTGATACATACTACAGTTCAAAACCACGCGAGGATTGAAGTTATACTCCTGCATCTTTGAGCCCCAGCTATTAGCGCCGAGGTGGTGGTGTGTCTTGAATGCATCGAGTTTTGCATCGCCAATAAAGTCACGATAGTATGCAGCAAACAGGTTCTGACTTGTACTTGTAAGGTCACCACAAGCGACATAGTCAAACTTACCGTATGTAACATGGAAACCACAGCAAGATGGATTACCCTTAGCCGACTTTGAGCCACCAAGATAGCCGTTACCCTGACCATTTTTTGCCCAAACAAAACCGTTAGCACAGATATTAAAGACCTTAAAGTCCTTGTGAGCATCCTTATTATAGAGCATTACCATCTGCTCTGTACCAGGAGTAAAACGAGCACCTGTAAATTTACCCTCTTTAACACCCCAAGTTACAAACTTACCCCAATCCTCAGCAAGTCCGCCATCCAATGCAGGTGTTACATCATCCTCTACGTAACCCGGATAGGCATTGTCAATCACGTGAGAATACGGCACCAAGTCAAAAAGAGCCAAAAGACCCGCCTTACGATAACCAACAGGAGAGGTCTCTGTAGCCACCTCAGGCTGACCGATATGGTCAATGTGGAAGTGCGAAGGGGCACAATAGTCAATAGCGTTCTGACCTTGAGGCAGGAAGTGCTTGATATAACGAGCGTATGTCTCGTATGGACGAATAGATGAGTTTGGACGCTGTGGGCATGGGCCATCACCATAAGTCAAAGTCAGCTCACCGGCATCTACGAGCATTGTTGTTCCATCAGGGAAGATATAGAAACAGCACTCGCCTCGACCAGAGTTGATAAAGTGAATGTCAAAACAGCCCTCCTCCCAATCAGGAAGAACATCTCCTACAGCAATTGTCTGACCCGGTGTCGGAGTTGGTGTTGGCTTTGTGCCTAAATCATCCTCCCACGGCATCTCGCCATTACTACCGCCACCGCAAGCGACTGCAAGCAGCGCAAAAAGTGGTAAAATCCAAAGAATCTTTTTCATAGTTTATTTGTAATTATAATATGGTCCATCAATTCGTTTTACCTTATACTCGCTATTCATATCATCAAGAGTATAGACCATAAAACTCTCGCCACCCTTTGCTACACGGATAACGATATGTCCGCTTGTGGCGTTACACTTGATATAGTCCAGCGGATACTGCTCAATAAGGCTCTCGCCTACGCTTGTGCAATAGATATCGCAGCCGCCCTCTGTAATGTAGCCAAACTTATCCTTATCAGGCTGTTCCTTACGTACATAGAAACTTGTTGCAACAAGCACCTGCGGTTTGAGGACATTCTGCGCCTTCTCACGATTTGAGTGCGGAGAGAGGTGGTGGTGAGCCTTTGTAGCCTCGACCTGACCAACAACCTCAGCCACGGCATACTCATAGTCGTAGTAGTCGCCAATATCGCCCGCAGTGAGGAAGTCAAAGTCGCCATAGCGGATAACAAAACCGCACGATGCGGCATTCTCAGCCTTTGCTGCGCCCTTTTGTGCATAGATATCCACAGACTGATTATTCTTCCAGATGCAGCAGTTTGCACAGACATTCTCAATACGGAAGTTTGGATATGCTGCCGCATTATACTTCATTGCAAACTGGTTTACAGCACCGAGCTTGAACTGCGAAGCTCGCAGAGCATTGCGACCTACGTGATAATCGGTAAACTTACGATAGTTTGCAAGAGCTGCCTCGCTCATACTATTAACCTTCAGACCATCATAGTTACCGTATGCGCGGTCAATAACCTCTATAAATGGGATGTGGTGGTAGAGAGCCGTAACTCCTGCAAGGGTATAAGTTCCTGTCTCATCCTTGGTGTACTCCTTCTCCAAATTACCCATATGGTCCATATGGAAGTGGGAGATGTGCATATAGTCAATAGCGCTCTTACCACGAGGCAGGAAGTGCTTGATATAGTCGCCATAAATCTTTGTCGGACGCACAGTGGCGTTAGGTCGCTGAAGAACATTCTTATACTCGCTTGTCTCGCGGCTAAACTCGCCTGCATCGACAACCATTGTTGTTCCGTCAGGCAGTATGAAGAACAGACACTCGCCACGACCCGTGCTGATGGTGTGGATATCGAGTTCACCCTCGCTCCACGCTGTAAGAGTATCTCCAACCTCTACTGTAGGGGTATTCGGGTTATCCGGTGTAGGATTTTCAGGTTCCGGCTGTGGCTTTTGTTGCTCGCCCTTACCCAAATCATCCTCCCACGGCATCTTAACGTCGTCACCGCCACACGAGAGAGCAAAGAGCGCTAATGGTAAAATCCAAAGAATCTTTTTCATCTTTTACTCACATTTGAAAGGTCCGTCAATTCTCTTTACACGATACTTGCTATCTGTATCGTCAAGAGTATAGACCATATAACTATCGCCCTTAGGGGCTACGCGAATAACGATATGTCCGCTTGTGGCCTTGCAAACGGCATACTCCTTCGGATACTGCTCAAGAAGGCTCTCGCCAACGCTTGTGCAGTATATGTCGCAGTCTAAATTGTCGATATATCCGAACTTACTCTTATCTGGTTGTATGTCACGCACATAGAAGCTTGTAGCAACGAGTGTCTGTGGACTAAGCACCTCTATAGATGGCTGGCACATAGAGTGCGGCGAGAGGTGGTGATGAGCCTTTACGGCCTCAACCTCTCCTACAGCCTCCGCTACACGAAGCTCAAGGTCGTAATAGTCGCCAATATCGCCCGCTGTAAGGAAGTCAAACTTACCATAGCGGACAACAAAACCACAAGAGGCAGCATTTTCACGAATCTTATCGCGAATACCCTCATAGACATCCACAGCCTTGCCATCGCTCCAAACGTAGCCGTTTGAGCAGATATTCTCAATCTTCAAATTCGGATATGCCGCAGCGTTATGCTTCATTGCAAACTGATTTACTGCACCAAGCTCGAACTGCGACGCCTTAATATTGCCCTTTGCCACGTGATAGTCCAAGAACTTCTTGTACTCATCCATAACCTTTACGCTCATAGCCTTAACCTTGAGCGAATCGTAGGCACCATAAGCGCGGTCGATAACCTCACGGAACGGCACCTGATGGTAGAGCGCCATAACACCTGTAAGGGTGTAGTCGCCCTCTGCACACTTTGTATATTCAGGCTCCATATTACCCATGTGGTCCATATGGAAGTGTGAGAGGTTGAAATAATCCACCGCATCGTATGGGTTAAAGTGACGAATATAGTCGCCAAAGGCCTTTGTAGGGCGCGTCTGAGCATTTGGACGCTGAAGTACATTTTTATACTTCTTACCCTCGCGACTAAATTCGCCCGCATCGACTACGATAGACGTACCGTCGGGCAGTATAAGGAATATACACTCGCCACGACCCGTACTGATAGTATGGATATCGAGGTAACCCTCACTCCACGCCGGCAGAGTACGACCCTTGCGAGCCTTTTTGCCGTTGTAGCTGGCGGTGAGAGTTACCACCGCCAGACACAATGACAGAATAAAAATTAAACTTCTCTTCATTTTACTTTACGTAAATTGGACGAATAGAAAAACGTGCCATAGAACCATAGTTAAAGGTTCCTGTATTATTTCCGCTTGAACGAAGACCAGAATTGAAGAACGCCTCATTCTCTACTGTTCCATCTGCATAAATACGATGGATAACACCGAAGCCATTACCAGCCTCAGAGTTCTCATTTACGGTAGATGTACGATAGAATGCCTGTGTACCTACCTTATAGATATTATACTCAGTGTTGTTATAACCACGACCTGTACAAGGGAGGAAGAGACCAACAGTCAAATCTTCTACGCTAAGGCTCTTTGTACCCTCTACAAGACCTGGAGCAGCATCTGCCGCCGGGTTATAGTAGTAGATACCCAAAATATTGTTGTATGTAGCAACAGTGTAGCATGAGTTAGCATAGAGAGTTGCAAACTCAGCAGCTGTAGGCATACGATACTGACCGTTAGATGCCCAATATGCAATATCGCCATACTTTGCAGCTGCAAAATCTGTAGTCTCAGCTGTGCAAGCGCTATCGCTATACATCTTACCACTAAAGTCAAATGCCGGAGTACCTGCAATTTGTACAGCCTTAGTAGCATCGATAGAGGCATAATCCTCAATACCGCCAAAGTTAAAGTGTGCGACCTTGTTATAATCAGTCAAGTTCTTCAAATCGCCAGATACACCCATATTGAAGTGGTGCTCCTGACTTGGTGCAATACGCCAACCTGTAGCAAAGTTCTCATCAGTTGTACCGTTAAGCTCATACTCAAGGTTACCCATTGCCCACTTGATACCTGCAACAGTTACATAATCAGGCATCTCTACCGGTGCATCACTACCAATACCCGCCATATTTACAGTAAAGGCTGTAATCTCGCCAGAGACAAGCTCCATAGCCTTTGGCAGTGTAATCTCCTTGGTGTAGCTATTGTCATTGTTTGTAACAACAGTAACGGAGCACTTCTCGCCTGCATCAAGAGTTGTTGGCCATACGGACATATAGTAGCTAAAGTCGCCTGTCTGTGCCTCAGGAAGTGTCACACTAACAGATGTAGCCGGAGTTGCTACCTCTGACTGAGCGAGTGGATAGTTGCCCGCTACAAGGTCAGAAATCATCATCTTGGTAATCTTACCTGCGAGAGGCTTATCGCAAGAGAATGTTACGCTCTTTACAGCATCACCCTCAGCGAGTGCAAGGTTCTTGATAGATACCTTTGCAAGCGCTGTCACGCGTGCCATCTCAAAATTAACAGTCTCTGTTGGCTGCGCTGCAAGCTCTACGCCCTTTGACAGAATAAGGTCTGCAAGTGGGTCATAAGTATTCATTGCAGTAGGAGCCTGAGCACTTGGCAGAGTAAATGCCAAATATGTTCCTGCGCCATTCATAGAGGCGTTGTTGTGCGAGAGAACATAGATATAAGAGTCGGCTGTCTTTGCACTAAGTTCAAACTGAACTTTCACACTCTTACCACCCTCTGCAAGGGTTGTGTTAGGGTTATTTCCCTTTGCACTTGTTCCGCCGGTAACAGTAACCTCATAGAGCTCGATGTAGTCGCCTGCTACCCACTCTGCGTGGTACTTTCCGTCCTCCTCTACAAGAACGCTACGTGACTGCGGAGCGTCAGCAGTTGCAGAAAAAACAACCTTACCCTCCGAATTATTGATAGTGATCTCCTCACTCTGCGAGCAAGCTGTAAATGCAGCTGCTGCAACAAGAATAGATGTAATAAACTTCTTCATAGCTCTGCATTTTTTATAATTCATCACCATAATCATTAAAACCAATATCGCCACCAGGGGTACCTGCGCCATAGCTGGTAGCAAAGCCTGCCTCTACCTTAACATCCTCTACAGAGAGGTAAGGGCTCTGATAATCTCTTTTCATCTCTGATTTTTAGTTTTAGATTTATATAAAAAGGTACTCTGCGCCCGCAAATTTGGGCGCAGAGTGAGATTTAACTATTTTACCTTTACAGGACGGATAGAGTAACGAGCCTTAGCATCCCATGCTGCATTGTAGAATGCACCATTAAGACCCTTAGAGTTCTTCTCGCTCTCTGTCATTTGATCTACACGATAGATAACTGCGTTAGTAGCATCAAGTGTAGAGTTAAGGTTAATGGTTGAGGTACGGTAAGGACCCTGTGCACCAATATTGTTCACAGCATAGTCATTAGCAGCATCTGATACCTTATTAAAACCACGACCTGCATAAGGTAAGAACAAGCCGACAGCCAGGTCTGCATTCTTAATCACGCGAGGAGAATCTACCTCTACAGCACCTGCGCTCTCACCAGAACCCGGATTGTAGAAGTATGTACCATTTACAGTAACACCCTCAGCAGTTATGTAGGTAGCCTTTACACGGCAAGAGCTGTCATAGAGCTGCTTGAACTCTGCTGCGGTTGGCATACGATACTGACCCTTTGATGCCCAGTAAGCAATATCGCCAAACTTAGCAGCTGCAAAATCTGTAGTCTCGCTTACGCAACCCTGATCGGTGTACATCTTACCACTCAAGTCAAATGCAGGCTCTGCAGTAGCTTTTTGAACTGAAGCGGTAGCGTCACAGCTGAATGGATTCTCAATACCTCCGTAGTTGAACACACTAGTACAGTTGAAGTTCTCAAGATCGGTCTTATTTCCGCTCACACCCATATTAGGGAAGATAAACTGCTGTGCTGAAATGCTCCAACCCTCAGCATAACCTGTACCTGTCTTACCTACCTCATAAACGAGGTTACCGGTTGCCCACTCAATACCACCAACGGTTACTGTAGCATTTGTTGGCAGTGGAGTTGTGTCCGGACCCGGCTCTGGCTCTGGCTCTGGCTCTGGATCCGGAGTTGGAGTTGGAGGAGTTACAGCACCTGAACCGCTTACATATACAGGACGGATTGAGTAACGAGCTGTAGCACCATAGTTCAGAGGGGTCTTATCTGTATATGCACCCTCGGTCAGCTTCATAATTCGGTAGATGATACCGTAAGAGATATCCTTTGTAGATACTGCATCTACAGTAGAGGTACGATATACACCCTGCGAGTTAATCTTATAGATATAAGACTCTGCAGTATTCTTATAACCACGACCTGTCCAAGGCAAGAACAGACCTACAGCCAAATCATCAGCAGTAAGCTCCTTAGTATTCACTTCATCAACCATTGGCTCCTCGCCCCATGCCGGATCGTAGAAGTATGTACCTGCAACATTGTTATAAGTAGCAGCTACGCGAGATGCCTTAGTGTAGAGAGCCTCAAACTCCTCAGCTGTAGGCATACGATACTGACCACAAGATGCCCAATAAGCAATATCACCAAACTTAGCAGCAGCAAAGTCGGTAGTCTCACTCTGGCAACCCTGATCTGTGTACATCTTACCGCTAAAGTCAAGCTTTGAAGAGCCATCAATAGAGGCTGCATCGGCAGCAAGACCATTAAATGGATTAGCAATACCACCATAGTTAAAGTGTGCTACCTTATCGTAACCGTAGTCAGGGGTTGTGCCCTTCATATCGCCATCAACGCCGATATAGAAGTGGAACTCCTGGCTTGCAGAGATGCTCCAATCCTTAACAAAGCCGTTACCGGTAGCACCATCCTTCTCATACTGGAGGTTACCAAGTGCCCAGTAGATACCTGCAACATTTACAGTACCTGCGATTGGCTTCGGTTTCTCAGCCTCCATCGGTGCCAACTCAATCTGATAGTCGAGAAGAAGTCCGCGTGAAGCTGCGATAAGAGAGCCCAGAACAACCTCGCTAATCTTCTTACCATCCTTATTATAAGCAGTAGCGGTGATGTGTGAGTAGTTGCCAACAGGGAGTGCAAAGAATGCATTTACCATAGTTGGAGCTGCCTCAGCAAATGAGATAGTCACTGTAGCATCACCATCTGTAGCAGCTGTACCGGTAGTCATACCGTCAGGAAGAGTTACAGAGTGAAGACCTGAGAGGTTCTTATCAGAGCTAAATACGATAGAGCCTGTCTCAGGAGCGAGTTTATTAATCTGAACATTAGCATAAGCTGTAAGCTGCTTGAATGTCACCTCATTCTTCTCATCAATAACACCTGCCATAAATGCGCAAGAGCCTGTAGGAGAAGGTGTAATCTGAGCAGGGAGCTCAACAGAGAGGGTCTCGCCAGAGAGCTCTGCTGATGTAGGATAGAGTGCATACTCGCCTACTGACTTACCCTCCAAAGTGCCTGTAAAGAGTGCACGACGAGTCTCGCCTGTGCCGTCGATATTAAACACTGCTGTAGAGCCATCATTACAAACGACCTTAATAGCATCATTTGCCTGCCAACGAGCCTCACCTGTAGCTACGAGTGACGCACGGCTATCAGCATTCTCAATAGATGCCAACAGGGTCACATTACCTGTCTTATTTGTATCAGGCTGGAACTCAGAGATGCCATCATCCTGGGTACAACCCACTGCCAACGCCATTACAGGCAGGCAGTAGCACAAATATTTGAATATCTTTTTCATAATTTTTTAATTTTAGAGGTTTAGTAACCAGGATTGTTATTAGCCTCGCCAATCAGAGGATTAGTAATCATCTCGCTGTATGGGAATGGCCACAACTCATCCTTATTCAACTTAAAGGTAAGTGTTGTGTGAACACGGTAGTTAGCCTTTGCGTCTTTGAAAGTCTTAGTAGGCTCGTATGTTACAATCCAATTCTCATCAATCTGAGGAACAAGGTTAAACGCTGTATTACCTGTTGAAGATGCGCCAAATGCAGGAGCGTACTGTGGGCCATTCATAGCCTTGTATGCCAATGGATTGCCATCTGCACCCTTCCAACGACGGATATCGAACCAACGGAAGCCCTCGCAGCAGAGCTCAACCTTACGCTCATAGCGAAGTGCTGTACGAAGACCGGCCTGATCTGTAACAGTTACCGGAGGCATACCTACACGAGCACGGATGCGGTCGATATTTGCCTTTGCTCGAGCAAGGTCACCACCCTCCATCTCAATATTTGCCTCAGCATCGATAAGCAGAAGCTCCGCAAGACGCATGATAGGTACATCCAGTTCATCCTCATAATCCTTACCAGGAACGCTTGCATAGTACTCCATATTGAGGTACTTACGCCACAAGTAACCACCAGGACCCTTTGTGCCGTTTGGACCATACTCACTCTTATTACCTGTTACATCACCATTAGGAACAGCCTTACCGATGTTATAGTCAAAGACGGTCTTATCTGCAGGGTCAGTAGAGAACTGAACGCCCATAGCGCGTGCGCCTGAACGCAAGCAGAACAGGTCAAGACGTGGGTCACGATCCTTCCAAGGGTTCTTCCAATCGTACTTTGGTGACTCTGCGATAGAGAGACCATCAACACACTGGAAAGTATCGATAAATGACTGTGATGGACCTACAGCAGCTGAACCATTGTGTACACGTGAACCGTGTGAATAGATACCCTGGTGAGTATTACTTGCTGCAAGACGATCGAACTGAATAGCCCAAATCCACTCTGTAGAGTTTTTCTCTGCATCATAACCGAAGAGAGGTGTTGGATTAGGCTCACCATCGGCGTGTGTAGCGTAATATGTGCAGTCCAGCGGAGTGAGGTCATAAACACCCGCCGCCAGGTCAAGAGCAATCTTTGAGTACTTTGCGGCATCTGCGTAGAAGCCCCACTCAAGGCAGATACGAGCCTTAAGCATATAAGCACCTACACGACCGATACGGCATGTGCCCCAAGTTGCCTTATCCCAAGCAATTGGCAGATGGTTGAGAAGCTCATCGTCAAGGTCACGAAGGATGTTTGCAATAACCTCAGCCTTAGGGGTACGAGCATAAGAGTAGTCGTCCAAAGTCAGAGCATGGTCAACCCACGGCATATCGCCATAAATCTTACAACCCTTGTCGTACTGATAAGCGCGAAGGCAGAGAAGCTCAGCCTTAAACTGGTAGTACTGCTCGTCTGTAACCACACCACGAAGGTTATCAAGGTTATCAAGCACCAGGTGAACACGGCCGATTGCCTTATATATACGTGCGTAGGTGTTCTCTACGTGTGAAAGGTTTGATGTAACAGTTGACAAACCAAAGTTTGGCCAGCTTGAGAGAGTGGTTCGCATAGCACCAATATCAGAGAGCTGATCGTACCAACGATCTCCCGGATTGTACTGGTGAATATCATTTGCAAGGCTCTTGTATGCAGCAAGCAGACCTGCTTCAGCCTCCTCAGCACTTGCAGGGAAGGTGCCGGTAGATGGTCCGGTAAGCGGCTCGCGATCAAGAGTACAGCTGCTCAAAAGAACCACCGACAAAAGGATAGTTATAATATTCTTTTTCATAATCGCAATGTGTTTTAGAATTTAATCTCTGCACCGAATGTATATGTGCTACAAAGTGGATAGTTGTTACCAATTTGACCGGTTGTTGCACCCTGTGAACCGCTCTGGTAAGCTGTCTCAGGATCGTAACCATCGTAGTAGTCACTAATTGTGAAGAGGTTTGTAGCATTAGCGTATACCATCAGACCCTTAATCTTCATAGCCTTAATAATCTTCTTAGGGAAGGTATAGCTGAGCTGGAGGTTCTTCAGACGGCAGTATGCGCCATTTGCCATCCAGAATGTAGATACCTTCTTATTAAGGTCTGCCTGATATGAAAGACGTGGATACTTAGCATCTGTATTCTCCGGAGTCCAGTTGTCAAGGTGGCTCTTCTGGAAGGTACCACCGCTAACACATGGCTGAGTATATGCACCGCTGATATAAGCATCTGCCATACCTACGCCCTGGAACTGTGCGCTAAGGTTGATACCCTTCCAACCTACGTTCAGTGTAAGACCGTAAGTGTAACGAGGGATAAGTGAGCCTACAATCTGCTTATCCTTATCATCAATCTTATTATCCTTATTAAAGTCCTCATATACAAGGTCACCAGGATGTGTTATCTGACCATACTGTGGGCAGTTTGCATTTACCCAGTCAGCCTGCTCCTGAGTCTGAACGATACCAAGGCAATTAAGCAGATAGAGTGAGTTGATAGATGAGCCCTCCTGGTTGCGGATAACGCCGCTTGTACCGTAAGTACCCTTCATATCGACAATCTCATTGATTACATCAGAGAGGTTTGCCTGTACGCCAAATGACCAATCGCCCCAACGATTATTGTAACCCAAAGCGACCTCCCAACCGTTGTTTGTTACAACACCGGCATTCTGATAAGGTGCGTTAAGACCGATTGTAGATGGGATATCAAGCTGCATAAGGATACCGTCAGTCTTCTTGTAGTAGTAGTCAGCAGTGATAGTGAACTTCTCCCACAATGTCATATCGATACCGATGTCAGCCATATAGGTAGTCTCCCAAGTGATGTCCTTATTTGCAAGTGAAGTCTGTGCAACTATAGGATAAATCTTACCTGCAGCAGCGATAGAAGAGATGGTAAGCATCTGTGCTGTAGGATAGTTGCTACCGATGTTCTGGTTACCCAGAGTACCGTAAGATGCACGAATCTTAGCCTCTGTAATCACATCGCGAGTGCTATCCATAAATGCCTCCTCTGAAAGACGCCATGCAGCAGAGAATGATGGGAACAGACCCCAACGATTCTTCTTTGCAAAACGAGAAGAGCCATCATAACGGAGGTTAGCCTCGAACAGATAGCGGTTATCGTAGTTATAGTTGATACGACCGAAGAATGATGCAAGGGCAATCTGACTGCGGCTACCGCTATTGTCCTTAAACTCGTTCTTACCACCGGCGTCAATAACGTCGTACTGCGGATAAGAGAAGTCCTGACGATATGCGCCGAGGCTTGCATACTCATAGTTCTCATAAGATACACCGGCAAGGAACTTAAGATTGTGCTTACCGAAGCTGTGAGCCGCTGTGAGCATACCGTGGTAGTATCCGTTGAAGGTTGTTGCGATACTCTCGTCAAGAGAGTTGAACTCAACATTTGAGATAGGAGAGATAGAACCGTAAGGGTCTGAGTGATACTCAACCATATCCTTAAAGAGGTGATTCTTTGTAGCTGTGAGCTGTGGAGCAACCTTAGCCTCGAGAGTGAGCCACTTTACAGGCTTGTACTCCAGAACGATAGAGGTCTTGAGGTTGAGCTTCTGATAGTGACGATTACCGCCCAAGTTCTGCTCAATCATCGGCAGTGGGTTGGTAGTACCACCGGTAAATGGTGCGTAGCTGCCATCAGACCACTGTGCAAGCATAACAGGGTCCTTCGCATTCATAAATGAGAAGATACCGCCCTGATATGGGTTAATCTCACGGTTTGAGTATGTACCTGAGATATCGAAACTAAACTTGAGTTTCTTGTGGAGCTGAACGTCGAGGTTGTTACGAAGGTTGAAACGACGGAATGATGCATTCTTGATGATACCATTCTGGTCGAGGTATCCGAATGATGACATATTGCGGATACGGTCTGTGCCGGCAGACATTGTTACGATATGGCTATGAGTAAAGCCATTACCTGTCAGCAGGCGCTTCTGCCAATCGATGATTGGATATGCATCAGGGTCAAGGAAGTTGTTCTTACGATAAGCAGCGATATACTCAGGAGTGTATGTGAGCTTTGTAAGGCCATCGTTTGCCTCGGCAATACCCTGAAGGGTCATAAACTCCTCAGGACCAACTACATCCGGATAGACAACAGGCTCCTGCCAACCAACATAACCACGATAAGTTACACCGAACTTATCCTTACCTGCACGCTTTGTGGTAATCAGAATTACACCATTAGCAGCACGTGAACCGTAGATAGCAGCAGAAGCCGCATCCTTAAGTACTGTAATCTGGTCAATCTGAGAGGCATCAACAGAGTTCATATCGCCCTCAACACCGTCAATGAGAATCAGTGGAGCGCAGTCTGAACCACCGAATGAACCGATACCACGAATCTGAATGTTACCGGTATCTGCACCCGGAGCACCACCCGCTGTAGTAACAGTCACACCCGGAGCAATACCCTGAAGTGCTGTTGAGAGCTGGGTAATTGGACGAGAGGTGAACTCCTCGGTAGATACTGAAGATACAGAACCTGTCAGGTTCACCTTCTTCTCTGTACCGTAGCCGACAACAACTACCTCCTCCACAGCCTGACTATCAACAGTAAGCTGTACTTTGTAAACAGATTTCTGAGCTGTGATGGCTACCCTCTCACTCTTATATCCCATAAATGAGATATCGAGAGACTGACCCGGCTCAGCCGAAATTGAAAACGAACCTGAAAGGTCAGTAGTAGTACCCCCCCCCAAGATCTTCTCGCCGCTCATAATTACAACAGAAGCACCAATCATAGGAGCACCATTCTCATCGACAACGGTACCCTGTACAGATACTTTCTGTGCAAAGGCGGACAAACTGAAACAACAAGCAAGGAGCAACAGAAGTTGTCTTGCCGCAAAATGTAGCAGTTTTTTCATAGGTGTAATTTTTAATGTTTAATAAATAGGTTTTGGTTTATTTCAAACTCTAATTTGCCACCATTTTGAGGTATTTTTCGCGCATAATTGTACACATATACGCGCGCACCCTTTACAAAGATAGGTAAGAGCTATTAAACATCCAAACTTTTTACCCAATTTTCATCACTTTTTTTGCAAAATAGTCTTTTATTGATTACAAAAATTTTATTATGCTCAAATTCCCTATTAATAAACAATAGCAAACAAAAGAAAAATGAAAAGAAAGCCAAAAGGAAAATAGAGTGGGGCGATTCGTTGTAAATGACAAGAAAAAGAAAGTCGGCTTTTTGGGGCCGACTTTGCATTTTTTGAATATATTTTGGGATTTTATACTCTACTCCTTCTTACGATATTTTGCTCGGATTTTAGTTGGAGTATCGCCCAAATATTTCTTACAATACTCGCCCAAATGGCTCGACGATGAGAAACCATACTTCTTCGAGATATAGTAGATTGGAGCATCTGTCTCAGTCAAGTCGGCAAGCACCTCATCCTTACGCTGAATCTGCATCCAAACACCAGGGGTATAGCCCGGATAGTGGCGGCGGAAGACAACATTAAACGTATTAATATCGTAACCACAAAGTTCGGCAAGATGGTTAAGGTTTCGAGCCTTTACGCGGTTACCCTCGACCATAGTTCTGAACGACACTGTATGGTCAAACAGATTGAAGAACAGTTGCGCCAAATCCTCCACATCATAGTAGAAACGGAAGACAATAAAGAGCATCTCTATAGCAGACTCGTGCATATGTGCACAAGGGATACCGTCATCAAGATAGCGCGAAATAAGTTTCAAAAACTCAGCCAATTGCTCATTTACAGGGTAAGAGTCAAAGTGATACTCAAAATCGGGCTGACCCTTCGCATACTGCAACAAAGAGGCGATATCACACGCCGCACCGGGACGTGAGAAGTATGCTACAATAATCTCTATATCTCCCTGAGGGATAAGCTCATAGTGGCCGCAATTGTAGCAGAAAAAGAAGTTATTAGCCGTAACCGGAAAACCTCTGCGCTCCTCAGAGTTGATAAGCAGCGTTCCGGACATTACAAATACTAAATGGTGTACATCTCCAGGCTCGATAAAAAACTTGTCTCCAGACTTATACTGTCGATAGTAAAAACCCGCAAACGGATCCTTTGCCGAAGGGCAAGATTTTGGGCAGAATTGTTTCATAGAGTCTTTTATAAATGGTTAATAGTTTTTCTTTCCGAGACAAAAATAATAATCTTTTTCTAAATATCAAAAAAAATCAACAGAAAATAATATTATTTTAGGTTTCATTATACATAATTTAGTTATTTTCACCATTTTTCAACAACCAAACATAAATATTTACAATCCTTGGGACAATTTTCTCTTTTTTTACTATCTTTGTAACTTGAATATTATGTATTAAAATAGGTATATGGCAATAAATATCAAGTTATCGACGTTAATGGCGAAGAAGAGAATATCTCTTACCGAGCTGGCCGAGAAGATTGGAATTACACAGGCAAACCTCTCTATACTCAAGACCGGCAAGGGCAAAGCCATTCGTTTCTCCACATTGGAGGCTATCTGCAAGGTGTTGAAGTGTCAGCCTGGAGATATTCTTGAGTTTGGAGATTAAGGTATCGCCTTGATTGTCGGTCGTTTTCACCTTTGAGTTGTTGAAATAGTTGTACTGACATATTCAAAGCTATATCTAAAAATTATGCAGATTTTCCTTGGAAAATTTGGAAAATTCGTGGGGGGGGGTATATTTGTACCGCCAAAGGTTAATGGGCAATTATTTAAGATAACGTTTAACTAAAACTTTTAAGACAATGAGAAAATTTTTCCTGTCAGTACTTGCAACCGTTGTTGCATTTACAGCCGCTGCACAGCTTGTAGGCGGTCCGGCTCCGGAGTTCATTCCGAACGATCCGGCAGTAAGAACAGGTCAGCTTGAGAACGGAATGAAGTACTACATCCGTCACAACAACAAGCAGAAGGGTCTTGCTGACTTCTATATTATCCACAATGTGGGTGCCATTCAGGAGGATGACAACCAGCAGGGTTTGGCTCACTTCCTTGAGCACATGGCATTTAACGGCACTAACAACCTTCCGGGCAAGATGCTCATCGAGTGGTGCGAGCGAGTTGGTATTAAGTTTGGTGCTAACCTCAACGCAGGTACCTCTTGGGACTACACTCAGTACTTGATTAAGGATGTACCTGTATCTCGTCAGGGTGTTATCGATACAGCGATGCTCATTCTGCACGACTGGTCACACTTTATTACTCTCGACCACAGCGAGATTGACAAGGAGCGTGGCGTAATCCAGGAGGAGCTCCGTACTCGTGACGGCGCATCTTGGCGTTCGACCATCAACCTGCTCAAGAACCTCTTCAAGGGTACTAAGTATGAGCACCGCAACCTTATCGGCCACCTCGACGGTCTTAAGTCATTCTCATACGACGACATCAAGTCTTTCTATGACAAGTGGTATCGTCCTGACTATCAGGCTGTAGTTATTGTTGGTGATATTGACGCTGAGAAGGTTGAGGCACAGGTAAAGAGTCTGATGGCCGACATCCCTGCCCCTGCTGCAGATGCTGCACAAAAGGAGGTTATCGTTGTACCTGACAACAAGGAGCCTATCGTATCTATCTTCGAGGATCCAGAGATGCTGGAGAGTGAGATTTCACTGTTCATCAAGCGTCCTGCAGTTCCTGTTCAGATGAACGACACCGTTCAGGCTGAGATGCTCACACTTATCAACAGCCTGGGTGGCACTATGGCAAATGCCCGCCTTGCAGAGATTGCAACGAAGCCAAATGCACCATTTACACAGGCTTATCTGTCAAATGGTGGTGTAGGTATCTGCCCTACTCTCGATGGTCTTACTTTGGGTGTTACAACAAAGGATGGCGGTCTTAGCGAGGGTTTTGCAGCTGCACTGACAGAGCTTGAGCGTATTCGTCGCCACGGCTTTACAGAGGGCGAGTTTGAGCGTGCAAAGGCGCAGGTGCTTCGTCGTGAGGAGCAGGCTTACAACAACCGCAACGACCGTATGAATGGTCAGTATGTTCAGCGTTACCTCTCTGCGTTCCGCAAGAATACTCCATTCCCAGCAGCTGAGCTGGAGTGGAAGATGGATAGCGCAATTATCGCGCAGCTCCCACTTGTTGCTATCAATCAGACATTTGCAAGCTACATTACCGACCACAACAACGTTGTTATTGTAAACGCTCCGAAGAAGGAGGGTGTTGCAAACCCTACAGAGGCACAGATTCTTGAGGTTATGGCGAAGGTTAAGGGCTCACAGATTGACCCTTATCAGGACAACACCGTAAAGGAGCCGCTGATTGCTCCTAACGCTAAACTCAAGGGCTCAAAGGTTAAGAAGAGTGGTGCAAATGCAACTCTCGGCACAACTGAGTGGACACTTAAGAATGGCGTGAAGGTTGTCGTTAAGCCAACCACATTCAAGGCTGACGAGGTACAGATTCAGATGGTTTCACAGAGCGGTGTAAGTAACCTTACTGACGAGGACTACTACACTGGTAAGTATATGCCACTGGCTATGAGTCAGATGGGTGTAGGTAAGTTCTCATCTACAGAGCTTCGCAAGCAGCTCTCTGGTAAGAGCGCATCTACATCTGTATCTCCTGACGACTACACTACAACAATCGCGGGTAATGGCTCTCCAAAGGATCTTGAGACTATTATGCAGCTTCTCTACCTCCGCTTTACTGCTCCACGCTTCAGCGAGGATGACTTCAAGGCTACTATGAGCCAGTATATCAGTTATGTAGAGAATCTGAAGAGCAACCCAGACTTCAAGGCCTCTTCAGAGCAGCTCAAGAGCCTCTATAACAACCACTACCGCCGTCAGCAGATCTCTACCGAGGTACTGAATTCAATCAAGTACGAGCGCCTGGAGCCTATCTACCGCTCACTTACTGCTAATGCTGCCAACTTTACAGTGTATATCGTAGGTAATGTAGATTTGGCAACTCTCAAGCCACTTGTAGAGAAGTATATCGGCTCTCTGCCTGCAAAGAAGAGAAAGATTACCAAGCGTCTTGATGACGGTATTCGCTATGCAAAGGGCGAGGTTGTTAATGACTTCAATCACCCTATGCAGCAGCCAAAGGTTAGCGTATGTCGTATCTACACTGGCGATATCGAGTACAACCTTGAGAACGCAGTTACAATGAACTTCCTGCAGGATATTCTCCGCGCTCGTTACACTATCTCTATCCGCGAGGAGAAGGGTGGTACTTACGGCGTAGGTGTTGGTGGCTCTGTAGATGCACTGTATAATCCTAACTACCAGCTTGTTATTCAGTTTGACACAAACGAGAAGATGGCAGACGAGCTCTCTGAGATTGTTGTTGCCGAGCTCAAGCAGATAGCAGCTAACGGTCCAAAGAGCGAGGATCTTGAGAAGGTACGTGAGTATCTGATTAAGGAGTGGAACAACCGCCTTGTTCAGAATGGTGCTTGGATGAGCTACATCTACCAGAACTACACCTATGGCGAGAACATGAACCGCGTAGCTAACTACGAGAACATCGTTAAGGGCATGACTGCAGAGAAGGTTGCAGCCCTTGCAGCTAAGGTTCTTGCAGACAACAATATGACATACGTTGTTATGCGCCCTGCAAAGTAGTGATATCTTAAGATAGGTTATATAAATTAGACCGAGTGGATTTTGGAAGGCTGGCTGAAAAGTCAGCCTTTTTTGTTTGCCGATAAATAAAAAATCACTATATTTGTAGTAGTCCATTAAAAAGTATCTATTATGAGTGATAAAAAGACTCTGCCTATAGTTGCAGCCGATGAGTGGTTGCAGCCTGTCGAGGCACAGATTGAGGAGCGACACAATCGCTATCTATCGCATCTAAAGAGCATTGAGGATAATTGTGGGTCTATTATCGACTATGCCAACGGATACAAATATTTCGGCTGGCAGTATGACGATATGATGTGCGGCTGGTGGTTCCGCGAGTGGCTACCGGAGGCATACGATGTCTATATCTTCGGAGATTTCAACGGCTGGCAGCGTACGCAGTTACGTCTTAATAAGGATACAAATGGTGTCTGGAGCATCTTTCTTCCAGATGCTATGTATAGTTATCGCCTTACCCACGGCTCACTATACAAGCTCCACATTCACGGTGCTAACGGTTGGCTTGACCGTATTCCGGCATACGCTACCCGTGTAGTGCAGGACGAGCAAACAAAGGACTACACAGCACAATTTTGGATTGAGCAGCCATTTGATTGGTCTGAGGATAACTTCTCCGCCTCAAAGTGCACTCCCCTACTCATCTACGAGACTCACGTCGGAATGGCGCAGGAGAAGGAGGGTGTTGGCACATACCGCGAATTTGAGGAGAAGATTTTGCCAAAGGTGCGCCGTGCGGGCTACAACGCCATTCAGGTTATGGCCATTGCCGAGCACCCATACTACGGCTCATTTGGTTACCATGTAGCCAACTTCTTCGCTCCATCTTCACGCTTCGGCACACCAGAGGAGCTCAAGTCGCTCATTCGCAAGGCACACTCGATGGGTATTGCGGTGATTATGGACCTTGTGCATGCCCACTATGTCAAGAACCTCAATGAGGGTATAAATGAGCTTGACGGCTCGCAGCACCTCTACTCCAAGGAGGGTGGCGCAGGTTATCAGCAGTATTGGGACTCAAAGACCTTCGACTACGGCAAACGCGAGGTGGAGCACTTCCTACTCTCGAATGTCAAGTATTGGATGGATATTTTCCACTTTGACGGCTACCGTTTCGATGGCGTTACCTCGATGATATATCACCACCACGGATATACCGACTTTGACTGTCGCGAGAAGTTCTTTGATGAGGGGGTAAATGTAGATGCGTTGGTATATCTATCGCTCGCAAACAAACTTATTCACAGCATAAATCCCGCAGCGATAACCATTGCCGAGGATGTGAGCGGTATGCCAGGCATGTGTTATCCGATAGAGGATGGCGGTATAGGTTTCGACTATCGCCTCGGTATGGCAATCCCCGACTTTTGGATTAAACTCTTGAAGGATATACCTGACCAGGATTGGGATCTTGACGAGATGTGGAGCATTATGACCTCTCGTCTGCCGGGTGTAAAGACCGTTGCATACGCCGAGTCGCACGATCAGGCGCTTGTGGGAGATAAGACTATCGCCTTCCGTCTGATGGATAAGGAGATGTACTTTGCCATGAACCGCGCATCTGAGAATTTGGTTGTCGAGCGCGGTATGGCACTGCATAAGATGATCAGACTCTTTACCATCGCCACAGGTGGCGACGCATACCTCAACTTTATGGGTAACGAGTTCGGTCATCCGGAGTGGATAGACTTCCCGCGTGAGGGTAATAATTGGAGCTACGCACACGCACAGCGCCTCTGGTCACTCTCGACAAACGGTTTTCTGCGCTACTCACAGCTCGGAGAGTTTGACCGTGCAATGATTCGCCTTGTAAAGAAGAATCGAGTGCTGCAGAACGGCTATCCGTGGAAGTGGAACACCGACTACGACAACAAGACCCTCGTATTCTCGCATCGCAATCTGGTCTTTGTCTTTAATTGGCACCACGAGGCCTCTATTCCGGACTATATCACCGAGGTACCGAAGGCGGGCAAATATACCGTAGAACTTACAACTGATGACCCTAAGTTCGGAGGTTTGGGCAGAAACAGTGTCGGCAACGAGCACTTCTCCTACTCTGCGAAGGATGAGAATGGCAACCTGCACCACTATATAAAGATTTACAACACCGCCCGAACAGCAATGGTGCTCAAGTGGCATAAATAGTAAAAAAGGATGGGAATTCCCATCCTTTTTACTATCTATGCCATTTAATTACTTTATCCTCTTTGGGTTTTCAGACACGAATTGCTCCCAGGATTTTGTACCGCGCTTACGGGCGGTCTTTTCGCCACCAAGACCCTTTACGCGAGAGTCGCCAAGTGCCTGATTTATCGGATTTGTGGTGCTGTAGTAGTGCGAGAGGGCTACAGCCATACCATCTGTGGCATCCAACTTGCGCGGAGTCTCTTTAATTCCCAACGTGCGCATAACTATCGCTGCCACCTGCTCCTTTGATGCAGCACCTGTGCCTGTTATCGCCTGCTTGATACGCGTAGGGGCATACTCGGCAACGGGTTTATTACAGCTCAGGGCTGCCGCCATAGCAACGCCCTGCGCACGACCGAGCTTGAGCATACTCTGGACATTCTGCCCGAAGAATGGCGACTCAAGGGCCACCTGCGCGGGCGAGTAGTCGGCAATAAGAACCTTAACACTCTCGAAAATATGGCGCAGTTTGTCGTATGGGTCGGGAATCTTGTGCAGATCTATATCGCCCAAAACTATCGGGCGTAGAGTTCTACCCTCAACCTCCAACACTCCGTAGCCCATATAGTTCGTACCAGGGTCGATACCTAGGATTCTGTATATCGCTGTTTCCTTCTCCATAACACTATTACAAACTTGCACCCATCACCCACTCAAACGAGAGATTGTCAAGAGCAGATGTATCTTCGCCCGCCTCGTTACAAATATCTTTTACCTCTGATACGCTCTCAAGAAAATCCTCTTGAGCCTGCTGTGCAGTATCTCCAAAACCGCCAAACGAGTGCTTGTCCAGATATCTATAATCGGGACAATATGCCGAAAACAGACCATCTGCACCGCGCTCGATTATAACTTTTACTCTATTTCCCATCGTTATTGTGTGTTTTGATTACAAAGATAGTAATATATTGGTTATTTGCTAAAATTTAGCAACCGCTCGTACATATTTATAATCGCTTTTATTAAAACTACTACCATAACGAACTCCATCAGTATACATATCATAGTAACTCGCATCAAATTCGCTAACTTCACCAGCTAACCAATATTCATAGTGTTCCCCTTTGTTAAATAATTTGGTCGCATTCTTCTCCTCAAGCGTCTTATTGACAACTTCATAAGTACCCTCATGCCATAAATTACCAATCAGTCTCATTGCAGCAAACCCATCCATCAAATACCAATTATCTCCCAAAGTTGCACACCATGCAAATGCTGGAAACTTCGTTTGCCAGTTACTAATTTTCTTTATATAAGCCATGATTTCATCACCATAATAATCCACATAATTTGGGATTACATAACTACATTGATAATTATAGTATGAAGTCCATTGTAACGGTGTCTCAGACTGTATCAAACTTACTATCTGGCCGTGCATTCCTTCATCTACATCATTATCAAGATAGAATACAATACCCTCTTTTTCGCCATCATTGTAATAATCGCCTCTTTTATAAGGGCCTTTAGTTACTCCTATAAAACTACCGCCACCGCCCGGAGTATCATCATCGGGATTGTCCGGGTCTGGGTCGTCAGGATTTGGATTCGGGTTATCAGGGTCTGGATTTGGGTTGATCGGGTTGTAAAAGTCTGGACCGAGCCAATCGCCTCTGTCGTTATAGTCCGGACCTGTAACATCTGCCGACATAGCCAAACGCAAACCGACATTGATATAACGAGCATCTTGAGAATCAAGACCATTTCGATATATAATGCGGCAACCAAAGGCATTATCTACATAACTGCCACCGCGCATAATACGGTAAGTTCCACTACTTGGGCCTATCGGATTGGTTTGATGTGCAGTACTATACATACCAAACCAGTCATAGCACAGCTCAAACACATTGCCCGACATGTCGTATATACCGCGCGGATTTGGTTTTTTCTGGCCAACAGAGTGGGTCCTATTCTCGGCATTATCGCAATACCAAGCCACCTCATCTACATTATAACTACCGCTGTATGGATATTTTTGAGTGAGCAGAGCCTCACGTGCCGCAAGTTCCCACTCCGCCTCTGTCGGCATACGATACCTCTTGCCTGTTATAGCATTGAGTTTTGTAATAAACTCCATAGCCATATTCCACGAAATATTTTCGACTGGCAGGTTATCATCACCCCTAAAACCACTCGGATTACTACCCATAACCGCCACCCATAGGGCCTGAGTAACCTCGTATTTACCTATAAAATAGTCGCTTACGGTTACAGAGTGAGCAGGTCTTTCTGTATCCAGTGCCTCCGCATCGTCACTACCCATAGTAAATGTACCACCATTAACTACAACCATCTCGATACCATTGATAACCGTTGTCGGGTCATTTGGGTCGTTGCCGCCACCGTCGCCGTTGTTGTCATCATCGCCGCCACCGTTGTTGTCATCGCCAGAACCGCCACCGTTGTTGTCATCATCGCCGCCACCTGAGCCACCACCATTGTCGTCGCCTCCGTTGTCGTCATCATTCGGGTTGTCGTATATCTCTTGGTAGATGTCGTTATATATCTCATCGTACCAATCGCCAAAGCTCGCAACAGCGCGGACATAGAACTTATACTTCTTATCGTTAGTTAGTGACTTTGAGGTAGCTGCATTGACGTAGTAAGCGCGGAAAGCACCATACAACTCGTTATCCTGCCACTCTGTAGATGACCAATAGGCAAATGTAGTTATCGGTGTACCACCATTCTCTTTCAGACCTTTATTTATAGCCTCGCGAATTGCAGGGAAGATGATAAACCGCTCCACCTCCTGAAGAGCTGGCAGATACCAACCCTTACCATAGTCAAAGCACCACTTAAAGGCAGGGTATTTCTCCTTCCAATTAGGTATCTTCACAATTTTAGCGAGATTTTCGACTCCCCCGGACATATATATCGTACCCACCAAGCGGTTTTGCTCCGCCACATCCGAAGCCCACTGCAACGGCGATGACGACTGTCTGAGGCTTATAATCTTACCATTATTGCCATCCTGATCGACCTCAATCACAATACCCTCCTTACCACTCTCGTTGTAGTAATCGCCCACCTCATACGGAGCCGAAGTGGTTGGCTTTGACGTATTTTCAGCTCCGCCGTTATTGCCGTTGCCGTCGTTTCCGCCACCACCGCCGTTATTCTCACTACCACCGTTATTCTCAATGTCGTCGGAGTTATTGCCGCCATTATCTACACGCTCGGGAGGTGTGCAGCCAAGATATAGAGTAGCCGCCAACACTACTAAAAGATAGTTCAGCTGTTTCATAATCAGAATGTTTAGGGATGTTCTCGACTACAAATATACAAAATTTTGCAACTTTTTGCAAATATGATAAAAATATGCATAGATTAGCCGTCGGCTTTTAGGGATGTGCCGCAGGTTTACACTACGTTCAATCTTCGCACTCATTTGTTGTCAAAAGGTAGTAGTAGCAACGCTCGGCGAAATTGAACACGATGGGCTGTACAAGACGTACTGCCCATTGTGGGCATATTTCGTTAGCGGAAGCTAATGCTGCCTTTTCACGACAAATGCCATTTAGCCTTTAGAAGCTATCTGCACCTGCAACTTAAACTCCGCCCCCTCAATATCTACAGCAAGACGGATGTAGTTGCCGAAGTGGGTGACTTTAACGAAGTAGAGGCCCTCCTCGGAGATTGTCTCAAAAGAGGTACCCTCGTATGCCCAATGTATGCCGTCGTGAGATATCTCCACGCGAGCATCCAACGTTCCCTCGCCGACAACCTGCTCAACGAAGATGAAGAAGATAACCTCATCTGCCCAACCGACCTCGTAGGGGTGGGTCTCAAAGTACTCGGAGAAGGACTTTTTTATCTCTAAATGCGCTGCATTAAACTGTTTCATGGTATATTGCTTTATAAAATAAAACGCTATTGGCTATTAGCAAAAAAGTGCTATAATTCTACTCTTGTGATACGACAAACGAATCTATATAGAGGAATACGCGGCGATTAGTATCGGTTTCGAGCCAGATTACAGGGTTGATAAGTCCGTCGATACGGCGATACTTATCTACTGCGGTAATTTTATGGCCGCGCAGATCGAATATCTTATTTTGGCACTGCATCTCGACATACTCCTTGTCGATAATATCGACCTTCAGACGGAGATACTGCCAATTAATCTTGCAGTCGGTCTCGTTATAGATAAGGTTTTGTGTTCCATTCGGCACATCCTTATAGCCTGCGTGGTAGCCATCAGGGCGACGCTCGCCAAACCACCAGCAGTCCACGCCCCACTTGCACCAATCGCCATCAAGGCCGAAAGCCCAATCCTTATCTGTGCCTGGGGTTGCCTGGATATACTGCCACTTGCGCATAGGTTTGCCATCTACCGTATTGAGGTAGCGGATACCCCAGAAGAAACGGTTGCCGTCATCCTGCGTATCGGAGCCTATACCGAAGGCGCGAATAGAGTCCTCGTGCAGACCCGGCTGTTCGCCCTCTCCATCCACCTCATTCTGCTCGCCCGTATATGCAAACCAGCACTCAAGCTGCAAATAGCGAGCATTTGGATCCATATTTGATAGTCGCTTGATAGCGTGACCCATAGAGCCCGGAGCAGGTGGCATGGAGTATGGATTTGCCACGGGGCGTGTAGAGAGTTTAAGAGAGTAGGTGCCCGACATTGAGCCGTGAGTGCCAGGGAAACGGTATGTGGCCGAGCTGAGCATTACAGGCGGCCACTGGTCTTTATTGACCTTTGTCGGCGGAACATCGAAATCGGGATGCTCCGTAAAGTTTGGCAAAAGCACCATCCATCCATTAAAGCCGCGATCGAAGATATCGTAACACAGCACCCTTTTGAGTGGGTTGAAGCGGCTGTAAAGCATAATCTTATCCATACAACTCTATACCTTTATTTATTAAACGATCTTGCAACTGTTTCACATCGAGCTGTCGCGGAGTAACCCCCTGCTCGGCACACATTGCCGCAGCAGTACCCACAGCCTCGCCCATAGCCATACAGATACTCATCACGCGGTATGATGCGTGGGCGCGGTGAGTACCAGAGATACAACGACCTGCCGTATATAGGTTTTCAACCCCCTTCGGAGTGAAGCAACGATATGGCAAATCGTATGGGTCGCAGTACTGAATATGAGCCTCCGCCTGACCAGAGCCTGCCGGATTGTGAATATCGACAATAAACTCTGCGCGATGCACGATAACATCCTCAAAGCGGCAACCGGCAGCCATCTCCTCGGCTGTAATAACATAGTCGCCAATAACTCGGCGGGTTTCGCGCACGCCCGTAGTAGTACCACTTGAGATGACGTGGCAATTCTCATAGCCGGGCAGGTGCTTATGGAAGAAGTCGAGCAGTATATAAATCTGTTCGCGCAGCTCAAGGTCTGCCTTGAAAATCTCCTCAACATGGGTCATATCTACCCCATTGACCTGTGTAGTATTCACCTGACGGTAGCCCGGATAGACCACAGGGTGCAATCTTACAGCGGCAAGGCGTTCAGGAAGTTCTCCCGCCTCGGCAAGGCGCTTGCAATAGTCCAAAAAGCGTTCATCGCCTAACTTGACATTATCCACATCGCCAATACAGATAACGCCCTTACTCTCATCTACGCCCGAAATTGTAAACTCAAGGGTTACAGGCTGCATCAGTCCATCCTCTCGGCCCTTCTCCGTAGTTGCACCGGCAAGGTAGCTAACAAGGCCGTCGCCCGTAGCATCGACAGTCACTGCACCCTGAAGGACAAACTGACCCTCACCCGCAGTGACAACAACGCCTACAACGGCACTACCCTGCTTGATAACATCTGTAACGGTGGTCTGCAGATAGACATCAATATTTGGATGATTGACAAACTGCGCAAGCAACATCTTGGCACGCTCGAAGTCGTGTGCTCGACCCGTCTGACCAATCATATCGTTCTCAGCAACACCCAACAGCTCGACAATCTCATCGCGCATTGTTCCCTTGCCGACCATACCCAAAATAGGGCCTACATAACCCGTTGTAAGGTTACCACCCACAACGCCATAACGCTCGATAAGTGCCACACGAGCACCCTCACGCGCCGCCGCAACGGCTGCACATATTCCCGCAGGACCTGAGCCCGCAACAAGCACATCGTAGCTGCCGCGAACCTCTAACTGACGACTATAACTAACTGTTTGCATTTGACTTTGAATCAATATATCTATAGACTAAATATAACACTGCAATACCGACCATAACAGCTACGCCACCGGCCATAATCTTCTCCACATCAGCGCCATAATCCTCCATCAGCAGCTGCTGCACAAGCAGAAGCGCAATGGCAAGCAGAGTGATTACAAAGCAGGTGACTGCCATATGCGAATAGTGTTTGGTAGCACGCTTCATCTCTGCACTTGGTTCTGCATCTGACTTAGGGTCGAGAATTGCCTGTATGCGCTCATAACCAGGGTCCAACTGACCCTTATACTTGGCAATAAGCTCCATTACAGCAAGCAGCGCGGCAGGGACAACGGTGCCGATTACCGACTCAAGGACATTCGGATTTATCCACTCGAAAGTATCGCGCACAGCATCGCTGAACTTAAAGGCCAAACCAAATACTCCGCAAGCGTATGTGATAATCATCGCTGTCAGCAGGTGCTTCTGTGTAAGTCGTTTTGAGAATACGCCCCACACAGACGGGATATAGAGTGGGCCGATAATCATCGTAAGCACTGTAACCACCACCTTCTCCGCACCACCTGCATAGGGAATAAGCAGTGCCAGAGCGACTATTGCTGCACCGAAGGCGAAGGTAAAGATACGACCTATACGGATAAGTCCCTTCTCGCCCACCTCTGGGTGTCTCTCCCCATAAATATCGTATGTAAAGACATTTGCAAAGACATTAAGCGTACCCGAAACGGTCGAGAGTGTTGCCGAAACCATTGCCGCAAGCATAACACCCACCATACCCTTCATCAACACGTGCTCCGACATAAGGATATACGCCTGCTCAGGATTTGCACCCGGCTCGATAATGCGGAATGCCATAGCAGGGAAGTACCAGATAATCGGAGTGAGCAGATAGAGCACACCGACAAGGTAGGTACTCTTACGGGCATCTTTTACGGTCGGCACGCTGATATAACGCTGAACAAACGGCCAATCGCCACCGATAGTAAAGCTATTGACAAAGAACCACAATATCAGCCAGAACCACGGATACTCGGCACTAACAGGTGTAAAGTAGCCCTCCGGGGCAGAGGCGATAAAGTTCTCCATACCGCCAATGGCATTTATCGATAGCGGAATCATAAAGATAACCACCGTAATAAGCACTCCAAACTGAATGACATCGGTCATCAGCACCGCCAAGAATCCGCCCAAAATGGTATATATCAACGTGATGACACCCAAAATCAGAATACCCCAGCCGACAGCCAAATGGCCGCTTGCATCCGCCATAAAGTGCCCCTCAGGCAGTACCATCAGCGTTGACATAACGACAGCAATGGCATAGAGAGCAACCGCCGTATGGAAACCGCGGCCGATAATGCCGAGCAACGTGTAGAAGCTCAACGAACGCTTACCGAAACGGATTGTCAGATACTCGCCGGGCGACTTAATCTTCATCTCACGCCACCTGCCCGACAGGTAACGACCCACCAAGAAGCTGGCGAAGCCCAATATATTACCAATCAGCACAGCAACAAAACCCGAACGGTATGCCACACCACCCCAGATAACAAATGTACTTGCCGAGAAGAGGGTCATATAGGTTGACATACCCGACAACCACCACGACGAGTTACGACCCGCAATAAACATATCGGCAGAGGATTTGATACTCTTCGAGACGAGCACGCTCACGCCGATAAGTCCAAGGAAATAGATAACAATTACAAGATAGTCTATTCCGAACATAGTTTTTAGGTTTATAGTTTAGTCAAACAAAGGTAATAAATTCAATCCAATTTAACAATAGTACAGGTAACAAAAAAGGCTGTCCAACAGCAGTGTTGTAACAGCCTCTTATCGTAAAAGTCTCTAACAAGAGTCTTAACGCTGAAATTGCTTATTAAACAGTCTATTAATGTGTTGCCAAATACCACGCACACTCCTTCCACTCCGGAACGTATGCCGACATTGCATGCAGCATAATCGGCGCAGAGGTGGTAAGGCCTGAGTAGTAGTTAATCTCATTCGCCTTATTATTATATGCCGAATAGAAGGTCTTTGTGTGGTGCAGGCCCGTCACCGTACGGTATAACTGCGCAGAGAATGCTGCGACAGCATCTGCATCGGTACAACTCTTGATTACATAATCCTCTATATCAAAGAAGATATGTGTCGGGTTGCGTGTAAGGTTAATTCCATCATACGACTGTACCGAATTAGGGTCGATACGCTGCAGTGAGCCATTTACACGCTTTGTAACCTCGGCAAGAGCATCGAGCTGACGGCAATCTATCACAGCCGAGCACGCTGAAGAGTATGCACCCTGACGATTATTCTTATAGTAGTCCACAAAGGCCTTTGCAGAGTTATTCAATCTATCCAAAAGCGGAGAGGTGCTCGCCATAATCGGCAATATATCGCCATACGGCATTCCATTTGCGATAATCTCGCAAGCAGAGCCGAGGATATAGTCTGTCACCTCCTTCAAGTCATACGCAGACTCGACATTTGCCATATAGCAGGCATCAAAGATGATATAACTCAAGTGGCAACCTGTACTCTTCAGTGCGCCGGCAATCTCGGTAGTATCCACCTGTGTACTTGTTGTATCGCCGATATGACGTACCATAATTGCACCCGGAGCAGGTGTCCAGATAGACTCCAAGTGCTCTGCCGAGAAGGTTGAGTAGGTAGAGCTGCTGCCCAAGCTTGCGCTATTTTTCGGAATCCAGCCCTTACCGTGCGAGCCGATAAAGAGTCCATACTCCTTTGCAGGTGCTCTTACGGTCATATCACAGAAAATCTCACTGAGCATCTGCTCGGAGTAGAGCTGTGGCAGGTCGTATGTGGCGATAGGGTCACGAACAATCTTTCCGAGCCCCTTATCGTAGAATATCTCGTAGAGGCTTCCGCTATTTTGGCTGCTCTGAATAAAGGCTAACACACGTGTATCGCCCAAAGAGCCACTCTCTACACACTTTTCAACCGTAGCGAGATTTGCGTCGTAAAAACTCTTAAGGCTCATACCCAAATAGTAGAACATCATCGTTCTCTCGGCAAGAGCTGTACGCTGCCAAACGTCTATAGAGATGTTGCACGACGGATTATCCACCAGTGTAACGGTGATAGCACCGAGCTTTCGCTCCTGAGAGGTTGTATTTGGCTCAACAACCGTAATATCGACCATACCGCTCTCACCCTTTGCAACCTCAATGGCTGATGTTGTAGCGGTTACGGTAAAGTCAAAGGTGCTATTTACAGAGACAGATGCCTGCTCCCCGCTATTTCCACCAACGGTAATTCGACTGCGGTCAAACGATAGTGCAGGCCTCTGGATAGCCTGAAGTTTATCGGAAAGAGCATCTCCGGCGACCTTAAATGTAATATTACCCGCCGTATTCTCCTCTATCGAGAGGTTATCCTTCGTAGGAGCAACCTGAACGCTATATTTATCCGACCCTATAGACTGCGGCTGTGAGCATACGATATCGCCCTCTGCCACCACCTCAATATCACTCTCCTTGCTGGTGTAGGTAAAGGTCGAATACTCACTCTGTACCGCGCTGAGTGTCACCTGCTCCTGCTCAAGGGTAATCAGCGGGCGCTGCACAGCGGTAATACCTGTAAATCGGGTACGATTAAGGCGGATAATCACATCGCCAACCTCTCTGATTTTAAGGCTTCTATTTGACGAATGTATCGTTGCGGTAATCGTTACGCGCTCCGTAGCCTCGCCCTTAGATGGAGAGTATGTAACACCCGGAGTGTCGAGAATCTCCCACGCAAGTTTTGACGAGAGTGAGAATGTTGCACGCGAACCCTCATTACCATCAAAGGTGAGTTGATTGTTGCTCACTCCGCTCAGAATTGAGAGGTGGTCTTGGGGTACGGGTGGAACCTGACAACTGCTAAAGAGCAGCGTAAGAAATGCTATATATATTAGTCTCTTCATCGTTTTCGTCTATTTATACTCTCTTGGTTTGAGGTTATTTATCTGCCAGGTACGCTCACGCTTAAAGGTGTAGTCATCCGGCTTATTCCAATATATTCTGCTGTAGTCGAAGTAGTAGCCCTTCAGTTTATCCTTCGGCACATCGAACGGCACAAACTCAACTGTACGGCTGATAATCTTTCCCTTGCGCTGATTCCAACCCTTTGCTGCGATAAAATCGATACCGTGCGAGAAGAGGATGATGTGCATCGGCTCCTTCTCCTTCGCGCCCGTACCCGATGAGGCTATCGTGCGCAGTATAGCTGCCAAATGGTCGGCATACATCTTCTCTCGCTTCCGATCACCCGCAGTACCATAAGCGTATGCCATAATATTGAGCAGCTTCGGAGAGAAGGGGTCTTGCTCCATAGCCTCACTACAAGCGGCAATAAGCTCATCAATATCGGCAACAGATGGCGTATCGATAGCTATTCGCGCCATAATATTCTGCACCTTGGTCATACCCGGATTATCGTTCAGCGGGCGATATGATGCCTGATAAGCGTAACCGTAGTAGAGGTAGTGGTACTCCAAATCTGTCAGAGCATCACCCGCCTGATAGCGCATCATCAGATTGGGATAGTAGTACTCGGAGTTACTATCGTTTATAGCCGCAAAAATCTTGTCATTATCGGGCACCTGTGCCATTGCAGCGCCCCCGATAACGGCAAAAAGCAGTGTTATAAATAACTTTTTAAGCCTCATAGCGTATAATCTCCATTCTCTGACGAATATCAAGCTCCACACTCGCCTCTGCAAGTGGCAGACGAACGGTCGGTGTGCAGATATTCATCGTTGCAAGTGCATTTTTTATGCCGACAGGGTTACCCTCGACAAAGAGTGTATCGATTATCTTCTCAAGTCGGTTCAACTCATACTCCGCCTTCTCGAAGTTACCCTCAAGAGCTAACGTTGTAAAACTCTTCACTGCCGACGGATAGAGGTGAGCAAGTACCGACAGCACACCCTTACCACCACGGCGAATAGACTCAACAGTCAGAGCATCATCACCACTGACAAGGATAAAATCCTCACGCACTGCAGCCACAGCCTTGCATACAGCCTCCATCTGCTCCACATCACCCGATGCCTCCTTAATACCAAAGATATTCGGGCACTCCGCAACGATGCGGGCAACGGTCTGCGGTGTCATATTCACACCCGTACGACCAGGGATATTGTAGAGCATAATTGGCAGTGGTGATGCTGCCGAGATAGCCTTAAAGTGGCGATAAAGACCCTCCTGATTTGGTTTATTGTAGTACGGATTGACGCTCAACACAGTATCATAACCCGAAAAATCCCAACTCTTGAGAGTTGCCACGACATCGGCAGTGCAGTTACCGCCAATACCCACCATAAGCGCCACGCGACCCGCTGCACGCTCGCGAATAAAGCGCGATACAGCGATACGCTCGGCAGCCGTCAGTGTCGGAGTCTCGGAGGTTGTTCCGAGTGCGAGCAGATAGTCCACCCCGCCCTCTATAACTCTATCTATAATTGCAGCTAAGGCGGCAAAGTCGATGCTACCCTTGCTGTCAAAAGGTGTTACCAACGCAACACCTACGCCTGTGAATTTATCTGTAATCATATCTAACATCTCTAAAATAGACTTGTCTGTATAACCTGCTCCGTCTTTGTCTGAGGCTCCACCGCAGGTTTTATTGGTGCAGGCTCACTATTACTATCACCCAGAAGCTCTATAAACTGCTGCTCGGTAAGTATCTTCACGCCCAGTTTCTCCGCCTTTTGGAGCTTTGCCGGACCCATATTCTCGCCCGCAACGATAAAGTCGGTATTACTGCTTACGCCCGACTGATTCTTACCGCCATGCAGCTCGATAAGTGCCTTGAGCTCATCGCGCGAGTGGAGTGTAAATTTACCCGAAACCACGATATTCTTACCCTCCAATGTATCCGAATGTCGCTCTGTCGCCTCCGCCTCAAACTGCAAACCTGCGCAACGCAAGCGCTCCAAAATCGAGATATTGACAGGGTCGGCGAAGTAACCGATAATAGACTCGGCAATCTTATCACCCACCTCATCTGACTCCATCAGAGCCTGTTTATCTGCCGCCATAACGGCATCCAGACTCTTGAAGTGTGCCGCCATATACTTGGCCGTCGTCTCGCCAACAAAGCGGATGCCCAGGCCAAAGAGGAGACGCGCGAACGGAACAGCCTTCGATGCCTCAATGCTGTTGATAATATTATCTGCCGACTTCTCGCCAAGGCGTGGCAGCACAGCAAGATCTGCCGCCTTAAGTGTATAGAGGTCCGCAATATCGCGCACAAGGCCATTTTCAAAGAGCAACTCGACCGTTTCACCACCCAAACCGTCAATATTGAGCGCCTTACGACCGATAAAGTGGACTATACGGCCTACAATCTGAGGACGGCAGCCACTCTGGTTCGGGCAGTAGTGTTTAGCCTCCCCCTCAAAACGTACAAGCTCGGCACCACACTCAGGGCAACGGTCAATATACTCGAAAGGCTTACACTCCGCAGTGCGGGCACTAAGCTCGACACCCGTAATCTTCGGGATAATCTCGCCACCCTTCTCGACATAGACCATATCCCCTACCCTTATATCTAACGCAGCAATCTGCTCGGCATTGTGCAAAGAGGCTCTTTTTACCGTTGTTCCTGCAAGAAGTACCGGTTCAAGGTTTGCCACAGGGGTTATTGCGCCCGTTCTACCGACCTGAAAATCGACACTGAGCAGCTTTGTCAGCGCACTCTCCGCCTTAAACTTATAGGCCACAGCCCAACGAGGCGACTTGGCAGTAAAGCCGAGTGAACGGCGCTGGGCAAAGTCATTGACCTTTATCACTACGCCATCGGTCGGATATGGAAGGCTCTTTCGCGCCTCGTCCCAATGGTTTATATACTCTATAACCTCCGCAGCTCCGTGGCAGAGGGTCATATACTCTGAAATCTTAAAGCCCCAGCTACGCGCTGCACTCAAGTTCTCAATATGGTTTGTAAATGGCAGATTATCGCCCGCCATCTGGTAGAGAATGCAGTCAAGGCCGCGCTTTGCCACCACGGCACTCTGCTGCTGCTTAAGTGTTCCCGCAGCTGCATTACGAGGATTGGCAAAGAGGCTATCGCCCGCCGCCTCGCGCTCGGCATTAAGCCTATCGAAAGAGGTATAAGGCATAAATATCTCGCCACGAATCTCGAACAGGTCGGGATAGTCGTTGCCAGAGAGCACTAACGGGATAGAGCGGATGGTCTTGACATTTGCCGTCACATCATCGCCCGTAGTACCATCGCCACGAGTCACAGCACGCACAAGGCGGCCGTGCTCATAGGTAAGGCTGATGGCTGTACCGTCAAACTTAAGCTCACAGACAAACTCTGTCGGGCCATACTCGCCCTCGATACGCTCCACAAACTGCGACAATTCCTCAATCGAATAGGTATTCGAAAGTGAGAGCATAGGATAGCGGTGCGCCACCGACGCAAACTCCGAGGTGCGGTCACTACCCACCCTGACAGATGGAGAGAGAGGGTCGTAGAACTGCGGGTATGCAGCCTCCAAATCGACAAGCTGACGCATCATCTTATCGAAATCGAAGTCCGAAATCTCCGGAGAGTTGCAGACGTAATATTTATGGTTGTGATAGGAGAGCTCCCTTCGCAAGCCCTCTATCTGTTCACGTATTTGCTCTATAGATACCATATATGTACTCTTCGCGACGCACGAAAATACATATTTTATTTCAAATAGAGGACAAAATCAAAAAAAAATCAAAAAAAAACTTTGAAATTGGCGCAATAACAAATTTTTGCTTATACTTGCACCCGAAATAGCTCGCTTATTGATAGAGAAGGGAGCATAGGCAAGTATATAATAACAACAACAAAATAACTATGGCACCAAACAATAAGAAAAAATCGGTTATCAGCTTCAACAATCTTCCACTGGAGCTTCAGGAGGCGGTAAAGGCTGCCTATCCTAATGGTTACTCAGACTCGATGATTCGCGTGGATAAGCCAAATGGCGACTTCTTCTTCGCAGTTACCTTCGAGACTGAGGAGGTTAGCTATCTTGTGAAAATCGACGTTAAGATTGACGACATCACAGATGATGATGACGACAAGGAGTACTACGACGACGAGATCAAGGGCGCAGACCAAATCCAGGATGACGAAGAGGAGGAGGAGCGTCGCCCATCTCCAATCGAGTTTGACGACGAGGACTAATTAGAGGTTGTATTAAACCTATTTACTTTGTTCTTTTACATTACTTACGGCTCTTTTTTACTCAATCCCTCGTTACATAGGATTACCTATGCGCCTCGATATTGAGTAAAAAATAGCCACAAAGTAAAAGTAAAATAACTGCGTAAACAGGTTCAAAACAACCTCTCGGTTATTTGAAATCAATCCCGAAAACAGGTTTTCTTGTGCGCCTCGATATTGAGTAAAAAATAGCCACAAAGTAAAAGTAAAATAACCTTTCAATATTTGAAGTCAAGCCCTCAAATATCGAGAATTAAGCATAAGACAGACACACACAGCAAATGGAGACTAACTGGGGTGAATAATCACCCTTTTTAATTGATAATGCTATGAGTTACAACCTATTAAAGGGCAAGCGCGGAATTATTTTCGGCGCGTTAAACAGCGCATCAATCGCTTGGAAAGTTGCCGAGCGAGCAGTTGCAGAAGGTGCAGAAATTGTACTTACAAATACCCCTATATCGTTGCGTATGGGCGAGCTGAACGACCTGGCAGAGAGGCTCAATGCGCCCGTTATTGCAGCCGATGCCACAAGTGTAGAGGACTTGGAGAACTTGATAGATAAAGCCATGGAGCACTTCGGAGGCAAAATCGACTTTGTACTCCACTCTGTAGGCATGTCACCAAACGTACGTAAGAACATCCCATATCCGGAACTTAACTACACATTCCTCGACAAGACACTCGACATCTCTGCAATATCTTTCCACAAGGTTATGCAGGTGCTCTACAACAAGCAGGCGATGAATGAGTGGGGCTCTATCGTGGCACTGACATACCTTGCAGCACAGCGCACATTTATCGGCTACGGCGATATGGCAGATGCCAAGGCTCTGCTTGAGTCTATAGCTCGCTCTTTCGGCGCCATCTTTGGCAAGGAGCACAAGGTGCGAGTAAATACCATCTCACAATCCCCAACCCCAACCACCGCAGGTAAGGGCATCGCGGGTATGGAGAGTATGCTCAACTTCGCAAATGCGATGTCGCCACTCGGAAACGCCTCTGCCGATGAGTGCGCAGACTACTGCGTCACCCTCTTCAGCGACCTTACCCGCAAGGTAACAATGCAAAACCTCTACCACGATGGCGGTTTCTCATCAATGGGACTGAACCCAGATGTGTTCACGTATCTGACAAAGGAGTAGAGATAGCTGTTGCGGATTTAGGATAGCCTTCAGGCTACGCAGTACTGCCCGCTTTTTCGAGAAAAAGCAGGGCGTGCAAAAAGCTTTCGCCAAAACTTTGTTTTGGTAGTATCTGTTGCGAGAATAACGTTGTCTGCGACAATAGAAAAACAAAAATAGCACTTCACTTTCAAGCAAGCTTGAGTGAGTGCTATTTTCATTTTTACTATCCTTGCGGATAGCGGTTATTCTCGAAAAAAAAATCAAAACAGAGTTCTGCACCATGCTACCTCTATGCACGATTTTATCGTCAAAATGTGTTAGAGATGGTGCATCGCGTAGAAAACCCAGCGATGGATAGTACTAAAACGTACAGCCATTGCTGGGTTTTTAGGGATGTGCCATATATGACACATTTTCACGGCAAATCCCATTTTGTTGTCAAAATGCGGTAGTAGGTGCACATCGTGATATAGGCACGGATGGGACATACTAAATGTATTTCCCATTCGGGACTATGAGGGATGTGCGGCTAATGCTGCATTTTCACAACAAAATCCAGATTTGGTTTTATAAATAATAATACGTATCTTTGTCCTGACACGCACGCATAATTTATGTAATGACAGTAACTTATTGTGCAGTTTTATTGCTACTTATGGTAGCATATCTTTTGGGTTCTATACCGAGTGCCGTCTGGATTGGAAGGCACTACTATGGTATTGACGTTCGCGAACACGGTAGCAAGAATGCCGGCGCAACGAATATGTTGCGAGTATTGGGTATGCGAGCGGCTCTGCCTGTATTTGTGATAGATTTTCTCAAGGGTTTTGTTGCTGTTACGCTGATGGCTTTGATGCGTTTTGATGCATCTATCTCGCCGATGTGGATTATCAATTTCAAGATTATGGCTGTAGCTCCCGTGGTGTTGGGTCACATCTTCCCTATCTTCGCATCTTTTAGGGGCGGAAAGGGTGTTTCGACACTTATTGGAGCGATTACGGGCATACAGCCACACTTGGCGTTGATGTGTTTGGCGGTATGGGTTTTGATATTCATTTTCACCCATTATGTATCCTTTGCCTCTATGGCTGCGGGGTGTGCCTTTCCGATTTTTGTATCTATATTCTCCACGATAAACTACATTCGTCACGGGGATACATCGATAACGTTTATAATCTTCTCTGTTGCCGTTGCGGCGTTACTGATTTGGACTCACAGAGCAAATTTGGCGCGACTCAAGGCGGGCACGGAGAGTAAAACCTATATTTGGAAGAAGAGATAATAAAGAAACACCATATTTTATATTGTAATTTTGTAATTTATGTTAGAACAGAATTTAATTAAAATGTACGAGAAATCATTTCGTGAGAATCGCGAAATGAGTGCAGTAACTGACTATTTCACAGGCGAGACCTACTCTTACTACGGTTTTGCAAAGGAGATTGCAAAGCTCCACATCATGTTTGACGAGGCAGGTATTAAGCCAAAAGATAAGATATCTCTTGTTGGCCGCAATACTCCGCGTTGGTGCGTTGTATATATCGCAACTATCACATACGGTGCAGTTATCGTGCCTATTCTTCAGGACTTTACATCAAACGATATTACCCATATCGTAAACCACTCAGAGTCTCGTCTGCTCTTTTTGACCGACTCTTATTGGGATGGTCTTGACGAGGAGCAGATGCCGAAGGTCGAGGCTGTAATGTCGCTGACAGACTACCACGTAATCTTCGAGCGCGGTGGCGACAAGATGACCCGTTGCATCAATCATATGACCGAGAACTATCGCAAGCGCTATCCGAAGGGCTTTACTGCAGATGATATTAAGTATGCAGATGTACCGAACGACCAGCTCATCCTGCTCAACTACACATCAGGTACTACAGGCTACTCAAAGGGCGTTATGCTTACTGTAAACAACCTGACAGGTAACGTTTTCTGCATTTCGCATATTGCCGACAAGAAGGGTGAAAACTTCTTCCACAAGGGCGCCAGAACGCTTGCATTCCTACCACTTGCACACGCATTTGGCTGTACAGTAGATTTCCTCACTCCGTTGGCAGTGGGTGGACATATCAACCTGCTGGGTCGTATCCCGACACCAAAGATTCTGGTGAGCGCTATACAGAAGGTGCAACCTGAGGTTATCTGCGCCGTGCCGATGATTTTGGAGAAGGTATATCGTAAGCAGATTATGCCGCTGCTTGAGAAGGGCCCTCTGAGTATCGCTATGAAGTTGCCACTTGTAAATGAGGTGGTATTTGCTCAGATTAAGAAGAAGTTGCTTGAGTCATTTGGTGGCAACCTCCGCCTCTTCGTAATTGGCGGCGCTCCGATGAACAAGGAGACAGAGTCATTCCTGATGAAGATTCACTTCCCATTCACCGTAGGTTACGGTATGACAGAGTGCGGCCCACTCGTCTCTGTCACCGAGCACTTTGACGAGTTCAAGCCATCATCTTGCGGTCGCTATTTGAAGAATATGCTCGAAGTACGTATCGATTCATCGGACCCTCAGCACATCCCTGGAGAGATTTTGGTACGCGGTGAGCACGTTATGATAGGTTACTACAAGAATGAGGAGGCGACAAAGAACGCTCTCGATACCGATGGTTGGCTCCATACCGGCGATATGGGTACACTTGACCCAGATGGCACACTCTTTATCCGTGGTCGTTGCAAGACAATGATTCTTACAGGTAGCGGTCAGAACATATACCCTGAGGAGATTGAGGATAAGCTCAACAATATGCCACTTGTCCTTGAGTCACTCGTTCTTGAGAATGATGGCAAGCTCTACGGTCTTGTAGTACCTGATTTCGAGACTTGCGAGAAGGAGGGTATCAGCAAGGAGGCTTTAGAGGAGATGATGAAGGAGAATCTGAAGAACCTCAACGCGCAGGTTGCCGCTTACGAGCGTTTGGTATCTATCAGCATCTACCCTTCTGAGTTTGAGAAGACACCGAAGAAGAGTATCAAGCGTTATCTGTACAACGTTTCAAAGCTCGGTATCAACTAAGCCACAAGGCTATTAACAAACTAAGGGGTGGGCAACCACCCCTTACTCTTAAAGGCTGAGAATGAAGTTCAAAACACCACTTATCCGAAAGCAGACCATTGGTGAGAATGTACTCTACACCTTTGTCTTTGTAGCGGTTTATCTCATCCCCATCTTTAACTCTTTTTTGATGGCGGAAGAGCATATCGACTTCTACAACAAGGTATTTTTGGCTTGGAGTATCATCACTCCGTATCTCGTACTATTCCTGTTTAACAACTACATTCTCATCCCCTTCCTGCTCAATAAGGGGCGTATATTCTGGTATGTAGTCTCCGCCTTCTCGGTTGTAACTGCCGCCTTTACAATTATCGAGTTTATGGAGCGGGCACACATTATCTCGGATGGTCAGGTGGAGGTGGGTATTCTGCCTCATCAGGCGACACTTGCCGACCTTTCGTGGTATTGGAACATTGTACTCTGTATATTTATGTTTGCCGCCAATATCGGTATCAAGAAGTTCTACGAATCGATGCAGAAGGATGAGGATAATGCACGTCTGGCTCGAGAGGTTATCGAGGCAGAGATGTACTATCTTAAGTATCAGATAAATCCGCACTTTTTGATGAATACGCTCAATAATATCCACGCCCTTGTCGATATAGATGCCGAGAGTGCAAAACAGGGTATTGTCGAGCTGTCGGATATGATGCGCCACGTAGTCTATGAGTCATCTGCCGACCGCATCCCGTTTATGAAGGATATGAAGTTTTTGGAGAACTATATCGAGCTGATGAGGGTACGTTATTCGCAGCATATCGATATTAAGTTCAACTATCCGGAGCTGACAAATATCACCGTTCCGCCGCTGGTATTTATCGTCTTTACCGAGAATGCCTTTAAGCACGGTGTGACTCGAAACAGGCACTCATATATCCATATAGATATATCGTTAGAGGAGGATATGTTGGTGGCGACGTTTGAGAATTCGGCACACCAGACCTCTCTAAACAGTAAAACTGACGGTGGCGTAGGTCTTGAGAATGTCTCTCGCCGTTTGGAGTATATTTATGGTAAAAACTACTCTCTCAATATAGTTTCAGATAGAGAGAAGTATTGCGTAACACTCAAAATACCAAAGAGTTATGAATCTTAGCTGTATAGTTATTGATGACGAGCCACTTGCTGTCAGACAGATGGAGAGCTACATCTCCAGAGTACCATTTCTAACGCGACTTGAGAGCTTTGACAATGCTGTAGATGCCCGCAAGTGGTTAGATGATGGCAATAGTGTCGATATAATCTTTGTCGATATCAATATGCCGGAGTTGTCGGGTGTTGATTTTGTGCGAGGGCTTGAGAATCAGAGCATGGTCATCTTCACCACTGCATATTCGGAGTATGCCATCGAGGGTTTTAAGCTCGATGCGATAGACTATCTGCTCAAGCCATTCAGCTTTGACACCTTTGAGCGTGCTGTAAATAAGGCACACTCTGTAGCCGAGCTGCTCGCACTTCGTAACGGTGCGAATGAGGAGAGTAAGGTACCTATCAGCGAGCATAGTGCCGACAAGGAGTGTATCAGCATCCGTGCCGACCATAAGACTACCCTTGTGCGCTACTCGAACATTGTCTATTTGGAGAGTGCAGGAGAGTATATCAGGCTCCACCTTGCCGACAAGACAAAATTGGTGACACTCTTCCGTATGAAGAATATGGAGAACGAGCTGCCGTCAGACCGATTTATAAGGGTTCACCGCTCGTATATCGTCAATATCGAGCATATTACAGGCTATACGAAGGGTCGAGTATTTCTGACCGACGATGAGTATGTGCCGATTGGAGAGAACTACAAAGATGCTTTCACATCTATCGTTGATAAATTATGAGAAAACTGCTTGCGCTATTAGCCATCGTTTCTACCCTACTTTTAGGCGGTTGCAACAGTTATAGCGACTACCGAATGGTCGATGGAACGATTGTATATAACACCCCTGAACGTGCTGCAGGTCAGCAAGATATGCTCGGTTTTGCGGCAGAGCCTATAAAGACCGTTCGTGTCGGTTTTATCGGTCTTGGTATGCGTGGTCCGGGCGCTGTAAGGCGTTGGTGCAGTATCGAGGGCACTGAGATTGTTGCCCTCTGCGACATCAATCCTGAAGGTATAGCGAAGAGCCAAAAGTATATCGCCGATGCAGGTCGCAAGCCCGCTGCCGAGTATTGTGGCTCGGAGGATGCGTGGAGGCAGTTGTGCGAGCGCGAGGATATCGACCTTGTCTATATTATGACCGACTGGAAGAACCATGCACCGATGGCTCTCTACGCCATGGAGTGTGGCAAACATGTGGCTATTGAGGTCCCTGCGGCGATCTCTATGGCGGAGATTTGGGCACTTATCGAGACCTCGGAGCGCACCCGCAAGCACTGCATACAGCTCGAGAATTGTGTCTATGACCGCTTTGAGATGACCGCTCTCAATATGGCACAGCAAGGTCTGTTTGGCGAGATACTGCACGTTGAGGGTGCATATATACACTGTCTGTCGGAGTTTTGGGACCGCTACTACAATAATTGGCGACTCGACTTCAACCGTGAGCATGCAGGCGACGTCTATCCTACTCACGGCATTGGTCCGATTTGTCAGGTGCTCAACATCCACCGTGGCGACCGTATGAAGAGCCTTGTGGCGATGAGCACGAAGGCTGTTTCCGGCGCTAAATATTGGCAGAAGCTCTTCGGCGAGCCTTGCAGTGAGTTTGCCAATGGAGATCAGACCACAACACTCATCAGCACAGAGCGTGGTAAGGTTATCCAGCTCCACCACAATGTGATGACACCTCGCCCATACTCACGCGACTACGCCCTTGTCGGCACTACAGGCTATGCGTCGAAGTATCCCGTGCAGTCATTCCTCCTCGGTGAGCATACCGTGGGTGATGTAGATATCGAGAACCTCAACAGCCACCGATGCGTATCTGATGATGTACGCAAGCAGCTTATGGAGCGTTACAAGCACCCCGTAACTGCGCACACCGAGGCTATGGCAGCGAAGGTTGGCGGACACGGCGGTATGGACTATATTATGGACTACCGATTGGTATATTGTCTGCAGAATGGTCTGCCGCTCGATATGGATGTATATGACCTTGCCGAGTGGTGTTGTCCGATAGAGCTTAGTGCAGTATCTATCAAGCACGGCTCAGCCCCTGTAGCCGTTCCGGACTTTACTCGTGGCGGTTGGGATAGGATTGACGGCTATCGTCACGCGTGGAGAGAGTAGGCTAATAAGCCACCTTCGGGAAGTGAGGCAGGCGTCGATAACCCTCGGCTGTCAGTTCGGCGCAGAGGTGCTTATGACCATTTGTAAGGATGATATAACGCGCCTTGAGCACCGCATTATAGCGCACCGCCTGACTCCACACCTGCTCGGTGATATTTACCTCGGGGGCCTTGCACTCAACAAGGATTACGGGGGCAAGGTCGTTGCCCACCACAACAATATCGGCACGTTGAGCCGTTCCGTTGAGAGTTACGGGATACTCCTGCGCGATAGAGTGTGGCAGCACCCCGCAGTGGGAGATTAAAAAGGCAATAGCGTGCCTTCTAACCCTCTCCTCGGGCGTTAAAAGCAGATATTTTCCGCGCAGAGCATCCCACACAAACTGCTGACCATCAATAACTTTCGTATTGAGGTCTATGGCAGGAAAATTGATTTGTGAGGCTTTTGGCATCGCTATTTACAAATTAGTTATTACCTTTGTAATTGCAAAGATATAAATTTTATGAAGATTATCCTACATCTACTCGCTATATTTGCCCTTGGCTCGCTCAGTGCGCAGAGCCTTGCAGAGCCATTTTCGGGCACAGAGCCTCCACGCAGCATCATAACCCCTTATGGTCGGGCTGTTGATGCACAGAGTGGAAATTCTGCGCAGTCAAACTATGTTGCTAAGCTCGCCGAGTGGGTCATCTCCGAGGATGGTCGCGAGTATAGCAGTTCCTTTGCCGTGCCTGTTTGGTGGCTCAATCGTCAGGTTATTGTTCGCGTAGGCAGTTCAACCTCCTCGTATGAGGTGCTTGTGGATGATAAGGTTGTAGGCTCTGCCGCATCGGGTGCTACACCTGTAGAGTTTAACGTCACAAAGTTGGCAAAGGAGGGTCGCCATACGCTGAAGGTGCGACAGACCGATGCCGAGCAGAATCGTGTCAATGCCCTTGTGCGTGCAGGTGTTCAGCCTAAGATTGAGGGTATTGAGGTTATCTGCCAGCCATCTATTCGCGTGCGAGATATACTCTGCGCAACAACGATAAATAATAAAGGTGAGGGCGTTGCCGAGTTTGGTCTGGTTATAAAGTGTGACGCGCTCAACCCAAAACGTGCCCGCATCGGCTATACTCTGCACCTGAACGACACGACCGTTCTTAGTCGCGGCTTTAAGGATGTTGCACTCGATATGCGCCGCGAAGATACGGTGAGATTTATGGCTATCGTTCCGCAAAATAGTCTGTGGAGCATCAAAAATCCGCACTCGCTCACCCTCGACATTGAGAGTCGTATGGACAATCGCACTGTGGAGTGTCTGCGCCATAAGGTTGGCGTGCGTGCAGCAGATATGGCAGAGGGGCAGTTCTGCCTCAACTACCAGCCGCTTCCACTTAAACTTGGCGACTATAACCCGTCACAGCCACTCGCAGAGCAGGTCTCTAACGAGATAAACGGTCTGGTTATTCCGGCATATTACGCAACAGAGTCACTGCTCGATAGTTGCGACAAGGCGGGTATTCTGGTATTTGTCCAGACCGCTATCGACACCATTCCGCTTGGCGAGAGCATCCGCCGTGGCGGCAACCCGAGCAACGACCCATTTTGGCTTGAAACCTACCTCTCATTTAACCGCGCAGCCTACTACACCACACGCCACCATCCGTGCGTTGTCGGCTATGCTATCGCTGCGGGAAAGAGCAACGGAATCAATATCTACGAGAGCTACTTGCTGCTCAAAGGTATCGAAAAACGCCTCCCGATTATCTATGAGGGCGCCGGCGGCGAGTGGTGCAGCGACGAAATCACCATTCGCTAACACGCTGATTTACTGCGACTTCAATAAATTGCGATATTTTTTATAAAAAATTTTTACAAAAAAGTTTGGATAGAAGTTTTTTTTGCTCTATCTTTGCACTCGCAATCAGGGATTAAAACTGATATGTAATGCCTCTTTAGCTCAGTTGGTAGAGCACGACACTCTTAATGTTGGGGTCCAGGGTTCGAGCCCCTGAGGGGGTACGAAGGACGAAAATCACAACGATTTCCGTCCTTTTTTCGTATAAATACGCTTGGTTTGGCGGTGTTCCGTGGCGGAATTAGGCAAAATCAAACCCCTCCGCAACATTTGTTGAACCTATGCTGAACCAAAAGAAAAATTGCGTGAACCAAAAATATTTACTTTTACAACTTAATTACTATGATATTTTTACTATCTTTGTAAAAAGATAATGAGATAATAATATAATCTATAAATAATGGCAACTAAAAGAGCTGAGAGTAGAGCTAGATATTTTGTTCGCAAAACCTTGCAGAGTAAGGGTTGGAATATTAATCATCCTGAAGAGGGTGGTGATTTGTTAGAAGAACAAGAAGTTGTTTCTTATTTCCCTAAAATTGGATTGGGACAAAAGCGCCCAGATTTCCTTGTATGCTTAAATGGAGAGCCGGCTATTGTTATAGAGACAAAGAATGAATTTAAAAAATATGATAGTGCCATAAATGAAGCTGTCGAATATTGCGAAATTATTAATTCTCATCACAAGCACTCAGTTAAGATTGCTATTGGCGTAGCTGGTGAGGATAATAGTGGATATATAGTTAAAATTAAGTATCTGAAAGATGGCAAATGGTCTAGTTTAACTTCCAGGGATAATGAAGTTACAGCAATTATATCAAAATTAGAGTGTATTGATGCTATTCAAGCAGACAATTATACATTAAATGTAGAGATACCATCTAGTAGCGAGTTTATTGATGCAGCCATTGAAATGTCAAAAGTGCTTCGTCAGGCTAAAATTGAACCATCCCTTCGCCCAAAAGTTGTTGGAGCTGTTACAACTGCATTGTATCGTGGAGATATTAATTTCTTATCAGAAAATCCACTTGCAGAGATTAATAGTTTGCTAGCGCAGACGATTAATGAGAGTGCTCATTTATCCAATAGTAAAAAAGAAAGACTGATTGAGGCAATTACATTAACTGGAGGGGACTACGATAGATTGTCTCCATTCATAAATCGCATCATCTCTATTTTGCAGAGACTTAATGTAAGGGTTGTATTACAATCTGATGCGGACTTTTTGGGAATGTTCTATGAAGCATTCTTGAGATACGGATCGGATAACAATGCAATGGGTATTGTATTTACGCCTAGACATATTACCCGTTTATGCATTGACTTAGTCGGTGTTGAAATAGGACAAAAAATCATTGATATTACTTGTGGAACAGGAGGTTTTCTTGTATCTGCATTTGACAAACTAAAAGTACAATCTACTTCGGAAATATCATTAGAGCAAATTAGACAGTCAATTTGGGGTTATGACACAAATCCTACAGTATGGGCGTTGTCATGCCTAAATATGTTTTTTAGAGGAGATGGTAGAAGTCATATTGAAAACCAGTCCTCTTTGTGCGAAGAAGCTAAGAATAATGTTTTTAGACAGTGTCATAGAGCATTTTTAAATCCTCCATTTCATCAAGAAGGTGAGCCTGAACGAGACTTTATTGATGCATCAATGGATGCCTTGTGTCAAGGCGGGTTATTTGCAGGCGTGGTATATGCTGGAATGTTTGCTGATGAAGACAATGCCATATGGAGAGAGTCTTTCCTAAATAAACACACCTTGTTGGGAATGATTAGTTTGCCAGATGATTTATTCTATCCAACATCTGCTCCTACATCTATCATGATTGCGAGAGCGCATGTCCCGCAACCTCGAGGAAGTAAAGTTTTTATGGCTAAAATATGGAATGATGGCTTTGATAAATTAAAGGGTAAAAGAGTACAATGCAGTGGCAGTCAAATCCCAGATATCTTACAAGCCTTTAGAAACTTTATGGAAGGAAAATCTTGTGAGTCTGAAAATGTAATAACTATTAATTCAGACCTTATTCGTGGTGGAAATGAATATAGCCCACAGCAATGGTTGCCTCGAATATCAGTCTCTGAAGAACAGAATAACAAAGAAAATCAAAAATCGTTATTTGCTTTATTCCAAGCTATAACGAATTTTCCTGATATTACAGATAGTTTGGAGTGTGATTTTGAGGATAAAATACCTAGCAGTTTACCTCGCTTACCAATAGGAGTGGCTAATTCGCTGTCGTATTTTTTCTATATAGAAACTGGTCATTCAAAAGGAGAGAAAAACTATTCGCAGGGAATATGTCCATATGTTTCAAGTGGCGATGATATTAATGGTGTAGTAAGATTAGTCAATGAGGTAGAAGATGAATTGTGCGATGGCTGCATTACAGTATCTGCATTTGGAACAGCATATATTCAACCATGGAAATTTATAGCTAGAGGAAATGGAGGTAGTGCTGTGAGAGTATTAAGGCCTAAATTTCGAATGACAACAAGAGAATTATTTTGGTTTGCTGCTCAAATCAATTCCCAGAAATGGAGATTTTCGTATGCACGTATGGCAATAAAGTCAAGATTGGAAAGATTAGAAGTTGAAGCACCAAGTCAATACATGAATGCTCCGGTTAATCTTGTATCTAAGTTAAAGGCGTTTAAAGATTCTCTGGTTAGTCATAGTTCATTATGATAAACCCTCCGCCCATTGCGACAAAATGCGACAAAAGTGTTGAACCTATGTTGAACCTAATGTTGCGAAATAGGCGTTGTAGGCACATAAACCCCAATACATTATACCCCCTGAGGGGGTACAGGAGCGAGAAACGAAAGTTTCTCGCTTTTTTGTTTGCTGGAGGTGGGAGCTTGCTCACAGGCTCACAGACAAACAAAAAAAAGATGCGAGGTTTTCACCTCGCATCCTGCTTTCAAGGGTGGAAGATGGGATTCGAACCCACGACCTTCGGAACCACAATCCGTCACTCTAACCAGCTGAGCTACATCCACCATATAATTCGTTTCCGAATCGGGGACAAAAGTAATACAGATTTTTGTTACATCCAAATTTCCAAGGCAGTTTTTCGCAAAATTTCGCAAAAAAGTGTACTGTGCTTACCGTTTTTTACTATTTATCCTTACGCAGATACTTGAAAAACTCAACAATCTCCGGAAGCATTGTTCTCTGTATATCGTGTCCGTATGGATGGGTAGCATCAACAACGTGCGCTCCGTTGTTTCCATAGTAGATAGTAGTAGATTTTGTAAACTTTTGAGAGGAACCGCTACAGCCATTAATCTGTTTTGCCACCTTTACATCTCTTCTCACCCTTTCAATATTTACAATTTCGTCCAACTCGCCTCCCATAATAAAGACAGGTTTTGGCTTTCGTTTATCTGCATTTTCACCCAACCTACGCGTACTTGAGGCCGACGGAGCAAAGCCCTTAAATTTATCACCACGAAATGCCCACAGGGCGTATGTAAAGCCACCGCCGTTTGAGTGACCCGTAGCAAAAACATTACGGCTATCTACATTATAATTCTTCTCAAGATAGTCCAGCAGCACATCAAAGAAGCGGATATCTCGGCCCTCGTCCTCCGTGTCACTTATCACCCAACCAAAGCCGTCGCGATAGCCGCCCTCGCACCACATACCCTGCGGATAGACCACTATAGCCTCGCTCCAAAAGTTGTGGATATCTATCTTTTTGGATATCCCGTACATAGAGCCACCCCTGCCGTGAAAGACAAAGACAAGTGGAGCGGGTGCTCTCTGTTCTTGCGGTGCATAGACAAGGGCGCGGCGAGTTGTTCCGTCGCTTGTAACAGAGATAATCTCGCCTTCTCTACCCTCCGCCCTACATAGCAGAGTTGACAAGGTTGCAAAGCAGAATAGTACTATTCGTAGCATAGGTAATCATTTTATACAAATGTATTAAAAAGTTGAGAGAGTTGCAAATTTTTTGTATTTTATCAGGCAAATTGTTATCTTTGCATTATGGAATCACTTCGCGAATTATACAAAGTTGGCTGTGGTCCTTCAAGCAGCCACACCATGGGCCCCAAGCGTGCTGCCGAGCAGTTTGCCGAGCGCACTGCGGGGGCTGAAAGCTATCGTGTAACGCTCTACGGCTCACTTGCTGCAACGGGTAAAGGTCACCTCACTCACAGCGCAATTCTCTCTGTGTTGGAGCCACTTGCCCCTACAGAGATTGTCTGGAAGGCAGAGGTTGTGCTCGACTTCCACCCTAACGGTATGTTGTTCGAGGCGCTCAAGGGCGGTGAGGTCTTTGACAGCTGGACTATCTTCAGCGTTGGTGGCGGCTCACTCGCGAATGAGAACACCGTTGCCGCAGCACCACAGAGCATCTATCCTCTGAACACTATTGAGGAGATTAAGCAGTGGTGTTACGATGAGGGTAAGACCTTCTGGGAGTATGTAGAGGAGTGCGAAGGCCCTGAGATTTGGGACTTCCTCGACAATATTTGGAACATTATGTGCGAGACTGTGCAACGCGGGCTCAACAATGACGGCGTACTTCCTGGCGGACTGAAGGTTGCCCGCAAGGCGAGTACCTACTACGTCAAGAGCAAGAGTTACACCGGCTCACTGAGCTCTCGCGCAAGGATATATGCCTATGCCCTTGCCGTAGCAGAGGAGAATGCTTCGGGTGGAACAGTAGTAACTGCACCAACTTGTGGCTCGTGCGGAGTGTTACCGGGCGTGCTCTACCATATGACTACATCGCGTGAATTCCTCAGAATCAGAGTATTACGTGCACTTGCCACAGCGGGTCTGTTTGGCAATGTAGTAAAGCATAACGCATCTATCTCGGGTGCCGAGGTTGGTTGTCAAGGCGAGATTGGTGTTGCTTGTGCTATGGCGGCAGCGGCAGCGTGTCAGCTCTTTGGCGGAACACCGGCACAGATTGAGTATGCTGCCGAGATGGGTCTTGAGCACCACCTCGGTCTTACTTGCGACCCGGTCTGCGGACTTGTGCAGGTGCCTTGTATCGAGAGAAATGCCGTAGCGGCAGCGCGTGCGTTGGATGCAAATGCCTTTGCCACACTCTCTGACGGTTCACACCTCGTCTCTTTCGACAAGGTTGTGGCTGTGATGAAAGAGACAGGTATCAACCTGCCAAGCCTCTACCGAGAGACCTCGGAGGGCGGTTTGGCTGTACATATTAAACGTTAAATATAGAAGAGATGATGAAGATTGCCGTTCCTACTCGTGAGGGTCTGGTCGATGACCACTTCGGCCACTGCGACCACTACACAATTTTTACAATCGACGAGGGTCGTATCACAGAGACCACTACCCTGCCGTCACCGCAAGGCTGCGGTTGCAAGTCAAATATCGCCTCTGTACTGCAACAGATGGGCATAACCGTTATGCTTGCAGGCAGTATGGGCGAGGGTGCTAAAAACAAGCTTGAGGCGCACTCTATCCGCGTTATCAGAGGCTGTTCAGGCGTTGTTGCAAATGTCGTAGAGGGATTTTTGAGGGGTTTTGTATTTGATTCGGGGGTAGGATGTGCAGCTCACGAATGTCACGAACACTAAATTTGAGATATGAACAAGCTGAAGACAAATATTATTATCGATATTCTAATGCTCGTTGCAATGGCTATTGTCAGCGGTTCGGGCTATCTGATTGAGGAGGTATGCCGTCGTGGTGTCACCTTCTTGGGTATGGGTCGCCGAGTTTGGACAGATATACACATTTGGTCGGGCATTATTCTGGTTGCGCTGCTTATAGTACACATCGTCTTTCATTGGAAGAGCGTAAATGGGTTCTTTACAAAACATATTCCTAATAGAGCCATCAGATATGTTGTCTATGCTCTGCTGTTGGCACTTATTTTGATAGCTTCAATTCCTTGGTTATTTTTCATCTAAAAAAATATAAGCTATGAAGAAGTATCGTTGCGTTGTATGCGATTGGGTCTATGACCCAGCTGTTGGAGATCCTGATAATGGTATTGCACCGGGAACACCTTTTGACCAGTTGCCTGACGATTGGGCTTGCCCACTCTGCGGCGCCGGCAAAGAGGATTTCGAAGAGGCATAACAAACACCCCCGCGGGGGTACTTTTTGATTGTTGGTTGCTCCTCCAAACCTCCCTTTAATCCACCTAAAGGTGGGTCAATGTGTTAGAGATGGTGCATCACAAAAGAAATCCCTTTGGGATAGTAGTAAAACCTACAGCCCAAAGGGGTTTACTTTTAGGGATGTGCAGCAAATTTGCACTCTGCTTACTCTGTGCACTCATTTGTCGTCAAACATCACTTAAAGTGACGACCGTTTTGTTGTCAAAGCGTGTTAGAGATGGCGCATCGTGAAATATCCCCGGATGGGACATACTCGACGTATTTCCCATTCGGGGATATGAGGGATGTGCTACAAATTTGCACTCTGCTTACTCTGTGCACTCATTTGTCGTCAAAAGGTAGTAGTAGCAACGCTCGGCGAAATTGAACACGATGGGCTGTACAAGACGTACTGCCCATTGTGGGCATATTTCGTTAGCGGAAGCTAATGCTGCCTTTTCACGGCAAATGCACAACAGAACTAATCTTTCTTTTTGCCTCGTCCATCATACAAGAACCTACGAATCTTCTTCGACGGAGTCTTTACGAACTCTTCCTCCTCCTCGACTACCTCGGTGATGCGGGAGTTACGATTTACCTTGGAGTTAATCCACTGCTTGATGTCATCCATAACCTCATCGCGGACCTTTGCCCACTCCTCCTTCTTCTCCTCGAAGTCATCTACCAGCTCCTCATAACGAGCCTTAATGGCATCCATATCGAAGTTCACGAGCGCTACCAGATGGCCCTCATGCTCGGTAACGAGTGACTCGCTGATAAATACGTGCTGGTTAAGTACGCTCTCGATATCCTCAGGATAGATATTCTCACCACTTGGGCCAAGAATCATATTCTTCAGTCGGCCCTTGATGTAGAGCCAGCCATCCTTATCGAAGCAAGCCAGGTCGCCTGTACGGAACCAACCATCCTCGGTAAATACAGCCTTTGTAGCCTCCTCATTCTTATAGTAACCAATCATCTGGCTTGGGCTCTTAACGACCAACTCGCCGATACCCTCCTCATTAGGGTTCTCGATACGGCCCTGAACGCCCTGCAACAGTGGGCCTGTAGAGCCGAGGCGCAACATACCATCAACAGCACCTGCAAGCAGCGGAGCGGTCTCGGTAAGGCCATAACCGATGTCGTAGATAAACTTTGCATCGAGCAGGAACTGCTCCACCTTTGAATCGAGCTTTGCGCCACCGATACCAAAGAAACGAACACGACCACCGAAGGTCTTTGTCAGCTTCTTACCTGCCATACGGTGCAACATCTTACGGATAAAGCCAACGCCATAGAGGGCACGCATAAATGCAGAAGATGTAAACTTCTTAAGCACTGCGCCACGGTATATCTTCTCAATAATCAGCGGCACGGTAAGCATAATTGTCGGGCGAACCTCCTTAAGTGCCGGCAGAAGGATAGATACGGTCGGAGCCTTATCCAGATATACCACATGGCAACCGTGCGAAAAGGCGAGAATAAGGCCGATTGTACACTCGTATGTATGCGCAAGTGGCAGTACAGAGAGGAAGATATCCTCCGGATAGACCATAAAGAGCTTATCAATCATCTCCAACTGCGAGCAGAGGTTGTAGTGGGTAAGCATAACGCCCTTTGGCTGCGAAGTGGTACCTGATGTGTAGATAATAGCTGCAAGATCATCCGGCTGCGGAATACGGGTAGTACCTGCGCCACCCTTAACATTCTGAGCAATGATACCCAGGTTCTTTGTACGAATAACGATATTAAGCTTATCGGCTGTCTTCTTTGCCAACTTCGAGAAGAGGCGGTCAGAGACGAAAAGCGCCTTAGACTCAGAATGTTCTACGATACGGTCAATATCCTCAGATGTAAAATCGGGCATAATAGGCACAACTACATAGCCCGCAGATGTAATTGCGAAGTATGCAACGCCCCAATTTGGAACACTGCTACTCAAAATAGCAACACGATCGCCGGGATGTATATCGGCATCAGCCAACATCTCATGAATCTGCTTTACTCTCTCTCCAACCTCACTATAGGTCACCTCGGCTCCTCTCCACAAAGAGAAGGCTGTACGGTTTGAAAAACTCTTCAAACTCTGATGAAGTGCCTCATACAATGTCTTCACACTCATTTTCTAAATATTTAATTTACACGCAGTTAAGAGTGTTATCTTATTGTTTATCAATAAATTAAAAGTACACTCTTCTTTGCAAATTTACTATTTTTTACGTAAAAAATACTATTTTTGTAGAAAATTTTATACCAATGCTCAATTCTGACCTCATAAAAGCTACAGCAAGTGCTATCGGTTTCGATATGTGCGGTGTTGTTCGATGCCAAAAATTCGCTGCCGAGGGAGAGTTTCTCAAGCAGTGGATTGCAGATGGCAAAGTGTCGAATTTGAGCTATCTACAGCGAAATATAGATAAGCGTACTGATGCCACCCTGCTTGTCGAGGGGGCAAAATCGGTTATTGTTTGTGGTGTGTCGTACAAAAACAGATATTCGGAGGGTTACAAAGATTGCAACCAGAAGATAGCCTCGTATGCCCTTACCACAGACTACCACATAACCATCAAACAGATGTTGCAGCAGCTCTGCGCCACCCTCAAGAAGGGGTGTCCGACACTTTCGGGGCGTATATTTACCGACTCTGCGCCTGTATTTGAGAAGCGATATGCCGTCGAGGCGGGGTTGGGTTGGATTGGTCGTCAGTCACTACTTGTAACGCCCCAATTTGGCACCTTTGTACTGCTTGGCGTGGCGATTATAAGCGAGGAGTGCGACCGCTACGACTCTCCACTGCAGGGGGTGGGATGTGGCGAGTGTCGTCGTTGTGTGGAGGCTTGCCCGAATGGTGCCATCGTCGAGCGCCATATAGATACCCGTCGCTGCATATCCCGCGCGACAATCGAAAGGCAGAGTGATGACAACACCCCTCTCCACGGCTGGATATTCGGCTGCGATGAGTGCCAAAGTTGCTGCCCGTACAACCGTCGCGCAGCAGCAGCGACAAATCCACGCTTTACCCCGACATTTGACCCAATTGCGATAGATTGGAATAAAATAGACGAAGCAGAGTTTTCACTCCGCTTCGCCAATACACCTCTCTCTCGTTCATCGCTTGAGAGGATTTTATCCAATATAGACACTACAACCCAAATGGATAAATAGATGTGTTAGTTCAAGGCTTGCGACGTGCGAAAAACCACAGCATACTGTACGTATGTGAGGATTTTGAGCACAAGCATAACGCAGAAATAACCTTTTATTTATTCATTTGATACATCTCCTCGTAATACTTTTCATACTCCCCCGAAGTAATATTATCCATCCACTCCTGATTGTCGAGATACCAACGAACAGTCTTCTCGATACCCTCCTCAAACTGCAGTGAAGGCTCCCAACCAAGCTCCTTCTGAAGTTTTGTAGAGTCGATAGCGTAGCGCAAATCGTGACCTGCGCGGTCGGTAACATAGGTGATAAGCTCCTCGCTTGAGCCCTCAGGGTTGCCCAGCAGGCGATCGACAGTCTTAATCATCACCTTGATAAGGTCGATATTCTTCCACTCGTTAAAACCACCGATATTGTAGGTCTCGGCAATCTTTCCGTTGTGGAAAATCATATCAATAGCGCGTGCGTGGTCCTCAACATAGAGCCAATCGCGAACATTCTCACCCTTACCATATACAGGCAGCGGTTTGCGGTGGCGTATATTATTGATAAAGAGCGGGATAAGTTTCTCCGGGAACTGATATGGACCATAGTTATTCGAGCAGTTTGTAACGATAGTCGGCATACCGTAAGTGTCGTGATATGCGCGTACAAAGTGGTCTGAAGAGGCCTTTGCTGCCGAATATGGCGAGTGCGGATTATACTTTGTAGTCTCGTAGAAGAACTCTGTACCATACGCCAAGTGGTGCTCACTTGAAGAGGCTGTAGTGGTAAATGGAGGCTCGATACCCTCAGGGTGTGTCATCTCAAGCGCACCATAGACCTCATCGGTTGAGATGTGATAGAAACGCTTACCCTCATACCTCTCAGGCAGGCTCTCCCAATAGAGTTTTGCAGCTTGCAGAAGGCTCAGCGTACCCATAACATTGGTGCGGGCGAAGGTAAACGGATCCTTTATAGAGCGGTCTACATGACTCTCGGCTGCCAGGTGGATAATACCATCAACCTTCTCATCCTGCATCAGTTTGTAAAACGCCTCGAAGTCGCAGATATCCATCTTAACGAACTTATAGTTCGGTCTATCCTCAATATCCTTCAAATTGGCGAGGTTACCCGCGTATGTCAATTTATCGAGATTGATGATGTTATACTCCGGATATTTATTGACAAAAAGACGCACTACATGGCTGCCAATAAAACCGGCACCGCCTGTGATAACGATGTTTTTCATAACTATTTTTGCTGTTTTAATCTGTTAATACAATGAATCATAGAGTCGCGCCAATGCGGAATCTCGACATCGAAAGTTCGCTTTACCTTTGTCTTATCAAGGACAGAGTATGGCGGACGGGTAACCTTTGACGGGAACTCGTCGGAGTGGCAAGGGTTTATTCTGCACGCAGTATGGCCTGCTGCTGCGGCAATCTCGGTTGCAAAGTCGTACCAACTGCACACACCCTCATTCGAGAAGTGGTAGATACCCTCATTGCCCTCGTATGTATCATACTCTATAATAGAGAAGATAAGCACCGCCAAATCACCTGCGTATGTCGGTGTACCCACCTGGTCGAAGACTACATTCAGTGCAGGGCGCTCGGCAGTAAGGCGCAACATTGTCTTGAGGAAGTTGTTACCAAACTCCGAATAGAGCCACGCGGTGCGGAAAATCAGAGCCTTGCAGCCACTTGCAGCTATAGCCTGCTCGCCATGCAGTTTAGTAACGCCATAGACGCCCAACGGAGCGGTCGGCATATCCTCCGTGCGAGGGGTATTGCCATCTGTTCCAAAGACGTAGTCGGTCGAGACGTGGATAAGTGTGCCATCTACAGCCTTAACAGCCTCGGCAAGGTTTGCCACCGCTGTAGCGTTAATCAGTTCGGCTGTCGCCTGATCATCCTCAGCCTTATCGACATTGGTATAGGCTGCGCAATTTACAATAATATCTACCTTATTGGCTGCAACAAACTGAGCTACAGCACCCTTATCGGTAATATCGAGCTCGGCAACATCGGTAAAGATATAGTTGTTGGGAGATACCGAGCCCAAGCGGCGCATCTGGCTACCAAGTTGTCCGTTTGCGCCTGTTACAAGAACATTTTTCATCTTATTCAAACTCCGGATAGAGATTTTCGTTATAATCAAATGGAGAGTCAAAATCCTTCAAACAGAGGTGTTTCAAATCCTTCTCCGAGAGCAGTGCGCTCTCTGTCGGAATCTGCCAATCTATGCCAAGGCTCTCATCCTTAATGCTGATACCACCATCGGCTTCAGGGGCATAGAAGTTGTCGCACTTGTATTGAAATACCGCCGTCTCGCTCAACACAGCAAAGCCGTGAGCAAAGCCACGCGGAACGAAGAACTGTCGGTGGTTATCCTCCGTCAGCTCTACTGCCACATGCTTACCATAGGTTGGCGAACCCTTGCGAATATCGACCGCAACATCGAGCACACGACCCTTCACGCAGCGCACCAACTTACTCTGACTATATGGCGGACGCTGGAAGTGCAGACCGCGCATAACGCCATAGCTCGACATACTCTCATTATCCTGCACAAAGTTCACCTTGCGCACCTTCTGCTCGAACTCTCGCTGCGAGAAGCTCTCAAAGAAGTAACCGCGGGCATCTTTGAACACCTTCGGCTCGATAATCACCAAGCCCTCAATATCTGTCTTTATTACCTCCATTATTACTCAAGATTGGGTTTTCCGGTCTCCTTCAGCTCATCAATAACCTTCAGCAGATACTGACCATACTGGTTCTTCAACATCGGCTGTGCAAGCTCGCGCATACGCTCCTCTGTAATCCAGCCCTGACGATAGGCAATACCCTCAAGGCAAGCCACCTTAAGTCCCTGACGCTTCTCAAGTACCTCGATATATGTCGAAGCCTCGGAGAGTGAGTCGTGAGTACCTGTATCGAGCCAAGCAAAGCCACGACCGAGGGTCTGAACCTTCAGCTCGCCATCTGCCAAAAACTCCTGATTGACCGTTGTAATCTCATACTCGCCACGTGCCGATGGTTTGATATTTCTCGCCACCTCAACAACCTTATTCGGATAGAAGTAAAGACCTACAACAGCGTAGTTTGACTTCGGATTTGCAGGTTTCTCCTCGATAGAGAGGCAGTTACCCGCATTATCAAACTCCGCCACGCCATAGCGCTCCGGGTCATTCACCCAGTAACCAAAAACGGTCGCCTTCTGCTCCTGCTCGGCGGTACGAACGGCCTCTTTGAGCATCTTTGTAAAACCGGCACCATGGAAGATATTGTCGCCAAGAACAAGGCACGCGCTATCATCACCAATAAAGTCGGCACCGATAGTAAATGCCTGTGCCAAACCATCCGGCGAAGGCTGCTCGGCATACTCAAAATGAACGCCATAGTCGCTACCATCGCCAAGTAATCTCTTAAAGCCCGGCAGATCGTACGGTGTCGAGATAATAAGGATATCTCTGATACCTGCCAGCATCAATACCGAGATTGGATAGTAAACCATCGGCTTGTCATAAATAGGCATCAACTGCTTTGAAATTCCCTTGGTGATAGGATAGAGGCGTGTTCCGCTGCCTCCTGCCAATACAATACCTTTCATAGTTATCTGTTTATAATAGTTATTTTAATCCTTAAAGAAGATATCGCGAGTATAGACCTTCTCCCTCACATCATCCAAATCGGCATCGTAACGATTTGAAACAATCACTCGCGACTGACTCTTAAACTGCTCCAAATCATTCACAATTTTACTACCAAAGAAGGTCGTTCCATCCTCAAGTGTCGGCTCATAGATAATCACCTGCGCACCTTTAGCCTTTATGCGTTTCATTACACCCTGAACAGAGGATTGACGGAAGTTATCCGACCCGCTCTTCATCGTAAGACGATAGACTCCTATCGTACATGGCGACTCTCGTTTGGCATCATAGTCACTGCTGCCCGTGTAGTAGCCCGCCATATTGAGGATTCTGTCGGCAACAAAATCCTTACGTGTGCGGTTGCTCTCAACAATGGCAGACATCATATTCTGCGGCACGTCGGCATAGTTTGCAAGCAGTTGCTTGGCATCCTTCGGCAGACAGTAACCGCCATAGCCGAATGAAGGGTTGTTATAGTGCGAGCCGATGCGCGGATCAAGGCCTACGCCCTCTATTATCGCGCGGGTATCGAGTCCCTTCATCTCGGCGTAGGTATCAAGCTCATTGAAGTAGCTCACACGCAGCGCCAAGTATGTATTTGCAAAGAGTTTCACCGCCTCAGCCTCGGTAGCCCCCATAAAGAGGGTCTGTATATCCTCCTTAATAGCACCCTCGACAAGCATTGCTGCCAAGTGCTGTGCTGCAGCCATCAGTGCATCATCGCCACCCGGCACACCGACAATTATTCGACTCGGATAGAGGTTATCATAGAGTGCCTTACTCTCGCGCAGAAACTCCGGCGAGAAGAGGATATTTCTGTTGCCCGACTTTGCACAAATCTGCTCGGTATAACCGACAGGAACGGTACTCTTGATGACGATAACGGCATTTGGATTTAGCTCTGTAACCAAATTTACGACCGACTCTACAGCAGAGGTATCGAAGTGGTTAAGACGGCTGTCGTAGTTGGTCGGAGTTGCCACAACAACAAAATCAGCATCACGATAGGCAGACTCGGCATCTGTCGTAGCGACAAGATTCAGACTCTTGCCTGACAGATACTTCTCGATATACTCATCCTGAATGGGCGACACCCTGCGATTGATCATCTCGACCCTCTGCGGAACAATATCCACAGCCACCACCTCATTGTGCTGCGCAAGCACAATGGCGAGACTCAATCCGACATATCCCGTTCCGGCAACCGCTATCTTCATAATAGTTTACATCTACTTATCTGCACAATATCGCACAATATTATGCAAATATAACAAATTATATATTGAGTTGCAACGTTACACGACATTTTTTAATCGAGAGGGGTCAGTTCTACTGCAAATCGAGCCTTTTTGCGCACATTAAAATCAAATCCAACCCTGCGGGAATTCCTATTTTCAGCATCATAATCGTGTGGCGGAGTATTCGAAACAGTAAATGCTTTAGCCCCCTTCGAGGCGCAGATAAGCAACCTTTTGCCACTCTGTTTCAGCAAAATCTCTCTATTGCCAAGCAGCTCTACTTCAGCGTTAGTACACATTGTCCAACGCATAGTTGTCGGCCGCACAGCCTGCAAAGAGTCTATCACAGCAACTCGCCCATAATCATCAATCGTAATAGTTCTCATAGCTACCGATAACTCCTCAAAGAGTTGCGACATATCAAAAGTTGCACCATGACACCCTTTACTGTCATAGCTCTCAACCATTGTTGCACGACCCGCAACAAGATGCTTTTTATCCTTGACCGTTAGCGTAGAATGGGCTGAGCTACCTATACGAAAGACATCCCAACGCTGCGAGTTCTCCTTCATATTCCACAAATCAACACCCTTTCTCTCAAGGGTGTAGTAGTTCTGCGAGCCCAAATCTATACTCCAACGCACACCACCCCACTCGTAGATAAAACTTCCGGCATCCATATGGGCGTGTGAGAGTGATGCAGAGCCCCCTTTTGCTGCTAAATAGATATCTTTTTGGGAGTTCCAGCCACTGCGATATGCAAAGAGCGGTTGTGTCCCATCACCAACGAAGAAATTAGACTTCGGAGGCTCTATATTATTCAGGTTGCAACGCGACAAAAAGAACATTCCTATAGGCAACAATCGTCGCTCTTCAATACGGATAGCACCACTCTCAAGGCTCCGAAAATCATCGTATATCTTACCCATATCGCCAGACTCTGCCGCAAACCAACCCAACAGCGGATTTTGCGCCTTTTTTACCGTTGCTCCATTATCCGAGTAGTTGAATTTACCACCCGTAGGTGTCATCATAAAATTAACAAAATCAGCCGATTGCAAAAATCCCTCACTATCTTCAATTCCAAAGCTACTACCCAACGCACTACGCAGCCCCTCTATCATCAACACCTCAAACCAAGTGCCATAACTCCAATAGCCACTACCCTCAACATAGACTCCATTTGGAGCATAAGTAGCCATTGCTATAGGATTTGACAAAAGCGACTTTTCAACCATCTCAAGCGCCAATTCCGAATCATATTCGGAGACAGCCAATGCACCGAGCACCATACCACAATTACAGACCTGATTCCAATTATTTGCACGGCGATAGAACCACATCTGGCTCTCTTTCTCCGCCCCCAATAGCCCCTTTTCAACTATCGCGCCCACAATCTCCTCTCGACTCTGCTTGGAGAGCACATCGTAGAGCCAATCATAACCCAACGCCAAGGCTACAGTCATCTCTGCCACATCAAGGAAGTGTGACGGATTCCAATTATCAAACCGCGCAGCTGCAATCATCTCTTGCTCTGCACGTTGCGCATACTCAACATCGGCTGTCACCAAATAAGCATAACTACAAAACAGCACCCGCTCAAGCACCGTTCTACTAATGGTAAGCAGTCGCTTTCCCGTCTTCTTATAGACCACCTCAGGTTGCTCCAGAAAAGAGGTAGCACGTGTAAGTATATAGTCATTCAACCGCTCCATCCGCGGAGAAGTTGCTACAGCACGTTTCAATTGTGCCACCCTATCTGCATCAATAATCAGTCGAGGATGGGGCTTTGGAGTTGCAAATTGTCCCTCATTCAACGTCTGAGCCCGAACCGCAAACGTGGTTATGACAACGAAAAGAGTAAAAAATAACCTACGCATATAACTCACTTTTACAACAAAAATAGTAATTTTGTGCCAAATTGTCAATTTGTCTGCCAAAGTTGGCACTATATATGCGTTTGGCATAAGGATTGATTGATAAGAGTGTAAACAGAAAATTTAACTAAAACATATTCAAAACTATGATTAAACCACTATCAGACAGAGTACTCATTCTGCCAAATCCGGCAGAGGAGGTGACCGCCGGAGGTCTTATTATTCCGGATACAGCAAAGGAGAAGCCGCTTGCAGGTAAGGTTATCGCAGCAGGCCCCGGCACAAAGGATGTGACAATGGAGGTAAAGGAGGGCGACCAGGTGCTCTATGGCAAGTACTCAGGTACCGAGGTTAACCACGAGGGCACAACCTATATCATTATGAAGCAGTCAGAGATTCTGGCGGTAGTAGAGAAATAATTTGGCTGTTGGCTATTGGTTTTATAGAGGTGTCGGCAGAGCCGACTTATATAAATCCGCAGAATAGCCAAAAGCAAAAAAAACAACCCCGTTTTGATTTTAGATAAAAAGGTCGAGGCGATGGGACATACTAAGGGGTATTTCCCATTGACGAGAACAAGGTAGCGGCAGTAAAAACCGCATAAAATCGAAACCAAAATTAGAAAGACAAACACACGTTTTGATTTTAGGTGGAGTTTTACAACGCTCTCGCAGACAATTAAACCTCAGCATACAAGAGTTATGTGAGGATTTAATTGGCAAGAGGAAGGAGGTAAAAACCGCATAAAATCGAAACCAAAATTAAAGAGATAAGCTATTATGGCAAAAGAAATTAAGTATAATATCGAGGCGCGCGACCTTCTGAAGGAGGGTGTGGATGCGTTAGCAAATGCGGTGAAGGTGACACTTGGCCCTAAGGGTAGAAATGTGATTATCGACAAGAAGTTTGGTGCACCGCAGGTGACAAAGGATGGTGTGACTGTAGCAAAGGCTGTGGAGCTTGAGGATGCATTTGCAAATATGGGTGCACAGATGGTACGCGAGGTGGCATCAAAGACAAATGACGATGCAGGTGACGGCACAACAACTGCAACTGTTTTGGCGCAGGCTATTATCAGCGTAGGTCTGAAGAATGTTACCGCAGGCGCAAATCCGATGGACATCAAGCGCGGTATCGACAAGGCGGTTGCCATTATCGTTGAGTCACTGCGCAAGCAGAGCCAGGAGGTTGGTTCTGACAACACAAAGATTGAGCAGGTTGCTACAATCTCTGCAAATAATGACAAGGCTATCGGCGCTCTGATTGCCGAGGCTATGGCAAAGGTAAATAACGAGGGTGTAATCACCGTTGAGGAGGCTAAGGGTACTGATACTCACGTAGATGTAGTTGAGGGTATGCAGTTCGACCGCGGTTATATCTCTCCATACTTTATGACCGACACAGAGAAGATGCAGGCAGAGCTTGAGAAGCCATACATTCTGCTTGCTGACAAGAAGATCTCGACTATGAAGGAGCTTATGGGCGTGCTTGAGCCTGTAGCCCAGTCAGGTCGTGCGCTGCTCATTATCGCAGAGGATGTAGATGGCGATGCACTGCAGTCGCTGGTTGTAAACCGCCTGCGTGGTACTCTGAAGGTGGCCGCTTGTAAGGCTCCGGGTTTTGGTGACCGTCGCAAGGAGATGCTTGAGGATATCGCAACGCTTACAGGTGCGACAGTTATCTCTTCAGACAAGGGTATGAAGATTGAGGATGCAACTATGGCTATGCTCGGTTGCGCCGAGAAGGTTACCCTGACAAAGGAGAGTACAACTATCGTTGATGGTTGCGGCGACAAGGCAGCTATTGCAGAGCGCGTGGCACTTATCCGCTCATCTATCGAGGTTGCTAAGTCAGACTACGAGCGCGAGAAGCTCCAGGAGCGCCTTGCAAAGCTCGCTGGTGGCGTAGCAGTACTCTATGTAGGTGCTGCAACCGAGGTTGAGATGAAGGAGAAGAAGGATCGCGTAGATGACGCCCTTGCAGCTACTCGTGCAGCTGTTGAGGAGGGTATCGTTCCCGGTGGTGGCGTGGCTTACATCCGCGCAACAGCAGCTCTTGAGGGTCTTAAGGGCGATAATGACGACCAGACAACAGGTATTCAGATTGTTAAGCGCGCTATCGAGGAGCCGCTCCGTCAGATTGTTGCTAACGCAGGTGGCGAGGGCTCTGTAGTTGTAAATAAGGTACGTGAGAGCGAGGGTAACTTCGGTTACAATGCTCGCGATGACCGCTTTGAGGATATGCTCGCAGCGGGAATTATCGACCCGACAAAGGTATCTCGCGTGGCTCTTGAGAACGCTGCATCTATCGCATCAATGTTCCTTACAACCGAGTGCGTACTTGCAGAGAAGCCGGCCGAGAATCCACTGCCTGCAATGCCTGCTGGAGGTATGGGCGGTATGATGTAAAAAAAGTGGCAGTTCGATACTGCCACTTTTTTTTACTCTTGGCCATTGGCCATTAGCTATTGGCTACTTGGGTCGTCGTTTGACGACCTTTTTTTGTTGTAAAACTAAAAATCTTTTCTTAACTTTGCATTGTTGTAGAGCAATCTGCGGCAGACATATTTTTTGATGAAAGTGTATTAGCTTTTATCCTTGATACGAAATCTGGAAAATTTCATTAGGACAAGGAGAGCAATTCACTCATCACTTCGTATTGATACATCTGAGGGTAATTACCTCATTTTCAATACGAGTGTGGGGTATTGTTTATTTGTCCTAAGGTATTCCAGAACCTCGTATCAGATAGACTAATCGGCTCCACACTTTCTTTTTTACAATACTCTGCAGGAGCCACAGAGTACAACACAAATAACAATGAAGAAAAATCTCATTTCTGCGGCTCTGGGTGCAGTTATTCTCTGCACCGCAACCTCTTGTGCTTCAATCTTTTGCGGCTCAAAAGCAAAGGTTACTTTCGACTCGAATATCAAGGAGAATGTAACCCTTACAATCGACGGCATTAAACACCACGACGTCGCTTTCCCTTACACTACAAAGGTTAAGCGCGGTTTTGAAGATACAATCGTCAAGGCCGAGGTCAAGGAGTACAAGACCGAGACAATCGTTATCGACAAGACCTTCAACCCTATATCCATAATCAACCTCTGCGACGTTTTAGGTTGGGGTATCGACGCTGCCACAGGCGCAATTACCAAGCCATCCCAGAGCTACTTCGAAATCGAATTCAAGCCTGAGAATAAGGAGTAAATTCAGGTTGCACACCGCTCAATCTGTGCACCGTTTTATCGTCAAAAGGTAGTAGTAGGTGCATATCGTGAAATATCCCCAGATGGGCTGTACTTGGGGTACTGCTCATTTGGGGATATGAGGGATGTGCAGCTAATGCTGCCTTTTCACGATAAAACACTAATATTTCTTACGAAATATTTGCTTTTCTCAATTTAATGCACTACTTTTGTGGTGTGAAGGAGTGAAAGGGGACGAAAAGGTCCCCTTATTTTGTGCCCGTGCGGCAAGAATTTGACAGAGATAAAGTAAGAGAAAATTTATAACGATATGGATATCAGCAAGTTAATAGAAGTAGTAGAGGAGAATTTACAAGGAAGCGATGTATTTGTTGTAGAGTGCACCTCTACCCCATCAAATGAGATTTCGCTCATTCTTGACGCTGACAGCAGGGTATCGATAGATACTTGCGTGGCAGTTTCGCGTGCTGTAGATGCAGTTTTTGACAGAGATGTAGAGGATTTTTCTCTTATGGTTGCATCGGCAGGTATTGGCGAGCCGCTCAAGTTGTTGCGTCAGTACAAGAAGATTGAGGGCTCCCCTATCGAGGTGTTGCTCAAGGATGGCATCAAGATTTTGGGCACACTTGACCAGGCGACAGAGGAGGGTATTACAATCTCTTACGACGAGAAGGTGGCCGTTGAGGGCAAGAAGCGCAAGGAGTTGCAGCACATCGTTCGTCAGATAGCTTTCGAGGATATCAAGACCGCAAAGGAATATTTAGATTACAAATAATATAAAAAACAGACAACAATGAACAATTTGAATCTTATCAGCAACTTTGCAGAGTTCAAAGAGCTGAAAAACATCGACAAATCGACAATGATCGGTGTTCTTGAGGATGTATTCCATCACGCCCTGCAGAAGCAGTATGGTACTGATGAGAATTTCGATGTCATCATCAACGCCGACAAGGGCGACCTTGAGATTTGGCGCAACCGCGTAGTGGTAGCCGATGAGGATTTTGAGGATGAGGTACGCGAGATTTCACTCTCTCAGATTCAGGCTATCGACCCATCTTACGAGGTGGGCGACGAGTACACAGACCCTATCACTTTCGAGTCTTTCGGTCGTCGTGCAGTACTCTCACTGCGTCAGAACCTCGCATCACGCATCCTTGACCTTGAGAAGTCAAAGCTCTACGAGAAGTACCGCGACCGCGTGGGCGAGATTGTATCGGGCGAGATTTATCAGGTTTGGAAGAAGGAGGTGCTTATCCTTGACGATGATGACAACGAGCTGATTTTGCCACGCGCAGAGCAGATTCCTGGCGAGTTCTACCACAAGGGCGACACTCTGAAGGCTATCGTTAAGAGCGTGGAGATGAACAACAACCAGCCACGTATCATCCTCTCTCGTACTGCAAACCAGTTCCTTGAGCGACTCTTCGAGGCTGAGGTACCTGAGATTTACGACGGTCTGATTACAATCAAGAAGATTGCCCGCATCCCTGGCGAGCGTGCAAAGGTTGCTGTTGAGTCTTATGACGACCGCATCGACCCTGTAGGCTCTTGCGTGGGTATGAAGGGTGCGCGTATCTACACTATCGTAAAGGAGTTGCACAACGAGAATATCGATGTTATCAACTATACTTCAAACACCAAGCTGCTCATTCAGCGTTCACTCAATCCGGCAAAGACTACCGAGATTGTTGTTGATGAGGAGCGTATGACAGCATCTGTATATCTCGACCCTGATCAGGTATCACTTGCTATCGGTAAGGGTGGTTTGAATATCAAGCTCTCAAAGATGCTGACCGGTTACAACATCGACGTATTCCGTAACATCGAGGGTGGCGACTATCCGCTCTCTGAGTTCTCGGATGTTATCGAGGATTGGCAGATTGAGGCCCTCTCTGCAGTAGGTCTTGACCGTGCAAAGGCAGTTCTTGCACTGAGCGCAGAGGAGATTGCCGAGCGTGCAGACCTTGAGGTAGAGCAGGCTGAGGCTATTATCGCTATTCTTGAGAGCGAGTTGGAGCAGAGTGAGGAGTAATCCGTTCCCCAGAATCCGGTTACGAGATTTTCGTAACAAGCAAAACAAGTGTTAAATAAAAAAAAGGAAAAATATATAATGGAGAACGAAACAAAGAAATTACGCCTTATTCAAGTAGCAAAGGAGTTCAAGGTTGGTCTTAACACCGTAACCGACTTCTTGCGCAAGAAGGGTGTAGCTATCGACGGCTCGCCCAACACACAGATTAGCGGAGATATCTATGCTATGGTAGAGAAGGAGTTCGGTGCAAACCGTGCTGCTGCCTCTGCGCGTGACAATATCCGCGAGAAGATTGCAACAAAGCAGGCTACAGTATCTATCGAGGAGCCTAAAGCCGAGCCAAAGCGCACTATCGAGATTAAGGACGAGGTACAGCAGCCTCGCATCCTGGGTCGTGTAGAGCTCGACAAGAAGGGTAATATCGTAAAGCCACAGCCTAAACCTGAGCCAAAGCCGGAACCAAAACCACAGCCTAAACCGGAGGTAAAGCCGGAGCCTAAACCACAGCCAAAGGCTGAGCCTGTAGCTGTTGAGGCGAAGGATAATGGCGCATTCCGCGCTACCGCTACCCCAACTCTGAGCGGCCCTCAGATTTTGGGTAAGATGGATGTATCAGGCATGGTACCGGGTGGCAAGCGTCGTAAGAAGATTGACAAGGAGAAGGTCGATATCACTCGTCAGCAGCCTCAGCAGGGCGGCAGCAAGAAGAATCGTGCCGACTTCAAGCAGAATAACAACAATAACAACCAGCAGAATCAGCAGCAGGGTGGCGGCAAGAAGAACAAGCACAACAAGCCACAGCCAAAGCCTGTAGTTCGTCCGGAGGTATCTGACGAGGAGGTTTCAAAGCAGGTAAAGGATACCCTTGCTCGTCTGACTGCAAAGGGTGCCAAGAATAAGGGTGCCAAGTATCGTAAGGAGAAGCGCGAGGAGGTTCGTGAGAAGATGAACGAGGCTGTAGAGCGCGAGGAGAAGGAGCGCAAGGTGCTCAAGGTTACAGAGTTTGTAACCGTGAGTGAGCTTGCAACAATGATGAATGTATCTCCGATGGAGGTTATCTCAGCTTGTATGAACCTCGGCCTTATGGTATCTATCAACCAGCGTCTGGATGCCGAGGCACTTGTCGTAGTGGCAGAGGAGTTCGGATTTACTACCGAGTTCGTATCTGTTGAGATTCAGGAGGCTATTGGCGATGATGAGGTTGATGAGGCAGAGGATTTGCTCCCACGTCCACCGATTGTAACCGTTATGGGTCACGTTGACCACGGTAAGACATCACTTCTCGACAACATCCGTAAGACCAACGTTATCGCAGGTGAGGCGGGTGGTATCACCCAGCACATCGGTGCATACTCTGTTGAGCTGAATGGTCAGAAGATTACCTTCCTCGACACCCCTGGTCACGAGGCATTTACAGCGATGCGTGCCCGTGGTGCGAAGATTACCGACGTTGCTATTATCATCGTTGCAGCTGATGACAGCGTGATGCCACAGACTATCGAGGCTATCAACCACGCACAGGCTGCAGGTGTACCTATGGTATTTGCAATCAACAAGATTGATAAGCCTGCTGCAAACGTTGAGCGCATCAAGGAGCAGCTTGCGAATATGAACTACCTGGTTGAGGATTGGGGCGGTAAGTACCAGAGCCAGGATGTATCTGCAAAGCAGGGTCTGAACCTCGACAAACTCCTTGAGAAGGTGCTTCTTGAGGCTGAGCTTCTCGACTTGAAGGCTAATCCTAACAAGCGTGCCAAGGGTGCCGTTATCGAATCAACGCTCGACAAGGGTCGTGGTTATGTAGCGACCGTGCTTGTTCAGGATGGTACACTGCGAATTGGTGATGTTGTCCTCTCAGGTACATACACAGGCCGTGTTAAGGCAATGTTTGACGAGAATGGTAAGAAGGTTACCGAGGCGGGACCTGCAACACCTGTACAGTTGCTCGGTCTGAATGGTGCTCCACAGGCGGGTGATTCATTCAATGTTATGGAGGATGACCGTTCGGCTCGTGAGGTGGCCAATAAGCGTGAGCAGTTGCAGCGTATGCAGGGTCTGATGACTCAGAAGCACGTAACTCTCGACGAGATTGGCCGTCGTATCGCTATCGGCTCGTTCAAGGAGCTCAATATCATCGTTAAGGGTGATGTGGATGGCTCTGTAGAGGCTATGTCAGGCTCACTGATTAAGCTCTCAAAGGAGAGTGTTCAGGTAAATGTTATCCACTCGGCTGTAGGTCAGATTTCAGAGAGCGATGTACTGCTGGCTACTGCATCAAATGCCATTATCGTCGGCTTCCAGGTGCGTCCATCAGCTGCTGCTCGCCGTCTGGCTGAGAAGGAGGAGATTGAGATTCGTCTCTACTCTATCATCTACGACGCTATCAATGAGATTAAGGATGCTATCGAGGGTATGCTCGAGCCTGTGATGAAGGAGGAGATTGTCTGCTCTGTCGAGGTACTTGAGACCTTCAAGATTTCAAAGGTTGGTACTATCGCCGGTGGTATTGTCCGCGAGGGTAAGATTCAGCGCAACACCCCTATCCGCGTAATCCGTGACGGTATCGTTATCCACACAGGCCGTCTGGGCTCGCTCAAGCGTTTCAAGGATGATGTTAAGGAGGTACTGACAGGCCACGACTGCGGTCTGAACATCGAGTCTTACAACGATATCAAGATTGGCGATATCATCGAGGGCTACGAGCAGGTAGAAGTAAAGAGAAAGTAATTTTTAACCTATAACTCAAATAATTTAGAGCTATGATTAAGTTTGTAACAGCAGAAGAGGCTGTAAAGGTAATCAAGTCAGGTGATCACATTCACCTCAGTTCAGTTGCATCAGCACCACAGTGTCTGATTAAGGCTATGTGCGACAGAGGTCGCAATGGCGAGCTTAAGGATGTACACATCCACCACCTCCACACTGAGGGTCCTGCGCCATACGCAGATCCTGAGTTCGAGGGCGTATTCCAGCTCGACTCATTCTTCGTGGGTGGTAATGTACGTAAGGTAACCCAGAGCGGTTATGCTGACTACATTCCAATCTTCTTGAGCGAGACACAGAAGCTCTATCGTAGTGGCGCAGTGCCTTGTAATGTAGCTATGATTCAGGTATCTACACCTGACAAGCACGGCTATGTATCTCTCGGTACATCTGTAGATGCTACTCTTGCAGCTGTTGAGTGCGCAGAGCACGTTATTGCAGTTGTAAATAAGTACGTTCCTCGTGCATTCGGTGACGCGATGATTCACTGCTCACAGATCGAGTTCTTCGTAGAGGACGATCAGCCACTTGAGGAGGCTCACTTCGCAGCTCCAAATGAGGTTGAGACTAAGATTGGTAACCTCTGTGCAGGTCTTATCGAGGATGGTGCAACTCTTCAGATGGGTATCGGTGCTATTCCTAACGCAGTGCTCGCACAGCTCGGAAACCACAAGAACCTCGGTGTTCATACCGAGATGTTCGCTGACGGCGTACTCCCACTCGTTGAGAAGGGCGTAATCAACGGCGCAGCTAAGAATATCGATAAGGGTAAGATGGTATCTACATTCCTTATGGGTTCACAGAAGGTTTATGACTTTATCGACGACAACCCAGGCGTACTGATGATGGACGTAGGTTACACTAACGACCCATTTATTATATCAAAGAACGACAAGGTTACCGCTATCAACTCTGCTCTTCAGGTAGATATCACAGGTCAGGTTTGCGCAGACTCTCTCGGCCGTAAGTTCTACTCAGGCGTAGGTGGTCAGGTGGACTTCATCTATGGTGCATCACTCTCTAAGGGTGGTAAGGCTATTATCGCAATGCCATCTATTACAAATAAGGGTGTATCAAAGATCTCTGACGTTCTTACCGAGGGTGCAGGTGTTGTTACAACCCGTAACCACATCCACTGGTTCGTTACTGAGAATGGTGCTGTAGATCTCTATGGCAAGAGCCTGCAGGAGCGTGCTCGCCTTATCATCTCTGTTGCTCACCCATCAGCACAGGAGGCTCTCGATGAGGCTGCATTCAACCGCTATGGAAGCCATCACCATTATATTAAGGGCTACATGTCGAAGTAATCGAATTACCGAGACTTATCTTATGTGCAAAGCCTTCCCACTTGGGAGGGCTTTCTTTTTTAACCCTTAATATAGTGGTGGTGTGACTAAAGCCACCACCCCCCCCTCATATCTACATTCCCTCCAAACCTCCCTTTGGAAAAGGGAGGCTTTGCTACGCAGTACATTTTTGAACAAATGACCGCACCAAATATGTTTGTTCGTTCGGAAATAATTTTTTAACTTTGTAAAAGTAAGTCATATCACTAATATTAATTTTCGTTTTATGAAAAAGATTCTTTTTATATTGATGCTTATTACATCCTGCATTTGTTTAAGTTGCAATAATTCAAACCGTGAAATAATATATAGTTATGTAAATGGTTATGGAGATGCACACCTTACATTAGGCAATGTTGGTGGTTGGGGTGCAGAGGTCAAATCTCACGAGTACAAAAATGGAATAGGCAAAATTACATTTAAAAGCACAATTACGAGCATCCCAGAATTTGCATTTATTAACAGTACAATACTAAAGAGTATAACAATTCCAAATAGTGTTACTAAAATTGAAAATGAAGCATTCAGAAGATGTGAGAATTTGGAAAGTATAACAATCCCAAATAATGTTACTAAAATTGGAGATGGAACATTCAGTGAATGCAAAAGTTTGAAAAATATAAATATTCCAAATAGCGTTACTGAAATTGGTAACAATACTTATAGTTATTGCAGAGATCTGGAAAGTGTAACTATTCCAGATACTGTAACTAGAATTGGAGATGAAGCATTCTAAATTTGCAAAAACTTAAGCAAAGTGTATTGCAATGCGACAACACCGCCAAATATAGGCGAGAAAGTGTTCTCATATTACGAATATATTTATGATTATAAGTCTTTTTATTCAAAGCCCCACACTAAATTGAGAAATATAAAGTGTAAAATTTATGTACCAACTGCATCGGTAAACTCTTACAAGACTGCAAATGGTTGGAGTAATTACTCTAATAATATAATTGGTTACGACTTTTAGTTACACATTAGAGTACTATCCTTCCGGGAGCCTTTGTTGCTTTTAATATAATCTGTAAAGAATGAATATCCGCATTGCAAACAAAAAAAAGCACCTTTTCAGGTGCTTTTTTATATCTCAAAGTCGTAGCGGCCGTCGTCATCGGCGGGTTGGTTTTGCCAGTAGAGGTCGATAAGGTTGTCGAAGATGGCGCGTTGGGCGTCGTTTAGTTCGACATTTGTGGTTGCCACCTCATAGAGAAGGTCTTTTGCCCAGTCGAACTCCTCCTCGTCGAGGTTTGCTACGATAATGGCAGCGGTCTCGAAGTCGATAAGGTCTGACATTGCCTGAACGCTCTCGATTCTATCTTCAGAGACAAAGCGAGCAAGGCCATATATAAGTTTATGCGCAGCTGCCGCATTTTGCGGATTATCGCTATTGGAAATAAGCTGAATTCCCAGTTTGAGAATTGCGCTAAAGTCGCGTTGTGCAAATTTCATACTATTCAAGTCTTAAAAGGTTACCAACAGTGGCATTTATCTCGATATATGCGTTCTCAATAAGCGCTGCCGAGGTAAAGCCCATAAGTTTATATCCATTATCGCTCTCAAGTGCAAAGACGATATTACCCAAAATCTCGTGGCCCGAGCCATAGAGGAGTGTTCCGGTCATATTATCGCCAAGGCCATCCTTCTTGTAGCCCTCTCTATCAACAAGGAAGACAAGGTGGCAATCCACAAGGCCCAACTGCTTTGAGAGTGTATTGAGCGGAGCTGTAAAGCGGACAATCTCAGTACGCTCTGCGCCAATATGCTCGGCAATATCGGCATCAAGCTCCTGCCAGCTCTCGGCCGTGCTCTGGAAAGGATATGCAAGGCCATTTGTCTTTGCAGCGATGAATGTCGGAGCGATAACATCGTCAGAGTTATCCACCAACGGAGTAGCAGGCGCCGGTAGTCCGCAGAGGTTGCGCACACCGTTGAACATTACCATCTTCTTATCCGAAATCTGCTCATCTGCACGAACAATATCTGCGTAGATATTGACTAACCTCTTCTTAACATCTACATCCAACGACTTTACCAACTCTACAGACCTCTCCATAGTAAGGTTTTTATTGTTGTTAGCACAATCAACAACCTTCATCATTGCCTCGTTGGTAAAACCATTTATACCACCGTAAAATTTCTCAAGAGGAGCAACATACTCAGGCTTCAACTCGCCATCTGCCATAACGATAGCCATACCGACGTTATATATAGCCGCAAGAGTCTCAATGGTAACTTTCATAATGTACTTGATTTAGATTAGTAGTTGGTATTCTATACAAATATACGAATATTTTATGAATAGGTTGCAATTTTATGGATATTTTTGCAAGCATTAAGGTCACACCAACCATTTTGTTGTCAAAATGCGGTAGTTAATCCATCTTAAAGATGGATTTTCCTCCTCGCAGTTCGGCATAGTCGGCAAGCAGCCTCTGCCCTCACGAGCAGCGTCGGTCGGTGTGCATCACGTAAAATGCCCGACGATGGATAATTAAAGAGATGGCTAGTTTTGGCGTCAGAGCGGGGCAGATACTCCGCTCGGCATATAAAACAACAAAGGGCTGTACTAAAACGTACTGCCCTTTGTTGTTTATATGTGTTAGCGGAGATAGGTGCCCCACTATCACGTCAAAATTAGAAGTAGCCTACAGTATTATCCTCTACATCTGCCAGCTCCTGCACTGCATAGAATGCGCGAGTTGCTGACTGCTCGGCTGCTGCCTGCTGCTTAACCTTCTCTGCCTCGAGGGTCTGTGCCTCGTCTGCAACGGTTACGCCATCAGTTACCAGAACGAATACACCGCTTGCGCCCTTAATAGGAGCTGAAAGCTTGCCCTGCTCAAGTGATGCGATAGCGCCGAGTACACGTGGCTCAACACCGATACCTGGGATATAGTAAGCATCGTACTTAACGTTCTCAAAGTTCTTAACCTCAGACTCAGCAGCTGCTGCAACCTCTTCAAGGGTAGCGCCAGCCATCTTAGCAGAGATAAGCTCGAACTTCTTATCACGGAGAAGTGTGCTCTTAATCTGTGAAGCAACCTCATTTACTGAACGATACTCGCTATCGTTAATCTCAGTAAGAGTAGCTACTACGTAGTGGTTGTTATCAAGCTTGATAAGCTCTGAAACGTCACCAACCTTTGCCTTGTTAGCCCAGAATACAACCTCAAGAGAGTGGCCATCGATACCGCGAACGGCGCGAGCAGCCTTCTCGATAGTAACTGTGCGAGATACCTGTGACTGAGCATTTGTTGTAGCCTCAAAGCCCTCCTTAGCTGCTGTTACAGCGAAGAGGCTTGCTTGGTTGTGTACGTCACGCTGAGTCTGCTGTGAAGCAACGAGTGGATACTCGAGTGTAGCGAGCTTATAGTGCTTCTGAATAGCGCTAACGCCCTCAACCTTGAGAATCTGGATAACGTTACCCATAGAGATCTTAACGATATCACCCTTCTTCTTACCAAGCAGTGCATCTGCGAACTGAGGAGCGAGTGAAGCGTAAGTAACCTCACCAATCTTACCACCCTCAGCAGCAGTATCTGTTGCAAGTGAGTACTGAGAAGCCAGTGCAGCGAAGTCACCCTTCTTAGCAACTGTTACAAGGCTATCTGCGAGCTTCTCGTCGGTATAGTTGAGAACGATGTGGCTGAGAGTGTACTTCTCAGGAACATTGCGAACCTCAGCTACGCGAGCGGCACGCCACTGATCAGCAACGAGTGCAGGGCCGTACATCTTACCCTTTGTAAGAGCTGCGCTCTCCTCGGCAGTCATCTGAGATGCAGTGATATAGGTCTGAGCAACTGATGCGTGACGGTTGTCACGAGTGTAAGCCTTAAGGTCAGAAACTGTAGCAAACTGCTCTGCAGCAGCCTTAGCCTCAGCCTCAACAGCAGCCTTATCTGCCTCTGTTGGCTCTACGTTGAACTCAACATAAGAGATTGTACGGTAAGGAGTGCGCTCATACTGAGCCTTGTTTGCCTTGTAGTAAGCCTTAATCTCGCTATCAGAAACAGTTACAAGTGAATCTGCAACAGTAGTGTAACGGCTAACAACATAGCGACCATTGTAGGTGTTGTTTGCGCTCTTTACGCCACGCTCAATCTCAAGCTTATTTGCATAAGCACCCTTCTGAACAAGTGCCTGATACTTCATCATCGAACGATCAAGGTCAGCCTGCTTGCTGAAGAATGACCAAGCCTTCTGTGCCTGTGGGTTATTCTCAACCTCTGCGAGGAATGCTGCAAGTGCCTCAACATTATACTCACCGGTCTGAGGGTTACCAAAGAGACTTGACATAACGTTGCTTGCACGCTCACCACGAACAAGAGCCTTGTGCTCAGCCTCACCTACTGCAAGACCCAGCTCCTCAAAACCAGGGGTAAATACGTGGTCTGAGAGCAAAATCTGCCAAGTGTTTGCAAGAGCCTGCTGTGCCTGCTCGTCAGTTGTTAGTTCACCCATCTGTGACTTAACATCATCATAAGCTGCAAGGAACTCAGAGTAGTGAATATCCTTGCCGTTAATTGCGCCGACCTCAGGGTCGTTGCCAGAAAATCCCATCTCTGTCTTCAGAGAGAAGATAAACGCCAAAAGTGCGCCTGCAATAACTACAGAGAGCAGCACGCCAAATTTGGTTCTCAAAGTGTTCAAACTTACCATATCAGAATATTTTTTGTAAAATTTTCAAATAACTCGCGAATATAGTAATTTTATTCCAATTATTCGCCTTTTTGCACTATTTTTTAGCTATCTCAACCCTCGCAAGTTCTATTCGGGAACGAGTGGTTCGCAAAATCTTTATCTTCAGCCCATCGAACTCCATCTGCGTACCTGCCGCAGGCAACTCCTTATAGCGATAGATGATATAGCCGGCAAGGGTATCATACTCCTCGCTCTCAGCTATGCCGAGGGCATACTTCTCGTTCAGATAATCAACCTCAAGACGGCAAGAGAAGACATACTCGTTCTCCGCCACCTGCTTCTCGACCATATCCTCAACGTCGTGCTCATCCTCAATCTCACCAAAAATCTGCTCCAACACATCCTCAAGCGAGATGATACCTGCAGTGCCTCCGAACTCGTCAATAACCACGGCAATATTGCTCTTCTGCTTGATAAACTGTGTCAGCACATCCTGCAGAGGCATTGTCTCGACAACATAATCGACATTCATCAGCACCTGCTCGATGCTCTTGGGCGAAGTAAAGAGGCTCTTTGAATTGACATAGCCGATGATATTATCAACGCTATCTCTCCAGACGAAGATACGGGAATATTTACTCTCCACAAAGCGCTCGGTAAGGCTCTCTATCGTAGCCTCATCAATATCTACCGCCTCCATATCAACACGCGACACCATACAGTCACGCACACGAAGGTCGGCAAAATCGAGCGCATTCTGGAACATCTTTATCTCCGCCTCGGTATCGTCATCAGACTCTGCATTGTTTGTATCGAGCAGACTCTCAAGGTCGCTACGGTCAAACTCCGTCTGTCTCTCCGCCTCTGATGGTGTTTTACCAAAGAGTCGAAGCAGACCATACGAGAGCATCGTTGTAAAACGCGCTACAGGATAGAGCAGAATGTAAAATATGAAGATTATCGGCGCAAAGATACGATAGTAAAAGTTTGGCTTACTTCTGATTACCGACTTAGGGATATACTCGGCAACAAAGATAACAATAATAGTGGGAATGATGGTCTCAAGCAGGAAAGAGCCATTATTATAGATGCCCTCCCAGCCCAACAGATATGCAATACCACGGATAAGCTGCGACATACACATAGAGTAGATAACAAGTGTGATATTGTTACCTACAAGTATTGTTGTGATATACTGCCCCTGATTTCTCGAAAAGAGGTTGGCAATATAGTCAAACATACGACTCTGCTTACGATCAATCTCGAGCTTAAGACGGTTTTTATTCAAAAACGCAATCTCCATACCCGAGAAGAAGGCCGACAGAAGCAGCATCAACAGTATGATTATTATCGATGTGGTCATTATATACCTATATATAATTACTCTATACGTTCAGTCGATTCTGTTCGACTCTGTCCTAACCTTGTCGGAGGGGTTTGCACCGCTCGACGAGGCGGGAAGGTTGCAGTGCTCCTCTTTGGCTGCTCTACACTCTTCTCGGCTACAGGTTGTGTGGATGAACTATTATCGACAGCTGTGCTATCCTCCGCAGACTTCATAGCCTGCTCATCCATCTTAACCTTACCCTTCCAATGGCGGAAGTTGAGCTCTACCAACTCCTCATCAGACTCAAAGCCCTCTGCGAAGTGGGTATCGTTCTCTGTAACAATCTTTGTATCTACGTTTGAATAGACACGTTTGGTTGTAGAGTTCCAGAAGAGCTGCTGGGTAAAGACCTTTGTACCATCGTGCTTGACGATACGGACATTACCCTTCGCCTCCCACAGCTTACGATTCTCATAATAAATAGCGTAATTGGACTCGATAGTAGCATTGACCGTTGTCAGAGAGTCATCCTGATAGGTAGTAATCTTGATACCCTTGCGGAACTCTCTATATGGGTCACGGCCCAATGTATAACCCTCAAGCAGTGGTGTGGTAAAGCGATATGAGCGGCGGCCATTCTCCGAGACGACGATTGTCAGATTTGAACTCTTCTCGGTCATAATAGCATCCAAGGACTCCTCCTCAGCCTGCTTCTCCTCCTTGCACGAAAAGAGCAAAGCACTCCCTAAGAAAAGGAGTGCTATTGCTAAATATCTGTGCAATAATTGTCTCACACTGAAATCTCTTTACTGTACTCGTGGACGAACTGTTGTTCTAACGCCCTGTGCAAAACCGCAGTTTACAACATATGTAGAACCATCAGCAAGCTCGTTGAAGAAGCACTCCTCCTTTGTAGGGAATGCGCCACGGTAAGCTGCTGCAAGCTGCTGTGCAGCCTCAACACGGTCTGCATCCTGAGCCTCAAGCAGTGGCAGAGCCTTCTGAATAAGGTCGTAAGCCACCCAATAGATAGCATCCTTTGCAAGACCTGAGCAACCCTTTGCGCCATTTACATAGCACTGAGCAAGGAAGAATGGTGCGTGTGCGTTCTCAGGGTTGATAGCCTGTGCCTCGCGGAATGCAGCTACTGCAGATGCGAAGTTGTTGATTGACATATCGAGGATACCGATACGAACATAGAGCTTCTCACGCTCAGCAGGATTCTCCTCAACATTCAGGGCCTCACGCAGATACTGGTTTGCCTTGTCGAAGTTACCCTTCTCCTGGAAAGCCTGTGCAAGGTTCATAGCTACTGATGCAGATGGATGCAATGAGTAGTACTTCTCACCTACAGTGAAGAAGAAGTCTGAGCTACAACCTGTACGAGCCATAAGACCATATGCCTGAGATACGAGCAACTCATCCTCCATATTACCCTCGAGCTTCTTTGAGAAGATAGCCTCGATATTCTCGCAAGATGCTGCACCGCTGACGCCGAAGCACTGCTCGAACTGATTCTTATACTGCTGCTGCTCAGGTGCAAGGTTCTCGAAATACTGTGCATACGCATCGTAAGTATTAACGATAGTCATTGCATCAACGATATCGTTCTGATAGTCGTCGCAGAGGTTCTTGAAGTAGATAACTACAACCTCAGGATCTACTACGCCAGCCTTCTTCTGAGCCTCAAGAGCTGCCTCGAATGCCTCAGCAACACCCTCACGGTCGTCACCCTTATAAGTGAGGTACTCACGTGCCTTACGCTCAAGGATATAAACGCTACCACGCTTAGGGTGTGATGCATAGTGCTGCAGACGGATGTCGTAGAGAAGGATGATTGAGTCAACATACATCTTCTTCTCAGCAAGAGTCTCTGCACGGTTTACACGCTCCTTGTAGAGCTTAACACCATTTGCATAGATGTTCTCAGACGCTGCAGGACACTTTGCCAAAAGCTGCTGAAGATAAGCCGCAGCAGAGTTGAAGTGACGGTTTGCAATCTCCTCCTTCAAGTAAGAGCTTGCAAGCATATTCTCCTTACGCTCCTCCGGTGTCTCACCCCACTTTGCATACTTAGGGTCACTAAAGTCCTGTGCAACTGCAGAAGTTGCCATAGCAGCCATAGCTGCAACGATTAAAAACTTAATTGCCTTCATTGTGTGTTGTTCTTTTATGTGTTATAATTTTGTTTTAATCTATTAGTCAATCTTAGGTCTTACGAACCAATAATCCTCTCCGAAGAGCGAGAAGCCGAGGTGAACCTTAACATAGTTCTGACGAATAAGACCTACACGCTGGCCAATCTTCGGCATAATAACCGATGCGTGGTTACCACGACCGCCAAACTCGATACCTGCATTGATGCTATGTGCACTCATAAATCGCAGTGGGAAACCGAAACCGGCAGTAACTGACCACTGTGGGATTCTACGGCCCTCGAAGCTCTGGTAGTAGTCGCCATAACGAGCACCGATGCGATACGAGATACGCTTAAAGTAGTTACGAACATCGAAACGGTTTGGCACATACTCAAAGCCGAACTTATATGTATGAGTATCAACATACTTCACGCTCAGGCCTGTATAGGTATCGTGCTGGTAGAAGGCGTTGTCGCCGCCCCAATTCTGATACTCATAATCGAAGTTGGCAATGAACTTCGCATCCTGATACGAGATACCTGCACCAACCGAGTGTGGCAGACGCATCTGACCGCGGCTATCCTCCTGGAACACTACTGAAGAGGCATAATCGCCAATGTAAATGGTCTGTACAACCTTCGGGTTGAGTGGGCCTCCGTAGTCATAAGTGGCACCGATGGTAAGCATTCTCTTCTTTGTGGCGATAATATTTGCCTGAAGACCAACCTGGAACTTAAAGTTCGAGATAGCGTAATCATCCAAACCCTTTGTCGATACAAAGTCACCTGAGCCTACATAATCACCATAAATCGAGGTGGTGTAGTTGTGCAAAATATTTCCCCAATAGTACTTTGCTGCAATACCGATTGACACTCCGCGAACAAACTCCCAACCGATACCTGCCTTAATCTCTGTCACATCGCCATCGCCCTGATAGTTGTACATCACAGCACCGACAGTGCCCCAAGTATCCTCATTCTGCTCCAAGGCGTGCATCTTATAACCGACACTGCCGTATGGAGTAAGGCTCAAACCAAAGCCCAAGCCCTTTGCGATAGGGAACTGTATTGCAATCTCACGCAGGTTTACAGTATTCTTTGCATTTGCAGCTGTAGTGTACTCCGAAGATGACATTGACGAGTACTTGCGCTGGGTATTCTTCAAAAAGTTACCCTCCATACCCACCTCGAAGATAAAGCTGTTACGAAGTGTTGCACTATAACCCGCAGGGTTGAGCAGGCTCGCCATCTGTGTACTGCGGAAAGCGATACCCGAGCCACCCATTGCTCTGTTAATCGCATTACCATTAACACCCAGCTCTCCGATTCCATACATTGTGTATGGTGAGTAGGCATTGACTGCCGAATCCTGAGCCGACGCGCGACCCGCAACACCAAAAACAGCGATGACAAACGCCATCAAAAATAGTCTGTTATATATCTTCATTCTCTGCATTATACTCTAAAATTCTGTTAAGTCCGAAAAAGAGGACTTTACGACCTGCAAATATCGCATTTTTAATTCGATTAACAAAATATTCTGCGTCTCCACCAACAAAAATTGTCAATAAATCTGCATTTTTCTCCGTAAAAGTGTCAATATACCCTTTTACTTCGTAAAAAACACCCTCCATAACGCCAAAAACTATCGCCTCTTCGGTCATCTTACCCAACTGCGGCACCTGACCTGTCAGCCCTTTGGGCGAGCAGAGCGGAAGGGTCGCCGTCTTCTCATTCAGAGCCTCAAGTCGCATATCTACACCAGGCGAGATATTACCCCCTCGGAATACTCCGCAATCGATAAAATCGATTGTTATCGCCGTACCCGCATCCACGACAAGAATCTCTCTATCGGCGCCATACAACTCCACAGCCCCCACTGCCGCCGCTATGCGGTCTGTGCCGAGCGTCGAGCGGTTGTACTCAACCTCTATCGGCAGTGGCGTTGAACGATCCAAACAAAGAACATACTGCACCCGACCTTCGAGCAGTGCTCTACTCCTCGCTGCATCCCCGCGAGTGGATGAGATTATCGCCTTTGAGGGTGCAAAAACGCTACAAAGTTCACAAACAATCTCCTCTGTAAGTTCAGGCACTACCCTCTCCTCCAATAGGTTGTTGTTTGCATCAATAACGGCAATTTTGTGAAAAGTATTGCCCGTATCTATGATTAAATTACATGTTTGCATCGTCTATCGCTATACTGTCGTACTGTTTGCCGTTAAATTGTATCTTTACATTCCCTCCAAACCTCCCTTTAATCCACCTAAAGGTGGCTTTTCCTCCTCGCAGTTCGGCATAGTCTGCAAGCAGACTCTGCCCTCACGAGCAGCGTCGGTTGACAAAAGGGGGCTTAGTCGCTACGCTCCGACTTTGTGAAATGTATTGCCCGTATCTATGATTAAATTACATGTTTGCATCGTTCTTCGCTATATTACTACCGTTAGCTATCAGCTATTAGCAATTGCTTTACAATCTTGCAAATTTACCACAATTCATTGTGAAATCCAAAAAAATAGGGAGCTAAAGAGATTAGGGAATTTAGAGTCGCCACCTAAATTCCCTAAACTTCTATTCTGTGTAACAATTATTCCTTAAGTTCTGTCAGCACCCTCACTCCATCTGCCACCGAGGCGACATTTCGCACGGTCATAGCAAGTTTCGTGTCGCGCTGTTTAAGGACGAAGCGTTCCGGCTGCGAGGTGACGCGGCGCAGAAGGGTCATAAACTGTTCGGTCTTATAGAATGGCGAGCGGTCATCACCCACAAAGGCGACAATCATAAGTCCATTCTTAATCTTCACGCGTTCGATACCGAGTTCGGCAGCAATCCAGCGCAGGCGGATAACATCAAGCAGCTGTCGTGCAGCATCCGGAAGGCGACCAAATCGGTCATTCAAGCGCGCCTCAAACTCAACCAAGCGCGGCTCATCAACAATAGAGTCGAGCTCTCGATAGAGTCGTAGTCGCTCTGCAGGTTGTTGTACATAATCAGCTGGCAATGAGGCATCTACGCCAAGCTCTACCGACACATCATCGATATAGCTTATTCTATCGACAACCTTCTGCTCCTCGGCACTAAGTCCCGCCACATCAAGTCCCTCGGCGCGAAGTTCGGAGATAGCCTCATTAAGGATTTTCTGGTATGTTTCAAAGCCGATATCGGCAATAAATCCACTCTGTTCAGCGCCCAGCAGATTACCCGCACCACGAATATCGAGGTCCTGCATAGCGATATTGAATCCAGAGCCCAAATCCGAAAACTCCTCAATAGCCCTCAAACGACGACGGGCATCGCTTGACAGCAGTTCATCGGGTTTGCTGAGCAGGTAGCAGTAAGCCTTGCGGTCACTTCTTCCCACACGACCTCGCAGCTGGTGCAGGTTACTCAAGCCGAAGTGGTCGGCATTGTTGATAATTATCGTATTGACATTCGGTATATCCACGCCGCTCTCGATAATCGAAGTTGCCACAAGTACATCACTCTCGCCATAGATAAAGTCCATGATGAGTCTCTCCATATCTGCCGCCTTCATTCGACCATGCGCCGCAACGACACGAGCCTTTGGACAGAGGCGCGAAATCATACCGCGGATATCCTCAAGTTGCTCAACATTATTGTGTATAAAATAGACCTGACCGCCACGTGACAGCTCCTCCTCGATAGCATCACGCACAAGCTCCTCGGAGAATGTATGTGACTCTGTAATAATCGGTTGGCGATTTGGTGGCGGGGTCGAGATGACCGACAAATCGCGTGAGCCCATAAGCGAAAACTGTAGCGTTCGCGGAATAGGTGTTGCCGTAAGTGTAAGGGTATCGACGCTAATGCTCAGCTGTGTCAGTTTCTCCTTTGCCGCAACGCCAAAGCGCTGCTCCTCATCTATAATCAGCAGTCCTAAATCGCGGAACTTTATCGCGCTGCCGAGCATCTTATGCGTACCTATAAGAATATCAATCTTTCCCGCCTCCAAATCCTCGGCAATCTGACGTGTCTGCTTTGCACTCTTTGAACGATTGAGATACTCCACACGCACAGGCATATCGCGCAGGCGCTCCATAAACGAACGGTAGTGCTGCAGCGCCAAAATAGTTGTCGGCACAAGCACAGCTACCTGCTTACCATCCACCGCCGCCTTAAATGCCGCACGGATAGCCACCTCGGTCTTTCCAAAGCCCACATCGCCACAGATAAGGCGATCCATCGGGCGTGAGGACTCCATATCACTCTTTACTGCCTCAATAGCGCGCTGTTGGTCGGGGGTCTCCTCATAACGGAACGACGCCTCCATAGCCTGCTGAAGATAGCTATCGGCCGAGAAGGCAAAACCCTCACTCGCCTTACGCTTGGCATAAAGGGCAATAAGTTCACGCGAGATATCCTTAACAGCCTTTTTAGTCGCCGTCTTTATCTTCTGCCAAGCACCACTGCCGAGTTTATGCACCTTCGGACGCTCGCCATCGCCACTCTTATAGCGAGATATGCAGTGCAGCGAATGTACGTTGATAAAGAGTACATCGCCATCACGATAGACGAGCTTGATAACCTCTCTCGGCTTACCACCCATCGGGTCAGGCAGTGTCACAAGGCCATCAAAGCGACCTACACCATGGTCGATATGCACCACATAGTCGCCCACACGCAGAGCGTTAAGTTCGGCGATAGTCATCTGCTCATCGCGCTTAATCTCGCCATTGATTTTATAGCGGCGATAGCGGTCAAATATCTGATGCTCAGTATATAGGCACAACTTTGTATCGTAATCGACAAAGCCCTCGTGCAGCAGCAGTCGCATCATCTCAAGGCTCACATCCGGGCGCGAGATAGAGTGAAAAATATTCTCCAAGCGCTCAATCTGCGCCAGATTATCCGAGAGGATATAGCACTTCAGACCCTCGCCCTTGCGATAGGCTATATCATCGGCAAGACGTTCGTAATTCTTACCAAACTTCACCTGCGGTTGCGTATGGAATACCACCGTTGCACGCGCAACACGCTCCGAAAGGTTATTCTTGAGCAACAACAACGTGCTACCCTTCATATCCTCAAGCAACTCTCGGCGCGAGGTCATTCGCTGCGCCACCAACTGTGGCTCCTCGCTGCTCTCCATCGCCCTTACGCGCAGGTCATCAACCTTACGCAGCACATAGTCAGCATCGTAGAACCAATAGTTTGCCCCCTCGCCGACAAAAGATGCAAAAGAGCTATTGCGACCCTCCGCACGGTTGATATTTCCGATAATATCTACACTCTCCAATCTATCCGAAGAGAGCTGATTGGCAATCTCAAAACGGCGCAACGACTCCACCTCATCATCAAAAAAATCAAGACGATACGGGCGGCTCTCGGAGTATGAAAATATATCGACAATACCACCTCTGACGGAGTACTGCCCCGGCTCATAGACAAAATCTACGCGCACAAAGCCCTGACGCTCCAACTCATCAACCAAATCGGCAATATCTATCTTGTCGCCACAAGATATCTTAATAGTTTGATTATCAAGAGCTTCACTCGCCACAATCTTCTCAACAATAGCATCGGGATATGTGCAGACAACAAGATAGTCATCTGCCGCAAGGCTCTTGATGGCGTTAATGGTATTTGTACGCATAACGATACTCTCGGCATCCTCACTTCCGTAGAGCACCGAGCGTTTATATGCAGATGGGAAGAAGAGCACCCTCTTCTCGTCAAGCAGTGCGTAGAGGTCATTCATCGCGTATGCCGCAGCGTCACGATCCTCTGCCACAAGTATATGCAGACCGGCAGTTTTTGTCACCGCCGCTGCCAAATAAAACGAAAGGGCCCCTCCGACTAACTCGTTGAGATAGACGGTGTTGCCCTTCAGTTTCAACTCTTTTTGCAGCTGCACAAACGGAACAGTCTGCACCGCTGCCTGAACTATTTTGTGCATCTTTACAGGTTATACCCTACTCTTTATCCTTTGTCTCGCTCGTCTTTTTAGCCTTACGCTTGCCTCTGCCACTACCCTTGCGCTCCTTACTCTGTGGGGTAATCTTATCGACATTTATGGCAACCTTCTTCGGCTTGCGATGACCTACATAGTTGGGGTGCAACATATCCTCGCCCTTGCGATCGAGATACTTAACCTCGATAATACCTGCGCTCTGCGAAGCAGTAATAGAGATATACATACCATAACGCAATGCCCAACGGGTACGCAATGATACAAGTCCCTGCTTCAAGAATGCCGCAATATATGGGCTGACCACAAGGTTTACATAGCGCTCGCCATGCTCCTCCGAGAGCAGCGAGAGCTGATTCTCGATAGTACGCTCCAAAAGCACTGTCGGCTCAACCTTACCCGAACCGCCACAAGTAGGACAGAGCTCGCGGATATCCTTCACCGCCACAGGACGGATGCGCTGACGGGTAATCTGCATCAATCCGAACTTGGTGAGCGGGAGAATTGTATGACGAGCCTTATCGGTGGCCATCAGGCGTTGCATCTCCTCATAGAGCAGCTGACGGCTCTGCGCCTTGTGCATATCGATAAAGTCGATAATCACAATGCCGCCCAAATCACGTAGGCGCAACTGACGAGCCACCTCGGCAGCTGCTGCCAGATTGACCTCAAGAACGTGCTCCTCCTGATTATCATCAGCCTTTGTACGGTTTCCGGAGTTTACGTCGATGACATTCATCGCCTCCGTTGACTCTATAATAAGGTATGCACCACGCTTGAGGGATACATATCGGGCAAAGAGCGACTTTATCTGTCGCGAAATGTCAAAATTGTCAAAAATCGGCACCGAGCCACGGTAGAGCTTTACCAGCTTAACCTTCTCTGGATCAACCGATTGGATATAGTTGCGAATTTCGTTGTACATACCCTCGTCATCAACGCAAATCTGCGTAAATGAGCCATCGAGGGAGTCACGAATAATTGTGTTGGCGCGACTCATCTCGCCCATAAGCAGTGCCGGAGCCTGATGGCGGCGAATCTGCTGGCAGGTCTTATTCCACTTCTCGACTGCAGCAAGGATATCCTGCTCAACGTCAAGATCGGTAGCATTTGTAGCCGCCGTGCGGATGATTACACCAAAATTCTTCGGAAGTACGCCTGCAGCAACACGCTTGAGGCGCTTTTTCTCCTCATTGGAGCGAATCTTCTGCGAAAGGAAGACCTTTGAAGAGAAGGGAACAAGGACAATATTTCTTCCCGCTAACGAGATATCGCAAGTCAGACGTGGTCCCTTTGTGGAGATTGCCTCCTTTGAAACCTGAACCATTACGGTCTGACCTACTTGCAGATGGTCTGAAATCTTACCATCCTTCTCCAGAGCAGAATCGACCTTCATCGCCTCTACTCGAATACACTTCTTTCCTGGAGCCCAACTATCGACAACCTTGTCGAGTGACGGGAAGTGTGGTCCTAAGTCCTGATAGTGGATAAACGCGTCGCGCTCGTGTCCGATATTCACAAACGCGGCATTGAGTCCGGGCATAATCTTGCGCACCTTTCCCAGGTATATGTCACCAACCGAAAAGCCGGTCTGTGCCATATCCTTTCCCAACTCTACCAGCACCTTGTCCTCACAGAGGGCAATGTTTATCTCGGTAGATGTTACATTGATTATTAACTCACGATTCATGGTACAAGATTATGTGTTTTATAAGGCTGCAAATAGTCGTAAAAATATCCATTTCAGCCTCGTACTTTTAATAGGAACGCTAAAGGGTTTTGCTCCCTTTAGCGTTATACTCCTATCTAAGCAATATGCCTCGGGCACACTACTTCTTCTTGTGACGATCCTTACGCAGACGCTTCTTACGCTTGTGGGTCGCCATCTTGTGACGCTTATGCTTCTTTCCGTTTGGCATAGTTGTAAATATTAATGATTAAACAAATGTGTCAATTATTTTACCTTTGCAGCAAAAGTCTTAGCAGGCTTGAATGCTGGAATCTTGTGCTCAGGGATAGTGATAGTTGTGTTCTTAGAGATGTTGCGAGCAACCTTCTCAGCACGAGTCTTAACGATGAAAGAGCCGAAGCCACGGAGGTAAACGTTCTCACCACGACCCAGAGAGTCCTTAATCTCATCCATAAAAGACTCAACGATAGCCTGAATCTGAACCTTCTCAACACCGGTCTGCTTCGCAATCTCTGTTACGATATCTGCTTTTGTCATAGCTGTAAATTTTTTGAGTTATTAATTATATTTACCTAATTTCTAAAATGCTATCTCACTCTCAATCAGAGCGAAATCGGCGACAAATATACACTTATTTTTGCAAAAGGTAAAACTTTCGACCTATTTTTTTGCAAAAATTTTCAAAAATCCCCGATATTCAGAAAAAGTGTGTGTTTTGCTACAACGTTGCACCTTTTTTTGGATATTAGCAGGCTGAGAGAGAACAGAGAACAGAGTACAGAGTACAAACAGAGAATTAATAAAGTTAAGGGATGTGGTGCAGGTTTGCACTGTGCTCTACCTACGCACTATTTTATCGTCAAAAGTGCGTAGCTGTGGTACATCGTGATATATACACGGATGGGACATACTCCTGTATTTCCCATTCGGGGATATGAGCGATGTGCCGCAGATGCGTGCTTTTCACGATAAAATTAAATTCTGTTGAAGGCGGATACAAACCCCTCTACGGCCTGATCAAGCCCCTTCTGGATTTTGCTGCCGACCATCATACGCATCATCATATTGAGTTCACAATGGAGAACCATACGGATACGGGTATCGGTTGGGGTTACCTCGTGGAGCTGAATCCAAAATGCGAAGTCGATAGGCACGCCGCCATCGTCACCGGTAATTTTGACATGCTTGCCATAGACCTTATCTATCATTCGCAGTTTGACGGTAAAACCCTTAACTTTGAATGAGCAGGTATCCTCAGTAGCCTGCCACTCCTCCACCTTATCGGATACGGCGGGGGTGAGCAGCGAGAAGTTGGATATAAGCGGATATATCTGCGCTGCTGACTTAAAGATTTGGCCCTGTTTTGATTCGTATTTCTCCATAATTTTTCACTTTGCCGCAAAGGTATAAATAAAAAATGGAAAGTCTGCTTTACATATGCAATTTTCTACAGATTTTTCACCATTTTATACTTCTCCACGAGCAGTTCGACCACTGCATTGGTAGCCTTCGGGAAGACTTTGCGCAGGTCTATCTCGTCGGTTGTGGTAAGTATTGCCTTCAGGTTGCGCATAAAGGTATCTTTAATCTCGGTTGCAAGATTTACCTTGACAATACCGTTCGAGATAGCCTGCTGCACCATATCGTGCGGAATACCTGAGCTGCCGTGCAGAACAAGAGCCACATCTGTAGCTGCGTGAATCTGCGCCAGACGCTCGATATCGAGCTTCGGAGCCTGCTTATAGAAGCCGTGAGCAGAGCCGATAGATACAGCCAGAGCATCTACACCTGTCTGTTCAACGAAGAGTTTTGCCTCCTCAGCAGTTGTAAAACCACCACCCTGCTGCTGACCGAGCTTTGCCACATAGCCCAACTCCGCCTCAACATTGACTCCATAAGGTGCAGCAAGTTCTACCACACGGCGAGTAGTTGCGACATTAACCTCAAACGGCTCCTCACTCGCATCAATCATCACCGAGTCAAAGCCCGCATCCAGGCAGCGCTCAACAAGCTCTACGCTACCGCCGTGGTCGAGGTGTACCCAACCCTCAACGCCATAGTCAGAGATAGCCTGACGAGCCATTGTAACCGCATTTTTCAGACCCATATAGTCAATACTTGAGCGGGTAAGCTGCAGCAGAACGGGTGCTGAGGTTGCTTGTGCTGCGCGCATAACAGCCTGCAGTGTTTCGAGATTATAGAAGTTGGTAGCAAGCACCGCACACTTATCCTGCTGGCACTGCTTAAGAAGTTGCTTTACATTCATTTTTTATCCTTTAAGGTATGTTCAAGAATTTTTATCTCTTAGAAATAGATGTTCGAGAAGTAGAATAATAATGATACCCATCACAAAACCATTGCCCACGATAGGTCGGAGCAGCGACGGAATGGTCTGAGTTGCCGACTGCGGAGCAAAGGAGAGGATTGTGGTAAACATAATCGGAATAGCGAGCACAAGTCCATCTCTGAAGCTTGTCGTTGCCGAGGTGGTATGCACCATATGCAGACCGGCAGCAATCTGTGTGGACATAAGGTACAGCAGTACCACACCCATTACAGGCTGCGGAATGGTGAGCAGTACCGACACCGCATCAGGGATAAAGGCGAGGGCTATCATCAGCACAGCCGCCGGCAGTACGGTATATCTTGATGCGCAGCCCGTAGAGGCAACAACGCCCGGAGAGAGCGAGTAATCTACAGGGCCGATAACGCCAAGCGCACCGCTGACAACATTCATCACTCCCTGTACTATCATACCGCGACTCTGTCGAGCTCCGATATTATCTGCACCAATAAACTCACCAAGTGACTGCACCGAACCTATCTGATTAATAAACAGAGCGATATAGCAGAATATAAATGCAATAACGATACCTGCATCAAACTGGGCACCCTCTACAAACAATCTTCCCGGTGCGCTATCTGTCACAAACTCCGACGGAAATCCGACAAAGCAGTAGTAGATTAACGAGCCGAGAATCATCGCCACGATAACCACCATAGATTTCCAGACACCCTTCAGCAGATTATTTGCCACCGCCATAGCAATCACAGCCACCACAGCAAAGACCATAGCCAGTAGCTGATGGTCGGCATCCGAGAATATCATGCCCAAAATAGGTTTTGCCATCGTAAAGGCGATAAGCACCACTATCGCTACGACAATTCGTGGAGTAAAGAGGCGCTCCATCTTACGCATAAGACCAAAGGTGGCGATAAGGGCTATCATAATACCACCAAGTGCCATTGACGGGTATATAGCAGCACTACTGCCTCCATACTGCGAAGCCGAGAGCACGCCCATAAGCAGTACGGCCGCAGGGCCCGCGATAAGTGGCAGACGATGACCCCACAGAGAGTTTATAATCATCGTCACACCCATCACCGCGAAGAGTTTTTGGGTAAAGAAGAGGGTCTGCCCCTCCGGCGCGACAAAGGTACTTGTCAGCACAACGGGGATGCAGATCATCAACCACTGTATTCCGTACAGAATAGTCGTCCCAAGAGAGGGACGACTATTCAAACTATACTTAAAATCCATTAGAAACAGAAGTTGTTTAATATTTGTTTACAAAGTTTTTTTAGAGCTGTTTTGTGGCTATTTTCTCGTATGATTTGAGGCACATAGGGGTCCTATGTAACGAAAATCAGATGAGAAAAGAGTCGTAAACAGCATAAAAGAATGAGATAAATAAATTTTAATCAACTTCCTACTTACACATCTCCTTAATGAGTTTGGTTGCAAGCACAGGGTCGTCAGTTGTGATAAAATCGACGCCCTGCTCGATAACCCAGCGGAGCTTATCCTCATCATTTACTGTCCAAACATTCACAGTAAGACCGCGCTTCTGGCAAGACTTAATCCACTTTGGCTTCTTCTTGAGCACATCGTACTTATAGTCGATACCGGAGATACCCATACCCTTAACGTATGTAGCATCGTAGTCGCCATTCAGATATGCAATCGGAGTACCCTCCGGAGCGATGCGCTTAAGCTCAAAGCATACCCACGGGCGGAAAGCGATATACTCAACCATATCGTTTAGACCATACTTAGCAACCATCTCAACGGTCTTCTGAACAATCTCAGTCTCCTTTGCAGGGGTGTAGTGGTTCTTAATCTCGATAATGAGCTTGGTCTTCTTGCTCTTCTTTGCCTGCTCAAGGTACTGCTCGAGTGTAGGGATTGTCTCGCCATTCTCAAGCGGAATAGTTGTCAGCTCCTCGTATGTACTCTTCTGGATATTGAGACGAGGGATATCCTCACCCTTGCGATAGGCAGACTTATCAGGGTGCATACCGCCGTGTGCCACAACGATAACACCATCCTTTGTAAGGTTAATATCGCACTCCGAGCCATAAAGGCCCAGCTTCTGTGCCTGTTTGAGCGCCTCGATAGAGTTACGGCAAGAGCCCTTTGTTGCGTGGAAACCACGGTGAGCAATAACCTGAGGCTGAGCCATTGCGGTAACAGATATAAGTGCCGCAGCGGCTACTGTAAGAATTTTTTTCATAATCATTCTCGTTTTAAGTGTTTTAGTATAACAAAAGTAGAAATTTTCTTCAAAATTCGCAATTTATTCTCCAAAAAATATTATCTTTGTCACCAATAGAACACTAATTTAAGAAAAACATGGCTAATAAAATTTCTGTATCTGTAATGTGCTCGGATCTTATGAATCTTGAGCGCGACATCAAAGACCTCGAGCGCAACGGCGTTGATTGGTTGCATATCGATGTTATGGATGGTCACTTTGTACCAAATATGACATTTGGTCCTGACTTCCCTAACGCTATGCACAAGGTTACCAATCTGCCTCTCGACATCCACCTTATGTGCGAGGAGCCTGAGTTTATCTGCTCAAAGATTGACGTACACGAGGGCGACATCGTATCAACACACGTTGAGTTGGACAAGGATTTGAGCGATTTTGCTGCAGACATCCACTCTAAGGGCGCGCTGTTTGGTGTTGTTGTAAACCCTGACACCCCGGTAGAGGCTGTTGCTCCGCATATGGCTTATACCGATATGGTAACCCTTATGCTTGTTCACCCTGGTTTCTCCGGTGCAAAGCTCGTTGACGGCATTCTTGACAAGGTTGCTCTGATGCGTCAGTGGCTTGATAACAACGGTTATGAGAAGGTGCTCATCAGCGTTGATGGCTCTGTATCTTGTGAGCGTGCCGAGCTTATGGCAGGTATGGGTGCTAATGTATTTGTTGGCGGTACTGCGGGTGTATATCGCAAGGGTATGACCCTCGATGAGTCTATTCCACAGCTTCGCGCAGCCATCTCTAAGTAGTATGAGTGAGCGACAAGAGCGAGTATTCGATTTCCTACAACAGCAGGGTATCGAATACTCTTTTTATACCCATCCCGAGGCACCGACCATCGATATTGCCCGCCAATATTGGCGCAATGACGGCTCAAAGCACTGCAAGAACCTCTTCTTCCGCAACCACAAGGGCAACCGCCACTATTTGGTTGTCTTTGATAGCGAACAGTCTCTTGCCATTCACGACCTTGAGCACCGCCTCAAGCAGGGAAAGCTATCCTTTGCCTCGAAGCAGCGTATGGAGCGATATTTGGGACTTAAGCCCGGCTCTGTCTCCCCTTTCGGACTTATAAACGACACCGACAACCACGTGCATCTATTCTTAGATAAGAACCTGCTTGACTATCCGTCACTCAGTTTCCATCCAAACGACAATCGTGCCACAGTGGTTATCAGTCAGCAGATGTTTGCAAAATATCTCGAAGCTGTAGGAAATACATTTGAGTACATTGAGTTATACTAAACAAAAAAACGAGGCCTTAGACCTCGTTTTTTGTTTACTCTGCAAGTTGTACCTGCTCCTGCACCTCAACCACAGGCTCTTCAGGTAGTATTGAACCCTCAGGCAGTGCCGGAATATCGTGAGAGATAATGCTATCTACGATAAAACGTGTAAAACCTCTCCAAGGCAGAGCACCGAAGTACTCCTTATAGCGCAACTCAACAACCTTACCACCCTCAAGCATCAGGCGCTCGGCGATACGCTGGTTCTCAACCGAGAACTCAAACTCGTACGACTGAATAGAGCCGGCAGCCTTTGAGCGGATACCCGACTGGATGAGTTTTCCCTCATAGGTCTTGAAGATTACACCCTTCTTTACAACATAGTTAAGCTCTCCGCTCTTTACACCCTCGCCAAAGACGAAGTAGAAACGGAAGTAGAACGCTCCTGCGCCAACTGCAAGGAGCAGCAGCAGAATTACAAGCCAAAACTTTTTCATATTAGTCCAAATTTATACCCAAATTGAGTTTCGCCTCCACAGGATTTGCATAGATACCGAGCAGAATCTCACGAGCAACATCCTTATCTACGCCCATAACCTCAAACTGTGCATTTGAGCGGACAAGATAGATAGCAAACTGCTGCTCTGCAGCTGCTGTGTAGTACTTCTTAAAGCGACGAGTACCATTCTTAATATCGTACGCGATATAGTTCGTGTCGTAGAGCTTATAACCTGCAATAATACGCTTGTCGATAAGCTCGGCAAGGGCCTTACACTGCTCGGCACGTGGCAGCTGACCGATAACCTCCAACTCCTCTGTAGTGATAGGGTCACAGAAGGTCATGTGGGTATCGCCCTTCCACGCCTTGATACCTGTAAGGATGCTGAGGAAGTCCTCATTCTCCGCCTTATGGTACGGAGCACCACTCTGACGACGGCAGAGCTCAACGGCCTTAAATACATCACACGGCTCATACTGATAGCTGATAGCCACAGGTGCGATGTGGAGCTGACCGAAGTTTTCAACAACATCTGCCGAGCCACTAAGGCTGAACATCTTGATAATGCCCGGCTCGGTCATATCGACACCATCCTTCGTACGGCCATTACGCTGGGCAATCCACACCGAACGATGCGCCTCGTTGATACGGTGGCGGATATACTCCGACAGGTGCTTTGAGTTCTCAAGAAACTCTCGCGGAGTGACGTCATCCTTGCGGATAACCTTAATCATATAGTTAGCCTTACAGAGCTCGAACACCAGCGGCGTACGCAACAGATTATCACCCAGCGAGATATCTGTTGTAGGCAGATTGTTCTCAAAGAGTGCGTACTGCATCAGCATCGCATCAAGGGTAATATCTCGGTGATTCGAGATAAAGAGCCAACTATTTTCATCTGACAGATGGTCGCAGCCCGATGTTGTAAATTTACGCATTGTACGGTGAATAATACCGCCAATGGCAGGGTACATTATCTTACGCTGAATATCATCTGAAGTCTTACAAGTGCTGATAAGCGCTCGCACCTGTTCAATATCCAAATTCGGAAAGACAAACTGTGCCGCAGGGATAAGCAGCGGATCTGAAGCAATCTTCTCCACAACCGCCGGAATCTCCTCATCTCGATAAGCACGAATGTCATCAAAGAATGATTGAGTATTTTCTTCCATCACAAAAACTTTTTCTTCTGTCGTCAGTCTATGGTTTGACGGCATAAACCGACAACTATGTGTGCAATATACTTCGCAAAGATAGTAAAATTTTCCTCAATAGTGCAAATTTCTCGAAAAATTACCATATCTTTGTAGCGGTAAAAGTGTGAAACATACAATATTCACTATTGTATTAGGGTAACATCCCCGTAAGGTGTTTTTTATCTGATGAATCGAAGTCAAACCTTATAATATTTTCAACAATGGCTAAAACTGAAAGACTCTTAAAGCGTATGGCAGAGCTTGAGGAGCAGACTGGTGTTAAGCGCACCATTTTTGCTGCCTGTCCTAACTCATCTGCTGTAATTCGTGCATCTATCCGTTCAGCAAAGCGTAACAACGCACCTATCTATTTTGCTGCAACTCTCAACCAGATTGACACTGACGGTGGTTATACCGGCATGACTCCTGCTGACTTTGTAAAGGTTTGCCGCATGGAGTGCGAGGCTATCAACTTTACCGGCGACTGCATCATCGCTGTTGACCACGGTGGTCCATGGCTCAAGGATAAGCAGAACACTGAGCGTTGGGAGACTGAGCGTGCTATGAACGCTGTTAAGGCATCTTTCGAGGCCGCTATCGCTGCAGGTTTCGACCTTATCCACGTTGACCCAACTGTAGATATCAACGTTCCTAAGGGTGAGGTTATCGACATCCACCTCGTTGTTCGTCGTACTGTTGAGCTTATCGAGCACTGCGAGAAGTTCCGTCGCGCAAACAACTATCCAGAGATCTCTTACGAGGTAGGTACCGAGGAGGTTCACGGTGGTCTTGCTGACGATACTACTTTCGACACATTCCTCGTAGAGCTTAAGGAGGGTCTTGCTGCAGTAGGTCTTGCAGATGTATGGCCTTGCTTTATCGTAGGTAAGGTTGGTACTGACCTCCACACTACACTCTTCGACGGTGAGGTTGCAAAGAAGCTCACTGCAAAGGTTCGTCCACTCGGCAGCTACATCAAGGGTCACTACACTGACGGTGTAAGCAACCCACAGGACTACCCTCTCTGCGGTATGGGTGGTGCAAATGTCGGTCCAGAGTTCACTATCAGCGAGTACGAGGCTCTTGAGGAGCTGGAGGCTAAGGAGGTTGAGTACTACAACGCAGGTCGCGTAGCTATGCTCTCAAATATCACTGAGGTACTCACTCGCCTTGTTTACGAGTCTAACCGTTGGAAGAAGTGGTTGCTCGAGTCTGAGAAGGGCGTTGATTTCTACGAGATTGACCCTGAGCGTCGCGCTTGGCTCGTTAAGACAGGTTGCCGTTACATCTGGCAGAAGCCTGAGGCGCTGGTTGCTCGTACAAACCTTTATGAGAACCTCAAGCGTGTAGGTATGGATCCTGAGAATATCGTTCTCGACCGCATTGAGCACGATATGGATAAGTACTTCTACGCATTCAATATTGTCGATCTGAACAAGATGTTATAATTGACGACTCTCAAAGAGGATATAAAAAAGAACTATCGCGGTTGCGATAGTTCTTTTTTATATCTTATCTACTCGCTTAAAGAACTTAAGCAGATAGTACTTAACCGGATTTTTATACTTCATCTGTTTCCACGGGCGCGATGCGTGTGGGCGGTGGAGAACAGGCAGATTACAGAAGAGGTAGTTATTCAGCCCCAAATCCTGCGAGATGTGCGAGATATGGACATCAAACCAATGCTTATCGGGGTTTAGGTTATAAAAATCGTAGCTACTTAGCAGGCGAAGAGTCAGCAGCGAGCAGCAGAAGCTGCAATGCTTATCCACCTTATACGCCTCCCCCTCATGGCCCTTGGCGTAGTTATACGGATAGTTTATCACACCGCTCTCATCGACCGTAACTGAGGCTGCAATACCGCAATCCTCACGCTGCTCTGCCCCATCAATAAGTCCCTGCACGGTCAGCTTATCGACAACAACATCGCTCTCCACGATAAGCAGTCCCGCCTGCTGCTCAATGGCGCGTTTCTGCGCCATCTGCAACACCAAAAGGTAGTTTGGCGACGGGTGGTCGGTAATATCCGCAAGATTTACAAGCTCGAAACCGAGCTCTTTTGAGTACTTCTCAAGCAGTGCAGTATTCTCTGCACTGCTGAAGTCGTTATAGACCGTATATATATATGGTACATCTATCTGTGATGAAAGCAACGCACGGATAGTCTGAATTGTAGAATCTATAGAGTCTTTTACAGGCGTGATGATATGCAGGTTTTTCATCTGTCTGTTGATTTTTCTTAAAAAATAGTGTACCTTTGTTACGTTTACATACGCAAAGGTATATGAAAAAAATCAGATTTACAATAGTTTATGCCATATTTGCAACATTGGCGACCCTATATGCAACAGCGCAAAGTCGCCAAACACGCGAGGAGTACATCGAGCGCTACAAGTCTATAGCTGTAGCACACATGGAGCGTTACGGCATTCCGGCAAGTATCACTATGGCACAAGGCATCCTCGAATCGGATGCCGGCAATAGCGCGCTTTCGCTCTCCTCCAACAACCACTTCGGCATAAAGTGTAAGAAGAATTGGACCGGCAGAAAGGTCTATCACGATGACGACGCCAAAGGCGAGTGTTTCCGTGCCTATCCATCTGTCGAGGAGTCCTATCTCGACCACGCGGAGTTTCTCGACTCTTCACCGCGTTACGACTCGCTATTCAGCTATCCGTCAAATGATTATCGCAGTTGGGCACGAGGTCTGAAGGCTGCAGGTTACGCCACAGCGCCTGACTATGCCGAGCGACTTGTGGCCATTATCGAGAAGTACAATCTCCACCTGCTCGACCAGCAGGATGGCGATGCTATCTACTCTTCAGGCAAGAATGCCAAGGAGAATGCCGAATATTTTGCCATTCAGAGCAACCTCAATCGTCAGGAAGCTGTCGGCATTGACCCATTCCGCATCAGCTCCTCTGTTCACAAGGGTTACAACGTCTATCGTACCAACAACACTTGTTACGTTGTGGCCAAGAAGGATGACACATACGCCACATTGGGCAAGACCTTTGCCATTAGTGAGAAGATGCTCCGCCGATTTAATGATGTGGCAAAGAGCGACACTCTGGCAGAGAATGATATAGTCTATATCGAGCGCAAAAAGGATAGATGGCTCGGCGATGCGCTACTGCACGAGGTAAGGGAGAATGAGGATTTGCACTCTCTCAGCCAGACATTCGGCATACGAAAGAAGAACCTTGCCCGTCTCAACCACCTCCGCACAAACAGCAAGGTTGAGAAGGGTCAGACAATCAGAATTAGGTAGTTCAGATTACCCCCCACTACTACTAACAACACTATGAGCAAACTGATAATACCCGATGGCTACAAGGCTGCACTTTCGTTGCAGCAGACCGAGATTGCCATCAAAAAGATTAAGGATTTCTTCCTGAGCAGCATATCCACCGAGTTACGTCTGCGCAGAGTAACTGCACCACTATTCGTACTGAAAGGGTTGGGTATGAATGACGACTTGAGCGGCACCGAGCGTCCCGTAACTTTCCCCGTAAAGGATATGGGCGATGCCGAGGCGGAGGTGGTACACTCTCTTGCCAAGTGGAAGAGGGTGACCCTTGCCGAGTATCAGGTAAAGAGTGGCTACGGAATTATTACCGATATGAACGCCATTCGTGCCGATGAGGAGTTGGACAATCTCCACTCCCTCTACGTGGATCAGTGGGATTGGGAGCGTGTGATGGATAGTAATATGCGCACGGTAGAGTATCTTAAAAACATCGTAAATCGCATCTACAACTCCATTCTCCGCACCGAGTACTACATCTGCGAGACCTATCCGCAGATTGAGCCGTTCCTGCCCGAGAATATCACATTTATCCACGCCGAGGAGTTGCTGCAACGCTATCCCAATATGACATCCAAAGAGCGCGAAGATGCTATCTGCAAGGAGTATGGCGCCGTATTTATCATAGGCATAGGCGGTAAGTTGAGCAATGGCGAGGTACACGACCATCGCGCACCCGACTACGACGACTACTCGACAGTTGCCGCAGACAGCAACTTTGCGGGACTTAATGGCGACCTGTTAGTGTGGTATCCGATACTCGGCAGAGCTGTAGAGCTCTCTTCGATGGGTATTCGCGTTGATAGCAAGGCGCTGGAGCATCAGTTACAGCTCAGCGGCAAGGAGGATCGTCGAAATCTCTACTTCCATCGTCGTCTGCTTGAGGGCTCACTGCCACAATCTATCGGCGGCGGTATCGGCCAGAGCCGTCTGTGTATGATACTGCTCCACAAGGCGCACGTGGGCGAGACCCAATCGAGCATCTGGCCGCAAGATATGCGCGAGGCCTGCAACGCAGCAGGAATGACACTGATTTAACGCCTAAAAACAACCTAATATGAAAAGAGTTTTTACATCACTTTTTACCGTGACTACCCTACTGTGTATGGTTGCTTGCGGTGGCAGTCAGGCGGAGCTTCCTGACTATCTTAATCCGAAGAAGGATATCGAGGTGCGTATTGACGATGCAATGTCAAGGATGACTCTCGACGAGAAGATTGCCATCATTCACGCGCAGAGTAAATTCTCATCCGCAGGTGTTCCTCGTCTTGGAATTCCTGAATTATGGACCACCGATGGTCCTCACGGCATTCGTCCCGAAGTGTTGTGGGATGAGTGGGTACAGGCAGGTTGGACAAACGACTTTTGCGTAGCCTTCCCAGCTCTTACAGCCCTCGCAGCTACTTGGAATACCGAGATGTCGGCACTCTATGGCAAGAGCATTGGCGAGGAGGCTCGCTATCGTGAGAAGGATGTGCTGCTCGGCCCGGGTGTAAATATCTACCGCAGTCCGCTTGGTGGTCGTAACTTCGAGTATATGGGCGAGGATCCATATTTGGCCTCTCGTATGGTCGTGCCGTACGTTCAGCAGGTGCAGAAGATTGGTGTTGCAACTTGCGTAAAGCACTATGCCCTCAACAATGCCGAGACCTTCCGCCACACTACCGAGCCTGTGGTTGATGACCGTACGCTCTATGAGATATATCTGCCTGCATTTAAGGCTGCCGTTATCGAGGGTGGCTCTTGGTCTATTATGGGTGCTTACAACCTCTTCCGTGGCGAGCACGCCTGTCATAACGACCTTCTGCTCAACAAGATACTCAAGGAGGAGTGGGGTTTTGACGGCGCTGTTATCTCCGATTGGGGCGGTACTCACGACACCCGCGAGGCTATTAAGAATGGTCTTGACCTTGAGTTTGGTACTTGGACAGACGGCCTTACAATGGGCAAGACAAACAGCTACGACCTCTACCACTTGGCAGATGCGTACAAGAAGTTGATTGAGAGTGGCGAGTTTACCACAAAGGAGCTTGACGACAAGGTTCGCCGAGTACTTCGACTGATGTATCGTACCTCAATGAAGGCTGACAAGCCTAATGGTGCTTTGGTATCCGATGAGCATATCGCTGCTGCATATACCATTGGTGCTGAGGGTATTGTGCTGCTCAAGAATGAGAAGAATCTGCTGCCTATCGACCTTAGCAAGACCAAAACTATTGCCGTAATTGGCGAGAATGCAATCAAGATGATGACTATCGGTGGCGGTAGCTCGTCGTTGAAGGTTAAGAAGGAGGTCAATCCACTTGAGGGTCTGCGCAAAAGAGTGGGCAAAGATGTTGAGATTCTCTACGCTCGCGGATATGTCGGCGATACTACCTCTGTATATAAGCGCGTAGATTCGGGTCAGAGATTGGCTGACGACCGTAGCGAGAAGGAGCTTATTGCCGAGGCTGTTGAGGTGGCTAAAAGGGCCGATGTTGTGCTCATGTTCGGTGGCCTGAACAAGGCAAAGAAGCAGGACTGCGAGAGCACCGACCGTGCCGAATTAGGTCTGCCTTATGGACAGGATCAACTTATCGCTGCGCTGACAGAAGTTACTGATAATCTGATATATATCAACATCTCAGGCAACGCTGTGGCTATGCCGTGGATAGACTCTGTACCTGCCATTGTTCAGGGTTGGTATTTGGGCTCTGAGGCGGGCAACTCGCTGGCTGCGGTGCTTGTGGGCGATGTTAATCCGTCTGGAAAACTGCCATTCACATTCCCTGTACAACTTGCCGACACAGGCGCGCACTCTATGGGCGAGTTTAGTAAAGATGGCGAGGAGCACTACGGCGAGGGTCTGCTTGTCGGCTACCGTTGGAATGATGCAAAGGATATAGATCCTCTCTTTGCATTCGGTCATGGTCTGTCATACACCACATTCGAGTATGGCGAGGCAACTGTCAGCCGCAAGAAGATGAGCCGTGACGGCAGCGTAACAGTTACCGTTCCTGTAACCAACACCGGCAAGCGCCAGGGCAAGGAGATTGTACAGCTCTATATCACTGATTGTCAGGCAAGTGTTATGCGCCCTGTAAAGGAGCTCAAGGGCTTTGCAAAGGTCGATTTGGCACCTGGACAGACCAAGAAAGTGAAGTTTGAAATCACAGCAGAACACCTGAGTTTCTTCGACGATAAGCAACACGCGTGGGTTGCCGAGCCTGGTGAATTTGAGGCCCTTATCGGTGCCGCATCCGACGACATCCGCACCGCCGTCAGCTTCACCCTCAAATAACCCACACCCAACACAAACGAAAAAAGAGAACTCAATCGAGTTCTCTTTTTTCGTGGTGCCACCGGAATCCTTGAACCACGGCTTTAATGCTCAATGTTTCAATTACTTATGATTTGGAAACGTCTCAAAAAAGGCCATTTCCATAATTGTATCACTCGATTTTTTCACAATTTTGCATCGAAATCGAGGGGTGATTTTGGGCAGTTTTTTAGGGGTAATTTCAGTTGGTTAGTGCGACTAACCAACTGCCCGATAGATACTTCAACCGGTTAGTATCACTAACCACTTTAAAAAACAAAAACAACTCGTGAGTATCGCTCATGAGTTGCTTGGTTTAATCCTCACGGTCATTATAAAATCGAATGGATATTTTGGTCATAAACGATACTTATATCTTTTGATACTCCTCTCTAAGCTTACTCATAATCTCGGTTATTATGGTAATTTGCACATCTATTGCTCTAGCAAACTTTTTTAGAATGTCCAGAACTTTAGTTCGTAATGTCTTTATTTGATCATTTTCATCTGTTAGACCTTGATTATATAGTTCTAAAATAATCTGATCTATTCTACCTAATTCTTTTACTGCATAGTTGATATACTCCCATGAATGTTGAATATCGTATTTGGTTTCAATATCGCTAAAATTGTAATATAAATATATTGGATTAAGAACTTTACTTGTATTTGCGTAAAGCCTACCAGCTTGTGCAAAAGATGCCTCTAACCTATTATATGTTGTAGGATTATATTCCTCCTCCAGGGCATCGCAAGCTGTTTGCATCATTCTATAGCAATCAATCGCTTCTTGATACCACGAGATAGCTCTCTCAACCGCATCAGTTTTTCTCTGAAAAACTAATTTTTGCATTTCGATTTTAGTACGGTATTTTTCTTTTATAAAATCGATTATGGCTGTTAGAAATAGTGTAATAGTAGAACCTATAACGCCAGCAATAATTAGATTGTAATTTTCCATAGCATTATTCTAATTGCTTTCTATAAACTGAGTCTAAAGTATTACCATCCTTATCTTTCCATACAAGCCATCCGTTATTACTGCTGCCAATACAGAAATCAGCGGCTGTGCTTGGGCTTGCGAATGTCTTATCGGACGTCATAACAAGTTTGTCGCCTTCTATTGTGGTGTACTCGCTAACCAAGTTATTACGCTTGTCTGACCATTTGAGAGAAGGTACAGCCGTTTTTGCTATCACACTACCTTTCAGCACAGTGAAACCATTTGAACTATAAAAGCCTTTTGCATCACAACCACGACCTTTGGTATAGAAGATGTGTTCTGCCTTTGGTTGTGATACCTCAAAGATATTGCAACCGATAAACGATGCCAAGAATTTTACATCCTCGAAAAACTCATCCATTGAGTCCTGCTGATATTCGGGTAAGTTTGGAGCCTTTGGGGTCTGTTTATTGTCGCTCAACACAAAAGCATTCGCCTTCTTTGCCTCTGCGATTGCTTTGTACTCTAGATATTGCACATCGGCTTTGGTCATATCGGCATCTTTCGATACAAATATGAGGGCCTTTTGCCAGAATGATTTCTTGCTATCGTGATCCTTCACACGCTCACGAAAATTCTCGGTTTCTCCAATATATGCTTGCGGCTTTGTTGCTTCATCTTCGCCGAGAAGGATGTAAAACGCAGGCTTCTGTAACTTCTCCTGCGTATTGAGATATGCAAGATTTGAGCGAGGAACAACAAACATCTGACAAATCTTGTTGCTGATAAACGCATATTGAGTTCCTTTAGGATCTCCGTCAATTAAGTATGTGGTTACCGTTTTGCCCATAGTTGTATTGCATGTTCGAATTTCTATGACTCTATATTTTCTGTTAGAAGCTTATTGATATCCTCTTGTTCTTGTTTGATGTATTCGTATAATTTATCACGCGCGTCTGCCTCAAAGTTGGCTGCAGTTGCAATAGAAGTCCATACTAATTTTCTAAAATAGTCCCAATTGTTTTTAGAAACTATTGGTTGTTGTAATAAATTCATTAACCTATTTACACTACCGTCTCCATTATCTTGTCGCTGCAAAAATAGATGAAATCGCTGAGGTTGCCTATTGTTGGGTTCTGTTTCGGCCACGTAATATAGCACAAAATATTGTACATCACTTAGTACTTCACGATATTTCGTATCTATATCGCCTATAGTTGTTGCTAATTTATCAGCAGTGCTATCTTGTTTTCTGACAAATGAGAATGTGGCATTTGCTGCAGTCACACGATCAAATAGCAGTTTGATTCTTTCAAAAGCGCCATTGGGATCCAGCCACATAATATTGTAAATCATTACAAGGTCATTGTGATTAAAAGCACTACAATACGCTAAACTCGCGTTTCGGAATTCATCAAGCCAATGACTCTGTTGATGATATTTCATGATATTAAGTTGCAGTTGCCTATTCGCTCTATTTAACTTTTTGTTTTCAACTCTATTTTGTTTGTTCTGAGTCTCATTGTCAGCCCTATTCTTTTCGTTCTCAGATTCGTTATCCTTGCGCTGTATGTACAGAATTATAAATGCAGCAGTAGCGCTAATAATAGCACCCAAATATCCACCCCAAAATGACAACCACGCTATTTCATCTCCGACAATAGCTGTAAACGAGGGCGTTAGTAATATAAAATTAAGAGCAATTGGCAATAGTAAAATCACTAATGCAACCCACCAGTATTGTTTAATCGAAATTTTCATGCTTTTTTATTCGCATTAATTTGTCATAAAGATATAAAAAATTTTGCTATAATCATAAATTTTGAGGAAAAACAACGTATTTAGGCTAAAACAAAAACGAGACCCCTTGCGAGTTCTCGTTTTGAAGCAGTGTGTGTAAATCTGTTATCGTCTGCCGTACACCGCAGGGAAGTCCTCGGCGTTGCGGTGGGCGAATAGGGCGACATAATTTTTCTCCAAGGCAGTACGCAGGTCCGACTCTCGGTAGAGCATCTTGCCCGGCAGTGTGACAAACGACACAAGCCCATCATCACGGTATTGCTGCAATGTGCGTTTAGTTATTCGCAAAGCCTTGCATACCTCCTCACCCGATAGGTAGTGTTCTCCATTCAGCACGGGACGGCAGAGCCCTCGAATCTGCTCGATGCCGGCATCAACCTTTGCAAGGTCGCCAAGCACCTCCCTTAAATTTTCGTTAAATACCAAGTTCATACTATTTACATTTTATTGTGTTGATTTTAATAAGTTTCTCCACCTCGGCACGGCGATAGTAAATCTTGCGCCCGATTGTCGAAAAGCCCAATACACCTCGCTCTCGATAACCCTGCAACTGGCGTTTGGAGAGCCCAAGAATCTCTGCCAATTCGCTATTCTCCACCCACTCCGAATTGATGCTGCACTCCTCTGCAATGGCACGAATCTCCGTCGCTGCCTTCTTGATGGTCCCGAGCAACTGCTCGTACTCACTCTTTTCAATCGCTACATATTCCATAATTCATCGTTTTTAATTTAGAGTAGGTGGCTTTTTGGGAAAAGGTTTACGGATTTTTATAATTTTATCGATTTTGTACACAAAAAAAATAGCAGAGGTCTTTGCCCCTGCTAATTCCTATTAAAATTTACATTACAAAAATATTTCTTGTTCTTCAGTAATAACCTCGTCATTTAAATCAGCATCCTTATTTTCTCGCCCCGCAACAGCCTTACCTGTAGCCTTCTCAATCAAGTCGTATATCGCGTTAGCCCTATTCTGAAAGTAAGTATCGAAATCATCTCTTCTTATCGCCTCAACATCTATTAAATGAGACTCTAAATAATTGTTCAAATCCGCAGTGTCTACACCGTGATTTCTTTCAATACTGCTAAGATATTTGGTCGGAGCATATCCACCTATTATTCTGTTTGTGCGAGCGTATATAGGAGTTTTATTAATCACACTATTCCATCGCTTAATGTCAATCTTTTGCTGCTCACAGTAGTTAGCAGGGAATATATGATGAATGTCGGTAGCTTCGCCTACATATGATGCAAAGTCCATCTCTGAACCCGATATGAAGTCTTTGCAGTGATTCTTTAATATTAAAGCCATCACACCCTTGTATGCTGCACTATTGCGTGTTGTAAGCTGGCTTAGACGAGATGCAAAGAAATTTGAGCGCTGTACTGTGTCAGGTCGGTCATTATCATCCTGAGCCCATCTTGCCAATCCTTGCACATCGGTAACATATCGAGTTTCATTTGCACCTCCATACAATTCACCAAATACACCACACCAATACCATTGTGTCAGTTTTGCTTTGTTTTTAGCATTAAACCATAAGTTCTTATCTATTGCAAAAGTAACGGCTAATGGAATAATTTGTGAGGTATAAGGTAAGTCTACAGATGTGTAGATACATTGCTCCTTGATGAATTTGATGGCTTCATTAAGACCTTCTATCAATGTATCTTTGTGCTCTTTGTATTCCTCATATTGTAGTCGCAGAACATCCTTCTTTTTGCAGCTTACGCCACCTCGTTTCCCCGCTTGCCATAGTTTATAGTTATTTAGTAAGGTAATAGCAGTAAGGAAATCCGTTCCTGTAAATGCGGGTTGGTTATTTTTGTACTGCATTACTTTATCATTCTTCAACTCGTTCCAAATAGAATCCCAATCTTTACGAAGCTCAAAGTTGTCCGCCGCAAAAGTTGCAGTTACCAACTCAAATACAGTTAATGATACTCCGCCCTGGTTTACATTCTCAAATACTTGACAAACCGCTTCTTTAGGCACATCACTTCCTAATTCTATAACAGGTATCTGATATTGTGACATTGGCGAGAGTATCTCTTTCCAAAAGTTGGTCCATTGGCTTTGAACCTCCTGTGAATGGCTATGAAAATTCAAATAGCCAAACATCCAATTCATCGTGCTGTTAGGGTCAAAAACTATATTCAGAGGAAAATAATGCTGTTCATACTCCTTCTCAGGGGTAGATAAATCCAACTTTATATCCCTACCGATATTCTCTTTAATAACTCTATCCTCGGGCACAGAAACCACCGCATCAATTCTATCAGTCAATGTATCCAAGCACAATGGAATGTTCAAGTAGTAATATCTCGAAATGGTTTTCTTCTTTGAATCCATCGTTTTCACCGCAGATTTGCAATACATAGAACGATAGATGGATGTCGTACGCTGCTGCCCATCGAGTACGAGCGTTTTAGGCGAGACTGACGAATGAGATGCGTTAACACCCTCGAACAGCCTGCTCTTGAAATGCACATTGTCTCCCGTAGCATCCAAGAACATTGCAGCACCAACGGGATATGCATTGCTTATACTTGCAATTAGTGCTCGGATTCGATTATCCTCCCATACCCAGCCGCGCTGAAAGTCGGGCAGTTGTATCGTGCCGTTATCTATTCCTCTAAGAATGTCGGCAATGGGTGTATCAATAGACTTTATCATATGTTTATCTTTTTTATTATTCAACTCCTTGTTTACAAAATAGCTGTTTAATCTCTTTGTATATACTCACCATATCCAAACTCACAATATTGTAGTATCTTTTTTTAGTGACCTAGAGAATTCTCCTACTATATTAAATATATATATAATAGATTTACAATCCGGTTAGGTCCAAACTATACCTAACATCGACAGATTGCTCTTTTTGAATAAACATCATCATATATATAGGTGCGTAGACAACTTTTTCTTGTATCGAGTAGTTGTCGTTACATAAGACAATAGCCTCTGGGATGGTGTATTCATCACAATCAAGGATGTTATTAAGCGCACGATGACGAGCATAGTCCTTACCAGATTTAACCTCAATAGGGAACACCTCTCCGTTTAGTTCTACTACAAAATCAACCTCTCCCATCTTCTTGCTATTGTAGTAATACAGTTCATTAAATCCGTGGGCAAGTAGCTCTTGCGCTACAACATTCTCGAAGATAGAGCCGTGGTTAATAGTGTCATCGCCCGTCAATATCTTCAATTGAAGACCATCTGAGTATTGACACGCCAACAAGCCTACATCATTTGAGAATAGTTTGAATAGATTTCTCAAACTTGCCAACTTCAAAGGAGACTTTGGCTCCTCTATATTATATACAGGTATGGCGACTCCTGCATCTTTCAACCACAAGAACTCATCTTTATACTTCTCCATTCGGGCCTTCTCGTTAAGGTCTTTAATGATAAAGCGTTTGTTTTTAGAGTTAAGCTCCGATGGAATGAGATCAAAGACCTCTTTAATGCTCAACTGTCGTGCAGAGTCATACTGTGAGATATCTTTGCGGTACAAACGAATTATCTCCTTCTGTTTTTCCATCACATCCTGGAGATTGTTATTCTCTTTATAGGCGTTGACAGCGTCTGGCATACCACCCACGATGAGATACAAACGAAATACCTCCATCATTTTGCGATGAATAAAATCATCTACGGGTTGCTTGTTTTCCCAGGATGATTTTAGTGCCGCAATAATATCCTTATTCACACCAACTGCCCACATGAACTCTTCAAGATCCAGCGGATACATATCTTTTATATCCATATAACCCACTGGTACAGATCGGAGGTTATTAAGCTCTACACCGAGCAACGAGCCACTTAATATGTAACGATATCTACCATCATCAACGAGAAACTTAATGGCTGTCACAATCTCTGGACACTTTTGTACCTCATCAAAGAAGATTATCGTATCGTCCTTGATTAGAGGTTTGTCTGTCAATGCCGATAGACGCAACAATATGTCGTTGCTATTCTTGGCTGTCGAGAAGATTTCAACTGCCCCTGATGTCTCTACGAAGTTAATCTCGATAAAACTCTTGAAGTGCTTCTCAGCAAACTTTCTTATCGAATATGTTTTACCGATCTGACGCGCTCCAGCAAGCAGTAGTGCGCCTTTATTCACCTCATAGAAGTGCTCAATGTAGCGTGATATTTTTCTTTCTAGCATAACTTTTTGCATTTTTCCAAAGCAAATATATAGCAAATTTTGCATTTTTCCAAACAAAAATACGCGTCAAATCAGCATTTTTCCAAAAATATTTATTGTAAAACTTTTAGTAGTGGCTCTCTCCTCTATGGTAAAAAGTGCTTCAATCGTGCGGAATCTATCAAAAAATTACACATTCCGTACGATTGCGAGCGTATTGGTTTATACACTTCCCCGATATCCTGCGAATGCGAAAGTTTGGCCTGATGATAAATATCAGACATAGAATGCCGACTATATCGTTGTAGATGTTTAGTGTTAAACAACACCCGGTTGGGCAGTAACGCCTCAACCGGGTGTAAAAGAAGAATTGCTCGATATTGAACTCTACTCGTCTTTAACTTTTAGACTAGACTTAAAACAATCTCTGAGAGCTTTCCATTCGGCCTCCACCGAATCTGATTGGTGTTTCTTGTCATCTTTGGATAAGCCACTTGCGTATATGCGAGCTTGGTCTCGATAAATGACGCAATCAAAAGCATCATCAAGCGTAGCTTCTGTAATTTCAGTAGGTCTTCGATGACAACCGTCCCATATAAATTGTACAAGATCATTCAATGCTGGCAACTTCATTACATACAAAGTGGTATATTTTGCCACCTCTGCATTATCCTGATTCTCAATCGGATGGAATGTGTATATTTTATCTTTCATATCGTCTTATATTTATACTCCCATAAAATGAGGAATAACATATGGTAGTATCTCCAATGGTAATTAATACGGTCTCCGTCCTCAACTCAAATAACTTGAAGCATTATTATTAACAGAGGTTCATTACTTGTTATATACTATACAGCGCTCTCTTACCATGTGGTTGGCAACTAACTCTTTATCTATCAAACGACATAGTTCACAAACTTTTTTAATAGCACTAGATGACATCTCATAATTTATGGGCAGTTTTTTGTTTGCATGGATTGTCAATTTCCCATGAGCTTTCGTCATAAAATTATCATCAGCCAAAGATCTGTTATGCATGATAAGATGTCGTATTTCAAGGTATAATAATGCATTTTCTTTGACTTCGCTATCAATATTAATTTTTGTATATGACAAAATCTTATCTAATAACTTTGTAGTACTTCTTTCATTCTCAAATTTTCTAAAAATAGAATTAGCCATAAATTCTATGATTTTCCCATAGTCTCCTATTGATATAATTTTTGCATAGTTAATCGTGTTATCTTTATTTCCACAAACTTGTTGTAATAACGGCATCGGGTCTGTATGCATAAACTCCTCTATTAAATCTTTTATGTATCTTGAAAAAAATCGATACAAATCGACAATGGCCTGTTCATGAATTTTCTTTCTAGAGGTTGTGTAAACGCGACTAATATCAATAGACGAGCATGGAACATTGAGTTGAGGATGAGTATCAACCGTACATCCAAGTGCTTCACAAATTAGCTTTGATTTAGCATCTTTTTTAACAATCTTATTTGCAATAAGTAAAGATCTATCAACTAACTGTATATGTTGATTTAGAGTTCTAATACTTCCTTCAAAAGCTTGCAGGGCTTTGGTCTCTTTAAATGTAATAGTTTTAGCCATGGGTAAAAAGTTTTAGTTTGGTGTCTCAAAGTTAATAATAAAAACCTTTCGTTATTACAATAAAATGCAAAAGCGAAAGGTCTTGTCTTTACTGATATTCAATTTATGCTAAAATATCACCAAAAATGCAGTCGCCATGTATTTGATTAGTACGATAATTAACCTCATGTCGGTCAAAATTAGGACCTATCTGCTATCGTTTATTCTCCCATAATTATAGCACTCTATCCAATGTTATCAATACCTTGTTTGGGTAATAGCCTTGCAAGAGGATTTGCTGTTCCGACTTCTCTACAATATGCCAAGTGCCATTCAAAAGAGTGTAGATGCCGCTATCGATAACAATAATTGCTCTATCTACCTCGTAGGTGAATTGGCGAACGGTATTCATATCCGGCTCGCTGTATTTGCCCTCTGTCTCGGATAGAAATTCTACAATACAACTATTGCTGCCTGTTGCGTTGCCGTTTTCATCAAAATATTCAATCTCCGCATTCCATACGGTTTGAGCAAGAGTTTGTGGTGTAACATCAAAGGTCTCTTCTTTATCGCAGCTGACTGTAAAAAGCAGCACCGCGCACATCAATAGGTCTCTTAGTGTTTTCATCATCATTTATTCTTGTTTTCTCTGTTTAGTTGCAATTATTAGAAATTTATTGCCAGACCCAACGATAATGAGTGTATCTTGAGATGAGCCTTAGTGTTATAGTGTATATCGAGATCGGGAATAGTAATATCTGCTGACATCGGAAATAGGTTGAATCCATATCGAATGAATAGTGAGAAACGTCGCAGGTCCACACCTAAGGCGGGCGAGAGGTAGAATCCCGTAGTGAGCGAGTCGGTAATGCTAAAACCTGTACGCAGAGATACGAATGGCGACAGGCCTCTCTGCATAGGTGAATACTTAGTCTCAAGAAAGATAGGGACGTTATATACGTAGTATAACTCGTGCACATCGAGATATAGACCAGCACCTATACCCATTGCTAAACCGTGCCCGAGGCGACCACCGTGTACGGTACTAAATCCGATATTGCTACCTTCACCAAGCAAAGCTCCTCCATTGAGTTCTATATTGCCCCAATAACCCGGTCTATGGTAGCTGTACTTTGCTCGTTGCGCCTCGGCACTATAAGCTCCTGCGAATAGCGCAATAATAAGGATTACTAAACTCTTTTTCATAATCTGTTTTTGTTAGTTTATTTATTGTTAATTTTTTTGCCTACAAATTTACCCCCCCCACGAATTTTCCAAATTTTTAGACAGGAAAGTCATGAGGAGGGCATTATTTAGTTACTCTTCACCACATCTGCGGGATTCTCTGTTGCGGCACGCCACGAGCGGAGGGTAACAGTGATCAGCGTAATCGCAAGGATTATTGCAACTGCCACAGCATATACCCACCAAGACATTGGCGTGCGATAAACATATTGTTGCATCCAATTATCAATTACATAATAGCTTAGCGGTATGGCAATCGCCGAGCAAATAGCCACTATGCAGACATATTTTAGGTTAAAAAGAGTCAATATACCACTGAACGATGCTCCATAAACTCTTCGAATTGCAATCTCTCTTCGGCGATACTGCGTCTCGAAGAGTACCAAGCCAAAGACTCCGATAATCGAAATCACAATCGAAAGGAATGAGAACAAAGTAACGAGTGTCGAGAGCTTATCCTCGCGCTGATACACCATTTCCAACTCGTTGTCGAAGAATTTTACCTCGACCTTCTCGGGGTCGGCATTGGGAGCGAACTCCATAATTGTATCGAAGATATACTTTCTCACCGCGGCAATATCTGCCCCTGCAACGGTGCGGATGTAGGCGTGGCTTGGCATATCGCCGCCATATCTACCCCATACAAGAAAAGCATAGGGTTGAACATCGTGATAGGCACTCACTGCATTAAAATTCTCGCAAATGCCTACAATATTGGCATTCTCATCTTGAATATGTCCCATCATAATAGATTCCAACGACACACCCAATGTTTGAGTAGCCTTCTGATTGAAAATCATAGCACCCGTCTCGCTCTGCTCGTCAGAAGGAAGGAAGTCGCGTCCTTCAACAACTTCGATATCCATAACCTTAAGAAAGTCCCACGAAACGGTATAGACACCGAATGATTGATGTTCGCCGTCAATCGGTCGTCCCCAAGCGTAATTACCACCACTACCACCCCAAGAGACCAATTGCTTACCTCCAAAAATAACCTCTGTGATTTGAGGATTTTGTTTGAGCTTATCGACAAGCGCATCTCGCTTCGTGTAATCCATCACATAGGAGAAGCTGTCGGGGAATATGGCATCGTCGGGCACATCCACCGCCAGAAGATTCTCTTTATTAAATCCCATATCGCGCGTGAGCATATATTGATGCTGACGATAGATAAAGAGTGAACAGATAATCAACGCAATGGAGATGGTATATTGCACACCAACAAGAGTGTAACGCAAGATGCGACCTGCCCGTGATGCAGCAAAATCACCCTTAATCACAAACGCTGGTGAGAACTTGGTAATATACCACGCAGGATAGAGCGATACCACCACACCAAAGAGAATCACACCCAATGCGATAGCACCTGCCAGCGACCAATTATCATCAATAGCAACCGAGGTCGAGATATACTCTTTGAGTGGCGTGTCGGCAAAGAGCACCACAATAACTGCCGCACCGAACAACGATACGAGAATCAAGCCTACGGTCTCGAACAAGAAGTTAAGACGCAGTTTTGCTGTCGGAGCGCCGAAGATCTTGTAGTTATTCACCGCGCGGATTCGGCTCGGTATCAATGCAAAGAAGAAATTCACAAAGTTGATAAACGAAATAACGAGAATCAGCACTGCAATAGCAATAATCGTATAGGTCGTAATTCGGCTGCCCTGTAATGCCTCGGGTGGCGAATCGGTAGTGAAGTAGAGTTCGCCAATAGGGGTTAATCTTACGGTGGTACGCTCAACATTAGTCTTAATATCCTCCTCTGAGAGGCCTCGTTTGCGAGCATCCTCAATAATATAATCATTCATTCGCTTCTCGACCTCCTCGGGCGAAGTGCCCTCGCGCAAGCGGATGTAGTAGGGATCGCCCCAATTATCTTTACTTGTGTCATCTTGAGCAGGCATACAAAACCAACCTTCGGTACGAGCAATAGATGAGGGCTGTGGGAAATCCTTAAAAATCGCTACAATGGTACGCATTTGACTACTCTCAGCTCCTCGGCCATAGTGTAGTCTGTCGCCAACTTTAAGATTACAACGCTTGGCTGTTGATTCGCTAATAATCATATCGTCAGTTGTGTTGTAATCGGCCAAACTACCCGCCACAAACTCGAACGGAAAGACAGCCAAGCCCTCTGGCTCGGCAGTTGCAATCTCGATAGTATAATTCTCTATTGCCGAGTTACGCTTAACTGAGTATTCGCGCTGTGATGAATAAGGAGTGATATGGAACGAGCCCGCAGCTTCGATTTCGGGACATAATGCACTCACCTCGTCGGGCCATTGGCGATTCCAAGAACAATCCCAAACGCCTTCTTCATCGAACCAATGCGGATGCTCCAAACGATAGATGCGCTCCGAGTTTTTGATAACGTGGTTGTACGATAGGTCAAACTTTACCTGTACGGCAATAAGATATACCGCAGCAAAGGCTATCGCCATACCCACAATGTTGAGTAACGATGATGCCGTATAACGGCGTAGTAGTGTTATAAAGTTTCTCCAGAACATAGGCTTTTAGTTTGATTTAACGACATCTGCGGGGTTTTCGGTTGCGGCACGCCACGAGCGGAGGGTAACAAGACCGACCGTAACGGCGAGGACAACGGCGAGGGCGGCGATATAGAGCCACCAAGGCTGTGCGATGCGGTTGGCGAATGACTCCAACCAGCGTGAGGTGATATACCACGCCACAGGTGCTGCCACCACAAAGCAACCTCCGACAATCCATACATAGCGCAGGTTAAGCATCTCTACAATCTGGTGTGTCGTTGCGCCATAGACCTTGCGAACAGCTATCTCCGAGCGGCGGTGCTGCGTCTCAAACATCACAATACCAAAGACTCCCATCAGTGCGATTATGATAGCCAACCCCGCAAATAGTCCGATAAGTACCATATCCTTTTTGGTCTGTGCGTAGAGGCTCTCTACCCACTC
>JAFQFV010000009.1 GCA_017398555.1 Alistipes sp.
ATCCGAGCGTATTCTCTTCTATACGGGTAAAACCCACAAGATCGGCGAGACCCACGAGGGTGCCGCTACTATGGACTGGATGGTTCAGGAGCAGGAGCGTGGTATTACCATCACATCTGCTGCTACAACAGCTTTCTGGCACTACAAGGATCACCAGTATCAGATCAACCTTATTGACACCCCGGGACACGTTGACTTTACCGTTGAGGTAGAGCGTTCACTTCGTGTTCTCGACGGCGCAGTTGCAACTTTCTGTGCTGTAGGTGGTGTTGAGCCTCAGTCTGAGACCGTATGGCGTCAGGCTGATAAGTACAATGTACCACGTATCGGTTACGTTAATAAGATGGACCGTACAGGTGCAGACTTCCTCGCAGTTTGCTCTCAAATTAAGGAGCACTTTGGTACAACTGCCCTTCCGGTAGTTCTTCCAATTGGTGTTGAGGATAAGTTCGAGGGTCTTATTGACCTTATTTATAATAACGCGATCTACTATTACGACGATAAGACCGTTCGTGATAACTTTGAGCTCCGCGAGATTCCTGAGAACCTCAAGGCTGAGGCTGAGGAGTGGCGTAACAAGCTCATCGAGGAGGTTGCTGCAACTGACGATGCCCTGATGGAGAAGTTCTTTGAGGATCCTAACTCAATTACTCCGGATGAGCTTATCGCTGCAATTCGTACAGCTACTATGAATATGTCGCTCGTACCAATGCTTTGCGGTTCATCATTCCACAACAAGGGTGTTCAGAAGTTGCTCGACTACATTATGGCATTCCTTCCATCTCCACTCGACGTTCCTGCAGTAGAGGGTATCAACCCTAAGACTGAGGAGACTGAGGTTCGTAATGCAGATGAGAACGATCCATTCTGCGGTCTTGCGTTTAAGATTGCAACTGACCCATTCGTAGGTCGTTTGGCATTCGTTCGTGTTTACTCAGGTAAGCTCGATGCAGGTTCTTATGTTTACAACGCACGTAGCGGCAAGCGTGAGCGTATCAGCCGTATCTACCAGATGCACGCAAACAAGCAGAACCCTATGGAGAGCGTAACAGCCGGTGATATCTGCGCTGCAGTAGGTTTCAAGGAGATTCACACAGGTGATACTCTCTGCGCTGAGAACGCTCCAATTATCCTCGAGCAGATGACCTTCCCAGAGCCGGTTATCGGTCTGGCAGTTGAGCCAAAGACTCAGAAGGATCTCGATAAGCTCGGTATCGCCCTCGCAAAGTTGGCTGAGGAGGACCCAACCTTCACTGTTCGTACAGATGAGGAGAGCGGTCAGACTATCATCAGCGGTATGGGTGAGCTTCACCTCGACATCATCGTTGACCGTCTTCGTCGTGAGTTCGGCGTAGAGATCAACCAGGGTGCTCCACAGGTTAACTACAAGGAGGCTCTTACTGCTACCGTTCAGCACCGTGAGGTATTTAAGAAGCAGACCGGTGGTCGTGGTAAGTTCGCAGATATCATCTTCGAGATTGGTCCTGCAGATGACGATAAGCCAGGTCTTACATTCGTTGACGAGGTTAAGGGTGGTAACGTGCCTAAGGAGTTCATCCCTGCAGTTCAGAAGGGCTTTGAGTCTGCTATGGCTAACGGTGCACTCGCAGGTTACACTATCGACTCAATGAAGGTTACCCTCAAGGATGGTTCATTCCACCCAGTTGACTCAGACCAGCTCTCATTCGAGATCTGTGCTCGTAACGGTTTCCGTCAGGCTGCTCCAAAGGCAGGTTCTGTAATCATGGAGCCAATCATGTCAGTAGAGGTAGTAACTCCTGAGGAGAGCATGGGTGACATCATCGGTGACCTTAACAAGCGCCGCGGTCAGATCCAGGGTATGGAGTCTAAGGGTACCGCTCGCGTGGTTAAGGCTAAGGTGCCACTGTCAGAGATGTTCGGTTATGTAACAGTTCTGCGTACAATCTCTTCTGGTCGTGCAACTTCATCAATGGAGTTCTCACACTTCGAGGAGGTTCCTGCAAACCTTGCAAAGGAAATTATCGAGAAATCGGGTAAAAAGAAGGATTTAGAGTAAAAGTAAAGAATATGAGCCAGAAAATTAGAATTAAGCTGAAGTCTTTTGACCACAACTTGGTTGACAAGTCGGCTGAGAAGATTGTTAAGGCAGTACGCAGCACAGATGCAGTTGTTAGCGGTCCGGTGCCACTCCCAACTCGCAAGCAGATCTACACTGTAAACCGTTCAACCTTCGTAAACAAGAAGGCACGTGAGCAGTTCCAGCTCTGCACTTTCAAGCGTATCATTGACATCTACTCATCTACTCCAAAGACTATCGACGCGCTGATGAAGCTTGAGCTTCCTTCAGGTGTTGAGGTAGATATCAAGTGCTAAGCGTCAGAAAGACAAGGCGTTAGACAAATAAACCTGAAGTGCAGCGGATAGTCCGCTATCAGCTGCACTAAGGGGCTTACCGCGTATATAATTTATATAGGTATATAAAGCAAAACAATTCACTTATTTATTAACAAACCGTAATTAGACAGAAAAATGTCAGGACTTATTGGTAAGAAAATCGGAATGACTTCCGTGTACAGTGCCGAGGGAAAAAATATTCCATGCACTGTAATTGAGGCTGGTCCGTGTGTAGTTACGCAAATCAAGACTGTCGAGAAGGACACTTACGAGGCAGTTCAGATTGCCTATGACGACAAGAGTGAAAAGCACACCAGCAACAGTTTGTTAGGTCACTTCAAGAAGGCCGGCACTACCCCAAAACGCAAGATGGCTGAGTTCCAGGGTATGCCAGAGGTGAACCTCGGTGATGTACTTACAGTTGATCTCTTCTCTGAGGAGGATTGGGTTGACGTAACAGGCATCTCTAAGGGTAGAGGCTTCCAGGGTGTTGTAAAGCGTCACGGCTTTGCCGGTGTGGGTGGTCAGACCCACGGTCAGCACAACCGTCAGCGTAAGCCGGGTTCACTCGGTGCATCATCTTATCCATCACGCGTCTTCAAGGGTAAGCGTTTGCCTGGTCAGATGGGTGGTGTTCAGGTTAAGATTCTTAACTTGAAAGTATTAAAGGTAATACCTGAGAACAACCTTATTCTTGTAAAGGGTTCGATTCCGGGTGCAAAGGGTTCTTATTTAACAATTGAGAAGTAGTATGGAATTAGCAGTATTGAACGCACAAGGTCAGCAGACAGGTCGTACCGTTGTTCTTTCTGACGCAGTATTCGGCGTGGAGGCTAATGACCACGCTATCTACCTCGACGTTAAGCAGTATCTCGCAGATCAGCGTCAGGGTACTCACAAGTCAAAGCAGCGCAATGAGGTTGCAGGTTCTACCCGTAAGTTGAAGAGACAGAAGGGTACAGGTGGTGCACGTTGCGGTAGCATCAAGAGCCCACTGTTCCCAGGTGGTGGTCGCATCTTCGGTCCAGTACCACGCGACTACAGCTTCAAGCTCAACAAGAAGCTTAAGAGACTCGCTCGTCGTAGCGCTCTTACTTACAAGGCACAGGCAGGCGCAATCACCGTTGTTGAGAACATCGCTCTCGATGCTCCAAAGACAAAGAGTGTAGTTGCACTTGCATCAGCTCTCAAGGTAGCAGACAAGAAGGTATTGGTTGTCTTGCCGGAGACCAATGTTAACCTCCAACTCTCTTGCCGCAATCTCCCTTACGTAAAGACTATCCTTGCAGCTAACCTCAACACTTATGAGGTAATGAATGCATCGGCAGTAGTTATGGTAGAGGGTGCAGAAAATGTATTGAATGTAATGTTAGCTTAAAAATCGGAAAGAAAATGGAAGTAATTATTAAGCCTATTTTAACCGAGAAGATGACGATTCAGGGCGAAAAGTTGAATCGCTACGGTTTTATCGTTGATGTAAGGGCTAACAAGTTGCAGATTCGCAACGCCGTTGAGCAGATGTACAACGTAGTAGTGACAGACGTAAACACTATCCGTTACATGGGTAAGTTGAAGAGCCGCTACACAAAGGCAGGTCTGCTTGAGGGTCGTGCAAACAACTTCAAGAAGGCAATTGTTACCTTGAAGGATGGAGATCAGATTGATTTTTACAGTAATATCTAATTGAGATGGCAGTAAGAAAGTTTAAGCCGGTAACTCCCGGTACAAGACATAAGATTATCGGTACCTTCGATGAGGTAACTACATCAAAGCCGGAGAAGTCTTTGCTCGAGGCAAAGAAGAGCACCGGTGGTCGTAATAATTCCGGTAAGATGACCGTACGTTATATCGGTGGCGGTCACAAGCAGATGTATCGTTTGGTTGATTTCAAGCGAGTAAAGGACGGTGTTGCTGCAACTGTAAAGACAATCGAGTACGATCCAAATCGTACAGCTCGTATTGCACTTGTAGTCTATGCTGATGGTCAGAAGAGCTATATCCTCGCTCCAAATGGTCTTCAGGTAGGTCAGACCGTAATGAGCGGTTCTGGCGTAGCACCAGAGGTAGGTAACACTCTGCCACTGTCAGAGATTCCACTCGGTACACTTATTCACAACATTGAACTCTACCCCGGTCAGGGTGCGCAGATGGCGCGTTCTGCCGGTTCGTACGCTCAGCTTTTGGCACGTGAGGGCAAGTTCGCTATCATTAAGTTGCCTTCAGGTGAGACTCGTATGGTACTCGTAACATGCCGTGCGACTGTAGGTGTTGTATCTAACGTAGATCACAACCTTGAGTCGTCAGGTAAGGCCGGTCGTAAGCGTTGGCTCGGTCGCCGTCCTCACAACCGTGGTGTTGTAATGAACCCGGTAGATCACCCAATGGGTGGTGGTGAAGGTCGTGCTTCAGGAGGTCACCCACGTTCACGCAAGGGTCTGTTGGCTAAGGGTAAGAAGACCCGTAATCCAAAGAAGACTTCGGCTAAGTTTATTATTTCAAAGCGCAAAAAATAATTAAATAAGAGTACATAATGAGCCGTTCATTAAAAAAAGGACCATTCATTGACCCAAAGCTTGAGGCAAAGGTTGTTGCACAGGCAGAAGGCAATAAGAAGTCTGTAATTAAGACTTGGTCACGAGCAAGTATGATTTCGCCTGACTTCGTAGGTCAGACAATCGCTGTACACAACGGAAACAAGTTCATTCCGGTTTATGTAACTGAGAATATGGTAGGTCACAAACTCGGCGAGTTCGCTCCTACTCGTAACTTCCGTGGTCACGCAGGTAACAAGAAAAAATAGGTAGACAATGGGATCAAGAAAAGCAATAAGAGCCGAGAAATTAAAGGCTGAGAAGAAGCAGAAGGCTATCGCCATTATGCGTGACTGCCCAACCTCTCCACGCAAGATGCGTCTGGTAGCAGATATCATCCGCGGTGTAGAGATTAATAAGGCACTGGGTATCCTTCGCTATTCTAAGAAGGAGGCATCTATCAGATTGGAGAAGCTGCTTAAGTCAGCTATCGCAAACTGGGAGGCTAAGAATGAGGGCGTTCGCCTTGAGGATGTAACTCTTTGCGTAAGCGAGATCACTGTTGACGGTGGTCGTATGCTCAAGCGCATCCAGGCAGCTCCACAGGGTCGTGCACACCGCATTCGCAAGCGCTCAAACCACGTTACAATCGTAGTTGATAAAATGGTAACCGCAGAAAATAAGTAGACAAATGGGACAGAAAGTTAATCCAATAGCAAACCGTCTCGGCATCATCCGTGGTTGGGATTCCAACTGGTTCGGTGGTAAGGATTTCTCAGAGAAATTGGTCGAGGACGCAAAGATTCGTAAGTACTTGAATGTCCGTTTGGCTAAGGCAAGTATTTCGAAGATTATCATCGAGCGTACACTTAAGCTCGTAACCGTAACTATCTCAACCGCACGCCCAGGCTTTATCATCGGTAAGGGTGGCGCAGAGGTTGACAAACTCAAGGAGGAGTTGAAGAAGTTGTTCCGTAAGGAGATTCAGATCAACATCTTCGAGGTAAAGCGCCCAGATATCGACGCTACAATCGTAGGTCAGTCAATCGCTCGCCAGCTTGAGGGTCGTGTATCACACCGCCGCGCAGTTAAGACCGCAATCGGTAACGCAATGCGTAACGGCGCTGAGGGTATCAAGATCCAGATCTCTGGTCGTGTAGGTGGCGCCGAGATGGCACGTTCTGAGACCATAAAGGACGGACGTATTCCACTTCACACATTCCGTGCAGATGTAGATTACCACTTGGCAGAGGCAATCACCAAGGTAGGTGTTCTGGGTATCAAGACATGGATCTGCCACGGTACAGTTTACGGTAAGCGTGATCTGTTCGAGATCGCAGGCGCAGCTTCACAGCAGGGTGGAAACCAGCAGCAGGGCGGTCGTCGCGGTAACGGACCAAAGAAAAGAAGAAACAACAACAAGTAGTACCTTTTAAAAGCAAATAACAATTATGTTACAGCCAAAAAAGACCAAATTTAGAAGAATGCAGAAGGGTCGTATGAAGGGTGTTGCTCAGAGAGGTAACCAACTTGCATACGGTTCGTTCGGCATCAAGGCGCTGGAGTCATCTTGGATTACCGGTCGCCAGATCGAGGCAGCCCGTCAGGCAATCACTCGTTATATGAAGCGTGAGGGTCAGATATGGATCCGCATCTTCCCTGATAAGCCAATCACCAAGAAGCCAGCCGAGGTACGTATGGGTAAGGGTAAGGGTAATCCAGAGGGATTCGTAGCACCTGTAACCCCAGGCCGTATTCTCTTCGAGGCAGAGGGTGTACCAATGGCAGTAGCTCAGGAGGCTCTGCGTCTTGGCGCACAGAAGCTGCCAATCACAACTAAGTTTATTGTTCGCCGCGATTACGACGAGGCAACTGCATTGTAAAAAGGAGGATTTAATATGAAAACTGCTGAAATTAAAGAGATGTCCGCACAGGACTTGCAGGAGCGTATTGCAGCTGAGAAGGCTAACCTCGCTTCGATGAAGGTACAACACGCCGTATCTCCGGTAGAAAATCCTTCTAATATTAAGAAAACTCGCAGAGATATAGCTCGTATGCTGACAATTCTGCACCAAAAGTAAGATAGTTATTATGGAAAGAAATCTTAGAAAAGAGCGTATCGGCGTAGTTGTCAGCAACAAGATGGAGAAGACCATCGTAGTAGCTGTCGCTCGTAAGGTTAAGCACCCTATCTACGGTAAGTTCGTGAACAAGACCACCAAGTTTGTGGCTGAGTGCCTCGACGAGTCTGTACGCGAGGGTGATACAGTACGCATTATGGAGACACGCCCGTTGAGCAAGACGAAGCGTTGGAGATTAGTACAAATCATTGAAAGAGCGAAGTAGTTATGATACAGCAAGAAAGCAGACTCGTAGTAGCTGATAACAGCGGTGCAAAGGAGGTTCTTTGTATTCGCGTGCTTGGCGGCACAAAGCGTCGCTATGCATCTATCGGCGATAAGATCGTAGTGGCTGTTAAGAGCGCATCACCTTCCGGCGACGTGAAGAAGGGTGCAGTTTCAAAGGCAGTCGTAGTAAGAACAAAGAAGGAGATTCGTCGTGCCAACGGTTCGTACATTCGTTTCGATGACAACGCCGTAGTACTCCTCAACAACCAGGGTGAAATGCGTGGTACTCGTATCTTCGGTCCTGTAGCTCGTGAGCTCCGTGATCAGTATATGAAGATTATCTCCCTCGCACCTGAAGTATTGTAATATTAAAAACAGTTACAGATATGTCAGTTAAATTGCATATTAAGAAAGGGGATACTGTTTGCGTGATCGCAGGTGACAACAAGGGCCAGCAGGGTAAAGTCCTGAAGGTTGAGGTGTCTAAGCAGCGTGCCATCGTCGAGGGCGTAAACCTCGTTAAGAAGGCAACAAAGCCAAACGCAAAGAATCCACAGGGTGGTATCGTTGAGCAGGAGGCTCCGATTCACATCTCTAACCTGCAGGTGCTCGACCCACAGAGTGGCAAGCCAACTCGCGTAGGTCGCCGCGCAAATGCAGAAGGTAAATTAGTTCGTTTTGCTAAAAAATCGGGAGAGGAGATTAAATAATGGCATACATTCCATCACTCAAGACACAGTATAAGGAGCAGATCGTACCTGCCCTTATGAAGGAGTTTGGATACAGCAGCGTTATGCAGTGTCCTAAGCTCGAGAAGATCGTGATCAACCAGGGTATGGGCCAGGCAGTAGCCGATAAGAAGCTTATCGACATTGCTCAGGAGGAGCTTACCATGATCACCGGTCAGAAGGCAGTTCAAACCAAGTCGCGTAAGGATATTTCGAACTTCAAACTCCGTAAGGGTATGCCTATCGGTGTTCGTGTAACCCTTCGTCAGAACCGTATGTACGAGTTCTTGGAGCGTCTTATCGCAGTAGCTCTTCCTCGTATCCGCGACTTTAAGGGTATCAACGATCGTTTCGACGGCCAGGGTAACTACACCCTCGGTATCACCGAGCAGATCATCTTCCCAGAGATCGATATCGACAAGATCACTAAGATCTTCGGTATGGAGATTACTTTCGTAACATCGGCAAAGACCGACGAGGAGGCTTATGCACTTCTTCGTGAGTTCGGTCTGCCTTTCAAAAACGCTAAAAAGAACCAATAGTCTATGGCAAAGGAATCAATGAAGGCTCGCGAGGTAAAGCGCGAGAAACTTGCAGCACGCTATGCACACAAGCGTGAGGAGATCGCAGCCGCACTTAAGGCAGGTGAGATCGATCACGAGGAGGCTTGGATCGCACTTTCAAAGTTGCCACGCAACTCAAATCCGATCCGTCAGCACAACCGTTGCAAGCTTACCGGTCGTCCGAAGGGCTATATGCGTCAGTTCGGTATCAGCCGTATCCAGTTCCGTGAGATGGCTTCATCAGGACTGATCCCCGGCGTAAAGAAGGCAAGCTGGTAGTATAACAATCCCAATGGGGGAGGCTCTTTTTAGGGCCTCCCCGCGTTGGTTTTAAGGGGCCTGTTCAAGGGTAGCCGAGTTGTATTCAAGTAATTAATTTTCAAAAAATTAGGAGAATTCAGAAATTATGGTTATCTTTGCGGGCTTAAAAATGTGAAAATTGCCAATTAAACGCACCCAAAACCTGCTCAGAAGTGCCTGTAGGGCACATTTGGCAGAAGGAGGGGTTGCGCTTTTGGTGCGAATAAACAAAACTAATTTTTTAATTTTTAACTTTTAATTCTTACAATTATGACTGATCCAATCGCGGATTTTCTCACGAGAATTAGAAACGCAGTGAAAGCCAATCACAAGGTGGTTGAAGCTCCTGGCTCAAAAATTAAAGAGGCCATCACTAAAATTCTCTACGAGCAGGGTTATATCCTGGCTTACAAGTTCGACAAGGATGAGAAGGGTCATCCTGTAATCAAGATTGCGCTCAAGTGGAACGCAGCAACCAAGACCAACGCTATCAAGAATTTGAAGCGCGTATCACGTCCAGGTCTTCGTCAGTACTCATCAGTAGCAGATATGCCACGAGTACAGAACGGTTTGGGTATCGCAATCGTATCAACCTCAAAGGGCATTATGACAGGCGCACAGGCTTGTCGCGAGAATGTCGGCGGTGAGGTATTATGCTATGTTTATTAATCTCTAAAACCGAAACAAAATGTCAAGAATTGGTAAATTACCTGTAATCTTGCCTGCCGGCGTTACCGTAGAGGTATCAGCTGACAATACGGTAAGCGGGAAAGGTCCTCTTGGTACACTCAGCCAGAAGGTTGATTCGGATATCACTGTAACTGTAGGCACTACAGAGACTAAGGATGGTGCTCAGGTAGCAGCAGTGATTGTAACCCGCCCTACCAACCAGCCACGCCACCGTTCAATGCACGGTCTTTACCGCGCACTTATCAACAACATGGTAGTAGGCGTATCGAAGGGCTACGAGATCAAGCAGGAGCTTGTAGGTGTAGGTTTCAAGGCTGAAGTAAAGGGTCAGGTGCTCGAGATGAGCCTCGGCTATTCGCACGATACATATTTCCGTCTGCCAGCAGAGGTAACTGCAACCGCAGTAACTGAGAAGAAGGGTGCTCCAATCGTTACCCTCAAGAGCTGTGACAAGCAGCTTATCGGTCAGGTAGCAGCAAAGCTCCGCTCACTGCGTAAGCCAGAGCCATATAAGGGCAAGGGTATTAAGTTTGTAGGCGAGGTAATTCGTCGTAAGGCAGGTAAGTCTGCAAATGCTAAATAGTAAAACAGAGTAAGTTATGTCATTGAATAAGATTGAAAGAAGAGAGAGAATCAAGATGCGTATCCGCAAGATTGTAAGCGGAACATCTGAGCGTCCTCGTATGACTGTATTCCGTAGCAACAAGCAGATCTACGTACAGTTTATCGATGATCTTGCCGGCGTTACTTTAGCAACTGCATCTTCACTTGAGATTGCAGATCAGACTGCTGGTAAGAATAAGTGTGAGGTTGCTGCACTGGTAGGTGCACTTGCTGCAAAGAAGGCACTCGAGAAGGGTATTGCAACCGTATCATTCGACCGTAATGGTTACCTCTACCACGGTCGTGTAAAAATGTTGGCTGACGCTGCTCGTGAGGGCGGCCTTAAATTCTAAGCGATTATGGCAAATATTAATAACAAAGTACGCACAAGCGAGACCGGCGATTTGAAGGATCGTCTGGTAGCAATCAACCGCGTTACCAAGGTAACAAAGGGTGGTCGCACATTCAGCTTCTCTGCAATTGTTGTGGTTGGTAACGAGAACGGCGTAGTAGGCTACGGTCTTGGTAAGGCTGCCGAGGTTACCTCTGCCATCGCTAAGGGTGTAGAGGATGCAAAGAAGAACCTTGTAAAGGTTCCGGTAATCAATGGAACAATTCCACACAAGCAGGAGATGCGCTTCGGTGGCTCAGAGGTGATGATTCGCCCAGCAGCAGCCGGTACCGGTATTATCGCCGGTGGTGCAATGCGTGCAGTGCTTGAGTCGGTAGGTATCAAGAACGTGTTGGCAAAGAGCAAGGGCTCATCTAACCCACACAACCTTGTAAAGGCTACCGTAGGTGCACTCTGCGAGTTGCGCGACGCATACACAGTGGCTCAGACCCGTGGTATTTCTCTTAAGCAGGTGTTTAACGGTTAATTTGTGAGAAGATTATGGCAACATTGAAGATTACACAGATCAAGAGCCGCATCGGTGCAACTGCACAGCAGTGCAAGAACCTTGATGCACTCGGCCTGCGCAAGATGAATCAGAGTGTTAAGCACAGCGATTCAGCAATCATCCTCGGTATGATTGAGCGCGTGAAGCACCTTGTAAAAGTTGAAGAAGTTAACGAATAAGAAGGAGGATTATTAAATGGAACTCAATAACCTTAAACCCGCAAAGGGTTCTACACACCACGACAAGCGCGTTGGTCGCGGTGCAGGTTCAGGACACGGTGGTTACTCAACCCGTGGTAACAAGGGTGCGCAGTCACGTTCTGGTTACTCACGTAAGTTGGGCTTCGAGGGTGGTCAGATGCCACTCCAGCGTCGCCTTCCTAAGTTCGGTTTCACCAACCTGAAGAGAGTAGAGTTTAAGCCTATCAACCTCTCAATTCTCGAGGAGCTCGCTACAAAGAGCGAGATCGCAGAGGTAAATATCGATACATTGGTAGCTGCCGGTTTCGTATCAGGCAACGACCGTGTTAAGATTTTGGGCAACGGTACACTCACAAAGACTCTGACCGTTACTGCTCACGCTTTCTCAAAGAGCGCAGAGGCAGCAATCGTTGCAGCCGGTGGTAGCGTTGTAAAATTGTAAAACAGGCTAAAACCTAACGAAAATGAAAAGTTATCTGATTGTTGGTGCGCTGCTGCTCGTTATCGTTGCGCTTCTTGCAACCAACAAGAAACTTGTAGAGACAGTTAAGAACATATTCAAGATTGAGGACCTTCGCAAGCGTCTTATCTACACTTGCCTCCTCATTCTTGTATATCGTTTGGGCTGTTATGTAGTAATTCCGGGTATCGACCCTAACCTTTTGGGTGAGGGTTCGGCTTTGGCAAACCAGATGGACAGCAATGGTCTTCTCGGCCTGCTCAACGTATTCTCTGGTGGTGCATTTGCTAACGCAGCGATCTTCGCACTCGGAGTTATGCCTTACATTACCGCATCCATTATCATCCAGCTGCTCGGCATGATGGTTCCTGCAGTGCAGAAGATGATGAAGGAGGGAGAGAGCGGTAGAAGAAAGATGAACCAGTGGACACGCCTGCTCACTATCGGTGTGCTTGCACTTCAGGGCCCGGCTTATGTAGCCAATCTGTATCACCAGATGCCTGAGGCATTTGTCTATGGTAACACATTTATCTTCACCATCTATGCCACAATCATTCTCATCGCCGGTACTATGTTCGTAGTATGGTTGGGTGAGAAGATTACCGACAAGGGTATCGGTAACGGTGTGTCACTGATCATTATGATTGGTATCGTAGCACGCCTTCCACACGCTCTGTTGGCTGAGTTGAGTGCTCGTTTGAACACTTCAACAGGTTCGTTGATTATGATTATCATCGAGTTGGTACTCCTCTTCCTGGTATTTTTGGCAACTATCGCAGTGGTACAGGCAGTCCGCAAGGTACCTGTACAGTACGCAAAGCGTATCGTTGGTAACAAGCAGTATGGCGGTGTTCGTCAGTACATCCCGCTCAAGATGAATGCGGCAAACGTTATGCCTATCATCTTCGCACAGGCACTGATGTTTATCCCTATGCTCTTTGCTAACGTAGCACCTAAGTTTGCCGGCGCATTCGCTGACATGACCGGTGTATGGTACAACCTTACGCTTGCGGTGTTGGTAATCCTGTTTACATTCTTCTATACAGCGATTATCATCAACCCTCAACAAATGGCTGACGATATGAAGCGTAACAACGGCTTTATCCCAGGCGTTAAGCCAGGTAAGTCAACAGTTGCCTATATCGACAACATTATTACAAGAATTACCCTTCCGGGCTCAATTTTCCTTGCAATCGTTTCAATTCTTCCAGCGCTTGCAATGAAGTTCCTCGGTGTACAGCAGGCATTCGCATACTTCTACGGAGGTACATCACTGCTGATTATGGTAGGTGTAGTTCTTGACACTCTCCAGCAGATTGAAAGCCACCTTTTGAATCGTCACTACGATGGCCTTATGAAGACCGGACGTATTCAGGGTCGCCGATAAAAGTTTAGCACAGAGTCTAAGATGATATATCTGAAGACAGACGAAGAGATAGAGTTGCTCCGTGAGAACAACATTCTGGTAAGCCAGACGCTTGCCGAGGTTGGTCGCCACATTAAACCGGGTGTAACCGCCAAGCAATTAGATAAAATTGCAGACGAGTTTATACGTTCTCACGGTGCTACTCCAGCTTTTCTTGGATATCAGGGCTATCCGGCATCAATCACCGTTTCGGTAAATGAGCAGGTAGTACATGGTATTCCGTCAGACAAAGTCGTAATAAAAGAGGGCGATATTGTATCGGTCGATATCGGTACATTTATGAAGGGGTTTGTTGGTGATTCGGCATATACGTTTGCCGTAGGAGAAGAGGTAGCCGACGATGTACGTCAGCTAATGGAAGTCACCAAAGAGGCTCTTTATAGAGGTACAGCACAGGCAAAGGCTGGAAATCGCGTAGGCGATATCTCAGCAGCCGTGCAAGACTACGCCGAGAGTTTCGGTTACGGCGTGGTGCGCGAATTGGAGGGACACGGATTGGGCAGAAAAATGCACGAGGCCCCAGGGGTTCCTAACTACGGTTTGCGAGGCAGAGGTCCGGTTCTCAAGGAGGGAATGGTTATCTGCATAGAACCGATGATTACGATGGGTAGCAGAGCGGTAGTATTTGAGCGTGACGGTTGGACCGTTCGCACACGCGACCGCAAGCCGGCAGCACACTACGAGTTTGCTGTTGCCATCCGCAAGGATGGACCAGATGTGCTGACAGACTTCAGCATCATTGAACAGTCACTTTAATAAAAGCGCAAAAACTCTATGGCAAAACAGACTGCTATTGAAAGAGATGGTACAATTATCGAGGCGTTGTCAAACGCGATGTTCCGCGTAGAGCTCGACAATGGCCACGTAATTACCGCTCACATCTCCGGAAAGATGCGTATGCACTACATCAAAATCCTTCCTGGAGATAAAGTAAAGGTGGAGATGACCCCTTACGATTTGAGCAAGGGTCGTATATCATTCCGCTACAAATAAATTTACCAAACACAAAAGATTGCTTAATTATGAAAGTAAAAGCATCAATCAAGAAGAGAAGCGAGGATTGCAAGATTGTTCGTCGCAAGGGTAAGCTCTATGTGATCTGCAAGAAGAATCCTAAGTTCAAAATGCGCCAAGGGTAAATAGTAAACGATTAAAAATTAGAAAAAAGAAAATTTATGGCACGTATAGTCGGTGTAGATTTACCAAAAAATAAGCGAGGCGAGATCGGTTTGACCTATATCTATGGTATTGGTCGTAGCACCGCTCAGAAGATCCTCGATAAGTGTGGCATTAGCTACGATATTAAGGTTGAGAACTGGACAGACGAGCAGGTCGGTGCAATCCGTGCTGCTATCGCCGAGATGGATATCAAGGTAGAGGGCGAGTGCCGCTCGTTGGTACAGTTGAATATTAAGCGATTGATGGATATCGGTTGCTACCGTGGTATCCGCCATCGTATTGGTCTTCCAGTTCGCGGTCAGAGCACTAAGAACAACGCTCGTACTCGTAAGGGTAAGAAGAAGACTGTAGCAAACAAGAAAAAGGCAACTAAGTAATATTGGAGAGTTATGGCAAAGAAAACAGGAACAGTTAAGAAGAAGGTTGTTAAGGTTGGTCAGACCGGTATGGCATTCGTACACTCAACTTTCAATAATGTTATCGTAACCATCACCAATGAGGTCGGCGAGGTAATCAGCTGGTCATCAGCAGGTAAGATGGGCTTCCGCGGTTCTAAGAAGAACACTCCATATGCAGCACAGACTGCAGCAGCAGATTGCGCAAAGGTTGCTTTCGATATGGGTCTTCGTAAGGTAAAGGTTTATGTGAAGGGTCCGGGTCAGGGTCGTGAGAGTGCAGTACGTACTATCCACGGCGCAGGTATTGAGGTTACCGAGATTATCGACGTAACTCCACTGCCACACAACGGTTGCCGTGCTCCTAACCGCCGTCGCGTATAATCGTCGGAGAGTAAACAGTTTACATTACAAAAATCTAAAAGTTAAAAACAATTATGGCAAGATATATAGGACCAAAGACCAAGATCGCAAGACGATTTGGTGAGGCTATTTACGGCGCTGACAAGAGTCTTGACAAGCGTAATGTTCCACCGGGACAGCACGGTCTTGCACGCAAGCGCAAGAAGGTAACCGAGTATGGCGTACAGCTCTCAGAGAAGCAGAAGGCAAAGTACACTTACGGTATTTTGGAGAAGCAGTTCTCACGTACATATGAGGCAGCAGCTCGTATGGGCGGTATCACCGGTGAGAACCTCCTTAAGTTGCTCGAGTGCCGTCTGGACAACGTAGTGTACCGTCTTGGTATCGCTCCAACCCGTGCAGCAGCTCGTCAGCTTGTTTCACACCGTCACATCTGTGTAAACGGTAATGTTGTAAATATTCCTTCGTATTCACTCCGTGAGGGCGATGTAGTATCAGTTCGTGAGAAGTCAAAGTCTCTTGAGGTTATCACAGCATCACTCCTGGGCACAAACCACAGCCGTTACTCTTGGCTTGAGTGGGATGGCGCTACCCTTAGCGGTAAGTTCCTCCAGCGTCCAGAGCGTGCAGAGATTCCTGAGAACATCAAGGAGCAGTTCATCGTCGAGCTCTACTCGAAGTAGTAATTAACAACCAATAACTGTAGTAATAATTATGGCAATATTAGCGTTTCAAAGACCTGATGAAGTTTGCATCCTCGAGTCAACGGCTACTTACGGTAAGTTTGAGTTCCGTCCACTTGAGCCAGGTTATGCAATGACCATCGGTAATGCTTTGCGTCGCGTGCTGCTTTCGTCGTTGGAGGGTTATGCCATCACAACGGTCAAGGTCGCAGGTGCAGACCATGAATTAGCCGCTGTTCCGGGCGTGATGGAGGATATGCTCAATATCATCCTGAACCTTAAGAAGGTTCGCTTCATCCGCACTGTAGAGAATCAGGAGGCCGAGAAGGCATCCATCAACGTTGCAGGTGTTACAGAACTTACTGCAGGGTATATCTCGAACTTCCTTACATCGTTTAAGGTTCTTAATCCAGACCTTGTAATCTGCCGCTTGGCACCTGGTACCAAGATGCAGATGACTATTACCATCGGTAAGGGTCGTGGTTATGTTCCATCAGAGGAGAATACTCCGGAGAATTGCGAGTTTGGCGTACTGCCAATCGACTCAATCTTCACTCCAATTGTGAATGTTAAGGCAACTCGCGAGGACTATCGTGTAGAGCAGCGTACCGACTACGAGAAGCTCTGCCTGGAGATTACCACTGACGGCTCAATTAAGCCAAACGATGCGTTGAACGAGGCAGCAAAGATTCTTATCCAGCACTTTATGCTCTTCTCGGATGATAAGATGAACTTCATCCTTGAGGATACAAGCGCTGAGAACGATCTGAACGAGCCAGAGCTCCACATGCGCCAACTTCTCAAGACTAAGCTTGTCGATAAGGATCTGAGTGTTCGTGCACTCAACTGCCTTAAGGCTGCTGATGTCGAGACTATCGGCGATCTTGTTAAGCTCAATCGTAACGAGCTCCTCAAGTTCCGTAACTTCGGTAAGAAGTCGCTCACAGAGCTCGACGCTCTGCTTGCATCTCTCGACCTTAAGTTCGGAATGGATGTATCTATGTACAAACTTGATAAAGATTAATTCAAATGAGACACAATAAGAATTTTAACCACCTTGGCAGACAGGCAGGCCACCGCAAGGCAATGTTGTCTAACATGGCATCGTCCCTGATTCTCCACAAGCGTATCGAGACTACCGTTGCGAAGGCGAAGGCTGTACGTCAGTTTATTGAGCCACTGGTAACTCGTTCAAAGGAGGATACTACTCACTCACGTCGTGTAGTTTTCTCATACCTCAAGCAGAAGGAGGCAGTAACCGAGTTGTTCCGCACAATCGCTCCAAAGATTGCAGAGCGTCCAGGCGGCTATACCCGTATTCTTAAGACCGGTTTCCGTCTTGGTGATGGCGCAGATATGTGCATCATCGAGTTCGTAGACTTCAATGAGGCTTACACCACAGGTGTAGCTCCTGCAGCTGCTCCGGCTCCAGCAGAGGCTAAGCCAAAGACTCGTCGTTCACGTAAGAAGAGTGAGGATGGTGAGGAGAAGAAGGCTACAAAGACCGCAGCTCCTAAGAACACTGCAGCAAAGGCTTCAGCAGCTAAGGGTGCGAAGCGTACTAATGTGGGCAAGAAAATGTAATTTGGTTTTGCCCTCATAAGGACATACCTACTTCCTCTAATAAAAAATTCTAGCAATGGCTGTACGATTAGTACTATCCATCGCTAGAATTTTTTAGTTATCGTTGTATCTACGCCCTTCTAAGGACAAAACATATATACTACCCTTCGCTGTTTTTTATGCCGAGCGTTGTATATGTCCCACTCTGACGCGAAAATAGGGTACGGTGGGGGGTATCCATCGCTAGAATTTTTTAGTTATCGTTGTATCTACGCCCTTCTAAGGACAAAACAGTATATACTACCATTCGCTGTTTTTTGTGCCGAGGCTTGCAGCTACTACACTCTGACTCCAAAATATATTTTACCGTGATATCTGTTCCACTTTGACTCGGGAAATGGAAGTAATAAAAATTACGGAGTCTAATTCAGACTCCGTAATTTATAGGATATACAGGTAGGTGTATTTTATGGCTCATAAGGACCGACAATGGTTGAATTTTCTACAACGATGTCAAGAGTTTTATTGTTTTTTAGATAGAAGACTTGTTGTACCCAGTCCTCAAAGTCGTCTAAATAGATTTTTATTTTTACAGCATCAGGGTTAGCTGTAAAATACATTTTTTCTCCAGAACTAAATGTTCTTGTTACGATGTTTACAGATTCTCCAGCATCGTTACATTCATGGATAAAACCAGTAAATCTAAAACTACAATTGTTGGTAATGGTGTAACTTGCACCGTCATCCTTTGAACAAGATGCGCAAGCAAAGATGAGTAAGAATAATACTCCCCAAGCAAAGATTCTCTTTTTCATTGTCTTGTTTGTGTTAGTTATACATAAATTAAAAAGCTAGTTACATTTACACGCATAATTTATATATAACAAAGAATGCGTGAGTTGGTCATCGTGTCCGAAAGTACTACCACATACTCGCATATACAGATAAACACACCCCACGCACAGCGTAGGCGTCGTGTCTATTGTCGTGTATATGCTTTTTTTGAAAGTGGTAGTTTCTCGGAGCACTTGACAATAGCAAAACGCTATAAATATTTTCAAAAATCAGTGAATCGTATCACTTACACAAAGTTAGTCAAAAAAATGTAGTGGACAAAATAATAAATAAAAAAAATGCCTGCGCAGGATAGTACAAAAACGTACAGCCCAGCAGGCATTTTTATTAGCGGCAGCAAATGCGCCGCTATCACGACAAATTACTTGCGGATAGCAGCCACACCCGGAAGCTCCTTACCCTCCATATACTCGAGCAGAGCACCACCACCGGTAGATACATAAGATACCTTATCAGCAAGACCGAACTTGTTGATACAAGCTACAGAGTCACCACCACCGATAAGTGAGTAAGCACCGGCAGCTGTAGCCTCAGCGATAGCCTCAGCAACTGCGCGTGAGCCGGTAGAGAACTTGTTAATCTCAAATACACCTACAGGACCGTTCCAGAGGATGGTCTTGCTCTCAAGAATCTCCTTACGGAAGAGCTCCTTACCGCCCTCAGCGATATCGACACCCTCCCACTCAGCAGGAATCTCCTTTACAGGAGCAGACTTAGTATTTGCATTCTCAGAGAAGTCGTCTGCAATCAGAGCATCTGGTGACATTACGAACTTGATACCCTTAGCCTTAGCCTTCTCAAGAATCTCGAGTGCTACAGGGAACATATCAGGCTCGCAGATACTCTTACCTACCTGACCACCGAGTGCGCCGGCAAATGTGTAGGTCATACCGCCACCGATGATAATCTTATCAACCTTCTCCATCAGCTTCTCGATAATGGTAATCTTGGTAGATACCTTTGAACCACCTACGATAGCTGTGAATGGACGCTGTGGGTTCTGCATAACGCCGTCGATAGCCTTCAACTCGTTCTCCATTACATAACCGAACATCTTGTCCTGTGGGAAGTAGTCAGCGATAAGAGCAGTTGAAGAGTGTGCACGGTGTGCAGTACCGAATGCGTCGTTGATGTAGCAGTCAGCATAAGAGGCGAGCTTCTTTACAAACTCCTTCTGTGGGCCCTCCTTAAGAGCCTTCTTAGCTGCCTTCTTCTCCTCGTCTGTTGCATCCTCAGCAAGACCACGTGGCTTACCCTCCTCCTCAGCATAGAAACGGAGGTTCTCAAGGAGCATAACCTCACCAGCCTTAAGGTTTGCAGCCATGTCAGCAGCCTTCTGACCCATGCAGTCACCTGCAAACTGAATCTTCACGCCAAGACGAGCCTCGATAGCAGGGATAATCTGCTCAAGAGAGAACTTTGGATCCGGATTCTTCTTAGGACGACCGAGGTGTGACATAAGAATCACTGCACCACCCTTCTCAAGTACCTTCTTGATAGTTGGGATAGCCGCACGGATGCGAGTATCGTCAGTAACCTGACCCTCGCCATTGAGAGGCACATTGAAATCTACGCGGATAATCGCGCGCTTGCCTGTAAAATCGTAATTGTCGATTGCAAACATAGTTGAGATGTTTTTAATGTTATACTGAATTATATTTACACTTTCTGCCACAAATTTACAAAAATTATTCTGAATTTGGTGCAATATACCAATATTAAATAAAAGAACAGCCATTTTTGGTGGCTGTTCTTTGTGTTATACGCTATTTATCGACCTTCTCGTGCATCTCTTTGGTGGTAATGCCGTCAAATGGGTCTTGCTCATCTGTGACATCTTTGTAGAGGAGCCAATGGATTTTACTATGTGTATCTCCATCGCTTCCGTGAACAACTGTATAGGCCTGAAGGAATTGCCAACCTAAGCTGCTCATGTGGTTCAGAGCATCAATCTTCGAGTTGAAGTGGATGCTTTTGCCACTCTCATCGACGAGCGACTGCTGCTTTGGGTTCCTCTTTCTCTTCTGCCCGAAGTCGATAATAACCTTGACGCTCTTTCCCGGAGCATTCATCTCGACAATCTCGCAAAATACTCGGTTCTGGGCATTGAGAGTGATGGCAAATAGAGCTGCAAGTGTAGATAAAATAAGTCGTTTCATAGCATTAGTAGTTTCTGTTTACATATAAACGTAGAGGGTAGATACTTTATTGCTTTATCACTACAGATTGCTCCGCATTGCCAATATAGACGGCATAACCATTATCTTTTCTGAAGAACGGTTTTTCTATTGTAGTGTCGGGGAGCAGGAGCAACTCGGCAGAGGGTATGCAGAGGCGGGTGACCTTACTGCTGACGATAAGTGTATCGCCCACGACCTTTACGGTCTGCTTGTTATCCTTGATGTAGCTCTCTATCCAAATAAGCCCCTTGTCGGTGTGTGCTTTGTCATCTCTGGCAAGAGTAAGGTTTGCACCTCTGGCATCTACAATGCGAATATTGCCGATGTTGATGTTGTTGATTGTCTGCACAGTTTTCCTTGTATTCGCTACGACTATCGCGAGGATTACTATAGATGGCAGAATGGCCAGGAATATAATGGCAATCAATACTTTATTACTTGTTTTCATACTCGTTATATAGTGTTAAAATCTCTTCGGCTGTAATGCCGATACTTTTCATTTTTGCAAAGAGTGACGGCAGTTGCTCTGTGATAAATCGCTCACGGGCGATGGCGGCGGCTCTATTTTGAGCACCTTCGGCGACAAAGTAGCCTATACCTCGGCGGTTGAAGATTAACTCCTCGTCTGTCAGTCGCTCGTATGTACGCATAACGGTATTTGGATTTACCACAAGCGTTGCACCGAGCTCGCGTACTGAGGGTATTCTCTGCTCCTCTGCCCACTCTGATGATGCTATACGGCTCAGGATTAGCTCGTAAATCTGCATCCAAATTGGTTGTGAGTTATCGAAATTCATAGCTCTCGTTCGCGAAGTTTAAGGAAAGAAACAATGTAAAGACCTACGACTATTGCACCGTTGAAGGCAAGGTGCACCCATCCAGAAATCTTTGTAAATAGATCCCAGCGATAGACAAGACCGTCGGTCTCATAGATGTTTGACATATAGACGGCATTGTCGTTTGGCAGTAGCGAGAAGTACTTGCCATATCCGTAGCTGAGGAAGATATCTATCTGCTCAAAGAGTGAGGTTATACCGATGACAACAATAAAAAATGCTATCACGAAGTACGAATAACCCCTCTTTGCACCCCAGCAGGCAACAACCATCAGCGCGGCGTGCAGAAGTGTCATTGTGCATAGGGTAGGGAGCAACTGCTGCGCGGGAATATCAAGCAGAAATGTTGGTACTACAACGCCTAAAACAAAGGAGTTGAGCATTATAAATGTGAATCGCTCAAGGGTTGTTACCGGCAGTGTGAGGTCAATGATGTCATTTTTGCAGTTCAGGCTGCCCATAGAAGAGGCGGTGACATTAGAGAGCATACCCACAAGGGCTGCAATGGTGACAACTTGCTTAGTGTTGAGTATATCGTCGCCAATTATGCCTGAATGCTCCATAATCGCAAATAGAGCCCATATGCTGAGCAGAACGAGCATCGCTATTTTGTAGTTTCGTCCATACTCTGCATAGTGCTTTGCAGCGAAGGTCTTGAATCGGTTAAAACTAAAGCACTTCATATCTAACCCAATTTTTGTGCAATTACAGCGCATACCTCATTGGTTGCCTTAATTGCTGCGTTAAACATCAGTTCGAGGTCAAAACGACCCTCTTCATCGCTATCGGCTGCCCAAATGCCGACCTGGCCTGCTACGCTCTGCTGGCTGTAGATAGCTTCGCGCCCTGCCACAATACCAAAACCGAAGCAGCTCTGAAGTTCCGCCACGCTCTGGTTGATAAGCACATTGCCACCCTCAAGGATAACCACACGATCGACAAGATTCTCGATGTCGTGTGCCTGATGTGTGGAGATAAGGATTGTCTTGCTCTCATCGGCATAAGCGGCAAGGATGGAGCGCAGGGCGGCCTTCGCTGTAATATCAAGGCCATTTGTCGGCTCGTCAAGCAGCAACAACTCTACATTGCAGGCGAGTGCAAAGGCAAGATATGCCTTCTTGCGCTGACCCATAGAGAGGTCGCTGAACTTTGCCGAGCAATCGACCTCCAAAACATTGCAGTAGTAGTCAAACTGCTGCTGGCTGAAGGCAGGGTAGAGCGGCGCTGTGTGGCGCACAAAGCTACTGACAGTCACCTTTGGAAGCGTAAACTCCTCCGGTACAACCATTAGGCGGCTGTATAACTCTGCCCCGCGAGTTATCGCCTTACCCTGAAAATAGATTACCCCCTGCTGTGGAGTCAGTAACGATGAGAGTAGCTTGATAAGCGTACTCTTGCCCACACCGTTACGACCCAGCAGACCAATAATCTCTCCCGCCGGCAAACCGAGCGACAGCTTGTCGAACAGATTGCCCTTACGCGGGTAAGAAAAAGTTAGCTCATTAACCTTAATCATAATTTTTAGGTTTTAATTGTGTTTGTTTAGTGTATTAGTGCATTAATACACTGCAAAGGTAGCGAGAAATTTTTTGTTTCCAAATTTTTTCGACAAAAAATTACTATATTTGTAAAAAATACCAAAATATGAAGCGTTTACCTATGTTTATTATGGCTGTGGCACTTGCTTGTGGTGTGGCAGGGGCTCAGACATATTACTATGAGAGGGTGGCTGTAGTAGAGAATAATGTAAAGAGGTCAGCATCGGGAGATGGGCACTTTATTACATTTACTGCGAACGCTTGTTATGACTCTGATATAGAGGGGTTTTCTGAAGATTTTGGTGTTTTGAAATATCAAGGGGTAACTTCTCGTAATTTACGCAACTATCAAGGGCAGAGTTATTTTGGTGAGGCTAATTACTACTTTGCGGCCGACCTATCTCGACTAAATATATATAAATCAGATGGCCAAATTTTGGTCTATGCTCGGAAAACTCCACCGTCAGGTGTGCGCAAGTCCTCCCGTCAAAAAATCACAAAGTCTGCACCGATGCCTATTGTGATTCCATCAAGTGGAGATGTGAATATAGATGTATATGACAGCAGTGACGACAGCCACAAAAAACATAAGGAGCAATCTCGATATGGATACTACACCTGCCCGACTTGTCATGGAACCAAACAGTGCCAAACTTGTGGAGGCGATGGTATATGGAGAAATTCCTATGAGGGATTGAAAGATTATATGTGTCCTAACTGTCCGAATAGTTCAGGAAGATGCCCTTCTTGTAATGGGACAGGTAAAAAATATGGTATAATACGATAAAATTTTAGAGATATGAAACGATTTTTCCTTTTGGCATTTTTCGCCTTCTGTGTAAGTACAGCCTTTGGTCAGACCTACTATTACAAATATCTTTATCACGTAGATAAGGATACCGGTGCAAAGAGTAAAAACCAATCATTTGTAAAGGAGGGTGGTTGTTATATGACATTTACCAATGGCCAAAATAATTGTTATAGGTCTGATAAGGATGGATTCAAAATGCAATTTGGTAGTGAAACATATAGATACATTGGTAGCGATAATGGTCGATTAGTCTATTACTTCAGTTATAGAGATTCAGGAAATGTTTTTATGCAGAACTATCCGAAGAATTACTACTATTTCTCTACAGACTATTCGCGACTTAATATGTGGAGCGATTGTTCAGACTTCAATATAGGAGGTGCTGCTCAGGGTGGAGGCGTTATTACAGTATATGAGCGTTCATCAGCACCTGTTCAGAAGAGCAATGCACCAGATCAACTGTGGTAACTAACTAAAACATAGGTATGAAGAGAATTATTTTATCTTTTACAGCTGTGGCACTTGCTTGTGGTGTGGCAGGGGCAGAGGAGCTTAAACTCCGTGAGGATAATATCGATAAGATTGTGGCGGCGATGACTCTTGAGGAGAAGGCGCATCTTGTTGTAGGTGCCGATATGAAGAGCGTTGCTGTTGGTGGCGAGGTTGGTGATACTCAGAAGATTGTGCCGGGTGCGGCGGGTATTACATACGCGATACCTCGTCTGGGTATTCCGTCAATCGTCTTGGCTGATGGCCCTGCGGGTCTGCGTATATCTCCTACACGCAAGGATGACCCTAATACATACTACTGCACAGGCTTCCCTGTAGGTACTCACCTTGCAGCGACTTGGAATGATGATATTATCTACCAGGTTGGTAAGGCTATGGGTGAGGAGGTTAAGGAGTATGGTGTTGATATTCTCCTGGCTCCGGGTGTAAATATTATGCGTAATCCGCTCTGTGGTCGTAACTTTGAGTACTATTCGGAGGATCCACTGCTTGCAGGTCGTACTGCGGCAGCGATTATCAATGGTGTGGAGAGTAACGATGTAGGTACTTCGCTCAAGCACTTCTGCGCTAATAATCAGGAGATTAACCGTCTTGCAAACGATGCACGTATCTCACAGCGAGCTCTGCGCGAGATATATCTGCGTAACTTCGAGATTGCTGTTAAAAATTCACAGCCGTGGACTATTATGACCTCGTACAACTACCTCAATGGTCGTTACACATCGGAGGATAAGGGTCTGTTGGAGGATGTGTTGCGTGGTGAGTTTGGCTTTGAGGGTATGATTGTAACCGATTGGGACGGCGGATTGGATGCTGCGGCACAGATGGCGGCAGGAAATGATATGATTCAGCCCGGTGCGCAGAAACACTATGATAGAATTGTATCGTCAGTAAAGAACGGCACACTGAGTGAGGCAGACCTCGATAAGTGTGTTACCCGTATCCTGAAGTTGGTGGTAAAGACTCCGAAGTTCAAGGGTTACAAGTTCAGCAATAAGCCCGATTTGAAGGCTCACGCCGCAGTTACACGTGAGGTGGCAAGCGAGGGCTTTGTGCTGCTCAAGAATGATAATAGTGCCCTGCCGATGGTTGACGGTCAGAAGGTGGCTCTCTTTGGAGTTGGCAGCTACGACTTTATTGCCGGTGGCCGTGGCTCGGGTGATGTGAATAAGGCCTATGTTGTCGATATGCACGAGGGAATGACCTCAAATGGCATTGTGCTGGATAAGAAGCTCGATGACTACTATATGCAGTATATGGCAAAGGAGCGCAAGCGTATCGCTCCGCTCGATGAGCATCGTCGTTGGACACACTACACTCTGCGTCCAAATGAGATTAAGGATCCTCGTCAGCTTGTTGCAGGCAGTGCAGAGCGTGCCGATGTGGCAGTTATCACCTACTCGCGTAACTCTGCCGAGGGCTTTGAGCGCCATGTAAATCGTGATTTCAAGCTCCGTATCGATGAGACCGCGTTGCTCAATGAGGTGAGCCGTGAGTTCCGCGCTGCGGGTAAGAAGGTTGTCGTTGTGCTCAATGTTTGTGGCCCTGTTGAGGTGGCTTCATGGCGAGATAAGGTGGATGCAATCCTTGTCTGCTGGATGCCGGGCCAGGAGGGTGGTAACTCGGTTGCAGATGTCCTCTTAGGTCGAGTATCTCCATCGGGTCACCTGCCAATGAGTTTCCCTATCAGCTATGCGGATGTGCCATCGCAGAACTTCCCTGTAGATGTTCCTGAGTCGGGTCTGAACCAATCGTTTGAGAACTTCAGTTACGTAAATAAGTACTACGACCAGCCGAATGTGGACTATACAAACTATACAGAGGATATCTTTGTCGGCTATCGTCACTACGCAACACGTGGCGTTGAGGTGGCATATCCATTTGGCCACGGATTGACATATACCGACTTTGAGCTCTCAGATATGAAGGTTAAGCGCGCTAAGGGTAACATTACTGTCAGCTGCAAGGTTACAAATACGGGTAGTCGTGCTGCAAAGCAGGTCGTTCAGCTCTACTCTACAGCCCTCTTCCCGGACCATGAGCGTCCGCTTGTTGAGCTTCGTGGATACTATAAGACTCCGACACTGAGCCCTGGACAGAGTAAGGTGGTGGAGATTAACATCTCGAATGACGATTTGGCTATCTTTATTGAGGAGCAGTCTGCATGGGTAGTTCCTGCGGGTGACTATCGCCTCTCTCTCGGATTTAGTAGTGCCGATTTGCGTGCAAATAAGGAGATATTTATCCCTACAACAACGGTTGTTCGTAAGGTGACAGATATTCTTAAACCAACTGATGGCAAACTGTTTATCGAGTAGTGAAGAGTGCGCTATAAAACAAAAGACCGACCAATTTGAATTGGTCGGTCTTTTGTTTTGCCTATTCAGTTTAGAATGGCAGATCATCAACCTCCTGCGCCGCGCGAGCATAAGCAGGCTCCTCGGTAGGCATTGGGGCGTTATATGCCGGAGGGTTTATGCCTCCAGCTGGGGTTGGCGGCACCTCGCTCTTTGGAACGATTCTCCATGCGCGAACATCGGTGTACCACTTGCCGTTATACTCACGAGACTCCACGTCAATAGATACGGTGTACTCAGTGCCGACAGTAAGACGAGCAACCTCCTCAGGCTTGTTGAAGAACGTTACACATATCTTACGAGGGTATTGCGACTGGCTCTTCATATCGAAGATTACCTCCTGACGCTGCCAAGCACCACGAGCTGACTGACCGCTTGTGGCAGGCATAATTCTAAATACTGTTCCTTCAAATTCCATTATGCTAAAGTATTAATAATCGTGTAATAATATACTACAAAGGTAGTGGTAAAATGTGTAAAAAACAAAAAAAGAGATTGATAAATCAACCTCTTTTTGGTGCCCAGGACGAGACTCGAACTCACACGGGCTAATGCCCACTACCCCCTCAAAGTAGCGTGTCTACCAATTCCACCACCTGGGCCTACAAGTTGCTATCTTTCTCAATAGCGGTGCAAAGATATGGCAAAAAAAGTTATCCTGCAACTTTTTTTGTAAAAAAATTAATTTTTCTTCAGAATAGCGCCCAAAATACCCTCCGTATCATACCCGCAGAGCGAATATAACTCGGCAGCAGAACCCTGCTCGATGAACTTATCGTCAATGCCGAGGCTCGAAATGGTCGGGTGCAGATTGTTGTCGGCAAGGACTTTTGTTACAGCCTCGCCTACGCCACCGCGAAGAATACCATCCTCGACAGTAATTACTCTATCAAAACGCTTTCCGACCTCAGTAATAAGCTGCTCGTCGAGAGGTTTTGCGTAGATGAGGTCATATACGGCAACTGAAACCCCCTCTGCTGCTGCCCTCTCTGCCGCCTCGAGGGCAAAAGATACCGTCTTACCGATGGCAAGTATCGCCACATCTCTACCATCCTTTACCAGCTCACCCTTGCCTATAGGCATGCTTTGGAACTCCTTGTCGCGCCACTTTGTGCCCACGCCATAGCCGCGAGGGTATCGGATAGCGAACGGAATACCGCTCTGAAGAGCCGTATGCATAAGGTTGCGCAGCTGAGCCTCATTGCTCGGCGCTGCAACGACCATATTAGGGATGCAGGCGAGGTATGCAAGGTCGAACGCTCCGTGGTGTGTTGCACCATCCTCGCCCACAAGGCCTCCACGGTCAAGGCAGAGTACTACAGGGAGATTTTGCAGTGCCACATCGTGGATAATACTGTCGTACGCGCGCTGCATAAAGGTCGAGTAGATGTTGCAGAATGGCACCTGACCCGATGCTGCCAGACCTGCCGAGAATGTTACGGCGTGTGCCTCGGCAATACCTACATCGAAGCAACGCTCAGGCAGCTGCGCCATCATTATATTCATCGAACAGCCCGTAGGCATAGCCGGTGTAACGCCCACAACGCGGCTATCGCGTGTAGCCAAATCGAGCAAAGTTTGACCAAAGACATCCTGATAGCGATCCTTGCCCGAATGGGACTCTATTCGCTCGCCAGTGTCGGGGTTGAACTTGCCCGGTGCGTGCCATACCGGCAGATCCTGCTCGGCAGGAGTATAACCGTGACCCTTCATCGTCAGCACGTGCAACAGCTTTGGTGAGTGTATATCTTTCAGAGCGGAGAGCGTGCGTACCAACTGCTTTACGTCGTGACCATCTATACGGCCGAAATATCTGAAACCGAAGCTCTCGAAGAGGTTGCTGTTCTGCAAAAGACCGTGTTTAATTCCATTGCCTACCTTACGACACAATCTGAGCAGGCGCGGGGTATGTGAGAGCGCCGACCAGAGTCGCTGCTTGAAGGTGTTGTATGACTTTGAGGTGGACATACGCAGCAGATAGTCGTTCAGAGCACCTGTTGCGCGGTCGATAGCCATATTGTTGTCGTTCAGAATGACTAACAGGTCACTATTGCGGTCGGCTCCTGCATTGTTAAGACCCTCAAAGGCCAGACCTCCTGTCATCGAGCCATCGCCGATAACGGCAATAGCCTTACTCTTCTTGCCCTGCAGCTGAGCCGCCTTAACCATACCGAGTGCCGCCGAGATTGATACAGAGGCGTGACCTGCACCAAAGGAGTCATACTCACTCTCAGCCATACGCGGGAAGCCGCTGATGCCACCAAGTTTGCGGTTGGTGGCAAAGGCGTCACGACGAGAGGTAATAATCTTATGGGCGTATGCCTGATGACCTACATCCCATACAAGTTTATCGTTTGGAGTGTCATAGACATAGTGAATAGCCACGGCAATCTCTACCGCACCAAGTGATGAGGCGAGGTGTCCCGGATTTTTTGCACACTGCTCGATGATATATTGACGCACCTCCTGGCAATATTGCGGTAGCTGGTCGATAGAGAGCTGTCGCAAATCGGCAGGAGAGTTTACTTGATATAGATATTTATACTCGATATGTGTCATGCTGTTAATGCTTTAGAATGGATAACCTACACCGAAGTTAAGAGATGTATTCTTCCATTTGAAGTTGTGAATCCATCGTTCGCCGACAGGTTTATTCGGATTGTGCAGCTGAATACCCCAATCCAGACGAAGGACTGCAAACTTAATATCTAATCTAAGTCCGATACCTGTATTGAAACCAAGCTGTTTGTAGAAATCTTTGAAGCGGAAGACCGAACTTTCAGGATATTCTACATCATTATGGCCCATATACCACACGTTACCCAAATCGAAGAATGTTGCGCCGTGCAGCATGCTCCATATCGGGAAGCGGAACTCGAGATTGGCCTCCAGCTTAGTATCTCCGAGCTGTGTCGGATAGACTACATTCTCCGGCAGCGGACTTGAGCCGGGACCCAATGTACGCGGCGCCCAGCCTCGCATACTGTTACTACCACCGGCATAGAACATTCGGTCGAAAGGTATGGCATCAGAGTTTCCGTATGCTACACCTAAGCCTGCATAGAGGCGACCGGCGATAGCGCACTTCTCGCCAAGCATAATTCGCTGCGAGAGACTCACATCCGCACGCACATACTGAGAGTATCGTATGCCGAGCAGATTGTAATAGTTCTCGCCCGAAACAGGCTTTGAGAATAGGTGCATAAGGCCATCAACGGTATTTCCCGCCAGCTCTACATTTACTCGCACAAAGGTCTGATTGAGAGAACTCTCCGCCCTCGGGTTGTTGTATGTGTAGGAGCCGGACATGCCGACAATCAGCTGCGACTCGTAGCTGCGCTTGAGGTACTCGTTCTTCAGCCCGTCAAAAAATGCCTGGTCGATATAGCTGACATTCACCCAGTTGATATTTATAGGTCGCAGGGTGAATGAGGAGTTGGACATATTACGCCAAGAGTATGACCAGATGGCACTCGACAAATCACGGCGGTAGTATGGTCGGTTTTGGTAGTTATACGATATCTCAAAGCGGGTCTTTGGAGCACTGATATTACTCAATCCTGTAGTATGAATACCCAAAAACCGAGGGAATGAGAGACCTGCAGACAGTCCCCACTCAAGAGCACTGCGACGAGGCGCATCAGGTGCGCGCATATACTCATATCCCACCATACCCGTAATATCGAGCAGCTCCGCACCGCGGAATACGTTTCTGTTCTGGTAACCCACAGAGGCCTTCAGACCATAGAAACTTGAGGTCGTTGTGCCCTCCAACTCCGCCTTGATGCTCTGCTTGAGCGATGGTGTGCAGAGTATCTTACAGTCGAGATACTGCTCGCGGGTGTAGTTGAGCAGAATAGAGTCCGAACCACCAACGTATGTGAGGTAGGTCTTATCAGTTGATGTAGAGTCGGGCACCTCGGTAAAGTTTATGCGGGCACTCTTAAAGCCCATCTGTAGCAGGTTGTTGTATGTTCGCTGCACGTGCGACGAGTTGTAAATCGCACCCGGATAGAGGGCAACCGCCGGGCGGAGTACCTTAGGACGGATGTATGGCTGTTTGCCGTCAAAGAGCACCTCTAAACCGTTGTAGGAGGTGGTGTCGAGGGTGAACATATACTCCTTGCGCGACTTGTCTGCTACGGCATTGTAGCCGGGTAGGATGTCGATGTTGCGCAGGCGATAGACGGCATTGTTGTCATAGATAGCCTCTCCACGATTTGTATAGCCCGATAATTTCTGTTTAACAATCATCGTCAGCGCCACGCGATTCTTTTGCTTGAGTGTATCGGCAATGTAGCTGATATTTCCGACAGAGAAGTTGTAGTATCCACGATTTTTGAGCATGGTGGCAATGCGCTCACGCTCGGCATCAAGGGTGGCTACGTTGTATATATCTCCGTTGCGTATCAGACAATTAACCGTATCCGGCGACAAAATCGGCTCAAGGAAGCGGTCGCGGAAGTCATAACTTATACCGTCGATGATGTATGGCTGATTTTGAGTCAGAGCGTATGTCACCTTTGCGCGCTTCTTGCGATATGTGGTGTCAATCTCACACTCAACCTCCGAGGCGAAGTATCCGTGTAGGTCGAGGCAGATTTTGAGATTTTTGCGGCTCTTCTCGCTCTCATCCACGCTCAGCAGCACAGGCTCCTCGCCAATCTTACGCTTGAGGTTGTTCCACCAATTATCCTTCTCAGGATTGGCGAGATTGTACATCTCTACATAGAAGTTTGTCCCCAAAAAGTGTTTGTTTGGGGTCTGGCGGATATACTTTGCAACATCCTCGGCAGAGATTCGCTCTGATTTTGGGGTCTCTTTGTCGGTCTTTATCTCGACCTTTTGCAACAGATATGTACCGTCGGGAAGATTACGTGTAACATTGCACGACAACGCAACCGTTATCGCGACAAGCAATGTCACTATAATCCAAAATCTCCTCATCTATCTGCTCCTTAAAAAGCTATCCCAAGCCTCTATCTCTGTCGAAAATATCTGCTGTGGAGTGTATGCAAAACTTTTGCCGTCAAACTCTACCTCTCCCTGCTCGGTAAAGGTTGCATTGCCAATCAGTGTGGTGGTTAGTGTCGGAGTATTGCTGCAAAGACAGCGAACAACGCCTCCGCGATTCTCTACGGTAATATCTCTGCCGTAGCTGCACACACCTTGCAGTGCCATCGCCGTAGCTGAACTTGTCATGGCAGTACCGCACGAAGGGGTAATGCCTGCGCCACGCTCGTATGTAGTGACGAAGATGTGGTTGTCGCCACGGTGTTCTACAAGGCTGATATTCACGCCATTAGGGAATAGGTTTGTCAGCCTCTTAACCCTCTCGCCTAACTGTTCGAGCAGTGCCAAATCGCACCTTTCAACCCTTGCAACGATGTGGGGATTGCCTACCGAGATGGCTGTCCAGCGCAGTGTCGGGTGGAGCTGCTCGATTACTCGGTCGATAAAGTCACACCCCTCCGAAGTGCTCATTGCAAAGTCTTTACTCCATAACTGTACTCCAATCTTGACGCCGAAGGTCGGAATATCGCCATATATCGGGCTGTAGCGTGCTGTAGGGTATATTTTGCCGCCTGAAGTGAGGTTGAAGCTCTCCGATTTTGTGTAGTTTTGAGCCAGACGGGCCACGCAACGGATACCATTGCCGCACATCTCCGCCTCAGTGCCATCGGGGTTGAACATGCGCATACCATAGAGCCCCTCATTGTTGCGGACAAGCAGTAGTATTCCGTCTGCACCAATGCCCGTGCTGCGGTTGCACACCGCTTCGGATAGAGCATTCAGCTCTATGTTTGACATATCCTTAGCCACAGCGTCAAAGAGTACGAACTCATTTCCCGAGCCGTGACATTTTATATAGTTCAACCTCATTCTCTGTACAAATGTATATATAAATCGTTCAAAGTTACACAAATTTTTCGTAACTTTGACTCTTGTAAGGATAAATAAGACGGTTATGGTAGAAAAATTTATAATGGCAGGCGATACTGCCCTGCATGTCTGTGACTCGGAGGTGGGCGAGAAGACGGTAGTTTTGCTGCACGGTTACCTTGAGAGTATGCTGGTCTGGGAGGAGTTTATCCCGTTCATCTACAAGAGTGTACGAGTTGTTGTGATTGATATTCCGGGACATGGTATTTCGGAGGTGAAGGGGGAGGTTCATACGATGGACTACCTTGCCGATGTTGTGGCTGCGGCTCTGAAGGCTCTTGGTATCGATAAGGCATATATCGTTGGTCACTCTATGGGTGGATATGTCGCCCTTGCAGTGTGCGAGCGCCATCCACAGGCTGTTGCGGGTGTCGTTCTGCTCCATTCGACCCCTAATGCCGATAGCGAGGAGAAGAGAAAGAATCGTGAACGAGAGATTGCAATCATAAAGTCGGGAAAGAAGGAGTTGCTCGCCAAGAGCGCTCCTGCAGCGGGTTTTGCAGTCGATAATCGCCGCCGCTGTCACTCTTATATCGATGATTTGACAGAGATTGTGCATCTTACTGAGGATGAGGGTATTGTGGCTCTGCTCAGCGGTATGATTGCTCGCAAAGATCAGAACGAAATGCTCCGAAATCTTGCCGCTCCGCAGCTCTTTATTCTCGGTCGTAAGGATGAGTATATAACCGCAGAGGTGGCTGAAAATATGGTGGCTGCGCATCCACAGGCGGAGGTTGTGTGGATGGAAAACTCAGGCCATATGAGCTTTATCGAGGAGCCCGAACTGTGTGCCTCGGCACTGCTCAATTTTGTGATAAATAGATAGGAATTTGTCCAAAGGCCGACTTTCTTTTTCTTTTTATTTATTGTAAAATAGTTTTCATTAATTTTCGTTTCCTTTCTCTTTTGTTTTTCTTTTGCTTGTTATTCTTTTTTAATTAGAAATTTGATTATAATCGATTTTTAAGGATTAATAAAAGTCTATTTTGCATAAAAAGTGACGAAAAACGGGTAAAAAGTTTGGAGGTTTAATAGCTCTTACCTATCTTTGTGAAAAGTGCGCGCGCGTATATGTGCGGTTGTGCGCGAAAAAAGACCCTGAAAAGGTGTCAATTTAGAGGCAGAAATAGAAAACCTTAGTTACAAATTTAACTTAAAATACTATGAAATCTATCGTGAAAATCGTAGCGGCTGCGCTTATCCTTATTATGCCGCTCACAGCTTCGGCACAGATGAAGACCGAGGCAAATTCTACTGTCAAGACACAAGTAGAGCTTTCAGCAGATATTGTTGTCTGCGGTGGTGGTCTTGCGGGTGTATGTGCTGCTGTATCCGCAGCTCGTCACGGCGCAAAGGTTATCCTTGTTCAGGATCGTCCTATGCTTGGTGGTAACGCCTCAAGTGAGATGCGTATGGGTATCGTCGGTACAAAAATCGACCAGACCCAAGAGACCGGTATTTTGGAGGAGATGCAGCTCCGCAACTTCTACTACAACCCTCTCCAGCGCTACACTATGTGGGATGACGCTATCTACACAACCGTTATCTCAGAGCCAAACATCAAACTGTTGCTCAATACATCTGTAAATGATGTGGTGATGAACGGTGAGCGCATTGCAGCTGTAAAGGCTTGGAATATAAATGCTTACACCGAGTACACCATTGGCGGAAAACTCTTCCTTGACTGTACAGGTGACGGTATCCTCCGCCTCTCTGGTGCGAAGTATCGCCACGGTCGTGAGAACCCTGCCGAGTTTAATGAGAACTGCCAGGCCGAGGGTAACGATGCAAAGACTATGGGTAACTCAATCCTTATCCAGCTCCGCAGAACAGATAAGGAGGTGCCATTTAAGGCTCCGGAGTGGGCTTATCACTTCACTGATGCCGACTTCGACTATACAATTCCAGAGTCAACAATCCCTGGAATGAAGTTTAACTACAAGCGTATCTACTACGCAGAGGATAATAACTTCTGGTGGTGTGAGTTTGGTGGTAACTTCGATACTATTGCCGATGCAAACGATATTCAGTTTGAGCTCAAGAAGATTGTTTATGGTATTTGGGAGTATATGAAGAACCATCCGGACGGCCGAGCAAAGGGCTTCGAGCTGGATTGGATTGGCTCTCTTCCGGCAAAGCGTGAGAGTACACGTTTTGTAGGTCCACACATCCTTACACAGCACGACGTTATGAGCGGTGGTCACTTCCCTGACGTTGTTGCCTATGGCGGTTGGACTCTCGATGACCACCATCCGGATGCATTCCACAGAAAGGGTGCTATCTCTGTTGAGTACACCGTACCACAGGGCTTCGGTATCCCATTTGGTGTGCTCTACTCTGTAAATGTTCCAAACCTTATGTTTGCAGGACGTGATATCTCTGCAACTCACATGGGCCTGTCTGCTACCCGCGTAATGGCAACATGCGCACTGCTCGGTCAGGCTGCCGGAACAGGCGCTGCAAAGGCTATTGAGAAGGGCGTGGACCCTGCTGAGGTTCATAAGAGCTATATCGGCGAGGTTCAGACTTGGCTTGAGGATGATGACGTTATGCTCCCTTATCGTTGGCGTACAGTATCTGACCTGACTGCATCTGCAAAGGTGGCTGAGGAGATTGAGGTTATCCGTAACGGTATCGACCGTGATTGGGATGGTCAGGATAATGGCGTATGGGTAGCTCCGGAGGAGAATACCATCACATATAGCTGGAAGAAGCCTGTAACAATCTCCGGTGCTCGTATGATTTTCGACTCTGAGCTTAAGGTACGTAGCAAGCGTATGCGTAAACTCGAGGCTACAACCGAGCGCGTTCAGATTCCAAAGGTTATGGCTAAGGGCTTCAAGGTTGAGGCTCTGGTTGATAAGGAGTGGAAGACCGTTTACTCTGATGACGACAACTACCTGCGTCTGCGTAAGGTCTCTTTCGAGCCTGTTAAGACTAAGCAGCTTCGTCTTGTAGTTACCGAGACTTGGGGCGCGGAGAAGGCGCATATATTTGCCTTTGATGCATTGTAATTTGCCGTGAAAATGTGTCATATATGGCACATCCCTAAAAGTAAACCCCTTTGGGCTGTAGGTTTTACTACTATCCCAAAGGGGTTTCTTTTGTGATGCACCATCTCTAACACATTTTGACGACAAATGGTTTTATCATGAAAAGGCTGCATTAGCTTCCGCTAACGCGATATGTCAGCAATGGGCAGTACGCCTTGTACAGCCCATCGCCTCCAATCGCGCCGAGCGTGGTAACTACACCATTGACCCACCTTTGGTGACTCTTCACTGCTCCGCCTCGGTATAGTTCAAACAAGTTTGACTCTACTCTCGGCTTAATCGCAGCGTTTTGACGACAAATGCGTGCGAAGATTTAGCGGTGCAAAGTGAAAAAATTTGGTGGTTCACCATTTTTTTTCTACCTTTGCGCCTGCGTATCAACCTCTTATAATGGGTGGGCGGCAAAATGGTGGTTATCTATGGGTGGAGTACTCTTGTGGTATGAGCTCGGATTGCTATCGGGATTATGGGGCAGTGACCCTATATGGTATGCTAAACACAGCGATAATGTTGAGCGGAAACTATTAAATTTTTGTTGCAACAATGAACAAGGATTCGTTGATCAGACTCGTGAACGAGCAGATGTGGGAGAAGACCGATGCGGACATCCCACAGTTTAATGCAGGTGATACTATCACCGTAACTTACCGCATTGTCGAGGGTAGCAAGGAGCGTCTTCAGAGCTTCCGTGGTGTTGTTATCCAGATTAAGGGTACAGGTAAGACCAAGATGTTTACAATCCGTAAGATCTCTAACGGTGTAGGCGTTGAGCGTATCTTCCCTCTCTACTCTCCACACCTTGACAAGATTGAGGTTAACAAGCGTGGTGTTGTACGTCGTGCACGTATCTACTACTTCCGTGAGCTGACCGGTAAGAAGGCTCGTATCAAGGAGCGTCGTATCGCTAAGACTGAGGCTTAGTCTAAGGTCAAATGCGTTTGAGGGTGTCCAAGCAATTTGGACACCCTCTTTTTATTAGTGTAGGTGGTCGAGTCGCGGATCGTTTGAGGCGAGCGGGTCGCCGTTATAGTCAAAGGCGCACAGCTCGTTATGGTCGTAATAGTAGAACAGACTGCCATAGTTGTCGTAGTATAGCGAGTCGAGGTATGGACGAATAACGTATGAGCCATCCGGCTTGATAACACCGAAGCCATCAGCCGTCTCCACCACTGCACGAGATTCGCAGAAGTCACCCGCCCAAATGAACTGCGCGGCGATAATATCCTCGCCCTTATGGTTTTTGTAGCCAAATAGGCCATCGTCACAGAAGCGGATATATCCATTGTGACAGTCGTAGATATCGCAATACTTGTTTGTATATGTGCTATTGATGTCGTTGAGCCTATTTGCCTCCTCCGCTCTGTCGGCAAAGAGGTCGAAGAGAGCCGAAAAGTCATCCTTGCAACCATTCATCGTCGCATAGTGGTAGCGGATAGGGTAGAGGTGGTTATCATTTCCTACGATGATATCCTCGGCAGTAAGGCGGTTGTGGCTAAAGCCGATGCTTCGACACTCCTTTTCGAGGGTTTGCAGCAGGTTGCGAGCCATATCTGCATCTATTGGGCTCAAATGCAGAGGGTCGCCCATCGGGATATATTGGACTACAATATCAATCTCCTCTTGATAGCTCACCAACTCTCGCTCCAGAACCTTGTATGGACAGAGAATAGTGCTTGGCGGGTTGCTCAGCAGCGGATTGCGGTTGAGCGCAATCGGTTTGAGTGGCATAAATATCATAATCTTTCCGTGTGTTACGGTAGCCACCTCGACCTCTGCAAAGGAGTATGTCGAATCGATGTATATATTCTCATCGCCCGTAGAACGAATCTCTCGCCACAGAGTCTTGAAGTGGTCTTTGGGAGAGTGTAGGGCACTACGCAAGTCTAATATTTTCGCCGGCATAGTTATATATTGGGAATAGCCTCAGACTTATGATCGCTGTGTTGTCGCTTCGAGTCGGTCGAGTTTATCCAAAAGTTTAGCGCAAATCTCATCATTCATCTCCTTTGCAACTGATTGGGCTGCCGACTGCTCTGCCTCCTTCTTCGACTCGCCTGTGCCGTGTCCGACCTCAAGGTTGTCAATCAGCACGACACTGCGGAATGAGTGTGCGCCTGCTGAGGCGGCCTTACCAAGACCCTTTGTGCGGAAGACGATGGCGTGGTGGTTCTTCTGACCCCACTCTATCAGGCGGCTCTTAAAGTCGGTCTCCTCCTCATCTACCTGCTCCAGAGAGAGGGCTGTGGCGTAGATGTTGTTTATCAGCAGACGATTTGTGAAGTTGTATCCCTGATCGAGGTAGATAGCACCCATCATTGCCTCAAAAGCATCGCCGAAGATGTGCTTCTGCGAAAGGGATACAGAGTGGTTGCAGATGACACACTTGTCAAGACCCAACTTTTTGGCAATTCCGTTCAGTGATTGGCGAGAGACAATCTTTGAGCGCAGCTGTGTCAGTCGCCCCTCATCGTACTCAGGATATTCGATAAACAGATAGTCCGAAGTGATGCTCTCGATGACAGCATCTCCCAAAAACTCAAGGCGCTCGTTGTTAATTGTCTGACCATCAACAACAATAGACGCTGATTTGTGAATCAGCGCCAATTTGTAAAGTTCGATATTATTCGGGATAAAGCCGAATATATCATCGACCATGCGATAGTAATCTCTATCTTGCCCAAAATTTCTCTTTATTGGGCGTAGTATAAAATCAAACACAGTATATCGGTAGTAATTAAGTATCCCTACTCCTCAATCTTTTTGAAGACGATGGTCGAGTTGTGACCACCAAATCCGAAGGTGTTGCTCATAGCCACCTTGACCTCACGTCGCTGTGCAACATTTGGTGTAAGGTTGAGTTTTGGGTCAATCTGAGGATCAACCTCCTCCAAATTTATGGTTGGAGGGATAATCCCCTTTGAAATTGCAAAAACACACGCCAACGCCTCAACGGCAGCGGTAGCACCAAGCAGGTGGCCGGTCATTGACTTGGTTGACGAGATATTCATCTTGTAAGCATTCTCACCGAACAGGCCCTGCACAGCAGCAATCTCGGCGATATCTCCGAGAGGAGTACTTGTTCCGTGAGTATTGAGATAATCAACATCTGCTACATCGAGGCCGGCATCCTCAAGAGCCAGGCGCATCGAGTTTATTGCACCCTTACCCTCCGGGTGAGGTGCTGTTATGTGATAGGCATCAGCTGACATACCGCCACCTGCCACCTCGCAATAGATCTTTGCTCCACGAGCGATAGCGTGCTCGTACTCCTCAAAAATCAGAGCACCGGCACCCTCGGCAATGACAAAACCATCGCGGTCTTTGTCAAATGGGCGTGAAGCGTGTTTTGGATCATCGTTGCGTGTAGAGAGTGCTCGCATTGACGAGAAACCGCCAACAGAAGGGATGATAACCGGAGCCTCAGAACCACCTGTGACAATCATATCGGCCTTACCCCAACGAATAAGGTTCAAGGCGTCAATCATTGCGTGGTTAGAGGATGCGCAGGCTGAGACAACGCTATAGTTGGGTCCCATAAGACCATACTTGAGCGAGATATGACCTGCGGCGAGGTCCGAAATCATTCTGGGTACAAAGAATGGGCTAAAGCGAGGCGTACCATTGCCGCCTGCCCAGCCCATAACTTCATCGTAGAAAGTCTGCATGCCACCCACGCCTGATGCCCAAATAACACCAGCTCGCTCAAGGTCTATCTTCTCAAAGTCGATAGCGGCATCCTCAACTGCCTCGGTTGCAGCAACCAAAGCAAATTGTGAATAGCGGTCGTACTTGCGAAGCTCCTTGCGGTCGAAAACTGCTGTCGGGTCAAAATTTTTGACCTCACAGGCTATGCGCGAGGTGAATTTTGTAGCATCAAAGGCTGTAATCGTATCTGCACCACTTACCCCCTCTTCAAGATTCTGGAAATACTCTTTAATGTTATTTCCTATAGGATTGATGGTTCCTATACCTGTAATTACAACTCTCCTCTGCTCCATACACCCACACAAACTCTCTAACTAAAATAAAATCAAATCAAAGGAGATTATTACTTAATCTCGTCCTTGTGCTCCTCAAGATAGTTGAGAACGTCACCAACGGTCTGCATACCCTCAGCAACCTCCTGTGGAATCTCAACACCAAACTCCTTCTCGAAATCCATCATCAGCTCTACGCTGTCGAGTGAATCTGCACCAAGGTGACCGGTGAATGAAGCCTCTGGTACTACCTCTGACTCCTTAACACCCAACTTGTTTACGATAGTCTTAACGACTCTCTCCTGAATGTTTGACATAATTTTCTCTTTTTAGTTAAACAATTATTGTGCCTTTACTTCAATCATTGCTACCATCTTCTACAAAAAATCGTAGCAATGGATTACATTTGATAAGTAAATCGCTGCAAAGATAGCACTTTTTTATTATCTTTGGCATAAATTACGAAAAAAATTAATGTTGGAATAGTTGCTTAAAATATCAAACTTATTAATACACAGTATTTTATATGGAAAATATGAGACTTTTGCTCATCTCTAACTCGACAAATGCGGGTGAGGAGTATTTGAAGTATCCGATTGAGCGTATTGCAGAGCACCTGAAGGGTGTGAAAGAGGTGATTTTTGTCCCTTATGCAGCCGTTACATTCTCTTATGCGGAGTATGAGCGCAAGGTTCAGAACCGTTTTAACGAGATCGGTATCAAAGTTCGTTCTATTCATCGTGAGAAGAACCCTGCAAAGGCTATTCGCAATGCTGAGGCTATCTGTGTCGGCGGTGGTAATACATTCGCACTGACAAAGAAGATGCAGCAGCAGGGCTTGATGAGTGCAATTCTTCGCAAGGTTAAGTCCGGTACTCCGTATGTTGGTTGGAGTGCAGGTAGTAATGTTTGTTGTCCTACAATCTGTACAACAAATGATATGCCGATTGTAGAACCTGAGTCATTTAAGGCTATAGGCGCTGTTAAGTTCCAGATTAACCCTCACTATCTCGATGCAAATCCTGAGGGTCACGCAGGCGAGACTCGTGAGCAGAGAATTGAGGAGTATATCGAGGCAAATCCTCGTCGTTATGTTGTCGGCCTTCGTGAGGGTTGTATGCTTCGCCTTGTGGATGGCAAGTTGGAGCTTATCGGCTCTCGCCCTATGCGTATATTTAAGAGAGGTCAGGCGGCTTATGAGGTTAAGGCCGGTGACGATTTGAGCTTCTTGATGTAATCCCCCTATCTCGGAATGATAGATAAGCAGGAACGCGGTGCGGCAGGCGAGGCATTTACTGTCGATTGGCTGAGGGCTAATGGGTTTATAATCCATGAGCGAAATTGGCGATACAACCAATATGAGGTTGATATTATCGCCACAAGACGGGGTGTGATGCACTTTGTCGAGGTTAAGACGCGCGCTTTGGGCTCTATCGAGAGTGCCTTTGAGGCGATGAATACCACCAAGCGTACTGCACTGATGCACGCTATGCGGGCATATACACGTCGCACACGGTGGGCAAGCGATATTCAGGTTGATCTTGCCGCCGTGGAGGCCTGTATGGATGGCTCGTTTGTAATGCATTATAAGGAAGATGTAATGGGATAGAGGCTACTGTTTGGAAAATGAGCAAAAAATGTCTACTTTTGTCGCGGAATGAGGACTCTTTATAATATAGGAATGTACTGTTACCGCCTTGGCGTTGCTGCGGTATCCCCGTGGCATAAGAAGGCAAGGCTTTGGAGAGATGGTCGAAAACAGCTCTTTAACCGTATGAGGGCGAGTATCGACTCTTCTGCTCCTATTGTCTGGGTACATGTGGCATCTTTAGGCGAGTTTGAGCAGGGCCGCCCGATTATCGAGAAGATTAAGGCGGAGCGACCTGAGTATAAGATTTTGCTCACATTCTTCTCCCCTTCAGGCTATGAGATTCGCAAGAACTATCAGGGTGCGGACTACATATTCTATCTGCCTATAGATACTAAGTCTAATGCTCGCGAGTTTCTCGATATTGTAAAGCCGCAGATTGCAGTATTTGTTAAATACGAGTATTGGATAAACTTGCTCACGGAGCTGAAGACACGAAATATCCCTACATATATCGTTTCGGCAATCTTCCGCCGTGACTCCATCTTCTTCCGCTCTACAGGTAATATGTGGCGCGAGGCTCTAAAGAGTTTTAATACTATCTTTGTGCAGGATGAGAACTCGAAGGCTCTGCTTGCCGAGTTGGGTCATGATAACGTCATTGTTGCCGGCGATACCCGCTTTGACCGCGTGGCTCAAATTGCAGCTGCGGCGAAGAAGATTGAACTTATAGAGCAGTTCAAAGGCGACTCCCGCCTCTTTGTTGCCGGCTCATCATGGGGCCCGGATGAGGATTTGATAGTCCGCTTGGCAAATGAGAATCCGACAATCAAGTTTATCGTTGCTCCGCATGAGATGGAGCAGACGCGAATGGCCAAAATCGAGCAGACCGCTACAGGTGGCGCGGTGCGATATACCAAGATTGAGGGGGATATTGCCGATAAACAGATACTTATCCTCGATACTATCGGTATGCTCTCATCGGTCTATGGCTATGCCGATTTCTCATATATCGGTGGTGGCTTCGGCGTGGGTATTCATAATACCCTTGAGGCTGCAACATTCGGCCTGCCGATAGCCTTTGGCCCTAACTATCAGAAGTTTAAGGAGGCGCGCGATATGATTGCTCTCGGTGGTGCAACCTCTGTTTCAAACTATGAGGAGCTGAGCGCATGGTTTGCTCCGTTGCGAGATGATGAGCAGCATCTGAAGCTGGTCAGCCAAATCTCTAAAGATTACACCACCAAAAATCAAGGTGCAACCGATATATTCTTTGAAAAGGTCTTCGGTACGAAAAAATAGGAGTAGCAAACGCTACTCTTTTTTGTTTGCTGATATAGACGAGGAGGTAACCATCGGGAGAGCGGATTCGAAGCAAGGGCCAAAGGCCCGCGCTCGCGAGGATACCTTGTAGCGTAGCGCATAGCGCGAGCAATAAACCCAATTATCCTCGCAACCCTGTCCCTAAAGGTGAGTAAACTGCTTGAGATTTGCGGTGTAAGTGCATAGCACTCGTTAGTAGTGGATGATTGGGTGGCACTTGTGCCAAAACACATCAGCCACTACTAACGTAAGGTGAAACCTTACACCGCATAAAATAAAAAAAGCACCTCTTCTCAGAGATGCTGTGAGGTCTGAAGCGGATTCGAACGTCGCACAATGTGCGTCGTCATCGACGAAGTCCCGCAGTCATCGCAGATGGTGCGGAAATAGACGAGGAGGTAACCATCGGGAGAATACGCAATAAAAAAAGCATCTCTTTTCAGAGATGCTGTGAGGTCTGAAGCGGATTCGAACCGCTGTACGAGGTTTTGCAGACCTCTGCCTAGCCACTCGGCCATCAGACCATTTTTACCCTTTTTATCCGTTTGGGTGTGCAAATATAGTGCGTTTTTATTTCAAATCCAAAAAAAATTGTATCTTTACGGTGAAAAACTTAAAAATTTTTAGTTTTAACCCCCTCGGATGATGAAAATTGAGGATATTGCAATATCTTTTGTGCCCAATTTGACAAATAGGGCTGTGGTACATCTGCTGGATAGGTTCGGTAGTGCCGAGAGGGTGTATAGTGCATCGGCAGAGGAGCTTATACGAGTTGCCGAGCTCAATGAGACTATTGCCCGCGATATTGTTGCCCACGCAGGTTTTTGTGAGGCGGAGCGGGAGTTGAAGGCTTGCGATAAGCACGGGGTAAAGGTAGTTGCCTCGACAGATAGCGGCTATCCCAATCAGTTGAGATATATTGACGACTACCCGCATATTATATATATGGTAGGGGCTGCCTCGCTGTTGGAGAGCTCTGCTATGTGTGCGATAATGGGTGGGGTGAGCGGCATTAGCTCCTATGGGGAGAAGATGGCGCTGCGGATATTGGAGAAGATTGCCGAGGTTGCACCCGAAACGGTTGTAGTAGGGGCGATGGAGTGCGATTTTGATGCGGTGATGCTGCGTGTTGCGTGCGGTTTGGGGCTACGCTGTATAGGTGTGGCAGATGCGGCGCTGTCAAAGGTCGCCAAACAACGATATGCAGATCTTGCCGATGAGATTTTATTGCACGCCGGTCTGCTGATTAGCGAGCGTGGCGAAAATTCTGCCAAGGTAGTTGGGGAGCACTATCCGCACCATAGGGTTATTGCAGGCATTTGTCGCGGAGTGGTCATTGTGGAGAGTAATCAGATACCGCCTGTGGCGAAGTATGCCGATGGTTATGGCAGAACATTATTAGCACTTCCGGGTAGGGTCACCGACTCGATGTCGTGGGGTACGAACAGAATGATAGCTACCTCGATGGCGCAGATGGTGTGCTCGGAGAGGGATGTTATAGAGTATTTGGAGTTATGTTGATAGATACACACTCGCATATATACGAGCCTGAGTTTGATTTGGACCGCGCAGAGGCGTTGCAGCGTTGCGTAGAGCACGATGTGGGGCTGCTGATGTTGCCGGCTATCGATGGCGAAAGTTATGATAGGATGTTTGACCTTGCGCGTCAATATCCTCAGATGGTGCGCCCGATGATGGGCCTGCATCCAACCTCGGTAAATGAAAATCCGAATTGGCAGCGTGATTTGGCGCAGGTTGAGGAGTTTTTGAAGAATCCGCCACAAGGGATTGAACGTTTTTGGGGCGTGGGAGAGATTGGCCTCGACTTCTATTGGAGCAACGACTACCGCGAGGAGCAGATTGCGGCCTTTGAGGCGCAGATTGAGATGGCACTGAGGTATGATTTGCCGATTGTAGTGCATACTCGCAATGCGTGGACGGAGATGTGCGAGGTAATGGAGAGGTTTGCCGATAGGGGTGTGCGAGGTGTATTTCACGCCTTCTCGGATGATGTGGAGTGTTACCATAGACTGAAGAGGTGTGGTGATTTTCTCTTCGGTGTGGGCGGCGTTGTGACGTTCAAGAAGAGTAAGCTTGCCGAGGTGGTAAAACAGATGGAGCTGACCGACATTCTCCTTGAGACGGACTGCCCCTATTTAACTCCTGTGCCACATCGGGGTGAACGTAATGAGTCAAGCTACGTTCGGTTTGTATGCGCAAAGATAGCCGAACTTAAAGGGGTTGATTATCAAGTTGTTGCGGAGCAGACCACGGCAAATGCAAAACGAATATTCAAGTTGTAAAAATATGAAACGTCAATCTATTTTGATTATCTATACCGGTGGTACAATCGGTATGCAGAGGGATGAAAATGGTACACTTATACCGTTCGATTTCAACTCTATTGAGAAGGAGTTTCCGGCTGTTCGCCACCTCCATGTGCATATAGATGTGCATAAGTTGCCACCGATTGACTCGTCGAATGTCACTCCGCGATTATGGACCGAGTTAGCACATACTGTTAGGGATAATTACGATAAATACGATGGTTTTGTGGTGCTGCACGGCACGGATACTATGTCCTACACCGCTTCGGCACTGAGTTTTATGTTTGAGAATTTGAAAAAACCGGTCGTCTTTACCGGTAGCCAAATTCCGATGGGTATAATGCGTACCGATGGCAGAGAGAATCTGATTACAGCCATTGAGATTGCTGCAGCCGAGAAAAATGGCTATCCGATTGTGCCTGAGGTTACGCTCTATTTCCAGAATAAGCTCTTCAGAGCCAATAGAACATCGAAATTATCGGCCGAGGCACTTAATGCCTTCGATTCTCGCAACTATCCTCCACTTGCCGAGGTGGGAGTGAATATCAACTATAATTGGTCGTTCATCCACTATGAGCAGGGGTGGTTTGAAGGAAAATTCTCGCCGGAACCACTGCGAATTATAGATGGTTTTGACTCCAATGTTGTGATTTTGAAGATATTTCCGGGAATATCGGAGGTAACCTTGAAGGCGGTGCTCTCTGTTGAGGGGCTGCGAGGAGTGATTCTTGAGACCTTCGGAACGGGCAATGCCCCGACGGCAGATTGGTTCATAAATCTGCTTGCATATACCATAGAGCGAGGTATTACAGTGGTAAATGTCACCCAGTGCGTAGGCGGTGGCGTGGCAATGGAGCTCTATGAGACGGGAAAGCGACTGCAACAGGTCGGCGTGTTGAGTGGCCACGATATGACCACCGAGGCTGCTGTGACAAAGTTGATGTTGTTGCTTGGCAATTGCGAGCAAAAGGAGCAGGTTATTCAAGGTATGCTCGAATCAAAAAGTGGAGAATTTGGCAGTTAGACTTTGCACAAACAAAAAAAAATTTGTATATTTCGGACTGATAAGGGACGTAAACGACCGATAGTATAGGTGGTTTGCGGGTGCAATATGCTGATTGATAGTGTGTTGTGCGTGTTTGAGCGCGTTTTGAAGTGAGCAGGCAAAGAGCCCTATATCGATAGAAAAACAACTAAAAATACTAATAGAGAGAAAAATTTTAGAAAAACAATTCAATTTTTTTAACTTATTAAAAACAACTATGAAAAAATTATTTTTGGTTTTGGCAGTTGCTGCTCTGTCGTTCAGCACTGCAATCGCACAGGATGCTGCTGCAGCACCAGCTGCTGACGAGGCAACCGTTGAGAATGTTGAGGCTGTAGCTGAGGAGGCTGCTCCTGTAGCTGAGGAGGCTATCGACCCAGAGGTACAGATCGCAGGTGAGTCACTCCACCACGTTCTGATGCAGAAGTTCCTCGAGGGTGGTTGGGGATGGATGCTCCCAATCCTTATCGTACTCGTACTCGGTCTTGCTATTGCAATCGAGCGTATCCTCTTCCTCGGTCTTTCTACAATCAACACTAAGAAGTTCATCGCTTCTGTAGAGAAGGCTCTCAACGAGGGTGGTATCGAGGCTGCTAAGGCTGTTTGCCGTGACACTAAGGGCCCAATCGCTTCTATCTACTGGCAGGGTCTTGACCGCTACGAGCAGGGTCTTGATGCTGTTGAGAAGGCAGTTGTTTCTTACGGTTCTGTTCAGACAGGTCAGCTCGAGTCTGGTCTTGGTTGGTTGAGCCTCTTCATCGCTCTCTCTCCATCACTCGGATTTATGGGTACCGTAGTAGGTCTTGTACAGTCATTCGACTCTATCCAGGCTGCAGGTGATATCTCTCCAGCACTCGTTGCAGGTGGTATGAAGGTGGCGCTGCTTACTACATTGTTGGGTCTGATTGCTGCAATGGTTCTTCAGGTGTTCTACAACTACGTAATCGTTAAGATTGACGGTATTGTAAATGAGATGGAGGATGCTTCTATCACCCTGATGGATATCCTTACAGTTTACAAGAAATAATTAGACCTAAACAATAATCGTACACAAGATAAACTATGAAAAAGATGTTAAATATACTGTTGGGACTTCTGTTCGCCATCACTGCCGTTATGGTAGGTTGGGCAGTAGTATCTGGCGGTGCCGAGGTTGCCATTAGCTGGAACCTCGTATGGGGCTATGCTCTGCTCGTAGGAGCGATAGTGAGCGTTTTGCTCTCAGCTATTAAGGGTACGATTACTAATCCTGCAGGTTTGAAGAAGACAATGCTTGCCATTGTGCTTGTAGTAGTTGTAGTTGGTGCTGCACTCTTCATTGCACTCGGTCACGATGGTATTGTAATTCCTAACTCTGCTGGTGGTGTATTCGACGATCCATTCGAGTTGGTTATCTCAGAGGTTGGTATCCTTGTTACCTATGTAGTAGCTGCTGCTTCTATCATTGTAACACTTTATACCGAGGTTCGTAACCTGTTCAAATAGTAAGGTAATTTATGGCAAAAAGTAAGAAAATACCTGAAATCAACGCTTCGTCACAAGCGGATATCGCGTTTACCGTGCTCATCTTCTTCCTTGTGGTTTCTACAATGGATGTTGATACCGGTATCGTACGTGTACTTCCGCCTATGCCGGATCCGAATGTAAAGCAGGAGGATATTAAGGTTAAGGAACGTAACCTTCTCCTTGTTTTCGTATCGGGTAGCGGTCAGCTGATGGCAGGCGGTCAGGTGATGGATCTCCATTATCTTAAGGACAAGGCTAAGGAGTTCATCCTTAACCCTTATGATGATGAGAACCTCCCTGAGAAGAAGGAGCAGACCTTCGATATGCCGGATGGCTCGAAGTGGACCTTCCCTGTAAGTGAGGGCGTAATCTCGCTCCAGAATACTCGAGATACTGATTATCAGGTCTATATCCGCGTACAGAACGAGCTTACTCGTGCATTTAACGAGGTTCGTGATGATGTCTCTATGACTAAGTTCGGCAAGAAGTTCGCTGATCTTGGTGAGGATGAGCGTAAAGTAATAACCAAGGCTGTACCTTTGAAGATTTCAGAGGCTGAGCCACGTAAAATGGGTAAGTAATATGGCAGTAATGAAGAAAAAGGGCGAGCGCGAGGTTCCTGCAATGTCAACCACCTCCCTTCCCGATGTAGTGTATATCATCCTCTTCTTCTTTATGCTCTCTACCTCTATGCGTGACCAGGAGCTGATGGTTAAGTATAAGCTCCCTGAGGCAACTGAGGTTCAGAAGCTCGAGAAGAAGAATCTCGTGAGCTATATTCACATTGGTGTACCTGTAGCACATATGCAGGCTAAGTATGGTACAGCGCCGCTGATTCAGCTCAACGATTCGTATAAGACAACTAAGGACATCCTCGACTTCGCAGCTGCAGAGCGCGATAAGTTGTCAGAGGTTGACCGTGCTTCTATGACTATCTGTCTTAAGGCTGATGGTAATACGAAGATGGGTATTATCGCCGACGTAAAGCAGGAGCTTCGTCGTGCAAATGCTCTTAAACTCTCTTATGCATCATCTAAGGTGTTGAACTACTAATCAACATTCAGATAGCAAAAAATAGAGGCGAGTTTTTAACTTGCCTCTATTTTTTTTGTGTGTATCTCACAAAAAAGGTGTCCAGCATGCTGAACACCTCTCTCTTGTCGTTGCTAAATATTAGTGGCAGCTACCACAGTCGCAACCCTCGCCGCACTCGTGACCGTCGCAGCTATCGCCGCAACCACAACCGCAGCTACCCTGCAGATCCTCAGGGGTTACGTCGCGAACAGATACTACCTCAACGTCAAAGTTAAGGGTCTTGCCTGCCATAGGGTGGTTGAAGTCCATAGTTACACTCTCCTCCTTTACCTCGCGGATGATACCGTTCATACGGTGACCCTCAGCGTCAGACATAGGTACGATATTGCCCTCGAAGAGAATCTCCTCAGCAATCTTACCATCAATCATAAAGATATTCTTCGGAAGCTCCACGATAGCCTCTGCGATAATCTCGCCGTAACCATCTGCAGGCTCAAGGGTAAATGATACCTTATCACCCGGCTCCTTGCCCATCAGTGCGCCCTCGAACTTTGGAAGGAGCATACCTGCGCCACATACGAACTCCAGCGGCTTGCCCTCAGGATTCTTATCTGCAATCTGACCGTCAACGGTAAGGGTATAGTTTACCGCAACCATTTTACTGTTTTCTACTTTCATTGTCTTATTGTTTTTTTTAATTTAGGTTTGCAAATATAGTGCTTTTATTTGGATTTACGATAGCGACCCGAAAAATCTTCGGAATTGTAAATCTCAAGGTAGTAGTACGAAGCATCCTCGCTGATAGTAACGCGGGCGGAGCTGTCAAGATATATTCGCAAGTTACTACCATTAAGGTTATACTCTATTCGTTTTTCGTACCCTCTATGTTGTATGGCAGTACCGTACTTGGTAAACTCTAAAGCATACTCTTGACCATTTATTACACTCCATTTGCCAAGTATAGCTTCGGCATATAGAGATTGATCAAGAGGTCGCATGGCAATCTTTCGAGGCTGTGATACGCGTTTATACTTGCCAGAGAAGCCCTGAGAGTTGTAAATTTCAAGGATATAATCAGTGCCCTGCTTGGTAATCTCACACCTTGCATTGCTATCTAAATAGATTCTTAATCGTTGCTCTTTTAGAGAATAACTTACACGTTTTTGGTAACCTCTGTGCTGTATAGCAATACCATACTTAGTAAACTCTAACGGATACTCAGCCCCCTCAATGGGTTGCCATTTGCCGTCAATCTCACGTGCGTAGTCGATAGTAACCTCTTGTGATGAAGACTTCTCGGCTGTTATGGTAGCCTCCTTAGCGGCCTTGGCAGGGGCTTGTGCGGGAGCCTCTGCAGCAGGAGCCTCCTCAGTGGTCTTAGCAGGAGTTTGCATGGGAGCTTCTGCTACCTCTGCAGCAGGAGTCTCAACAGCGGTTGCACTCTTTGTTTGAGCCTCTTTTTTTGCTGCTCTCTTCTCGGTACGCGCACTCTTTTTCTCTGTACGGGTTGGTTTGGCAGGTTTTTCTGCCTCTACGACCTCGACAGTAGGCTCGCTCTTCTCCTCCTTCGAGCTTTTAGGCTCGAAGAAGAGAAAGATAACAAATGCCCAGAAGAGCGATGTGAGTAGTATGGTGAGTACAGATCTCATAGACTAATCTTTATTTACAGCTACAAGGTTTCTATCGCCAAAGCCGTTGTCAATCTTTGAAACGTATGGGAAGAACTTTGATCTGCCCACCCACTCAAGAGGGAAGACTGCCTGCTGGCGTGAATATGGGTGGTTCCACTCGCCTGCAAGCTCGGCAGCAGTATGAGGTGCGTTTGCCACAACATTATCAGCCTCGCCGCAGATAGCCTCAGCCTCACGCTTGATGGAGATAAGTGCCTCGATAAAGCGATCCATCTCCTCCTTTGGCTCACTCTCGGTAGGCTCTACCATCAGCGTTTCGTGAACAGGGAATGAGAGGGTAGGGGCGTGGAAACCGTAGTCCATCAGACGATGGGCAACATCGCCACAATCTACGCCATACTCGCGCTTGAAGTGTGTCAGGTCGAGAATCATCTCGTGAGCTACACGACCTGTCTCGCCGGAGTAGTATGTGCGGAACTCATCCTTAATTGCGGATGCCATATAGTTTGCATTGACAATAGCCATCTCGGTTGCAGTTCTCAGGCCCTCCTCGCCGAGCATCTTGATATATCCGTATGTGATTGGCAGCAACATAGCTGAGCCCCAAGGGGCAGATGAAACGGCTGTAATGCCCTGCTCGCCACCTGTAGATACGACAGAGTGTGATGGGAGGAATGGAGCAAGGTGCTTAGCACAGCAGATAGGGCCTACGCCGGGGCCACCGCCGCCGTGAGGCATTGCGAAGGTCTTGTGGAGGTTGAGGTGGCAGACATCGGCACCGATAAAGCCAGGGTTAGTCAGACCGACCTGTGCGTTCATATTCGCACCATCCATATATACCTCACCACCTGCGTCGTGAACAGCATCGACAATCTCGCGGATGCGGCTCTCGAATACGCCATGGGTAGATGGGTAGGTAACCATCAGCGCGCAGAGCTCGGCAGAGTACTGCTCGGCCTTTGCCTTCAGGTCATCTACATCGATATTTCCGTTTGCATCGCAAGCAACAGTGACAATCTTCATACCTGCCATAGCTGCCGATGCAGGGTTAGTGCCGTGAGCTGATGCAGGGATAAGTACCACATTTCGGTAGCCTTGACCACGACTCTGGTGATATGCGCGGATAACCATAAGGCCTGCATACTCGCCAGCAGCGCCTGAATTTGGCTGAAGTGAGCAAGCATCAAAGCCTGTGATTGTTGCCAAATCGCGCTCAAGATTCTCGATAAGCTGCAGATAACCCTCAGTCTGGTCTGCCGGAGCGAATGGGTGTACATTCTGGAAGCCTGAGAGTGAGAGTGGCTGCATAATAGCGGCAGCGTTAAGCTTCATAGTACAGCTACCGAGTGAAATCATTGAGTTTGCAAGTGAGATGTCGCGCAGCTCAAGACGCTTGATATAGCGCATCAAGTCGCTCTCAGAACGGTAGCGGTTGAATACAGGCTCTGCGAGCAGAGGGGTTGTACGGCGCAGTGCTGATGGGATATTCTGTGCCGATGCAATCATCAACTCGCCCATCTCCACGCCCGCTGCGGCTGCAAAGATGCCGATAACGGCCACAATCTCCTCGATGGTTGTCACGTCGTCAAAGGCGATGCGTACTCTATCCTCTGCAGGGTAGAAGAAGTTAATGCCATTTTCAAGAGCGATAGACTCTACAACAGCAGCATCTGCAACAACCTCAATAGTGTCGAAGAAGTTATCTGTAGCCAGCTCGTAGCCCATATCCTCAAGGTTCTTCGCTACAGAGACAGCTGCTGTATGTGCTGTCATCGCTGCGCGGGTAAGACCCTCAGCACCGTTATATACGCAGTGGAAACCTACGATAGATGCCATAAGGGCAGATGCGGTACAGATGTTTGATGTTGCACGCTCACGTTTGATGTGCTGCTCGCGCATCTGCAGAGACATACGCAGTGCCTTATTGCCAAGGCGATCGACAGAAACACCGATAATTCTGCCCGGCATATTGCGCTTATATGCGTCACGAGTAGCCATATAGCCTGCAGACGGGCCACCAAAGCCCATCGGGCAACCAAGACGCTGTGTAGTACCTACAGCGATATCTGCACCCCACTCTGCAGGAGGGGTGAGCAGGGCAAGTGAGAGCAGGTCTGCATCTACAGCAACGAGTGCTCCCGCCTCATGCGCTGCTGCAACAAAGGCAGAGTAGTCGCGCACTTCACCATTGGCTGCAGGGTACTGAATAATTGCACCAAACTCCTTGCCTGTAAACTCATACTCGGCAAAGTTGTCGATAATCAGCTCAATACCGAATGGCTCGGAACGAGTGAGCAGTACGTCGAGTGTATGAGGGAAGATATTTTCATCTACAAAGAGCTGGTTTCTGCCCTGCTTTACAGCCTCGCGAGAGCGAAGAGAGAACATCATCAGCATAGCCTCGGCAACGGCTGTACCCTGGTCGAGCAGTGAGCAGTTAGCAATCTCCATACCTGTCAGCGAACAGATAGCGGTCTGATAGTTGAGCAGAGCCTCCAGACGACCCTGTGAAATCTCCGCCTGATATGGAGTATAAGAGGTGTACCATGCAGGGTTCTCAAATACATTGCGCATAATTGCTGCGCTGACAGCATTTGGATAGTAACCCATACCGATAAACGAACGATATGGCTCGTTCAAATCGGCAAGCTCTGTGATGTGCTGCGCAAACTCATACTCGCTCATACCCTCAGCAAGCTCTAACGGCTGCTCAAGGCGGATATTGCTTGGGATAACCTGAGAAATAAGCTCCTCGACGCTGCTAACGCCGATAACCTTCAGCATCTGAGACAGTTGCTGTTCGTCGGTAGTACCGATATGTCTTGAAACAAACTTGTCAAACATAGTTTTGAGGTTTTAGATTCGTGGTATATTCTGTAAATTAATAAACTTCTATCTCCAAATAAATTCTATTCAGGAGGCTGCTGAATATTTGCAAAAACAGCAAGACTGCTCAATACAATTTTCAAAATCGCGGCGACCTGATTTAGTATTTACTTTTATAGTTACAAATATACGAAAAATATGTAACTTTGTCAAAAGAATACAAAACTCTGAGGATTATGAAGAGATTTTTGATGATTTTAGTTACTCTCGCAATGGCAGTATCGTGTTGTGGACAGAGAGTTGCTATGCCGACAATGTTTGCGCACCGTGGTTGTTGGAGTAAGGCAGAGAGTGGCGAGTTTGACATTCCGGAGAATAGTATTGCGGCTGTAGCTATGGCTGCGCGTATGGGTTATGCGGGAATTGAGTGTGATGTTCGTTTGACAAAAGATGGGAAAATGGTCATACTGCACGATAAGAAGATAAATCGAACACTTCGTCGTGCCTCGGACTATTCAAAGGTCGAAGAGCCTGTATATATTGCGGACCTTACATTTGAGCAGGTTAGAAATGAGTATGTTATGGAGAGTACTAACCCACAGCTCAGAGTACCTATTCCGACTCTTGAGGAGTTACTTGCCGAGTGTAAGAGGGTTGGTATTATCCCGATGTTGCACAGCTCTGTTCCTCAGTCATACAGAGTGGCTCAGGAGATGTTTGGCGATGAGTGGATATGTTTTACCGCGGACTATGAACTTTTGCCGCCGGTGCGAGAGTTTTCAAACTGCCTGATACTCTACTCGATAGATAAGGGGACAGCAGAGGAGGTTATCCCTTATCTTGAGAAGATAGGCGGTAAGTGTGGTGTGTCATCTATGAAATATAGGCTCTATACACCTGAGTTCTGTAAAACTCTTACAGCTGCCGGTTATCAGGTGCAGGCATCTATCTTTAAGAGTCCAAGAGAGGTTGTTGCACAGCGTAACGGCATAACCTATCAGCTTAGCGATTTTAGCATTATGCCATCTGGTAAGCCTTATGACAAGTGGTCCTCAAAGGGTGAGGGTAGCCATGAGTGGAGTGAGGGTGTAGAGTGCGGTGCAACGGTGGTAGAGATTGATTATTGTGGTACAATCGAGGTTGTGGTAAATGGCAATAGGAGATATACTCTCACGCGCGAAACTGCGGGTCGGGATATTATCGGAAATCGTCATTTTAATATTGCTCCTAAGGTCGCTGTCCGCCAAGTAGATGGTACAATTTCACGAGTGAGGGCAAAGGTTTATAAGTATTAACAAAAAAGAGTAGCAAATTTGCTACTCTTTTTTGTTATGCCTTCTCAGGTTCGTGTTTGTACTTGAACACTATAGCGAAGAGTATTGCCACGACAAGTGCATAGGCTGCAAATATCATCCACGAGTCTGCCCAGCCCTCCATACGAGCTACACCGGTCGTATCACCTACGAAGTGGTTGATAACCTGCTGTGCGCAGAGAGTACCGATAGTGGCACCAATACCGTTTGTCATCATAATAAACAGGCCCTGTGCCGATGAGCGGATATTACTATCTGTCTCCTTATCTACAAACAGAGAGCCGGAAACATTAAAGAAGTCGAACGCTACACCATAGACAATCATCGAGAGGAGGAACATCCAGACCCCTGTGCCCGGATTACCAAGACCGAAGAGTCCGAAACGGAGTACCCACGCAACCATAGCCATCAGCATAACCTTCTTAATACCAAAGCGCTTGAGGCAGAATGGGATAAGCAGAATACAGAGTGTCTCGGATACCTGTGAGAGCGAGATAAGGATATTTGCGTGCTGCACACCGAAAGTATCTGCGTACTGAGCCACCTGACCAAAGTCAGAGATAAATGGGTTGGCAAAGCCGTTTGTAATCTGCAGAGATACGCCGAGCAGGATAGAGAAGATGAAGAACAGAGCCATCTTCTTCTGCTTAAAGAGGGCAAAGGCGTTAAGACCTAAAGCCTCAACAAGGCTCTTCTTCGCTGCGCTTTGGTTGGTAGGGCACTGAGGCATAGTGAAGGCGTACAGACCCAGAACAATACCCACAACAGCACTCTGGATAAACTGCCAAGCGGTTGATTGGAAACCCGACAAGTCGCAGCACCACATTGCGCAAATAAAACCAACTGTACCCCACACGCGGATAGGAGGGAAGTGCTTAACGGTATCAAGGCCTGCCTGACCGAGGCTTGAGTATGCCACAGAGTTGCTAAGGCCGAGTGTCGGCATATAGAATGCAACGCTGAGCGAGTAGAGTGTAAAGAGTGGCGCAAACTCTACATTTGCCGCAGTAAGAGCGTAGTAGCCCGTTGCAATCATAAATGTCGCGGCAAGCAGATGGCAGATACCCAGCAGCTTCTGTGCCTGAATCCAGCGATCGGCAACAATACCGATAAGTGCCGGCATAAAGAGCGATACGATACCCTGCATAGCGTAGAAGATGCCGATATTCTCGGCAAGACCAATACCAAATAGGTAGGTACCCATAGATGTCAGGTACGATCCCCACACGGCGAACTGCAGGAAGTTCATAGCCGTTAAACGGAGTTTAATATTCATAGTTTTTATGCTTAAATTGCCTTCTAACGAAGAATTTCTAACAAAAATAGCACTTTTTTGCGAAAAAACTTTGAAAAAGAAAAAAAATGTTATACTTTTGCACTCGCAATTGGGCTATGGTGTAATGGTAACACTACAGATTCTGGTCCTGTCATTCTAGGTTCGAATCCTGGTAGCCCAACTCAGAAAATGTTGATGACCCCTGCTTTTCAGCAGAGGTCATCAACATTCTCTGCAAATGTCAGCGGTGCCCCAGGATGGCGACACCGCAGGTGTTGCAATCCTGGTAGCCCAACTAAAAAAGGAGATGTGAAAACATCTCCTTTTTTTAGTTGGTTTGTGTTACCTATCCCCCAAACCCCCTTTCTGTAAAGGGGGCTTATTTGGTGCAAGGATGTGCCTTGTAGGCTATTGTAGCCATCAACATTCGCTGCAAATGTCAGCGGCGCCCCGGGATGGCGACACCGTAGGTGTTGCAATTCCGGTAGCCCAAAAATAGAATAAGGCGGTAAATCTACCGCCTTATCTATTTAATTGCAACGATTACTTCTTGCAGTTGCACTCGCAAGTGATACCCTTCCAAACAAGAGCGGCGAGAGCTGCACCGGCGAATGGGCCAACGATGAAGATCCAGAGGTCTGCAAGAGCCTTACCACCTGCAAGGACTGCAGGGCCGATAGAGCGTGCAGGGTTTACAGATGTGCCTGTATAGTGGATACATACAAGGTGTACAAGGATAAGTGTCAGACCGATAGCAAGACCGGCCAGATTACCTGCACCCTTCTCTGCGTCGGTAGTACCGAGGACAACCAGAACAAAGACGAATGTAAAGACAATCTCTGCAACTACGGCTGCGCAAGTTGTGATATTTGGCTGGATAGCGTTTGCGCCCAGACCTGACTCAGGTGCAAGTGCCATAAGGATACCTGCGCCGATAAATGCGCCGATAACCTGGAAGAGCATATACATTAGGGCATCTTTACCGCTCATTCGTTTTGAGAGCCATACACCGAGGGTGATTGCCGGGTTGATATGGCAACCAGAGATGCCGCCAATAGTATAAGCCATACCTACAACAGCCAAACCAAAGGCGATAGCAGTACCCACTACAGAGGCTGTATCGACACCACAACTAAGGCTTACGGCAGTACCGCAACCCATCAATACCAGAACCATAGTTCCGACCATTTCTGCTAAATACTTTTTCATAATTTGATAAAGTTTTAAGGTTTTACAATGTAAATATACACTTTTTTTAGGAGATTTTCGCAAAATATCTCAAAAAAATGAATTTATCCCAAAATGGAGAGGTATTGCGAGAAAAAGAAAAGGGTCTGCGATTTGCAGACCCTTTATATATAAGAGGTATGGCCTATAGCTCACAATTCGTTCTCCACGAACTATCAGCCCCTCGGGCCCTCCCTCAATTAACGAAGTGCAGCGAGGTTTACATCCTTAGCAGCCTTCTTTGCAAGAGAAGCATCCTTAGAGATTGCAGTCTGAAGTGCAGCCTTAGCAGCCTCTACGTTACCCTCCTTAGCAGCGATAACTGCACGCAGATAGTCAGCCTTTGCGCTCTCGTCGTTAGCGATGCTGTTCTTAGCAGCAGCGAGGTTACCCTCCTGAACCTGTACGATAGCAGCGTTGTAGCCCTCGAGGTTCTTGCTTGCAGCAGCGTACTCACCCTTTGCAGCAGCAGCGAGTGCCTGTACCTCAGCGTTTGCACCCTGAGCGTAAGCAGCAGCCTTGTCAGTCTCACCCATTGCAAGGTAAACAAGAGCGTAGTTGTCGTTGAGCTCCTCAGACTTGCTACCAGCCTTAGCAGCCTTATCCAAAGCCTTGAGTGCACCGTCGAAGTCACCCTGCTTAGCGAGAGTGATAGCGAGGTTGTTGTAAGCGCGAGCGTCGTTGTAAGTCTCAGCAGCAGTCTTGAGTGCTACCTCAGCAACCTCTGGCTGAGCCTCAGCGATGTGGAGAAGCTCCTCGAGGCTGAGCTCTGAAGCACGGCCCTCCTTAATAAGAGCAACCATCTCAGCGTCAGTCTTACCTGTAAGGTCGATAGTATTTACGATCTGAGCGCGACGGAGCTGTGGAAGAACGTCAGTCTTGAGTGCACCGAATACAGATGCAAGGTTCTTAATCTCCTTCTCACGCTCTGCAGAAGAGGTGTACATGCTAAGAACCTGGAGGATAAGATCCTTATCCTGGATGTCAGAAGCAGCTACAGCAGCCTTGAAACCATCCCAGTCCTCACCATAAGCAGCAGCGTCGATGTTAAGACCAGTCTCAGCAAGAAGCTTCTGAACTGCCTTAAGACCGCTCTGGCTACGCTTGTCAGAGAGCTTGTCATTGAACTTCTCAGGACCATCTGGAGAAGCATAACCCTTTACATATACGCTCTGTGCAGCGCGGTCGTTGTTAAGGTAACCCTCAACAGACTCCTTGAGTGCAGCAACCTCCTCAGTCTCTGTTGCCTTCTTTGAAAGAACAGAAGAGTTGATCTTATAAACGAGGTCAGCAGTAACTACAGAAGTGGTTACGTTCTTGTAGTTGTTCTGCTCAGTAGCCATTGCAGATGCGAAGTCGATATCCTTCTGCAGAACGTTAAGACCTACAGCAACCTTACGACCGCACTCGCTCTTAAGAGCATAAGCAGCCTCATCGTCCTTAGCTACAACTGCGAGCTGCTCCTCAGTAAGGATAGCACCGTTGTTTGCGTTGATAAGGGTGAACTCCTTACACTTACCGCTCTTACACTTAACCTCAACGAGCAACTTGAGCTCGCAAGCGTCCATAGCTGGCTGGTAATCAAACTCGATGTGACGGTTGATGCTCATAGTCTCGCCAGAAGTTACAACCATACCGTTTGCCTCAACCTTCTCACCCTGGAGGAGGATAGTCTCACCTGCTACAGCACCGCCCTCGAAGAAGAGAACAGGAGTAACCTTAAGAGCAGCCTTCTTGTTGAAGTAATCTGCAGGAATAGATGCATAAAGATCAGCAGCGATCTTGCCATTGTTGAGAACAAGAACCTCAGGGGTACAAGTTACCACGATAGCATCTGGGTTCTTAGCCATCTTCTTAAAGCAATCGCAGCTCGACAAAGTGAAAGCAGCAGCCAACACAACTGTCAAAGTCAAAATTTTCTTCATAATGCTAAAAAATATTTAATTAAACCAAGTTATTTTTTGTTACACACACTTTCTTCTCGCAAAAATAACACATATTTTTGAATCCGCAACATAAAAAACTAAAATAGTGGAGATTTTTGTTAATATTTCATATTAAAAACCTCTTTTTTTGTGGTCAATGGCTACAAATGGACATTTATACTAACCTTTTGACAACTGTCTGCGGAGTGAGTCGCATATTCTCCAAATCGACTCCGTCGATGTTGATTACTCCGCGAGGTTTTATGCCGAGGGCTTGAGCTCCGCCAAAAGTAGCCCATCTGAGCAGCTCCTCAAGCGGGATATTTTCAAAGCATTTAAGCTCCTCAAGGATAGAGAGGGAGTGGTTGGATGCGAGCGAGTCGGTACCTATGCAGATATTGAGGTGGTTACGGCGCAGTAGATGCACAACATCTGGCACAACTCCCGATATAAAGCGGTTGGAACGCGGACAGAGTACCCAATAGACAGGTGCGGAGAAGTGGCTCATAATCAGGTCGATATCCTCTTGCGTTACGAAGCAGTTGTGAACTAAAATTACACTTCTCTCTGCCGGAATACTCTCAACAATGCGACGGGCAGGAGAACCGAAATGGAGAAAATCGCACTCAAAACCGACAGTCGAATACCACTCGGCAAGGGAGCCCTTCCCTTCAAAAAGCAGCTCTTCGGCCTCGGACTCCTTGAAGTGGATGGAGAGTGGAGCTGATGAGTGGCGGCAGACCTTGGCAAAATCGTTGCTCTGTACAGAATAGACAGAGTGTGGTGTAAGAGTGGTATTTGGATTGATAGTCAGTGATTTACACTGCTCGATATTACTCGTTTTAAGACCAAAGACCTCGGCAAAAGAGTGGTATTCTATTTGACTTTGAGCCTTGATAGCAAAAGAGCTGTTGTCATTGACAATGTCGGCGACGGCATTGATACCCTCGTCCCACATATTACTATCGGCATCCAATAGAGCTTTGGTGCGTTGCTCAGGGGTGAAATTATCTCTCACTTTAGCTATAGATGCAGCAAAGCCGCCATGACCACAACCCTCGGCAATAGCACCTTTGAGATATGATAACTCGCTGTGGCAGTGCGCATTGACAAAGCCCGGACAGATAATGCCGGGGTAGAACTCCACCAAAGAGGTCGCATCCAGATTGCTGTCATACCTCTCTAAATGAAGTATCTCTCCACTTACTGCATCGACAGTAATCAGCGGATTGCTATAAAACCCTTGTGGTGTCAGCAGATAGTGCGAGGCTATCTTTCTGAGATGAGAAGAAGGCATCGTCAAAAATCTTTAGGTCGATATATCTCTTGAATAGCGAATCTATAGCCAAATCTGCATCAGGGGTATAGAGAATCTCCAAATCCGTTACCGTAAGTTTCGGACTGCCAACCTTATAACGCGCATCGGCAGGCTTTGCGAAGGTGATAACCAATCGGCATGCAGCAGTGTCGGTTGTAATGGTTCGGCGGATGCTCTCCTCCTTGCGCAGATTGTAGGAGTAGCTGTTGCGGTGGCTACCACTATTTGTCTCGACATGCAACGCACCTCGCAGAATATTTTCATCGTTGTTGATGTTACTGCTCTTCTTTCGCCTCTTCTTCGGCTCCGGCTTCTCATACGTATATTTATAACGCACGGAGTATGAGCCAGGCTGAAGTGGCTCGACAACAAGTTGCAACTTTGTCGTATCGGCTTTAGTTTTGAACTCTATAAGTGAGTCACGACGTACAGTGCGCTTAAAGGTGCGGATGGCTACATTTTTGATGGTATCAAGGATAACCACCTTCTTTTCATATATTGTCGCTATATCGGCAATCTGAGTCTCGGCATCCTTGAGTACTCGACCAAGCTGTGCACTCTTTCTGCGGGAGAAGTTACCGATAGTATATCTAAGGTCTTCAGGGGTATATCCGTAGCGATCCAATATAGGCTCATAGACCTGTATTGAGTCCAAGTTCATGTAGTTGATGCCCAAGTATGCGTTGGTGATATATGCATCGCGGAAGATGAGGGCAAGGGTCTTGTCATCAATCTCCTTACGACGGGAGCAACCTATAATAGATAGGGCTACCAGCGTGCAAATCAGTAGTCGTTTCATCGTTTTTTTATCATTGTATTTGCCGCAATCTGCGAAACGCTCCACGCAATGGCGACAAAAGTTATAAATATTGCAACTATATCGGTTAGGTGTAACTCCACAGGATAGCTATCGACAAGGAAAGAGGCCGAAGGCAGAGAGATAACACCAAAGAACTGCTGTATCAGCACCACAATAATACCTATCGTAAGGCCTACAGCGCCGCCAATGCCCGAAATGAGCAACCCCTCTCGCACAAATATCCCTCGAATAAAGCCCCTGTCGGCACCCATCGAGAGTAGTGTCTGCTGCTGGTCGCGCTTCTCGACAATGAGCATAATCACCGTGCCGATAATCGAGAGCGAGGCAATAAGTAATACAAGCAGAGCTACAAAGAATACAGCCCACTTCTCGTAACGCATAATTTGGTAGAAGGCGGCATTCTTCTCGGCTCGGGTAGTTATCTTAACATCCTCAGCAAGAGCTGTTTGCAGTCGTGCTTTGACCTTCTCGGCACTATCTGTGCAGCTGAGGTATATCTTTGTCTTATCCTCGCCAAAGAGCTTTTCGGCAATATGCAACGGGGTAGTCATAGCCCCCTTTGTCTGCTGTGAGCTCTGTAGAATACCTGCCACGGCGACCCTTTCGCTCTTAATGCCGCTAAATGGCAATATCGAGCCTATCGGGCTGCCGGCAATGGCATAAAGAGTGATATTTGTGCCGGCGGTGGTGTATATTGAGAGCAGTTGCGCAACATCGCGTGTTATCAAGGCGCGGCTACTCTCTCCTACCATAAGCTCTGATGAGCCTTGGCTGATAGAGCCGCTTATCGGCAGCACATCAAAGTAGTTTTCATCCACTCCGCGCACAGCAACTGCAACCTCTCGCTTCTCGTAACGAGCCAATGCCTGCCCCTCGATGACAAAACTTGCAGCCTTAACGCCCTCTACCTCAAGAATTTGCTGACGCAGGCTCTCTGACGGCTCCTCGATACGGCTAATCTCAATATCGGCATCGGTTGTTGCGTACATTCGCTTGATGAGCGAGTCGAAACCGTTGAATACGGAGAGTAGTATAACCATCGCCGCTACTGGTATTGCCACAGATACAAGGCTCACCCCCGCGATGATATTTATCACCGAGTGAGAGGAGCGCGAAAAGAGATATCTGCGAGCAAAAAACCACTGCATAGCTCTAACGGTCTGCTACTTAGCCAAGAGGTTGTCGATATTCTCGATATACTCTAACGAGTCGTCGATAAAGAACTGCAACTCAGGAATAGACTTCACCTGGTTGCGCATGCGGTTACCCAACGCACCACGAATAGCGCGGTTATGCTCGGTCAGCAGGTCGAGTGTCGCCTGTGCCTTATCAAACGGAAAGACGCTGACATATATCTTGGCGTATGCAAGGTCAACCGATACACGTACGGTGGTCACTGTAACGAGGATGCCTCGGAGCAGAGCCGAGTACTCTCGCTGGATAATTTCGGCGATATCTCGCTGAATCTGCTTTGCAATCTTCTGCTGTCTTGTGTTTGTATTCTCCATTATAGTGCAAATTTTACAATCTCTCTATTTTTATCTCTCTTTGGTGGTTTGTAGAACCACGAGTCAAAGCCCCTCTTGTTGAGGCGGAAACCTACGCGCAGGCTGATGGCGAGGTTATCCAACGGCGAACGCAGCGGTGAGTACCAGAATGGATTTTCGCCGGGATTTGTCTGCTGGTCAAGTCCGTTGTCGTAGTACTTGTTTCGGTTCTTGAGAATATCCGAGTAGCCGAAGTAGTAACGACCTCGGATACCTATCTCCACCTGCTTAATCAGAAAATCTATACCCAAACCACCCGCAAGGCCATAACCAAAGCGGTTATCTCTCTCCGAACGCATGTGATACTTACCCTCAATTACCGTCAGACCCTGACCGTTGAGAGAGCCAAAGGTGTAGGTCTCGTAGTTCTTGAACGAAGAGGCGAAGTAGTAGCTGAAGGTCACTGCCGCCTCAAGATATACACGAACGGTGTTTTTAATCATGTAGAAGTGGGGCTGCCAAACAAGCGGCACCATCAGCGTATTTACATTGCGCTGGTAGTACTTGTAGTCCTTTTTGTCCTCATAAATCGAGGCGTAAGGGGCATACGAAAAACCGCTCTGCAACCACTCGACATCGACGCCGACACAACCCACAAAGCGAGGCAGAGAGTAGTATCTCCACGACAATCCCGCCTGCCCCGTACCCCAAATAGGGCGAGTCTCTTGTGCCGGATAGAGGCGCGATGTTGCCATACCGGCACCACCTGTCATAGCAAACACGTGCTGTGCCTTGACGCTGTTATTACACAACATCAAAGCGCATACGGTTAAAGATAGTATGGTTAAAAATCTCTTCATAATCAATCATTTAGAACATTCGACCAGAGCTGTTGCCGCTGCCTGTCAGTCCGCCAAGACCGCCCATCATGCCGCCCATGCCGCCCATCATACCGCCGGCGCCACCCATCATGCCACCGGAGCTGTTTTGGTCGACCTTGTTGAGGTTCTCAAGGCGCTTCTTCTCCCACTCCTCCGAGAGCTTCTTGATGCGGGAAGCCTCCTTCTCCTCAAGAACCTGAATCAGATTCTCCATTGTCATAGGTTTGAAGACGCTGCTCATATCTATATCAATCTCGATATCCCAATTAGCCTTTGTGGCAAACAGATCCTCTCCCTTATCGTTGATAAACATCTCGGAGCGCTCTGGTTGCAGACGATTTACAACATCGCCGGCATCCCACTGACCATTGCCGTTGGTGTCTTCGATAATTCGGATGCGAATCTCGCCCGGAGCGACGAAGTTGATAGTATATTTACCGCTTACAACCCCCTTGAGCTCCTGCTGAGTCTTATTTGAAGAGTCGGTCTGCTGGATGATATACTGCTTACCCTCCTCGCCCTTGACGGTGAGGACAATCTTTGCGAATTTCTCAGGGTCGTATGTGGCAAAAGATGAGGATATAGAGTCACATTGGTAACCCATAACATCTGTCAGCGAACCCTTAGGAACGTAGAAACGGTACTTTGTTGCATTCTCCCACGCTGCGCGAACAAAGTAGTGGCCGATGTTGAGCGTATCGCGGACAAAGTGCTTCTCAATCTCCGCCTCGGTGGCATTTGTACCCTCGCCTGTGACCTTGTAGAGCTTTACAGCTGTCGAGTCGAAGGTTACCAAAGGGAAATCGACTGTAATCTCAAAGCCCTTTTCAGGATTAATCTCGCCTGTAGCGGAGCTCTTGAACTTGAATGGGTTCGCTTTCTTCGGTGGGATGTATTCACGACCCTCCTCCTCGGCCTTCTTACGCTCGCGCTCCTCCTTCTCACGCTCCTTCTGCTCCTCTTTGCTCTCGACCCTCTTCCAAGCAACCTTTATCGGCTCGGTGGTCTTGACATATTGGCGAATAGAGTCGTGCTTGTAGTATGTAATCTCACCCTTGATAGTGTCCGGAATCTCCTCGGCAGGGAGGTTAATCCAGAGGTTGAGTGTATCTTTACCCTTTGTGCGCGGGTCGTAGATAATCTTATCCGAAGGTATTGAGTCAAGGCGAAGCGAGTCGATATCAGGCAGGGCGGTGTTGAAGTAGAGGGTAATCTTCTTCTGGTCGCCACGAATAGCCTCGACAAGGCGCTGAGCCTTGAAGGTCTTGTCGGTAAACATACGGAAGTAGAGCTGTGGGTCTGCCGAAGGGTAGTGACGCAGAGAGTCAAACCAGATGGCAAATGGTGGCAACTCGGCAGGGTTGTACGCAGAGTCGAGAATGCCGACAAGGTCTGTGCCCGGCTCATAGAGTTGGTTGTCGTTCTTATCGCCGATAGCGTAGATGCGATACTTCACAGGCTTAAGGTTCTGCGCAATGAAGATACCGTTGTTCTGCGCACGAGCAATGGCATCCGGCTTGCGGTTGAAGATTGTCGAGTCGTAGTCAGGTGTATCAGGCAGCGAATCGAGGATGTAGAACCAGAGGAATGTTCGACTTACAGAGTCCGCCTTGTACGAGTCGGCAGTATATCCCGAACAGATAAGCGAATCGACCGTATCGCCTGTAGAGAAGACATAACGCATCGCATTGAGCGGATTGCCCTCGTTATTGTCACGAATGGCGCTGCCCAGGTCGATGGCGTAGGTCTGGTTCTCCTTGAGCGTGTCGCGAATAGTGATGACAATACCCTTGCCTCGAGTAGATATGAGCGGCATCTTCTTCATCGCAGGAGAGGTGAACATCTCCTTATTCTGATCCTTAATCTGCACATACTCGTTAAACTCGATATAGATCTTCTTCTCCTTGAAGTTCGTTGCGAAGTTGCCCGGAGTAATAGCGGTAATTACCGGTGGCAGGGTATCCTTCGGGCCGCCATCGGGCGACATAATATTGGCACAGCGGGTAAGGAACGCCCCTAAAAAGAGGAGTGTTACGGCTGTCTTGAGTATCAGAGTGCTATTTTTCATTATTCACTATCGCTATTGTTTTCAGTTTCGGGTGTCTGCTCAGCCTCCGGTGCTGGAGGCACGATGTTCCAAACACCACCCTTTTTATCGCTACCCTCTGTATATGGATCCTTCTTCCATGCGTGCAGCAGCAGGGTCATATATGTTTCAGGTAGATTCTCGACATTGAGATACTTGAAGATTGTAGCATACATCCTCACCTGCGGACATACAAGAACGACCAAAGCAGGGGATGCGTTGAGTGGCAACGAGAGATACGGATTATCATCCCCCTCGCGAGCAAAAGGGACAGCCTCCACATCGGGCACGGTAATCTTCTCCACACCCAAAGAGTCGGTAACAATGCGGTTGAGGGCATCGTCATAGCTTGCCACCATCCACTTATCGGTGCCTGTATAGCAGGCGTAGGCAAACACATCGGCTGTGGCAACATTTGCATCACCCGACTTCTCCTGAACAAGGGTCTTGATAATCAGATTGGTGTCTGTTGTAACCTTCTTAAAACATCCTGTTGCCAACAATGCGGCGAGGATTGCTATTACTACTCTATATCTCATCTTCAACAATTTTTCTTACTAACTCAGCTCCCTTATCACTGCTTATTCCCAGTGCATCGCACATTGGGAGCATTGCAAAGTCGCGCTCAAGCAGCCTTGGATGCGGTATCTGTAGGTGTGGTGTTACAACTACAGCCTCTCCGTATAGCAGAATATCGAGGTCAATCATCCTGTCGGCATAGCTCTGTCGGTTTAACACCTTTGCGCAGTACTCGGCTTTGCGGTCACGACCCAACTCAGCCTCTATTGCAAGCAGATGCTCCAGCACCTCTGTTGCGTCGAGCTTTGTAGCTACCACCCATGCGCGATTGGTAAAATGCGCACTGCTCTCAAAGCCCCACGGCTCTGTGGTGTACCACTCGGAGCGAGATGTGACCTCCCCTATACGCTCGGCGATAAGTGCTTCGGCAGCACTCAGCCTGCCCTCTACATCGCCAATGTTTCCGCCACCCAAAACTACTACACTTGTCATTTGAGTCGCTTTATAAATTTACTCACGGCAAGGGCGAAGTGGGTAAATACTATTCGCGGATTGCCGTTTTGGTTAATCTGACGCATGGCACTCTCTATCTGCGCGAGAATCTGCTCGATATTCTGACTGCCGATAAATGGTGCAAATTTCTTGCAGAATGCAGCCTCCTCACCCCACAGGTAGCTCGCCTTTTCAAGTCCCGCGTGGAGCATATATGCCTCGCGCAGCAGTCGGCTGAAGTCGGTAAGCATACCGCGCTGACGCTCACGGGAGAGTCCGGCAACATCATCTGCCCAATTCATCAGTTCAAGATGCTTGTCGTTATAACTGAGTCGCATGACGGAGCAGAAGGCCTCGAAGTTCTCCTTTGTCGTCTCATCTTCGCTCTGACCGAGCAGACGCTTGAGCTCCAAAATATCGCCACTTGCCAGACGGGCAATGTTCTGCGCCTTTGTTGCATCAGGCTCCGCCTCCATAGCTATCGGGAGCAGGTCTTCCGTTGTAAGACGAGGCACTGCCACCTCCTGAGTGCGCGAAAGGATGGTCTTGAGTAGTTGGTCAGGACGCTCCGAAACCAAGATGAATAGGGTCTTATCCCACGGCTCCTCCAAAATCTTGAGAATGCGGTTTGCCGCCTCCTCATTCATCGTCTCCGGCAGCCAAATAATCATCGTCTTATAGTCGCTCTCGAAGCTCTTAAAGCTCAGACGGCGGATAATCTCCTCCGACTCCTTTGCCGAGATAACACCCTTGAGGGTCTTGCCGAGGTTGAGGGCGTCGAACCACTGACGAGGCGAGAAGTAACCACCTGTCTTTGCGAACATCTCGCGCCACAGCTCCACAAACTCGCGTGCGGTGCTGATAACCACCTCGCCACTCTTCTTGCCCTGTTTGTTTACGGGGAAGACAAAGTGCAAATCTGGATGTGCAAGCTGCTCAATCTGTCGGCACGAAGGACACTCGCCGCAGCTATCGCCATTTTTGCGGTTGCGGCAGTTGATATACTGCGCATACGCTACTGCAAGTGGCAGCGTACCTGCACCCGACGGACCGGTAAAGAGTTGAGCGTGGCTTATTCGACCACTCTCGACACTACGCACAAGGTGCTCCTTGAGCTGGGTTTGACCTATGATATCTGCAAACTTCATCGCCTTAATAGTGCCTTTATAAGCCCTGCAACGTCTATCTTCTCGCGCTTTACAACGTAGAGGAGATAGAGTAGCAGAACTGCTGTGTTTATCGTATATTTCAAAATCAAATTATCCACTGCAATCGCCTCCGTAACGAAGAATATTGCAAGAGCCACCACGACATACTCCGCTATACGGCCGAAGTCGTAAGGGGTCGGGAAGTGTATTCGGTTAAGTGTTAAACTTACAGCAACCATAACCACCTCGGCGATAAATCTGCTCCATGCAGCACCGTAATATCCTGCTCGTGGGATGAGAATTATGCCGGCAACAACACTTGCAGCAAGACCCGAGAGTGTTACCCAGAGTGCATAACCCGTCTTCTCCTCACGCTTGTACCAGAAGGAGAGGTTTAGCCAAACACCGCTCAGGACATTGGCGCCGAGGACTATCGGAAGGATAAATATACCCTCACGGAAGTCGCTACCCACAATCAGTGCAAATATATCTCTGAAGAGTGCAATGCCGAGGAAGATAGCCATCGAGGCGATAATGTAGTACTTCATTGCCGCCGCATTCATCTCCACAAACTCCTCCTTGCGGAAGTTGGAGAGGAAGAATGGTTCTGCTGCCAGGCGGTACATCTGCGTAAAGAGTGTCATCACTACGGCAATCTTTGCAATCGCTCCATAGATACCCAGCTGCGCCATAGAGCCGTCAGGGACAAGATACTTTATCAGCTGTCGGTCGATAAACTCACCCGCCGTGCCCGCAATAGAGGAGAGGAGCAGCGGCATAGAGTATGCGAACATCGCACCCAACATCCCCCAATATATCTTCGGCATAGCCTTGCCTGAAAGCACTACAGCAACGGTTGTCACCGCACTTGCCAAGAGGTTTGCCACAAATGCCCAGCCGACACCAAAGTCGCTCTCAAACAGACCTACAGCCCAGAAGAGAACTGCAAAGCCGACCTGCATTACAATATTGGCGAGCTTAAGGGTGACAAACTTCGTCGCTCGACCCGCCTCGCGTAGTGCAGAGAATGGAATTGCTCCCGCAACATCAAAGAAGACTATCGCTGCCACAATCACCACATACTCCGGATGTGCTACGTATGCCTCGCCCATCAGTGCGGCACAGCTATCTGCCGAGAGTGCAACAACGCCGAAGAATATCGCCGCCGCAAGGGCCGTAATGCCCCACATAGTGGTAAAAATCCTCTTCTTCGCAGCCACTACATCGCCACCTGCCGCCTCTGCCTTTGCTGCAAAGCGGAAGTAGCTACTCTCCATGCCGAGTGTGAGCAGTACGAGCGCAAAAGGGATAAGCGCATAGACGTCGGTGATGATACCGTAAGTATCCACACCGAAGATACGGGTATAGAAAGGCGTGAGCAGATAACTCAAAAATCTGCCCAAAATGGTGCTGATACCATAAATCGCCGTCTGTTTCGCTAACTTCTCAAGCATAATTCAGTTGCACGCGCGTATGCACACACGCCTGCAATCTGCAAAGATAGAGAAAAATTCTGATATGTCAAAAAAAGAGGAGTTATAACTCCTCCTCATCATCATAGAGATCGTCGTCGAAGAAGATCTCATCCATAACGGCATCAATCTCGCGGCGCTCCTTTTTGGTCGGACGACCTGTGCCTCGCTCACGGAAGACGAAGATTGTCTCGCGAGGAACGTTGAGCTTATCCAGCTCGCTCTGCGGAGTGATATTTTGGCAGTAGAGCGGAACATTTTTCGCAGGCTGACGGTTTGCGACAAGGTCGAGAACGAGGTAGGAGTATGTAATCATAGCTCGTTTGACCTCAATTTTCTCGCCAATCTTCACCTCTCGTGAGGGCTTGGCGTATGCTCCGTTTACGGTAACTTTGTTGTTGCGTATAGCGTCGGCAGCGTCACTGCGAGTCTTGAAGATTCGCACTGCCCACAGGTATTTGTCTAATCTGATGCTCTCCATAGTGTAGTTAGAAGTTGCTTAAATTTGTTTACGAAGTTGTTTCATAGTTGTAAACAGCTTCTTACTCCTCAACCTCCTCGACACTCATGCCCGGAGTGCCCTCAGGAGGGGTTAGTGTGTGGTTATTTACCTGACGACTAATGCTCAAAACAATGCCTAAAGCGGCCGCTGTGCAGAGCATAGATGTTCCGCCGTGCGATATGAGTGGCAGGTTTTGTCCTGTCTCCATAAATAGGTGCGTCGATACCATAAAGTGGAGCATCGCCTGACAGGTTATCAACAGTGCCAATCCCAGTACAAGAAGTCCGCCAAAGAGCCAACGACTCCCCCTAAATATGCTCAGTGCGCGGGCAAAAATCCAGGCATAGAGGATGATGAGAATCATACCCATAATAATTCCATACTCCTCGACAAAAAATGAGAAGATATAGTCGCTCTCCGGGTGTGTAATCTTTGCTCGCATAACAGACTGACCGGCACCTACACCGAACACGCCGCCATCATAGATGGCTACCATAGCGTGGTCGGCATCTGTCAAAGGACGTGTGGCTGTCGTATCGGCAGGGTTTGTCCAAGACTGTACAAAGCTTGTGATACGGTTGCTCGCAGTACCTGTACGACCACCGCCAATGCCGATGTATAGTGCCCCGGCCGCGGCAATGAGCAGGATAAATTTGCCAATCTCCAGCAGTCGTGCGCGAGCGATAAAAATCATCACCGTTCCAATGCCGAAAACAAGCAACGCCGAGGAGTTGTGGGCCTTGATAATTACCGCCACAGAGGCGATGATAGGCAACAGAATTTTGACCGTTCCGTTAAGTAGAATATCGAGCTGTTTTTTGTGATCTTTCTTGCCCCATTTCCACGGGTTTAGTGACGGTATAAGTTGCTGTTTATTAATTGTTTGCTGTGCCTTGTCAAGATTTACGGCAAGGAGCAGAATTGTTGCCACTTTCAGCAGCTCCGACGGCTGAACGGAGAAGCCGAAATCGTACCAACGTGCAGCCCCATTTGTGTCGGCTCCGAAGAAGTAAACACCGAGGGTGAAAAACCAACATGCAGCATAGGCATAAGGTGCCACTTTATAGAGGAATGTTGCGGGCATAAAGTAGAAACCGACCATCGTCAGTAGCGATAACGAGATGACTATCAGATGCTTGGTAAAGATGGCGTTTGTCTGTGTACCCATGTGTGCATAGCCCATCTTTGCCACCGAAGAGTAGACCACAAGGGCAGAGATGATAAAGAGAATCGGAATGATGACTCCCAACACCTTATCTCCCTTAAAAAGACTCACCTTCGAGAGTATCGACGGAACACTATTTTGGTCGTTCTGCTGCATAAATTGGCGCTATTTTACATTCTCCTTTACCCACTCCTTAAACAGCTCTCCGCGCTGGCAATAGTTCTTGAAAAGGTCAAAACTTGCACAAGCAGGAGAGAGTAGTACAGCATCGCCACTCTTTGCCACAGCAGTTGCCGCACGCATTGCACTATCCAACGAATCGGTAGAGATAATATTTGGTACAATATCCTTGAAAGAGTCTTCTAACTTATTGTTGTCCAGACCCATACAAATAAGTGTATGAACTTTCTCCTTTGCAAAATCAAAGAGCGGAGAGTAGTCATTTCCCTTATCTGTTCCTCCTGCAATCCAGACCGTTGGGCGGGTCATACTCTCAAGGGCATACCACACCGAATCGACATTTGTAGCCTTTGAGTCGTTTATATAGAGCACCCCTCCGACCTCAGCAACCGGCTCGAGGCGATGCTCAACGGGTGAGAAACTGTAGATAGACTCTGCCACCTGCTCAGGGGTCACACCTGCTGCAAGAGCTGCAAGAGTTGCCGCCATGGCGTCGTAGGCGTTATGCAGACCCTTAATCTGCATCTTCTCGGTATCTATCTCGACCTCATTTTTACCTGCTCGAGCAGTGAAAACTCCGCCGACAAGCGAGGCATCACCAGCACCACTCGCCATAGCTGTACGAGCCATAAACGGAAGTTCTGCAGAGCGAACAGGATGCTTCTCAAGCTCGCGCATAATAATCTGATCATCAGCCGAATAGATGAAATAGTCGTTGCTCTTTTGATTGCGGGTTATGCGCATCTTGGAGTCGATATAGTTCTGGAAACAGTAGTCGTATCGGTCGAGATGGTCGGGGGTAATATTCATCAGCACTGCGATATTTGCGCGGAAGTCGAACATGCCGTCGAGCTGGAAACTACTCAACTCAAGCACATACCAATCGTACTGTTTTGTCGCAACGCTATAGGCAAACGACTCGCCGATATTGCCACCCAAAGCGACATCAAAGCCCGCATCCGCGAGGATTTTGTATATCAGCGAGGTGGTTGTGGTCTTACCGTTGCTACCTGTGATGCAGATAGTCTTTGCATGACCCATATATCTTGCCGCGAACTCCATCTCGGAGATTACAGGGATACCCTTCTCGCGAATGGCAACAACAACGGGCGCCTTGTCGGGAATACCGGGGGATTTGATAACCTCTGTAGCCGAGAGAATCTTCTCCATAGTGTGTCCGCCCTGCTCATACTCTACCTCCCACTGCTCAAGGCGCTGACGATAGAGGTCACTTATCTTGCCGGCATCGGAGAGAAAGACATCGAAACCCTCCTTCTTTGCAAGGATTGCCGAGCCGTAGCCGCTGATACCTCCGCCGAGGACTACAATACGTTTTTTTGCCATCTTTTTATCTTATCTTAAGGGTTACAAGGCTGATAGCTGCAAGGAGCATAGAGATAATGATAAAACGCATTGTAATCTTGCTCTCGTGCAGATTCTTCTTCTGATAGTGGTGATGAATAGGCGACATGAGGAATACTCTGCGACCCTCACCATACTTCTTCTTCGTATATGCAAAATATCTGCGCTGGATAATGACCGACAGAGCCTCCACGACAAATATTCCGCACATAATCGGCAGCAACAACTCCTTGCGGATACAGAGGGCAAAGACGGCGATAATACCACCAATGGCAAGCGAGCCTGTATCGCCCATAAATATCTGCGCAGGGTATGAGTTGTACCACAGGAAGCCGAGCAGAGCGCCTATCATTGCAAGTGCAAAGACAAAGAGTTCTCCACTATCCGGGATAAACATAATGTTGAGGTAGTCGGCATAGATGACGTGTCCGGAGAGGTATGCCAATATACCGAGTACCACCACTATCGGCATCGAGACTCCTGTAAGCAGTCCGTCTATACCGTCAGTGAGGTTTGCTGCGTTCGATACAGCGGTGACAATCAAAATCGCCATAAATACATAGAGCACCCACGCCGCAGTCTGGTTGCCGCCCGTGAGCCAGCTATAGTCGAACTCATTCTCCTTGAAGAATGGGATTGTAGTCTGTGTGGTCTTAACATCCTCAACGACAACGATATGCTCCTCTGCAATCTGCGGAGTGCTGTTTTCGCGCACTACAATATCCTCCGAGAAGCACATTACCGTTCCCACGATAATACCCAGGCCGACCTGACCTACAATCTTAAACTTACCCTTCAGACCCTCCTTATTGTGGCGGAAGACCTTGATGTAGTCATCCAAAAAACCGATAGCACCACACCAAATGGTCGAGATAATCATCAGCAGGATATAGACATTGTCAAGTCTTGTGAAGAGCAACGAAGGGACGAGAATTGCCAGCAGAATAAGTATTCCACCCATTGTCGGGGTACCCTTTTTTGCCATCTGACCCTCCAAGCCCAAGTCGCGAATCTCCTCGCCAATCTGTAGCTTCTGCAACTTACGGATAATCGGTTTGCCGATGTAGATAACCATCAGCAGCGCCAAGATAAACGCGGCAATCGAACGGAAGGTGATGTACTGAAACATTCCCGAACCGGGGAGGTCATAGACAGTGTCAAGGTACTTAAAAAGATTGTATAACATAGTTGTAGTGAATTATCTGTTAAATGCTGAAAACCAATATTGTACGCGCTCCTTATCATTGAACGGCAGCCTCTCTGTGCCGATAATCTGGTAGGTCTCGTGACCCTTGCCAGCAATGACGATAATATCGCCTGCCGAGCTGAGCATCACGGCGGTCTTTATGGCGTTATCACGATCGACAATCTTCATATAGTTGTCCGTTACCGCCACACCCGCCTCCATATCGCGCAAAATCTGCTCGGGATCCTCACTGCGAGGGTTGTCTGCGGTAAAAATCGCACGGTCGGCAAACTTTACAGCAATCTGTGCCATCTCCGGGCGCTTTGTCTTATCCCTTTCGCCACCACAACCACAGACGACGGTTACGCTCTGCTTTGGCGTGCGAATCTCGCCGACACTCTTCAGGATATTCTCCAACGCGTCAGGTGTATGTGCATAGTCGATAATAGCCGTTGTGCCGTCAGTGGCGTGAACCATATCAAATCTGCCATCCACAGGCTTGAGCAGCGAGATGCAACGTAAAACCTCATCCTTCTCAAACCCAAGCTCAATCGCCGCGGCATATACCGTCAGCAGATTGTAGGCGTTGAAACGGCCGAGGAAGCCGACCCATAAATCGACCCCGTCAATGCGGAGCAGAGTGCCCTCAACGGTGCTCTCCATAACCTTGCAGTTGAAGTCGGCAGCACGACGAAGAGATAACGTAAGGCGCTTTGCTGCAGTGTTTTGCAACATCACCTCCCCATTGCGGTCGTCGGCATTAACAATAGCAAAACTGCTCTTTGGCAGCTCGTCGAAGAATATCTTTTTTGCACGGATATACTCAGCAAAGGTCTTATGGTAGTCCAAATGGTCGTGTGTCAGGTTTGTAAACAGCGCACCTGCGAAGTGGATGCCGTAGATACGTCGCTGAACGATGGCGTGCGATGAACACTCCATGAAGCAGTACTTGCAACCGCGCTCAACCATCGCCGCAAGCATTGCGTTGAGGCGGATAGTGTCGGGGGTGGTATGTGTCGATTCAATACGCTCATTATCAACCTTATAGACTACGGTCGAAATAAGTCCTGCCTTTTCACCCATAAGGCGCACAAGGTCGTAGAGCAGGGTGGCGATGGTGGTCTTACCATTGGTGCCTGTAACGCCGACAACGGTCAGTTTTTTGCTCGGATTGCCGTAGAAGTTGGCGGCAATAAGCGCCATAGCCTTGTCGGTATCTTCAACGACGATATATGTAGTCTGCTCGGTATTCAAATTCTGCGGAAGTCGCTTGCAGACAACCGCTGTAGCCCCCTTCTCGACGGCGCTATCTATGTAGTTGTGACCATCTGCCACAACGCCCTCGATAGCAAAGAAACAACTTCCTGCACCCACTTGGCGAGAGTCGTATGTGAGGTTCAAAACCTCTCTGCTTGCCTCGCCGTGAATTGCAGTATAGCTGACATTATGTAGTAAATTACTGATATTCATCGTGTTACTATTCTAATCTGATTTTAATCTTATCTCCGTGGTGTAGTGCAGCACCCGCCTCTTTGCTTTGATATACAACCTTACCGCTGCCGGTAAATGAGACATCAAGGCCTCTGCTCTCAAGCAGGAACAGCGCATCGGCAAGACCCATTCCTATAACATCAGGAATGACCCTCTTGTCGGCTGTTGTTGAGGTGATACTTATGCTGCTTATACCCGTCTTTGTCGTTCCCCAGCCCGTTGGTGAGGTGTATGCCGAAACCAAATCGAAGTGGCTCGCCACGCTGCCGATATGCTCGATATTTCCGCCCTTCACATCCGAAGGAAGCTGCTTGACATCGCTCACAATAAGTGGCTCTGCCCACTCGCGCTCTCGGTTGTAGAGGTATGAGGCTACGCGCTTCTGTACAGGACCCGCTAAGGTTGCACCATAGATAGAGCCGGAGCCCTTCTTCTTGTGGATGGCCGTGATAATGGTATATCGCGGATTGTCTGCAGGCAGATATGTGACCATAGAGCCGAGATAGTACGAGTCGGAGTATTTATTACCCATCGCGATAGTGGCTGTACCTGTCTTTGCACCTACGCGGAAAGGTGTGGCGTCGATGCCGAAATACTCCTCTGCAGTGCCCTCAAGAGCGACATTTTCAAGATATTCACGTAGCAGAGCAAGTGTGCTTGTCGAACAGATAGAGTCTTTGACAACCTTGGTCGGAAAGTCTGCTATCACCTTGCCATTGCGACGCATCTGACTTATCAGGCGCGGAGCGACCATCTTTCCGCCATTGGCAACGGCATTATAGAGGGTCAGTGTCTGCATCGGCGTAATCTCCAAACCATAACCATAGGCGAGCATACCGAGTGTCGAGCCATACCACTTTGCCGTGCCTGGCTTCGGAAGATATGGGCTCTTCGGCTGAAACTCCTCAAAGGCGATATGGTGGTCGAGCTGAAGATCACACAGAGCCTGATAATACTCACGCTCCTTGCCCTCGAAGTGGTCAAGCACAGCCTTTACAAAATAGACATTTGCCGACTCTGTAAAGGCGGTTTTAAGGTCAATCTGTGGCTTTTTGCGGGTACCGATAGGGTGCGAGTCCTCAACAGAGTTGTATTTACCCACCTTCACGCGCTTACCGTAGCCTGAGTTGTACATCTTAGATGGTGACATACCCGCCTTGTCGAGCAGAATCATCGTTGTTGCCAACTTGAGTGTCGAGCCCGGCTCCATAGGGGTTGCTATGGCGTGATTTGGACCCTCGTAGTAGTCCCCTTTGGCTGTTCGGGAGAGGTTTGCCAACGCTAAAATATCGCCCGTAGCGCACTCCATAACTACCGTTGTTCCCCAAATGCCATTCTGCGCCTTAAGCGCCTCGCGAAGGGCTCTGTCGGCAACATCTTGCAACTCAATATCAATCGTGGTGACAATATCGGCACCATTTACAGGCTGTATGGTCTTGAGTGTGTCGTTCTCAATCTTCGCCTTGAAATTTGGCGCCATATATTGCAGATAGACCTTGCCGTTTTTGCCTGCAAGGGTATCACGATAGGCATATTCGATGCCGTATGGATGCTCTACATCTGTTCGACCGATAGTTCGCATAGCCAAGTTGCCGTGCGGATAGATGCGCGAGTCGATAGGCTTTGAGTGATATACAAGACCCATATTTTCATTCAGAATAGGAAAGCGGTTAATCTGCTCCCACTCATTCATATCCACATCGCGGAAGAGTCGGGTGTGGGTATGGCGACGCTTGACCTCGTATGTAGGTATCGTGTCGTACTGCTTGCCACGGAATAGACGACTGATAGGGCTCTGACGCTTCTCTTTAATATTTTGACCCGTCAGCACCTTTTGGGTTGCCTTGCGATGGATGCTGTCCATACGGTTGTAGTACCAGCGTGGCGAGTGGTCACCGAAGTAGCCACTGAGCAGCTTGGCCAGAGAGTCAGCGTTGCGCGCAAATTTCTCCTCATTATCGAAGCCGTGGCTGGCAAAGTCGAGGAAGATACTCTGACGCAGAATAGATGTGGCAAGTGGCTCGCCATTGCGGGCGAGAATCTTACCTCGGGTAGCATAAAGCACCTCGGAAGAGATGAGCTTTTTGTGCACCTGATGTGATATCTTGCCGATATTCTCGTCGAAGAACTGTATGTATATCAGACGGCAGAAGATACCGATGATAGCTACTATCAACAGAATCTTAATCACCTTGAGCCTTGAGGCGATCTCCTCTTGCCACTTGCGCTTCAACTCATCCATAGCTACCTCTTCTTCTCCTCTTTGATGATTGTAACGGGCTCGATAGTGTCTTCCAACGGGATATCTCTCCTCTTCAGCTCACGCACTATTGCCGAGTGGGTTGTAGCACCCAGACGTTGCTCCTCAGAGCGTAGAGCTCGCTCCTCCAGCAGACGTACCTGCTCGACTGTTCGGTTCTCCCGAATCTGCATATGAAGCGAAGAAAATAGGAAGATGATGCTTGCCAAAAAGAGCAGAGCTAAATAGAATAGATAGTCGTAACCCTTTGATATAGAAGGGTTAAGAATAATCTCTCCTGTGAAGATCGAGCGCACGAACTCTACCGTAGCCATCACAGCTCGCTTGAGCTTTGCCGGTACGGTAATTACCACCTGCTCTACATCCGACTCCGGCGTGGGTGTCGGGGTAGCGGGGGGCGTTGGGGTGCTCTGATCTATCAATTCTGTATCACTCATAACTTCTCGGCAGCTCTCATCTTTGCAGAACGAGAGCGTGGGTTTTCTGCTATCTCTCTATCACTTGGTACAACGGCTTTGCGGGTGACAACACTCCATGGGGTGGTGCTGCGACCGAAGAAATCCTTCTCAATCTTACCCTCGGTATTGCCGCTGCGAATGAAATTCTTGACTATTCTGTCCTCCAACGAGTGGTAGGATATGACGACTAAACGACCACCCGGCTTGAGGACTTTCAGGCTCTGTTCAAGAGCCATCTTAAGCGCCTCCATCTCGCCATTAACCTCTATGCGCAGCGCCTGAAAGAGCTTTGTGAGGAACTTCGACTCATCCTTCTTCGGTGTGCAAGGGGCAACGGCAGCAACAAGCTCGGCTGTGGTTGTAATAGGCTTTACAGCCCTTGCGCGAGCGATGCAGGCGGCAATTTTCCAAGTGGTATCAAGCTCTCCGTATTGTGAAAATATCGTTGCCAACTGCTCCTCGGTGCGGTTATTGACCACATCGGCAGCCGTCTCGCCTCCGCGCTGGTTCATACGCATATCGAGCGGAGCCTCTCCGCGGAAAGAGAAGCCGCGAGGCAGGGCGTCAAAGTGGTGCGACGATACACCCAGATCGGCAAGTATGCCATCTACCTCGGTCACGCCGCGCAGACGCAGTGCCGAGCGCAGGAAGCGGAAGTTGCTCTCCACGTAGTTAAATCGGCTATCCTCCGGCGCATTGGCCTTGGTATCCGAATCTTGGTCAAAGCTGTACAGACGACCATCGCTGCCCAAAGAGTCAAGGATACGGCGCGAGTGACCTCCACCACCAAAGGTGAGGTCTGCATAGACGCCATCAGCCTTGATGTCGAGCAGCTCGATAGCCTCTTCGAGCAGTACGGGGGTGTGGTAGTTACTCATTACTCTTTGCGAAGTATTACTCGAACAGTGCGGGCATCAATCTGCTTTACGATATTGCGCTCGGAGAAGGTGTGAGCCTTGAGTACCTGCTCGTTGTGGTTACGAATAGTGAGCAGCTCAACCTCCTCGTTTATTGCTGTGTCAAAACCCTCCGCCTGAAGAGCTGCTGCAGCCTCCTCAAGACGCCAACTACTCTCGGTGCAGAGATTCAAATCTACCGCCGAGTTGTGAATAAGGTTTGTCTTGATGCGGAAACGCTCAAGAATAGAGAAGACAATCGGGAACTTCTCCTCAAGGACAAACGACAGGTCGCGTGAGCGCAGCGTAAGCAGGCTCTGGTTGCGCTTGAGGATGATGATAGGCACCTTGACATCCTCGGCCGCTCCGTCGATACGTGTGCCCGCAGCCGCCTTGTTGCCAAATGGGCGAACGTAGAGCGGGATATTCTTATTCTGAAGCGGTTTGATGGTCTTGGGGTGGATAATCTGCGCACCGCTATATGCCAACTCGATAGTATCGACATAGTTGAGCGCGTCAATCTTCTCTGCCTCAGGGAATATCTTTGGATCGGCATTAAGGATACCATCCACATCCTTCCAAACGGTCATAGACTCCGCATCGAGGATGTGAGCCACAACGGCTGCCGAATAGTCAGAACCCTCACGGCCGAGAGTTGTTGTGCTGCCATCTGCTGCCGAGCCGATAAAACCTTGACCGACAAATACACGCTCTGCCGAGCCGGCCACCTCGCGACGAAGCAGTGGAGTGGACTCCTCGATAAATACGTTGGCGTCCTTATGGCGGAACTGTGTGACAAATGTGCGACGCATATCGACCCAATGGTTTGCGATCCCCGCAAAGTTGAGCCACTCGGAGATAATTGTGGTAGAGATAAGCTCTCCGAATGCTACAGTGCGGTCATAACGCTCCTCTGCGCGTGAGGCGTCATAAGGAACGGTTGTGATGAAGCGGTGCAACTCGCTCAGCAGAGCCTCCACCTGACCGAGTGTGCGGTGCTCGCCAAACAAATCGTCGATAATCGCTTGATGATATGCGGCAATCTCGTCAATCTTTGTCTGTGCCGCCTCGATGTTACCTGTGCGGTAGTGGTCAAAGACCTCCTCAAGGGCATTTGTTGTCTTGCCCATCGCAGAGACGATGATAAACAGCTCGCTCTCCCCCTCAATAATATGCTTTAGGTTGCGTACTCCATCGGCATTCTTTACCGATGCGCCACCAAACTTATAGACCTTCATATCGAATGTTGTTACTTTATTGTCTTGTATTTTGTGTTAGTATTCTCAAAGATAAATGCGTATGTATCTGCCGCCTCCTCAATGCGCTTTGCTGTCGGCTTGCCCGCTCCATGACCGGCATTGGTGTCGATACGGATAAGCACAGGCGCCTCGCCTGCGTGGCAGTGCTGAAGGGTCGCTGCAAACTTAAATGAGTGAGCAGGAACTACTCTGTCGTCGTGGTCGGCAGTAGTTACGAGGGTTGCCGGATATGCAACGCCTTCGCGCAGATTGTGCAGCGGAGAGTACTTGTAGAGGTACTCAAACTGCTCCTTATTCTCCGAACTGCCATACTCCACAACCCAGCCGTGACCGATGGTAAAGAGGTGGAAACGGAGCATATCCATAACACCTACAGCAGGAAGAGCTACAGCGTAGAGCTCCGGACGCTGTGTCATACACGCTCCAACGAGCAGACCTCCGTTTGAACCACCCGCAATTGCGAGCTTTTCGGATGAGGTATATCCCTCGGCGATAAGGTGCTCGGCTGCGGCGATAAAGTCATCAAATACATTCTGCTTATTCTCTAACATTCCGCCCTTATGCCACTGCTCTCCATACTCAGAGCCTCCGCGCAGATTAACCACGCAATATACGCCGCCCTGCTCCATAAACATAGCAGCCGTAGTGCTGAATGAAGGAGTGAGGTTTATCTGAAAACCACCATAGCCGTAGAGGTAACAAGGGTTTTTGCCATTAAGCTTCAGCCCCTTCTTGTGTGAGACGAACATCGGTACGCGGGTACCATCCTTGCTTGTAAAGAAGAGCTGCGAAGTGGTATAATCCGAGGTATCAAACTTAACCTCCGAGGCGTGGAAGAGGGTAGTCTTGCCACTCTGAAGGTCGTAGTGGTAGATATTGCCAGGAGTGGTGTAGTTTGCCACAGAGTAGTATGCGTGGTCATCCTCGCGCTTGCCGTCAAAACCACCTACAGAGCCTATTGCAGGCAACTCTACCTCGCGGATAAGGTTGCCCTTGCGGTCATACTGCAACACCTTATTCTGAGCATCAATCAGGTAGAATGCAAACAGATAGTTGCCAACGGTGCTTACACCCTCAAGCGGATGTTCGGTCTGCGGGATAATGTCGTGGCAGACTCTTGTGTTCAAATCTACAGCCACCAGACGGAAGTTTGGCGCGTCATTGTTTGTCAGCACCAGTGCAACATCCTCGTAGCAGTCCAAAATGTAGTAGTCGTACTCAAAGCCCTCAAAGAGAGTCTGAAAACGCTTTTCGCCCTTGCGCTTAAATAAAACCTCTGTACCTGAGGTGCCCGCAGAGCCTGTAACAAAGAGCCAACGACCATCCTCGCTCTCGCCACCGTGGAAGTAGTGGAGTGGTCGTGAAGGGTCAGCATAGATAAGTGTATCTTCGCTCTGGGATGTGCCTATGCGGTGGTAATATACCTTCTGATTGGTATTTTGTGCAGAATAGACCCCCTCCTTTGGCGCATCGTAGGCACTGTAGTAAAAACCCTTATTGTCGGGTGCCCAACTTGCACCAGAGAACTTCACCCACTTGATATGATCCTTGAGGAGCGTTTTGCTCTCGGCATCCATGACAAAAATCTCCACCCAATCACTTCCAGCCGAGGCGAGCGAGTAGGCGAAGAGTTTGCCGTCTTTGCTGAATGTGGCGGTGTTGAGTGCCACCGTACCATCATCAGAGAGAGCGTTTGGGTCGAGGAACAGCTCCTCATCAGCGCTTGCAAGGTCGCGCTTACGGTATAGTACGCTCTGGTTTTGCAGACCGCTGTTGCGCGAGATGTAGTACCAATCGCCGTGCTTTGATGGGGCACTCTGTGTCGGATAGTCCCACAACTGCTCAAGGCGAGCCTTAATCTTCTCGCGTGCAGGCAGAGAGTGGAGATAGTCAAAGGTGATGCTGTTTTGAGCCTCTACCCAAGCGGCTGTAGCCTCTGAATTGTCATCCTCCAACCAACGATACGGATCGGCTACCTCTGTGCCGAAATAGTTGTCCACAACATCCTCACGGGCTGTTTGTGGATATTCAATACTCTTTGTAAACATGCTCTTCAATAATCTTCCGCAACCGTAACCAGCTCCGTAGCAGATGGCTATAATTACGAAGACTTTGATTACTACGTATAGTTTTTTACCCATATTTATATATATTTGCGACAAAGATACAAAAACTCTCGGCAACACATATATTTAATGGCAACTTTTTTGTATCTTTGGGAAAAATTTTAACACTATGAAGGATTTACAGAAGATTATAGAGGCGGCGTGGGAGAATCGCGCGCTGTTGGAGAATGAGGCTACTCGCGAGGCTATTCGCACCGTTATTGAGGCGGTGGATAAGGGAGAGTTGCGCTGTGCAGAACCTATCGATTTGGAGAAGAGCGAGTGGCGGGTAAATGAGTGGGTTAAGAAGGCGATAATCCTCTACTTCCCTATTCAGAAGATGCGAACTATGCGTGCCGGAGAGCTTGAGTGGTACGATAAGATGGAGCTTAAGCGCGATTTTCATAACCTCGGCGTGCGTGTAGTGCCTCACGGTATTGCTCGTTATGGTGCATATATCGCTCCAGGTGCGGTTATGATGCCGTCGTATGTCAATATTGGCGCCTATGTGGATAGCGGAACTATGGTCGATACGTGGGCAACCGTCGGCTCTTGCGCCCAGATTGGTAAGAATGTTCACCTGAGCGGTGGTGTGGGTATCGGTGGTGTGCTTGAGCCTGTGCAGGCGGCACCTGTTATCATCGAGGATAACTGCTTTATCGGCAGCCGTGCTATCGTTGTTGAGGGTGCACATATCTGCCGCGAGGCTGTGCTCGGCTCGAATGTGGTAATTACGGGCTCTACTCATATTATCGACGTAACAGGCAGTGAACCAAAGACTTATAAGGGTTATGTTCCTGCTCGTTCAATCGTTATCCCCGGAACATATCCAAAGCAGTTCCCTGCAGGTACGTACAACGTTTCGTGCGCCCTTATTATCGGTCAGCGCAAGGAGTCCACAGATAAGAAGACAACCCTTAACGACGCTCTGCGCGACTTTGGTGTAAGCGTATAGTAGCCAATGATTTACCATTTAGATACGGTAGGCTCGACAAACGATGTTGCTCGTGGTGCAGAGTATCACGACGGGGATATTGTGTGGGCAGACTTTCAGACGGCGGGGCGTGGTCAGCGTGGCCATAGTTGGGAGAGCCGTGCCGGCGAAAATCTCACCTTCTCGGTGGTGCTTGAGCCACACTTTCTGCCTGTTACAGAGCAGTTTATGCTTTTGGAGGCGGTGGCACTTGCACTCTATGATTTCTTTGCGGAGTTGGGGGTTGATACCAAGATAAAGTGGACAAACGACATCTATGTCGGCGATAAAAAGGCGGTGGGAATACTTATTGAACACTCCTATTCGGGCGGAAAACTCTCGCGTACCATTGTCGGTATCGGTATAAATGTCAATCAGCGCGAATTTTCGGCAGATATTCCTAATCCTGTGTCACTTGCGTTGCTGACAGATAGAAATTATGATAGAGAGGCGCTGTTAAAGCAGTTTGAAAAGTGCCTGTCTTGTCGCTATTCTCAACTAAAGAATGGAGAGTGGGGCAAACTGCAAACAGACTATCACTCAGTGCTTTATCGTCGTGATGAGAGGCATACATACACTCTTGCGGATGGTACTCGATTTGAGGGAATTATCCGCGGTGTAAAACCGACGGGCGATTTGATAGTTGAGTGGGAAGATGGCAAGCAGAGAAGCTATCTTTTTAAGGAGATAGAGTTTGTGCTGTAGTGCAAATAAATAGAGAACAGCAGATTGCTGTTCTCTATTTATTTTAGTTCCAGATATTGGTGCTATTGCATATCGTTTCGGCTATCAGCTTGTGTCCCAAAGCGTTAGGGTGTATGCCGTCATTGCAGAATAGGGTACGATAATCTCTCTTGACCAAGAATGGGGTGGTGATATCTATAACTTCTACCCCTGCATCGGATGCAAGTTTGAATAGCGCGAGGTTGTACATATCGTGCCACTGCGTGATATTCTCAAGGCATCCGTTGAGCCACAGCAGTACATTGTCACGCTGCTCTCGGCTCATATCTTTAGTAAATGTGTCGAAATATTTATCCGCAATAATCGGTGGCAGAGAGAGTAGAATGGGTTTCGCACCCAGACTCTGCACAGATGCTATCAACTCGTGGAGTTGTTCGGAGTATTGTGGAATGGATATAAAAGGGTGGTGCTCGGCAGATGGATTGTCGGCTATCTCTGACCAATGGTGGTCGCAGTCGTTACCGCCAAACTCCATGATGACATACTCTGAAGATTCAATAGCGCTCTTGTGTCTGTCTAAATTATGCAACGCGCGTAGCGTGGTATTCCCAAACATCCCGAAATTCTTTATCACACAACCAAGCTGCGCGCTGCATATAGCAACAAAGTTTTCGTCTAATTGAGTATATCTGTATTTTAAGTTATTTTGGCTTTTGTCCAGGACAATTCCTCTCACTATAGAGTCGCCCAGAGCTATTATCTGTTTCATAAAATAATCTTCTTAGGCTGAATGCTGATGCAAAGGTAAAACAGAGCTGTTGGATAGGCAAATAAGTGTGTCTTGTGACGAAAATTAGTGACATTTTGCGGTTTTTAGGGATTAATTTGGTATATTTGGGATAAAATTTATATATTTGCGCATTCGTCACACCATTAAAAATATCTCGATATGTTGCAATTACCTCCTGTTTTTAAGACAAAATCGGCACAGATGATACATATTGTTGCCATGCCGCTTGTCTTCTTTGCTTTTATGGTGATATATCGCCCGTTTCATATAGAGGAGCGGCTGATGATTGGAAAATTTCCGTTCGGTGTTCATCTTATACTGCTTGCCTGCATCATCTTTGGAACGGTGGTGCTGATGAGGGGTATCTACTATATTATCCGACATCGTGTAGATAAATTAACCTACTTCTTTTGGGTGATTTTAGAGATGGTGGTGGCCTCGTTCTTTGTCGCCCTCTATGCGTGGTTGATGGATCGACTCGCCGAACCATACTTTTTGGTTCTTTCGCGAGCGCTGACGTGGGTGCTACCGGTGCTGATATACCCATACGTTATCATCACGCTCTCTTTTTTCCTCGTTGCGCAGTATCGACAGAATAAGTTAGAGGTGGATCAGGAGCGCAGAATGAGATTTTATGATGGACGTAAAAATCTTAAGTTGGTCGTATCTGCCTCGTCGGTGCTCTATATTACTGCCGAGGAGAACTATATCAAGATATCATATCTCGATGGCGATCAGCTGTGTGACTATATGCTCAGATGCTCAATGAAGTCTATCGAAAACCTCTGCGCAGAGTTTGGTCTTTTGCGTTGTCATCGCTCGTACTACGTAAATCCGCGCCATATCAAGGCCCTTCGTAAAGAGCGCGAGGGTATTATCGTGGCTCAAATTGATGTGGAACCATCCAGAGATGTGCCCGTTACAAAGCGATATTATGAGGCATTATCTGACTCTATCTGATGATTGGTATTCAAAATTTTGAACGATTGTTGCTATAATCTGAAAAAATTGCTACATTTGTACGATTAAAATTGTGCAAATATCTGTGCGACGAATTGTAGATAAACCTAAAATTATAAAACTATGGCTAATATTCCTGTAGAATTGAAGTACTCCGACGACCACGAGTGGTGTCGCGTGGAGGGTGATTATGCCTTTGTGGGCATTACCGATTTTGCTCAGAGTGAGCTTGGTGATATCGTATTTGTTGACATCCCAACTGAGGGCGAGGAGCTTGCTGCGGGTGATGTTTTCGGTACTATCGAGGCTGTAAAGACCGTATCTGATGCGTTCCTGCCTGTATCTGGCGTTATCGAGGAGGTAAACCCTGCTATCGATGCAGACCCTGCACTTGTAAACAGCGATCCTTATGGTGAGGGTTGGATGGTTAAGGTTAAGATGGCTAATCCTGCTGAGGTTGATGCTCTGCTCTCTGCTGAGCAGTATGCAGCTCTTATTGCGAAATAATCGACGTTTTATCAAATAAAAAACACACAAAACTATGTCAAAAGTTACAGTTATCGGCGCAGGTGCAGTAGGTGCAACTTGCGCAAATGTATTGGCTTGCCGTGGCGTTGCAAGCGAGGTTGTTCTCGTTGATATCAAGGACGGTCTGTCTGAGGGTAAGATGCTGGATATGTTCCAGGCTGCTGCAACTCAGGGCTACAAGACTAAGCTCGTTGGTGTTACAGCAACAGATGCAGAGGGTTACAAGCCAACTGCAAACTCTGATGTTATCGTTGTTACATCAGGTATTCCTCGTAAGCCGGGTATGACTCGTGAGGAGCTTATCGGTATCAACGCAGGTATCGTTAAGGGCGTTGTAGGTAATGCACTTAAGTGGTCTCCAAAGGCTATCGTTGTTGTTATCTCTAACCCTATGGATACAATGACTTACCTTGCACTCAAGGCTACAGGTCTTAAGAAGAACCGCATTATCGGTATGGGTGGTGCTCTCGACTCTTCACGTTTCCGTTGCTACCTCTCTAAGGCTACAGGCGTAGGTATTCAGGATATCGACGGTATGGTTATCGGCGGTCACGGCGATACTACTATGGTTCCGCTCACTTCAAAGGCTACTATCAAGGGTGTTCCTGCATCTCAGTTCCTCTCAAAGAAGAAGCTCGAGCAGGTTGCTGCTGACACTATGGTTGGTGGTGCTACTCTTACAGGCCTTCTCGGTACCTCTGCTTGGTATGCTCCAGGTTCAGCTGGTGCTTATGTTGTTGATGCTATTATCAACGACACTAAGGCTATCGTTCCTTGCTCAGTTCTTCTCGAGGGTGAGTATGGTCAGGAGGATATCTGCCTCGGCGTACCTGTAGTTCTCGGTAAGAAGGGTATTGAGAAGATCGTTAAGGTTGATCTTACAAAGGAGGAGAAGGCTAAGTTCGACGCTGCTGCAGAGGCTGTTCGTAAGGTGAATGGTGCTCTTTACGAGATCGGCGCACTCTAATTTTGGAATGAAAAGGCAGCATTTGCTGCCGCTAACCCAAATAAACAGCAAAGGGCAGTACGACAAGTACAGCCCTTCGCTGTTTTTTGTACCGAGCGTTAATCCTCCTTCGGCGTCTTTTCGCTGCTACGTCTCAGCAATTCAAACAAGTTTGATTGCATTCGACTTAATCGCAGCGTTAATCCTCCTTCGGCGTCTTTTCGCTGCTACGTCTC
>JAFQFV010000010.1 GCA_017398555.1 Alistipes sp.
AAAGGGGTCTCTTTTGCGATGCACACCTACTACCGCATTTTGACGACAAATGAGTGCAGAGAATAAGCGGAGTGCAAATTTGTGGTTTTGACTTGTTTTCGAGAATAACAGCTATCCGCAAGGATAGTAAAAATAGAAAGAGCGGTAGTGTAAGCTTGCTTACAAACTACTGCTCTTGCTGTTTTCTATTGTCGCAGACAACGTTATTCTCGCAACAGCCTACAAGCGAAACGGAGTTTCGCATAAAGCTTTTTGCACGCCCTGCTTTTTCTCGAAAAAGCGGGCAGTACTGTGGCAGTACTGCGTAGCCTATCTAAAACTTAATAACCTCGTCTAGGCCGAGTTCCTTATAGTGGGCTTGCAGCTCCTCGTTGCGGTCGGAGAGGATAAGCAGTTTATCGCTCACCATCAGCTCTGTATCTCCCTGAGGGACAAAGTAGTCGCCATCGCGGCAGACCATAATTACCAGGGTATGTTGTGGCAGGTCGATCTGCTTGAGGGTATTACCTGTAGAGAGCATCTGTTCATTTACATCGACCTCGGTAAATGCCGACTTCATACGGTCTTGGAAGGCGTCACCAAATGAACTCTCGCGCTCTTTGCGAGCCACGCCGAGGCTATTTGCCATACTGCTGACGGTTGTTCCCTGCAGAGTGAGTGAGATAATGGTAACGATAAATACCACATTGAATATCAGCTCGGCTTGTGGCACGTGATCCACCAGCGGATATGTTGCAAAGATGATAGGCACAGCGCCTCTCAGGCCCACCCAACTGACATACAGACGGGCTTTGCGTGAGAACTTTCTAAATGGCAGCATCGATAGCATAACTGCCGCAGGACGGGCTACGAAGGTCATAAATATCGCTGTTACGGCACCGAGCAGCAGTGTGTTTGGCTCTAAAAGCAGCTTTACATCGACCAGAAGTCCGAGCATGATGAACATAATTATCTGCACCAGCCACGTCACTCCGTCAAAGAATGTTACCACGGTTCGTTTGTGGACAATCTTGCAGTTACCCACAACAAGTCCTGCGATATATACCGCCAAAAAACCGTTACCGTGGATAAGGGTTGTGAAAGAGAAGGTGAAGAATACAAATGCCAGCAGCAGAATAGAGTAGAGCGAGGCATTTGAGATATTTATCTTATTTATTGCCCATACGGCGGCCTTACCGAAGCAATATCCTGCAACAGCACCCACGAGCATCTGAACGATGAACAGCACGATGCTCATGCCAATACTTACGCTCTCCTTATCGGGCGAGAGCATACTTACAAGCAGCACTACAAGGATATACGCCACGGGGTCATTGGATCCGCTCTCAAGCTCCAACAGCGGCCTTAGATTCTCATTCAGACCCTGCTTTTTTGTTCTCAAAATAGAGAATACCGACGCCGAGTCGGTAGATGCCATCGTCGAGGCGAGCAGTAGAGCTATCGGGAAGGATAACCCTACGCCCAACCACGGCGAAATTCCGTATATAAACCCGCCGAGGATAAATGCTGTAAGCAGTACGCCTACCGTGGCGAGTGTTATTCCGGGGAGAAGAACCGGTTTAATATCCGAAAATTTGGTATCCATACCGCCCGAGAAGAGGATGATACTCAGGGCAATCATACCCATAAACTGCGTCAGTTCGGGCGAGTTGAACGAGAGTATCTCATATCCGAAGAAGATACCCACGCCCAAAAAGAGCAGCAATGCCGGTGTGCCGAGTCTGTAAGCGACCTTACCTGCAAGCACGGCGACAAAGAGTAGTATAGCACCAATTAACAGAAAATTTTCGGTTGTTATCTCCATAAGGTGTGTTCTATAAATTAGGTAATAAGTATTTCTATGTACAGTAGATTCTATTTCGGTCACTTTTGGACTTATTTCGGCATCTTTTGCCGCTTTTCTCGGTTACAACACCGCGATTAAGCTGAGTGCAATCAAACTTGTTTGAATTGCAGAGGCGTAGCGGTGAAGGGTCGCCCAAAGGCGAGCCAATAGGCTATTGCGCCCTCTAAAAGCGACAAAGCCTGCTCGAAATAACCTCCAAAATTGCCTCGACCTAATTGATAGAACCCACCTTTACCTTTATTTTGTCAAATTAACCCTTTATGACAGTTACGCGGCTCAGTTCGCGGTACTCCAACTCGGCATACTCAAAGAGCTGAGCAGCAGCAAATGAGTTATCCTTCAGCGTTGTAAGCAGCAGACAGAGTGCCGAAACCTCGCAAGTCGGAATTGAGAGCAGAGCGTTGATATCGCCACTACCCATCGCCTTGAGTACCTCAGAGCGACGTGAACGGTCATAAGCCAAAGTACGGGTTGTTAAAAATTTGCCACTCTTGGTGTGATATGGCTCGCCCTTACCTGAGAGTCGTCCCAATAACAGAATACCTCCTGTAATAGCAATAGCGATACCAATGAGAATCACTACAGAGTTGACATTATCAAACTGCTCACCGCTGAGCAAAATTGTACTTAAAAGTGGTAGCACAATGCCTGCCACGATAATCAAAATGGGTAGCACGATGCTCTTGCGACGTGCCACAATATAACTGCACGAGGCGTATAACTCCTCGTAAAACTTTATCTTATTCATCTTTTAATAGGTTTGTGATTTATTTTGTTTAGTCGGCCTAATAGCCTGTAAGTCAGCTGCTTTGCAGCGACCAAATCACAAACGCAACCGGCAGAGCGTATAGAGGTAGTAGTCTATTGCACGTCTGCCACAAAGACGATAGAGAGAAAAACGAGTACAGTAGTAATTTACAACGCAAAGAGAGTGCAAATTATCACCTATCGCCGCCACGCGAGGCTGATAACTCTTTACCGCAACTGTCGTTACCGATGTTGAGGGTATAGATATCTGCTCCGAGCGGTGGGCGAAGTTGTTGCACTGACGCTGACAATCTATCTGCTCCACATATCGACTTGCTATCTGCTCACAGCCGCTTTTTGCTGCTGAAGATGACAAATCTGCACTTTGCATAAAAGATGCAGAGCAGAGGTAGAACAGTAGTATTGTCAAAAATTTGCCCATTTAGTTACAAAGGTAGTAATATTTTGCAAAAAACGACAACCTCAGAGCAAGCGATTGTCGCTTTTTAACAATAGTAATGCCGCAAAAAGTGGCTTTTTTGAGTGTTACTCTAAAAATTTGAGAATGTTGACCACGAAGTGTTCTTCTCGACGGTCTGTTCAAGAGCATCTGGCAGATTTACAAAGAAATCCATACCCAACTTGCTCTCAATCTGATCTACGCTTACTGCAAATGACTCATAGCCGCTTGAAGAGCTCTGGTTAGTAAACCAGAAACCTACAGCCGATGCCGTTGTAGGGTTGGTCTCGGAGTCCACCTTGAGCAATACCTTGTAGAAGTATCGTGGCACAGGAATCTCCTTGCCATTGCGGTCATAGGTCTTTGCCATTGTACCAATCTCCTCGGCCTCGCCGTTACCCTTCTGCAGTGCCGTTCCCGTAACGACAAATATTGTCTTGCCATTTCTTGCACTGCGTACAGCACTCTCAAGATACATCCACACGCCGCCATTAAAACCATCCTGGATTTGTGGCACCTGGTTTACGGTTATAAATGTCTGCTCGTTCATCAGCGATGTGGCTGTGCGTGATGCTGACGGAAGCAGGTGTCCGCGCGAGTAGTTATTTGTTCCGCCGCTAGCAGCTGAGCGATACGAGCCACTGACAATATTTGGCTGATACTCTGTTGCAAGTAGGCTGTTATCGACATATGTCCAGACATCTGTGCGGTCAAGCGAGCCGATGTGCGAACTGTTTAACGGATATGCCACCCAGTATGTTGTCATCTTGCCCTTGTCGTAGCAGACGGTGTAGTTGCGGTTGCTTGCATTCTCTGCTCCGTAGTAGAAGGTGTGCATAAAGAGGGCTGAAGTTGTTACACCACCCATCTCGCTACCTCTCATTGCCGCAGGAATCTCAAGCCACGAGAGCCCCAATGCCGCCTCGCCGTTGCCACCACTCGGAGTGTCTGGGTCGGGTGTTGGTGTTGTAGGACTCTTAATCTCCACGCTGTTGTCGAGATTGACGGTAAGGGTGTTCTTCTTTGTGGTTGAGAGAGTTACATTGCTCGAAATGTTGACACTCTTTGTAATTGTTGTACCCGCGGTGGTTGTGATGATAAATACCACTTTGTCACCCACCGCTAAGGTTACTGGAGAGGTCACAAACCACGCCGTAAAGCCACTTTTTAGTGTCGGCTGGTCGGTAAGTGTCACCGTTACTGTGTTTGAATCTTCGCCGTAGAAGTAGTCGTTGCTATTGCTGATAGCGTTGATGTTTGCATCCACATACTTTGCACCATCTGCAGTAGGCTGGATGTACATATTACCCGCAATATACTTGTCATTCGCGGGTGAAACCACCTGAAAAGCCACCGACTGCACCTTTTCGTCTGAGTTGAGTAGCTCGGAATTTGAGATTTTGTACTCAAACTCGCTAATTGCCACCATGCGGCGGAAGTGGAAGTTGTTGACCACCTTATTTGCTGCCGATATGTCAGCGCGTGTAATCTCCACCTCCATATTGTCGGCCACCAAAATATCGGCAAGCGGATCAAAAGTCGTTGTTGTACCACTCTGCGATGCAGGCAACCTAAGTCCCAGACGTGTGGCGTGGGTACGCTTTGTGCCACTTGCGTTGTATGAGCAGGAGAGATATGCTCTGCGCGGATAGTAACCCTGAACGGTATGTGTGCCGGCAGATACATACGATATATAACTGCCTGGGGCCCACTTGAATGAGGCTATTCGCGGCTCATCTCTATCTACAGAGGCTGTTGCATCGGCATATGTGCCCTTTACAAGCACCTGCGCCAAATCGCCCTCAGACCACTTTATATCGCACAAATCCGGGTCATACTCCGTGCGTGAAAGACCATCTGTTACCAGTGTTAGAGTAAAGTTACTACCAATGGCACTCTCAATATCTTCATAACTATTGCTACAGCCCACAAAACAGGTGGCAGCGACAGCAATACCGACTAAAAATTGTATCAAACTCTTCATCTCTTACTGCTGTTTAGAAATCACCCAAATTGTTACTATTTCCGCCTGTTGCCGGGCCATCCTCCCAACCGGCATAACCCATATCGCTCAGACCAAAACCCGCCTGAACACTCACCTGTATAACCTCTATCTCTGGCGATAGATAGATATTCTCTATACTTCTCATTTTTAGTCTATTAACGTCACAAAGGTATAAAAAAAGAGTGTGCCCAACAAACTTTTGGACACACTCTTTTGTGCGGTAAACCTTTTTACTTGCCGAAGTACTTGTTGAGCAGATATGCCAGACGATAGCCTGCATAGGTCATCTGCTTATTGACAAGCTCTGTCGAGAGTTCGATAGTATCATCTCTCAAAACAGGGGTGTTATGAGGGTTCCACTCGTAGATAACCTTGTTGTCGCTACCAATCTGCTCTACCCATTCGTGAAGGTCGCCCTTGACAATCTTCTTAATCTGGCACTTCTTCAGCACGTCAAGCTCGGCTGCAATATCATTATCCTTCTTACCTGCGTGGATAAGCTGCGGCATCTTGTCATATACGCCGTGGAACTTGTACTTCTTGCCATTGAGTGTGCAAGGCCAGAAGCAACGAGGGCCCGGAACGTAAGAGTGAGTAGGGCAGTGCAAATCACCCACAAAGTGGAGAAGCATACGCAGATTGAACACCACTGCGCTATCTGTCAGCTTCTCATATCGGCTCAGGTTGTAATCTGCAATCTTCAATGCGTGTACGCAGTCGCCCTTGTAAAGACGTGGATTTGGGTCGTATGTACTCTCGCCATCCACGTTATAGACGTGCCAAGAGGTTGTATAGGCGATAGGCTCATCTGTACGGTGAGTATCCATCCATACAGCCTCCTTCTTCAGGTCGTAGTTCATATACTTGGAGATATTCTCCTTCGCCTTCTCTGTAAGGTTGCGCTGTGCAATCTCTACAATTACTCGGTGGCCTACGCCGCCCCAACCGAACGCCTCAATACAAAGTATTGCAGCGGTTACAAATGTTAAAATCTTCTTCATGGTCTTATCTGTTAATAGTTAAAATATTCGTTCAACTTCGCCGCCAATCTGTAGCCCGCATTGCGCAGCTGCGTGTCGATAATAGGGCGTGACTTCTCGATGGTCTCCGGGTCCAAATCGTAGGTGTACATCGGGTTGATGTCGTATATCTTCGTGCTGACCCTTGCAGCATCGTTTGCCCAATCGATAATTGTACCTGAAACAATCTTCTTAATCTCCTTTTTGCTTGCGGTGTCGAGCTGCTCTGCAATCTGGTCGGCCGAGAGCTTTCGGTCGTATAGCTTTGCAGGAATCTTGTCGTAAATCGGGTGAAACTTAACCCACTCCTTGCCCTTGAGCTTGCACGGCCAAATGGTCTTAACGCCATCAACGTGAGTATGTACAGGGCAGTGCATATCGCCCATAAAGTGGATTATCATCCTGATATTGAATACCACCGCGCTGTCGGTCATACGCTTGTAGTTCTGCTCGGCGAGGTTGTACTCCGACAGAGCGAGCGAATAGACCACATCACCACCCTCGGCGATACGATAATTCGGGTCGTATCGGAGATTTTTGTCGGTCGCAAAGACGTGATAATGAGTAGTATAGGCTATCGGCTCGTCGTGGCGATGCTTATCCATCCAAACGGCATCCTGCTTCAGGTCGTAGTCGATATACTTGGCAATATTCGCCTTCGCCTTCTCGGTCAGATGTCGCTGCGCTATGGCGATGACAATCTCGTGACCTACCAAGCCCCAACCAAAGGAGGTGAAGGTGACAGTAAGAGCACAGAGAGTTAAGAGTAATCGTTTCATACGTCGTCTATCTGTTGTATTTGTTTGAGATAATATAGAGGAGGGTTTTCAAGGCTTGCTTTTTTATCTCGGGAGGGAGATACTTTTGTATTTTCCTCTCGAAGTAAAAAAGTGTAACGCAGAAAAGCCCCTTTAGATTATCTCAAAAGCGATCTCCATCATATCTGTAAAGGTCTTCTCGCGCTGCTCGGCTGTGGTCTCCTCGTGGGTTACAAGCGAGTCCGATATGGTGCAGATGCAGAGCGCCTCATTGCCGCTACGGGCTGCATTCATATATAGTGCCGAAGCCTCCATCTCGACCGCCAGCACACCCATCTTCTGCCAACTCTTCCACGCCTCAGGGTCATCGTTGTAGAATATCTCGCTGGCAAGGATGTTACCCACACGGAAGTTTACACCCATGCTCTCCGCCTTCTCAACCGCTGCTCGGAGCAGGTTAAAGTTGGCAATCGGAGCAAAAGTACCCGGCAGACGGAACTGCGCCGCGAAGTTGGAGTTGTCGCAGGCACCCTGCGCAATGACTATGTCGCCAATGTGTAGGTCGGGATGGTATGCACCCGCCGAACCTGTGCGGATAATGCGCTTTACGCCGTAGAAGTTGTAGAGCTCAAAGGTGTAGATGCCGATTGACGATATACCCATGCCGTGCCCCATTACAGATACACGCTTGCCCTTGTAAGTTCCTGTATAGCAATACATTCCGCGAACTTGATTTACAAGCTCAGGGGTCTCTAAATAACGCTCTGCCATAAATTTGGCACGCAGAGGATCGCCTGCCATAATCACCTTTTCGGCAATCTGCCCATATTGAGCACCAATGTGCGGAGTAGGAGTCATAATTAAGGTATGTTTAAGTTTTAACCCTACAAATTTAGGGAAAAAGATGATGATTTGCAATTTTGTTTGCACAAAAAAAAGAGCCCGGCGGTTTGCCGAGCTCAAAAAGTAGAGAGATAAAAGATTACAAATCAGTACTCTTCTTAATCTCGTAGAGGTTACCCTCTGCATCAGTCCAAGCAACCATTACAAATGCATCCTCCTGAACCTCGTTCAGAGTGCCTGTGTACTCAGTTGCGCTCTGAATAGCATTAGGGTTGATTGTAAGCATATATGTATTGGTAATGCTATCACGGTAATCAGTGTATCCAAATGGAAGGATATACATATTGGTTGCACCGGTACCCGGAGTTACAGTGTAGCTAAGAACACCATCTGCAACAGTGGCTGTGATAGTAGGCTGTGAAGCTTTCCAAGCATCGTTATCCTTTGCAACCAAAGTCTGCTTGAAGATTGGCTCGCAGATACACTCATAGTAGTTACCGGCCTCGTCAAGCCAAGTAATCCAAATATTTGCATTTGGATCGTAGGTACCACCAACCTTGTAGTTTGGAACGAGTGTGGCAGCCTCGGTAAATGACTTGCTACCATAGTACTGATCCTCCTTGAGAAGCATATAATCAACAGCATCACGAGCTACAGACTCAGAAGAGAGGTACTCCTCACCAAGAACAGCTACCCAGTACTTAACAGTACCAGCTGCAGGAGTTACATTGACAGTAACATCGAAACGACCATAATCATCGTTCCAAGCAACAGTGTAGTCATATGTTGGCTTTGCTGTTGCGTACTGCTCAGCAGTTGCACGAACAAGTGGATACTCAGGGAGCTTTGGAGTGAAGTAGTAGAATGAAGCGTGTGAAGGAACGCCGGCAGCATCTATAGCAATAACAGCAAATGCATACTCAGAGTTTGTCTCAAGCTCTGTGAGGTTAATGTAACCATCAACAAGAGCAGATGCCTCTACCTCATTTACGTAGTAGTTGTTGCCCATAACAAGGGTTGTCTCTGTGGACTCCTCGCCCTTCCAAGAGTAACCACCCTTCTCTACAGCCATATAGCGGTAAGATGCAGCCTCACCACCTGTAGTAGAGATTTTAATGCTTGCAGTGGTTACATCAACCTTTGAAGCAGCCTCGTCGATAACAACCTTAAGGTTCTCATTGTAAGCAAGAACGTTAGTCTTGAACTCCTGCTTGTAGAGCTGGCCGTACTTACCCTCAGTATCAACAGCGAATGCAAGAACTGTAGCTGTATCACCTGGGTTAAGAGATGAGATGTATGCAGTAGTCTTATTGCCCATAGCCATTGTCTCGTACTCAGTGTTGTAAGCAATAACATACTGGAGCAGCTCCTCGTCAGTCTTGTATGCTGCAAGGTCGTCAGCAGTTGCAAATACAGAGTAGATTATTGCTGTATTCTCTGAACCGTTGATAGCAACCTCCATATTGGTATAGCCAATCTCAAGTGGCTCAAATGAGAGTGTTGCAGAACCACCTGCCTCAATATTTGAGGTTGTGAACAGATAAGTCTTAAGGTCTGTAGCCAAGTAATCAGATGAAGCCTTACCATCAATCAGAGGGAGTACATATACCATATAGTTAGTATTTGGATAGATACCGCCCCAAATAGTGCTACCTGGGAAGTCGAGGACATTGCCCTTGTAGTTGAGCTCGGTAAGCTCCTCACCGAACATACCCCAACCTACCTGCCAGTTGCCAAATGCGTTCTCAAGCTGTGCCTTAAGCTCAGCCTCCTCGCCACCGGCAAGAACACCAACGATATAGCCTGCATAGCCACCACCAACAGCAGTGAACTCTACAGAGTTGAATGTAACAGCTGTAGCTTCAACATTTACAAATGCAGGGGTGTAAACAGTGTAAACAACCTCGTCAGCAGAGTAAACGTGATCCCAAGCATCGCTACCTGCAAGAGCCCAAACTACATAAGAAGTACCTGTTGGAATCTCAACATAAGCAGCTGGATCGTAAACACCAGCAATCATCTCGTTGTACATCTGCTTTACAGATACAGTTGTCTGTGTCTCGTAAAGCTCATAAGACATAAGCTCGTAGTTGTTCTTTGCCTTTGCAATAGCCTCTGCGCTGAAATCGTCGTAAGCAGCAATACCGTAAGCAACACCGCTCCAACGAAGACCTGTGTTGTTGTAGATAGTAGCATCCTCGCCTACAACCTCGATAAGAACAGATGCAGTAGATGCAGAGACAAGGAGCTTACCTACCATACACTTGCCATCGCCACCGGCTGCGTGAATCTTTACAAAACCCTCGAGCTCAGCCTCACCGGCGTCAATCTTCTCCTGTGCAGGAGCTGTTACAGTCAGGGTCTTGCCGCTGATAGTAGCCTTCCAACCCTCTGGCTTTGCGATTACTGTAAGGTCGTCGATGTTCTCAGCCTTGAGAGCAACATCAACGCTCTCACCTGGAGTAACGAAGGTCTTACCTGCCTGAACGCCGAAGTCGATAGACTCAGCCTTAGGAACAGAGATAACCTCACCTGAAGCAAGGGTAAAGTCAACAGATGTCTCACCATCAACAACGCCTGTGAAGATGCAAGCAGCCTCAGTGCTCTCCTCTGCCTTCTTCTCAACAATTACCCAAGTGTGACCACCATCAACAGAGAGCTCAACATCTCCTGTTGCAGGGTTTACGCGTACCTCTGGAGCTGCGTTGTGAGTAACAGGAATCTTGTTACCAGCAGCGTCGGTGATAGCAACAGCCTTGCCATCAACGATCTGTGCCCAGTAGTAAGCATCGCCCTCCTTAACAACGGTTACACAACCATTGTTTACCTCTGGAGCCTGTGGCTCTGGCTGGTACTGAGGGTAAACTGTAATCTTCTCACCTGAAGTGAGCAAAATCTCCCAAGAACCGTCTGTGCTCTTGGTTGCAGAGGCAACAACGGCCTTAGAGTCGATCAGAGCCTTGAGAGCATCAACCTCGGTGCTAAGCTTCTTCTCAAGATTGTCAACCTTCTGATAGAGGTCAGCAAGCTCCTGACGAATCTGTGTGTCGTCATACGGCTCTGTACATGATACTGCAAGCATCGATGTAGCAACCAGAGTGGCGAACACACCCTTGAAAATTGCATAAAAGTTCTTCATAAAATAAACTTTTAGAGAGGATGTGTGAATCAGGCACACACCCTTTGTAAAATATCTGCCGACTCCTGATTTGTCGGACTGTTAATTATGTAGGTTTGAATAGGTTTTTCCCCAATTTATTTGAGCGATACTACTCTTGTTGCAGGGCGCTTGATGCTCTGCAAAGCCGGGTGCTCCGCAGCGTTTGTTGCAGCCGCAGCAGGCGTGTAGTTAGGGTAGTAATCTGTCAGGGTTTTTACAGTAAATCCATCCCAAATGACGTATGAGAGTGGGCCACGCACAGCATTTTTGCTGTATGGGATACAGAGTGCAATCAGAGTACTACCCGCAGGCTCAGAGAGTGTTGTGCTGATGTTGTTTGTGGTAAGACCCTGCGCAGAGCAGTATGTAGTCCACTTCTTAATCATCTCTTCTGCTGTGTAGTAGTTCTCATTACCCAAGTACTTGATACCAAGAGCATCGTTGTCCATATTAATATCGCCAACCAAGTACTTCATCTCGGCAGTCTGGTTGTTTGCAGTAAACTCGAATACTACGGTGCCTGAAGCGGCGTCATAGTTTGCAGTAATTGCTGATGTCGGGTTGTCACCATCCTCAACATCTGGGAGTGTCACCTCCTCAAACTGTAGCTCGCCAACAACGCCATTCCAATCCTCGCACATATATGCATACTTAATCTTTGTGCCAGGCTCAAATCCAGGCAGGGTAAATGTATCGCCACCTGTAGGCTCTGCTGCCCAGTTGTTAGAGATAAGACCCTCAGCGTCACCCGGCATACCGAAGCCGAGGAATGATAGGAAGGTGTCACGACCTGCATCTGCAGATGGCTGTGCGCCATCCAAAACAGGCTCGATATACTGGAAACGAACACCTGCATGCTTTGTAAAGTCGTAGTTGAATGTTACAGTCACACCTGTTCTGCCGTGAGCAGTCAGGGTGAGCTTGCAATCTGACTGACAAGTTGCAGGACTGTCGGTTACAAGCGCCTTTGTCTTGAATGGCTCGGTAAACTTAACCTCGCCCAACTCCTGCACGCGGTTACGACCTACATAGGCGATAACATACTCAGTATCAGGTGTTGCGTAGAGAATCTCATAAGCGGTATAGCTGCCACCGAATGTGTCGGTAGTCTCGTTGTATGAGTAGTTCTCGTTCTTCAGGCCATAGCCATCGTCATTAAGGTCGCGAGCAAGCGCAGCAAGCTCGGCTGCTGTAGCCTTAGTCTTGTAGTACTCCGCATCTGCAGGCGATATAAACTTGTAGAACATGAAAGGAGTTGTAGGCTCCATATTCATCTCATACCAAACATAAGATGCACCAATCTTATCAGCAACAACGCTCATAGAGCAAGATGCCGCAGGTACGGTTGGCTTTGGCAGCAGAGTGAAGACCTTGTAGTCCATGCTCTTTGCAGGTGTAAAGTTCTCATCGAGCGCGATAGCTGTCGCCATAATCGGCACATCAGATGATGCATCCTGACCAAAGTCGATGTAGAAGTGACAGCTGTCAGTGTCGGTTGCCGAGATAGGGTCGCCGATAACTGTGTGACGCATAAAGTCGATGTAGAGCTTCTCGCCGTAGATGTTGATATAGTCCTTCAGGTCAGACTCGTTAGAGCACCACTGGTAGAGGTACTTACAGTCGCTGTTTGGCTCGTAAGTGATATCCATAGCTGTGTAGCTAACCTTCACATTTACATTCACGCGCGGGTCACCTACAAGTGTAGCTGATGGGGTCTTAACGTAGCAGAGTGACATCTCGCCGTCGTTTGTACCCTCCTTGTCGTAGCAAGCGATAACGATAATGATATACTCCGAATCAGGTACCATGCGAACCTGAGAGTAGGTTGAGTTCATCCAGTCAAACTCCTTTGCAGCGTAGTCTGAGTGGGTTGTAGGGTCGAAGGTAAAACCACCCGAACCTGAAGCGTTGAAGATAAGGTCGCGGATGTATGTATCCACATCGCGAGCCTCAAGCTTGCTCTTGCCCTCAGAGCGCATACGCTCATAGAGAGAGTTGTAGAGGTGTGCCAACGGATATACATCGAGTCGATATGACTGCACAGCCTCGCCCGGACGAACGGTAAAGATGAAGTTTCTGTTCTCAACCTTTGTCACCTCGATAGTTGCACCGTCGCTTGATGCCTCCACCTTGTTCTCATAAGCGGTCACAGGTGTCGGAACTCCCGGATAGATATCTACCGGAGTCTGTGCCGGTTTGTCTGGGTTATCAGGGTTATCAGGGTTGTCAGGGTTGTCAGGGTTGTCAGGGTTGTCAGGGTTGTCAGGATTCTCAGGATTCTCAGGATTCTCTGGCTGCTCCTGCTGATTCTCATCCACAGGTGCATTCTCGCCACAAGATACTGCAACGCTCACAGTAAGGAGCGCACAGAGTGCAATTGTTAAAAATTTCTTAATCATAGTACCTATTTTTTATAGTCGTAATCTACACTTTCACCAACAGCACATACGGCTGCATTGATAACTGTCTGACTGTTATCGAATACAAGGGCGCAGAGGGTGCAGTTCTCCTTCTTCCAACTGCTGTCAAGACTAAATGTATAACTCTTTGTCGCCTTCTCTGCTGCCTTAATTTCTCCCACGCGGTCGCCCTCATAGAGCTTGCTGACCATCGCTCTTACTACGTGGTTGTGGATATAATCATCTTTGTATGTTCCACCATTGTTCTGTCGCGCTACTATGCCATCCTCAAGGATGTATAGCGCCACACGGTAGTTCGCACTCTTTGCTGCATAGAGCTCAATATCTACACTGCTATCGGTGCTTACCATCTTTATACCGCACGTTGCAGGGTAGTCGCTAAACGAGCGGTCAATCATACCCTGAATCTCGGTCTTCTCTGATGTCGCCTCGCGCATATCGACCAAAAAGGCAGGGAAACCGCCAATGCCGAACTTTGTCACAAGCTCATTTGTAAGTGATATGCCCATCGGGTCAGCACCACCTGTAGAGTCGTGGAGAGCGAGGATATGTACGGTGTCGTGGCTGTACCAATCCTCAATAAGATACTTAAGGAAGATATAACCACTTGGACACATTGCGCACCACGCACCTGTAAACTCAAATACCGATACGTGGCGGTTAAACTCCACATCCGCAACCTCGTCGCCACCAGGATTATCATCGTTATTGCCACCCTCAAGCGCATAACCGACACTCTGACCTACGGCACACTCATTTGTGTTGTTGCAGTGGTAGGTCATACCGTTATCCGAGGTCGATAGGGCAGATACCACCACGCGCATATTCTCAGGCTTCCAATTTGATGGCAGCGTGGTTGTTACAGGCGTTGCCAGCGGAGTATCTACGCCCGCCTCAAGGGTCTGATTGTTGTTGAACTTGTCGCCATAAATGTTGCCTGAAAGCACCGCACGCACTACGTTGTTGTGGGTGTAATCTCCCGTTATGCCATACTGCTGATAGACAATATTATCCTCAACGAGCATAATCAGATAACGATAGCTCGATGCAATATTCGACTGTATGCGTGGCACGATAGTCAGCTGACGTGTAGCGCTGTCATAGGCAGTAGAGATAGCCACGCCGCAGGTTGGAGGGTAGTTTGCCACGCGCTTTGCCATCTCCTGCTCGATTACCGAACGGACACTTGTCATCTCCTCACCCTCGCGGAGGTCGAGGTAGAACATCGGCAGACCATTACCCTTCAGAGTCTTGTAGTATGTATCGCCCATAGCAATCTTCATCGGGTCAGCGATTGTGTAGTCGATGTGGAACGATACAGGGACAAGACGGTTTGGCTGTGTTGTCTGTATAGACTTTATCACATTGCCAAGTGTCGGACAGTTCGGGCAGCCGATAGATGTAAACTGCATACCGAGCAGCTTGTGGCGGAAGTTCTGCGCCCCGGCACTCTCGGCGGATGTTGCCACAATAGTTACCTGGTCATCAGAGATAATCTCGGCTCCCTTGTAGTAGCGCGCCTTAAAGGTGTAGCTACCCGCTACTGTGGTAGTAAAGCTGTTTGCACCCGCCGCAAGCTCAATCTGCTCGCCGTTGAATGTGCGGATAAGATTTACCGACTTGTCGTTGCTCACATCTTCATTGCCATACTTTATGGTGAAGGTCACAGCATCGGTGCCATTGGCTACAATGGTGTTTTTGTCGGCAGTCAGCGTCAGCTTTGTCTCCGGCAGACCGTTGTAGTTATCCACGCCTGCATAATCTACGCTGCCACCAAGCGGACAAACGTTGGCATTATCGACCATAACCTTACCATCGACCTTTGTGAGTACATATACCACCACGCGCATATTCGCCGCATCGGTGTACTCCAAATTTTCAACGGTAAATGTCTTTGTGCGCTCGATATTCGGCATGGTTGTAATCTTTGAATCGCCCATCTCAAGGAAGTTGTCGGACTTGGCAATCACAATGTCGCTGTACATATCGTCAATCGCAGTGCCGCCTGTATATTTCTGATTGTCAAGCAGCACGGCATAACCAAAGTCATACTCTCCACCTGTCGCCGAGGTCATCGCCGCCTCGATAGTAAGGGTTGTGCCCACTAACTTTGTGCTCTCAATTTTCACTCCGCACGTTGCAGGATATGTGGCAATGTGCTTCTCGATTATATCGCCAATCTCCTTTGGTGTGCGGGCATTGCCGTTGAGGTACTGAAGGTCATATACGCAACTCGGATAACCCTGACCGCCAAATCGGCTGAGCATAGCTGTCGCAAGGTCGCTACCCTCGTAAGAGAGCTCCCACGGGTCGTTGTTGTGCACTGCAAGCACAATGACATTACTCTTCCACATCGGGTCGATATTTGCAAGACCCGCTGTCATTGTCGGACAGTTAGGACACCACGCACCTGTCAGGTCGTAAATCATAATCTTCTGATTATAAGGCTCGTACTGCTCACGATTTACAGCCTTTACCTGTACGGAGTTTGCCGACTGCTGACCCTTGTATGTGGCTACAAAGGAGTAGTTGCCATTCTTTACTGCCGAGAAGGTTGTTGCGTAACGCTCAAGACGATTTCCGCTCTTCTCGTGGATGAAGTATATCTTTGCCAACTCATCCTCATCTGTTGTCAGCTCCTTGCCATCAAGGGTGAGAGAGAATGTTACAAAATCCACTCCGTCAGCCTCAAGAGTCGTCTTATCGACGCTCAACTTGAGCCTATTCTCTATGGTCGGCTTCTCTGGCTCGGGCTTATTCTCGACCACAAGGTCGTTCGGTGTGCCGTGGCAGCCGATAGTAAATAGGACTGATAGAGCGATGATATATCGTGAAAAGTTCTTCATAACTTAGAAACTTGTTGTAATCATAAGATTAGCACCCGTATAGGCAGGGATGTTGCGGCAAACGCCACCTGAACATACCACACCTGCGCGGTTACGACCATAGCTCAGCTGTATGCGTGTGCGTGACTTGGTGTAGCTCACACCTGCATTGTAGTAGTGAATCTTGGTCTTGCCGTGGTTGTACATATCGCTTGCAAAGATGCTCCAGTGTGGTGCAAAATTGACCTCGGCAAGGGCCGCCATCCAATCCTTGTTGTCGTGCTTTGAGTAGAGGTACTGCAACTCAAGACGTGTCGAGATGGTCGGTGTCCACTTATAGAGCATATCGGCAACAAAGATGTTACTCTTCCAAGTGTATGGGCTCACGCCGTGTGAGTCGTTGTACTCCTGGAATGAGTAGAGGAAGTTGAGCTTGAATTTGCGTGTAAACTGCTTCTCGAGTGTGAAGTTGATACTCTGCCAGAGAATATTATCCGCCTTCGCGGAGCGATCCTTGAGCAGTGAGTAGTAGGTCGAGTAGTTCAGACCCAACTTCATGCCGCGCTTACCGCCCAACTTCGTACGACGAGCCACGTTGTAGTAGATGTCAATCTGACCGCCAATCTCACCGGGACCGCAGTGGCTGCCGAGGATTGTACTTGGCTGCACGATGTATGGGTTGAGGTTTGTCAGCAGATATGAGTACTGCGCCGTTAGGGCAGGGATGTAGTTAAGTGCATTGGCAGTCGAGGTGTTGCGATAGACAATCGGCATATCCATATACTCCAGGCGGCGTGCAGTGATATTTACACCCAAGCCGTGACCGCTGTAACCGAGCTCGATAAGCTGTGCATTTCCATTCTTAATCAGGTCGATGCGTGGGTCATTAACGCCATCGTACGCTCCATTTGGATAGTGACGCTCGCCGGCATCAATATACTCGGCACGAAGGATAAAACCATTGCTCTCGAAGTTTACTCGACCCGAAAAACCTGTAGAGGATGGCAGACCGCCCTCCTCCTTCAAGTCGGCAGAGATAGCCTCATAGCGGTTGAGCACCGAACCCTCTACTGCAAGAACGGTCTGCTTCCAACCCGCCAAAGATGAGATGGCAAATGAGAGGTCTGCGCCACGTGCCTGAGTATTTGAAAACTCCATGCCTAAACGCGGCATACCCCAGATAGCCTTCAGTGCCAAAATATCCTTGTAGTTGTATGTCACACGGGCACCGAGAAGTGCGCTGTTCATACCCAAAGTCCTATCCTCATAAGAACGAAAAAGCAGTCCGCTGCCGAACTGATCGTAAAATGTTCCCGCTGTAACCGAGAAGCTCTTATCTACCCACGAAGCGTAGAAATTTGAGAGTCCTGCCTTCGTGAGGTTTGTCGGATATCCTTGTAACACAGGCAGATAACCCTCGGCCTGCACTCCTGCTGCAAATCTGCCGTGGTAGTAGTCCAACTTCAGGTAGTTGTTTGAGCCGAAACGGTCTTCAGGAACAACGGCCGTAGTTCTGCCATCCTCCACGTAGTAGATAGAGTTGGTCTCGAAGCTACCGGTCAGACGACCCTTCTTCTGCTTCTCCTCTCCGTTCTCTGCTGCACAAACCACCGCCGCCAGCAGGGTAAAGAGGGTTAAAATTGTAAGTCTCTTCATACCTTAAGTCGGGAAAAACTACTTGAGTGACTTGATTACATCTATCAACTCCTGCTCCGAGCCCGGAGTGTAACCGGTGTGCGAATAGACAACCTTACCACTCTTATCGACAACAAATACCTGCGGAGTGTAAGATACGTTCATTGCACGCATAAACTCCTGATTCTTATCAAACAGAACGGTGAAGTCACCCCAGCCGTGACCCTCAACCCACGCTCTTGCCTGCGCAGAGAAGCGGCTGTCGTCGGTAGAGATTGCCACCACGCGGAAAGATGCCTCGTCTAACCAATCGGGCATAGCGTCGTTGATTGCATCAAGCTCGCGGATACAAGGCTTGCAGGTAACGGCCCAAAATGAGATAATCATCGGGGTCTCACCATCCACTAAAGATGCAGTATTTACCACCTCGCCTTTGCGATTCTCAACCTTTACAGATGGCAACTGTGCCTGACCCATAAAAGGAATAACGGCCAACGCCAATAAGATGGCGAACTTAATTTTTTGCATAATTATTGAATTTCCTAAATAAAAACCTCTGTATAACTCGGCTCTAACCCTAAAAGATTATCAATCATAGATTGAATCTCAAAACTTTAACGGCGCAAAGGTAAATATAATTTTGTAAAATGGCATAAATTTTACGAAAAATAGTGAAAAAAGTTGTAAAAACAGCTAATCGACACGTAAAACCGATAACTCTGTAAATCCTCTGGTTACGGAGTATTGGGATATTGAAATAAAATTTGTATCTTCGCAAAACTTTTTACTCAAACACAGATATGGATGTTCGTATAGCAGAGGATTGGAAACAGATTCTTGCCGAGGAGTTTTCTAAACCATATTTTGAGCAGTTGGTATCCTTCGTCAAGGAGGAGTATGCCCAAACTGAGGTCTTTCCAAAGGGGAAGAATATCTTTCGTGCCTTCGATAAGTGCCCGTTCGATAAGCTGAAGGTGGTAATTATCGGTCAAGACCCATATCACGGAGAGGGTCAGGCAAACGGCCTCTGCTTCTCGGTTGCCGAGGGTGTGCCGTTTCCGCCATCGTTGCAGAATATCTTTAAGGAGGTCGCTTCCGATACGGGTGCACCTATCCCTGCAAGTGGCGAGCTTGACCGTTGGGCAGAGCAGGGTGTGCTGCTGCTCAATGCGGTGCTTACTGTTCGCGCACATCAGGCGGCATCACACGCCGGTCGCGGCTGGGAGCAGTTCACCGACGCCGTAGTGCGTGCAATCGCCGAGCGAAAAAGTGGTGTGGTCTATATGTTGTGGGGTAGTTATGCACAGAAAAAGGGAGCTATTGCCGACCCTGCGAACAACCTGATACTCAAGAGTGTACACCCGTCACCACTCTCCTCATACAGGGGCTTTTTCGGTTGCCGCCACTTCTCGCAGGCAAACGCCTATTTAAGGAGCATCGGAAAGAGCGAAATCGTCTGGTAATATGGGTATGAAGAGTGCAAAAATTCCATATATCGCCTCGCTTGATGGACTAACGACCGAGCAGTTGCGCCAAACTCTGGAGGGTGAGGGCGCACCACTTGCCGTCACTTGCAATAATTGGTCGGCCGACTACCCTTATACCCCCTCTGTTACGGCATATTTGGCATATACAGATAGCCATCTGGCGCTGCTTTTCTGCGTTGAGGAGAGCCACGTTAAGGCAGTTGCCCTTGAGGATAATGGCCGCGTGTGGGAGGATAGTTGTGTCGAGTTTTTTGTCGGAAATCCTGCGGGTGAGGGGTACTATAACTTTGAATTAAATGCCATTGGTACCCTGCTGGCGGCATATCGCACCTCGCGTGAGTGTGCAACCCACTTCTCGGCCGAGCAGTTGGCTCAGGTAGCGCGTCGGACAGCTTTTGACCACGCTCCGATAGATATCTGTGAGCAGCGCAGTTGGTGGGCTGTCGAGATGATACCGTTTGAACTTATCGGGCTCAATACTCTGCCGCAGAGCCTTAGTGCAAACCTATATAAATGTGGCGATAACCTCAATCAGCCTCACTTTTTGAGCTGGTCGCCGATAACCCTTGATAAACCAAATTTTCACTGCCCCGACTACTTCGGAACACTAATTTTTGATAATGAATAGCGAGAAACTTCTACAGATTGCCTCCCTCTTTGCCTTTGAGGGTGAGGTTGTTAGCGTAACACCTCTTGGCGAGGGCTTTATTAACGATACATACGTCGTGCAGACGGCTGCAGATGCCCCGAACTATATCCTGCAACGCAAAAATCACTACGTCTTCCCGAATGTCCCTGCGATGATGGAGAATATTGTCGCCGTCTCGGAGCATATCAAGCGTAAGGTCGCCGACCCGATGCGTCAGGCGCTGACCGTCATTCCGACACACGACAAAAAACTCTATGCAGAGGTCAATGGTAACTTCTGGGCTGCTTGCCTATTTATCTCAGACTCAAAGTGTTACGACCGTGCCAATAGTACGAAGTTGGCGCGTCAGGGTGGAGCTGGTATTGGTCGCTTTCAGACACTTCTCGCCGACTTTGATAAACCTCTGTATGAGACTATCAAGGGCTTTCATAACATCCGCCACCGCTTTGAGCAGTGGGATGCCGCTGTTGCTGCCGATGCTGCGGGTCGCGTGGCAGAACTCTCGGAGGAGATTGGCTGGATAGACTCTCGCCGAGAGCAGATGCTCGCCTTCTGGAGCCTTGTTGAGGATGGAACAATCCCGACCCGCGTGACACATAACGATACGAAAATCAGCAACATACTCTTTGACCAGACAACCGATGAGGTGCTCTGCGCCATCGACCTGGATACGGTTATGACCTCAACCTCGCTCAATGACTTCGGCGACGCCATACGCTCATATACCAATACCGGTGCCGAGGACGATAAGGACTTGAGCCGCGTGAGTATGGATTTGGAGATGTTCCGCGCCTATGCCGAGGGCTTTCTGTCGGAGCGCAAGGCAACCATGACCGCCTCGGAGCTTGAGTGGCTCGCCTTCTCAGGCATCTATATCACCTTCGAGCAGGTGCTGCGCTTTTTAATGGACTATATCGATGGCGATAAGTACTACCGCATCCATTACCCTTCCCATAATCTCATCCGCACCCGCGCGCAGTATAAGTTGTTGCAGAGTATGGAGGGGCAGTACTCCCAAATGCAATCTATCATAAAGCATTTGTCGTGATAGCGGGGCATCTACTTCCGCTAACAAAAAAGTGGCAACAATGGCTGTACGTTCTGTACTATCCATCGTTGCCATTTTTTGCCGAGCGTTCTACCTGCCCCACTCTGACGACAAATGAGTGCAGAGAATAAGCGGAGTGCAAACTCTTGTTTATTTTTAGCTGTTATTTTTTTTACTGCGTTAGCTGTACTGCGTAGCAAGGAAACCCGCTTAATCTTTGCACTCGGAGCGAAGCGACCAAGTCCCCCTTTGCCAAAGGGGGATTTAGGGGGAATGTCAATATTTTTGTAAAGTATTAGTATCGGTAATTGTTTTCGGATTTAGGATGCTATCGAAGATAGCGCAAAAAA
>JAFQFV010000011.1 GCA_017398555.1 Alistipes sp.
CAACCGACGCCAAACCGAGAGCAGAGGCTGCTTGCAGACTATGCCGAGGTGCGAAGGAGGAAAAGCCACCTTTAGGTGGATTAAAGGGGGTTTTGGGGAAATGTCAATATTTTTGTAAAGTATTAGTAGCGGTAATTGTTTTCGGATTTAGGATGCTATCGAAGATAGCGCAATAAAATAAAACCCTCACTCAAGCTCGCTTGAAAGTGAAGGGTTTTATTTTATTGCAATAGCCTTTCGGCTATCCTAAATTCGTAATAGTAAAAACATAAGGAGCTTCAGTTGAAGCTCCTTTGTTTTTACATATTCTGCCAAACGAGGGCTGAGGCGCCGAGGATAGCGGCGTTCTTATTCTGCAGGCCTGAAGGGAGCACCTTAACCTTATTCTTGAAGGCGAAGAGCATATTCTCCTCAAGGTACCACTTGATTGGGTCGAGGATAACATCGCCAGCCTTTGCAAGGCCACCGAAGACGAAGATTGCCTCCGGAGAGGTGATAGTTACAGCGTCAGCAAGAGCATAGCCCAGGCGCATACCTGTCAGACGGAATGCCTCCTTTGCGATTGGGTCGCCCTTGGTGGCGTGCTGATAGAGGATAGCGGAGTCGAGGTCGTTGAAAGAGATGTCGCGCAGAGGTGACTTGTCGTTCATTGTTGCCATAAGCTCGAAAGCTGTACGCTTGATGCCGATAGCAGATGCGTAGGCCTCAAGGCAGCCCTTACGACCGCAACCGCACTCTCTGCCGCCGCGCTCAACGATAACGTGACCGAACTCGCCCGCAAAGCCGTCGTGACCATAAATCATCTCGCCATTAGAGACAAAGCCTGAGCCGACACCTGTGCCGAGAGTGACCATAATAAAGTCCTTCATACCCTTGGCATTACCATAGACCATCTCTCCGATAGTTGCGGCGTTGGCATCGTTGGTAACATAGACAGGGACACCAGGGAAGTTGGCCTTAATGTCGTCTGCGAAGTTGAAGATACGCAGGTTCTCGTCCTTACCAGCATCCTCAGCAGTGAACTTCCAGAGGTTTGCAGGGGTCTCGATAGTGCCCTTGTAGAAGTTTGCGTTAGGTGCGCCAACGCCGATACCGATAAGCTCGAAATCGAAGTTTACAGCGTTGATAAGCAGTTTCATAGCCTCGCACAAATCTGCGATATAACGAGGGTAGTCCTGATAGTTAGGATATGCACGGGTAGAGATTACAGACTCGCCAAAAAGGTCGCCCTTCTCATCCACCAAACCAAATGCTGTATTGATACCGCCGATATCAACACCAAAAGCCAATTTTTTCATAGTAAGTATATTTTAAGTATGTTTTATAAATTATTCAATTAAGTAGCTTCGCTGTACCAAAGGTAATTAAAAAATAGACAACTGCAAAATATATTTTATGAGCGGTGGAAATTTGGGAGTGGGTGTGCAACTTTCAACATTATTTGCTATCTTTGTAATTGGAAAAATGTACGAATATGAATACACCACAACAAATTGCCGAGATATTTGAGCGATATATCGCTCTTGTGAATATGCCCGATGAGCCGCAGAGGCTCTATGCTCCAATTCGCTACTCCCTTGCCGAGGGTGGTAAGCGTATGCGTCCTGTGCTGACGATGTTGGCGTATAACATCTATGCCGACGATATTCAGAGGGTATTGCCTGCCGCTGCTGCGGTTGAGGTTTTCCATAACTTCACGCTGCTGCATGACGATATTATGGACAATGCGATGGTGCGTCGTTCGCGTCCGTCGGTATTTGCAAAGTGGGGTAGCAATGTGGCTATTCTCTCGGGTGATGTGATGATGATTGAGGCCTATCGTCATCTACAGGGTGTTGAGGCGAAGTTTTTGCCCGCTGTATTTGAGCGTTTCAACACTATGGCGGCGCAGGTGTGCGAGGGTCAGCAGTATGATATGGACTTCGAGACACAGGCAAAGGTGGCTGTGGCCGAGTATATGAATATGATTGAGCTTAAGACTGCCGCTCTGCTCTCGGGTGCGGTGACTATCGGTGCGATACTTGCAGGGGCGTCGGAGGAGGATGTGCAGAAGCTCTACAAGTTTGCTACAGAGGTGGGTATAGCCTTCCAGCTGCAGGACGATTTGCTCGACAGTTATGGCGATGAGCAGCTTGGTAAGAAGATTGGCGGCGATATTCTTGAGGGGAAGAAGACATATCTGATGATTATCTCCCTCTCGCACGCAACAGAGGCTCAGCGCGAGGTGTTGCGCACAACGCACCTCAATAAAAAACTCTCTGACGAGCAGAAGATTGCAGCCGTAAAGGAGGTTTATGATGCCATCGGTGCAAAGCAGATGACCGAGCAGCAGATTTCGGTGCGTATTTCGCGTGCGCTGGCTATACTCGATACGCTCTCTGTGCCGGCTGAGCGATTGGGGTATATGAAGAGCTATGTAGAGAGCCTTGTGGGTAGAAAAAAGTAGAAAAATGAGAAGAGAAGATATAGAGATTATGGCGCCTGTAGGCTCGTATGAGAGTCTGCGTGCAGCGATTGCTGCAGGTGCAAATTCGGTATATTTCGGTATCGGACAGCTCAATATGCGTTCAGCATCGGCGGCAAACTTTACGGCCGACGATATGGCGGAGATTAACCGCATAGCGCACGAGCACGGAGTGAAGACATACCTTACCGTAAATACGATTATCTACGACACCGAGCTCAACCTGATGCACGAGGTGGTCGATAGAGCGAAGGCGGAGGGTGTGGATGCCATTATCGCATCGGACCTCTCTGTTATACTCTATGCCTATCAGGTGGGTGTGGAGGTGCATATCTCTACGCAGTGCAACATCTCGAATAGCGAGGCGGCGAAGTTCTACTCGCAGTGGGCAGATGTGGTTGTGCTGGCGCGTGAGCTCTCTTTGGAGCAGATTGCGATGGTGCATAAGTCCATCGTAGAGCAGGATATTCGTGGCCCGAAGGGGGAGCTGCTCAAGATTGAGATGTTCTCGCACGGTGCACTCTGTATGTCGATTTCGGGAAAGTGTTACCTCTCGGAGCATGAGACAGCTTGCTCGGCAAATCGTGGTGCGTGTCGTCAGATTTGCCGTCGTAAATATACCATTCAGGATAAGGATTCGGGCGAGATGCTCGATATTGACGGCCGTTATATCCTCTCGCCGAAAGATTTGTGTACGGTCGATTTCCTCGATAAGTTTATCGATGCAGGCGTGAGTGTGCTCAAGATTGAGGGTCGTGCCAGAGGTGCGGAGTATGTCAAGCGCGTTGTGGAGTGTTACGACCTTGCTCTGCGTGCCATTGAGCGTGGCGAGTATAGCCGAGAGTATGCCGAGGAGCTGAAAGTCACCCTCTCGAAGGTCTTTAATCGCGGCTTCTGGGGCGGATATTACGCCGGTGCGAAGGTGGTTGAGCATAGTACGAACTATGGCTCATCTGCAACCCGTCGTAAGGTCTATGTAGGCAAGGTGACAAACTACTTCAAGCGTCTTGGCGTTGCCGAGGTGCTTATTGAGGCCTCTCCGCTTGCCGTTGGCGATGAGATACTCTGGATGGGCGAGACCACGGGCTGCGTGGAGCAGATTGTAGGCGAGATTCGCCTCGACCTAAAGCCTGTGGATGCCGTAAAGCAGGGCGATGTCTGCTCGATTAAGGTTGAGGGCTCTGAAATCAGAAGGGGAGATAAGCTCTACAAAGAAGAGATACGATAGTAAGTTGTGAAATTCATCCATTTTGACAACTTGCAGAAAACTAAGTAATAACCATAATAAAACCTAACCACTATGACACCACAAGAGAGAGTTGCGGCGATATTTTCAGAGCCCGATTTTTGCCCGGAGAACTACAAAGGCGAAATAGATGAAAATGGCCTGCCACACGGCGAGGGTAAGATGAAGTATGAGAATGACCCCAAAAAGTCCCATTATTGGCTTGGATATGCAGACTACGATGTTGCTCCAAAGCGTTACGAGGGCGAGTGGTGTCATGGCGTAAGGAGCGGCAAGGGTAAGATGACCTTCTATACCGACAAGTGCCAGCACTACTCTTATGATGGACAGTGGGTAGATGGTCTGCCTGAAGGTAGCGGAGTGTTAAGGGTTATTGATGAGCGTAATCGTGAGCGTAATACCCCTTGCAACTTTGTTGCCGGTCTGCGCGAGGGACTGAATACTATTTTTGAGTTTGGAAAGATAATTGAGTGCGAGTGTAAGGCAGGTCTTATGGAGGGCCCAGGTATCTGTACAATGCCTAATGGTCAGCAGTTTAGAGGTGTGTGGCACAACGACAATTTGGATCTTGATAGCTGTGACTTTATTGAGCCAAAGCAGACCCCGACACTTATTGTTACCCTCGAACACAGCGGCTGTCAATATAGCAGACGCATTGTTGCGCTTGTTGAGGCGAGAGTTGGCGTGTACAGAATTACTGATGGTCTGGCGGTGCTTAAGGATGATGGATTTAAGCAGACAGAGCCGCTGGTTGAGGTGTTGAGTGTTGAGAATGGCGTGGTGAAGTACCGCGTTGATGGTACATATTCAAAGAATAATACTGTACAGGAGGGTACAATTGCTCCGGGGGAGAAAATTCAGCTCGGTTATAGCGAAAGCGCGTCATATACAATATATGACGAAGACTACGACTATGAGATTGCCAGTCGCATAAAGATAGTTTGCAAATAGGAGATGATAGAGAAGGCAGAGTTATACTACAGAATTGGTAACTATCCGGAGGCCGAGATAATCTGCAAGCGGATTATTGATAAATACAAGAGCACTCCGATAGCGGATGCGGAGCCGTTGCAGGACTCTGCGGCCAAGGCGTACTATATCTTGGGGGCGATAAACTTCAAGAGGTTTAGAGATCGCGCCTCTAAAGAGGACCTGAAGGGGGCCCTTGCTCTTGGAGAGTATAAGGCTTGTTTTCTGCTCGGAAAGATGGCCTATGAGGAGGGTGACTTAGAGCTCGCGCTCAACTATTGGCGTAAGGGTACTGAGCAGGGGGATGAGCTGTGTGCAGATGCCTACAACGACCACTACAGAGATAGTATCGAGAGTGATATTTACGAGGGTGAGACTGATGAAGATGGTCTGCCGCACGGTCTGGGGAAGATGGACTATGCACATACAGCACATAGTAATTGGCTCGGCTACAGCGTTGCACAGAAGCGTTACGTAGGTCAGTGGTATCACGGCGTGAAGTGTGGCGAGGGCAAGATGTTCTACTTTATCGAGGGAGGCTACGAAAAGATGACATACTTCGGTCGTTGGGCGGATGATCTGCCAAATGGCAGAGGCGAGGTTCGTGTTGAACGACCAAAGGGTGATGACAATTCGCACCTGCACGAATTTGTAGGCGGTAAGCGTGAGGGCTGGGGTGTAGAGATTGTCGATGGCGTGGAGATTGGCTGCACTTGGAAGGCTGACCGCAAAAATGGCCGAGGAATCTGCTCTATGGGCTACCAAGAGAGTTTCCGTGGGGAGTGGGTAGATGATGTTTTGATACCAGAGAGTGTTACTCCAGTTACAACAAAATAAAAAACTATAACTATGTTTAGCGCAACAACTTATATTGCTCGCAGAGCAGAACTTTGTCGCCGAATTGGTGGCGGACTTATCCTTATTCCAGGCAATGCCGAGGCGTCATACAACTATCCGAACAATACATATCACTTCCGTCAGGATGGTACGTTTCTCTACTACTTCGGCCTTAATCTGCCGCAGTTTTTCGGTGTGATTGATGCCGCAACGGGCGAGGCAACGCTCTTTGGTGACGATGTGACCGTGGATGATATTATCTGGATGGGCCCACAGCCGACCGTGGCAGATTTGGGCGCACAGGTGGGTGTGAAGAGCACTATGCCGCTCTCTGCCCTGTCGCAGTTTGTCGCAACAGCTGTAGCGGGTGGTCAGAAGGTACACTACTTGCCTCCATATCGTGGTAAGAGTACTCTTCAGCTCTGTTCGCTTCTTGGCAAGAGCCCTGAGCAGCTCTTTAATGAGATGTCTGTCGATTTGATGTTTGCCGTAGCAGAGATGCGCGAGGCGAAGAGCGAGGAGGAGATTGAGGCTATGGAGCGCGCGTTCCATATCGGTTATGCTATGCACACAACAGCGATGAAGATGTGCCGTGCAGGTGTCGTTGAGCGTGAGATTGCAGGTGCTATCGAGGGTATTGCACTCGGTCAGGGCGCAGGTATCTCATTTACCTCTATCGTTTCGCAGCACGGAGAGACACTCCACAACCACAACTACGACGGAGTGCTCGAAAATGGTCGTCTGCTGCTTGTAGATGCAGGTGCGGAGAGCGTGGAGAACTACTGCTCAGACCATACACGTACATATCCTGTCAGCGGAAAGTTCACAGAGAAGCAGAAGGATATATACAACGTAGTACTTGCTGCACATCAGCAGGCACCTGAGAATATGAAGGCGGGTGCGATGTATATGGAGGATGTGCACCGCAAGGCGCTCGTTACCCTTGCCGAGGGTCTTCGTGGCGTGGGCCTTATCAATGGTAGCGCAGAGGATGCTGTGGCTGCGGGTGCGATGTATCTGTTTATGCCGCACGGGCTGTCACACGGTATGGGTATAGATGTACACGACTGCGAGGCTATGGGCGAGCGCAGTTACGACTTCTCTGCCATTGCAGAGCGCGCTGCGGAGTCTGCAACCTGTATCCACCGCGCAACTTGGCGTCTGCGTGCAGGAACGGTTATGAGTAATGAGCCGGGTATCTACTTCATCCCTGCCCTTATCGACAAATCGCGTGCAGAAGGCCTCTATAAGGGGATTGTAAACTACGACAAGCTCGACGCTTACCGTGACTTTGGCGGTATTCGTATTGAGGACGATGTTATCGTAACCGAGAATGGCGGTCGTGTTATCGGTGGCGAGAAGAAGATACCGGTGACCGTCGAGGAGCTGGAGTCATTTTTATCGTGATAGTGGCACACCTGCGGCACATCCCTTATAGTCCCGAATGGGAAATACAAGAGTATGTCCCATCCGTGTCTATTTCACGATGTACCGCATCTGCACCCCTCTGACGATAAAAAGTGCGTGAATTAAGGGTGTGCTTGAAAAAGAGAAAGATGAAAAAACCACTTCTGATTTTTGCTACGGAGGGCGAGGCGGCGCCGATAAGGGCTGCTCGTAGCGACCTTGATATTCGCATTTGCGGTGTCGGGGTGGTGGAGTGCGCTCTGTCTGTGGCGGAGATTATCAGTCGTGAGCACCCTGAGCAGGTTCTTCTCTGCGGCATTGCGGGGGCATACGACCGTTCGCTGAAGGTGGGCGATGTGGTATCCGTTGTGGCAGAGCAGACGGCGACGCTGCCTCCTATATATATAAATAAGTATAGCGCAACCCTTCCACTTCCGCTGCCAGAGGTGCTGTCCAATACCGTTATGTCCGTTGGCGCAGAGGCTGCAGGGGCGCAAGTGGAGAATATGGAGGGGGCTGCCCTATTTGCTCTTTGTAACAAGTTCGGTGTGCCGTGCGGTCAGATTCGCGCCATATCCAACTATGTGGATGATGCTCGTGAGCAGTGGGATATCCCGACGGCTTTAGAGGCACTTACTAAGGTAATCAACGACTTATTCTGATGAAAAAACTCTCACTTGCAATATCTCCTTGTCCGAATGATACATTTGCATTCGATGCGATAATAAACCACCGCATCCCGCACGACTTTGACCTTGATGTCGAGTATAAGGATATTGAGGAGCTTAATGAGGGTGTGCTGGCGGGAATTCCCGATATATCGAAAATCAGCTACTCGGTCTATCCGAAGATTGCGGATGAGTATCTGCTGCTCGATAGTGGCTCGGCTTTGGGTCGCGGGAATGGTCAGCTGCTTGTGCGTCGCAAGGGGGAGAGTGGCCCTATACGCACCGTGGCAACGCCGGGAGTCAATACAACGGCAAATGCGCTGCTGATGCGTTATTTCCCTGATGTGGAGGTAAAACCGATGCTCTTCTCGACTATCGCCGAGGCGGTAGAGAGAGGGGAGGCTGATGCTGGCGTGCTTATTCATGAGGGTCGTTTTGTCTATCATCGCCGCAACTTAGAGCTTGTAGCCGACTTGGGTAAGTTGTGGGAGGCGGAGAGCGGTTTGCCGCTGCCGTTGGGGGCGATAGTTATCCGCAGAGGTATTACCGAGGCTCTTCGTAGGCAGTTTGAAGAGCTGCTTGCCGACTCTGTGCGCTTCGCCTTTAACAATCCGAAACTATCACGACAGTTTGTTAAGCAGCACGCGCAAGAGCTTGAAGATGAGGTTATAGAGAGCCATATAGCTCTATTTGTCAATGAATATACCGTAACTCTCGGAAAAGAGGGGCGAGAGGCGGTAAAAAGGCTGCTGGGGATTGATGTGTAGGGGTTTATGAAAAAAATTTAATATTTTTTTGTTACCCTATAACTCTTCAATAGATGTACCACACAATGGGAGTGTTGGTTAAAAATTGTTAATAAATACCACCTTAAAGTTACAAATCGTAACTACAAAAGAGAACCCTTTGGCGCAAAAAAGTGCCGAAGGATTTTGTTTTGAAAAAATTTATTTATATCTTGCACAGCAAAACGGTGCTAAAAGGCAATTTTTCACCGATTATACCTTATAAATTTATTAATACTAAATACTTATTCGTATGAAAAAATTTAGACTTTTACTTGTAATGTCATCATTGCTGGCTCTGGTTTGCTCGTTCACAGCATGTAACACAGATATAGCAGATGACTATCCTGCAGTAGAGATCGCTCTGACTGCCGGTCAGGCTGATGGCAACTCGCTCACTTTCACCATTACCGCTACTGGTGCTGACGATATCTACTATTGGGTAGAGGCTGTTGATCCAGAGAAGGCTGAGCCACAGTTGAGCATTGAGGATGCATCTTATCTTGATGCACAGGTTGATGTAAACTTCGAGCAGGAGGTAACTGCTTCTAAGCTCAAGTACACTACCGAGTACAAGATTTACGCTTATGCAAAGAACTTCGCTCACAACGCTTATGCAGCAGAGATTACAATGACTACCGGCGAGGCTGCTGTAGTTATCCCTGCTCCAGAGGTTGAGGTTGTAGCTGACGAGGAGGAGGTTTATGAGGACGCTTTCCTTATGTGGGTAACTACTAAGAACGCTACTAAGGCTGCTTGGCTCGTTGTTCCTAAGTACACCGAGGGTGTAGATGCTGCAAAGGTATTTGCTGACGGTACCCTTATCGAGGATAAGCTCAATGAGGGCGAGATCGCAGTTGCTGTTGAGGATCTTACTCCAGATACTGAGTACGACTTCTACGCTGCTGTAGAGAACTCTGAGGGTGTTCAGGTTCTGAGCAGTGTTGTTGCTGTAACTACTGCAAAGAAGACTATCCCTGTAGTTATGATGCAGTTCACAGAGCTTTTGCAGTCTATGGACCTGGCTACAACTATAGGCCTGCCAGGTATGTTCTTTATGCTTAACAACCCAGAGACAGGTGACTTCGCTTCTGTGTTTATGTATGATCTTTCACAGGTTAGCAACTACCCTGGCTATATGGCTAATGGTATGTATCCTGCTCTTACAGGTTCATTCGATAGTGGCTCTCTTCCACAGGCTACTTGCGTTCTCGCAGACCCAGCTTATACTAACTTCGAAAACGCAGATGGCACGTATTTACCAGTAGGCGATATGGGTGCAGATGAGGATGGTAACCCTTACGGTATTAACTTGATGACAGCTATGCCTGATGCTGATAACAACATGCTTGAGTTCAACTTCTACGCTGTTAATGCTGCAACAAACGAGCCTGTAATTATCCGTGGTCAGTATATTGGTCCTCTTGGTTATGTTACATCTATCGCAACTTGGCCATTCAACCTCTCACAGTGGGGCTTCACAGCGTTTGAGTCAACTACTGAGGGCAATGTTGTAACTCTTACAAGTAACAGCATCAACGGTGAGTTTAAGCTCATTCTTACTACCGAGAACGGTAACATTGAGGATAACTTCACCGTAGGTGAGACTCTTGCCGGTGGCTTCACATCATTCGTAGAGGGTGCTCCTGAGTTCTTCGAGCTCCAGAGCGGTCGTATCGCAATCGCTAAGGCTGAGAATGGTGGTGCTAACGACTATCTGCTTATCATCTCTACACGTGGTGACGAGACAATTATGGTAGGTGGGTCTGGTGCATATAAGGTTGAGGCTCTTGAGTATCCTATTACAATTACTCCGGCTGTAGCTCAGTAATTTGTTGTGAAAATGTGTCATATATGGCACATCCCTTAAAAACCAACGGCGGCTGTACGTTTTGTACTATCCGCCGTTGTTTTTTTGCACGATGTACCATCTCTAACACATTTTGACAACAAATTTGTCGTGAAAAGCACGCATCTGCGGCATATCCCTTAAAAATTAGTGTCGGCTGTACGTCTTGTACTATCCGACACTAATTTTTTGCACGATACACCACAGCTACGCACTTTTGACGACAAATTTATTGTGAAAAGGCAGCATTAGCTGCACATCCCTAAAAGTAAACCCCTTCGGGCTGTAGGTTTTACTACTATCCCAAAGGGGTTTCTTTTGTGATGCACACCGACCGACGCTGCTCGTGAGAGCAGAGGCTGCTTGCAGACTATGCCGAGGTGCGAAGGAGGAAAGGTCGGCTTTGCCGAGCTAACAAATTGGGTTTTATCGTGATAGCGGCACTCCTTCGCTATATCCCTCATAGTCCCAAATGAGCAGTAGCAGTACGCTTTGTACAGCCCAGCCGGCATTTATATTGGTGGTAGATTTTGTTATTAGAGTGTGTCAGATACGGTATATCGTGCACAAAAAACAGTCACGGATAGTACTTGAACGTACAGCCGTGACTGTTTTTTAAGGGATGTGCCGTAGATGGCACGCTATAATAACAAAATATTATGCTTTGCCATTAGAACCAAGCACATTCACAATCTTGTGAATATACTGCTTCTTCATATTCTCACGAGCAGGACCGAGGTACTTACGTGGGTCGAACTCTGCTGGCTTTGTAGCGAATACCTCGCGGATAGCAGCGGTCATAGCAAGACGAGAGTCTGAGTCGATGTTGATCTTGCAAACAGCGCTCTCAGCAGCCTTACGGAGCTGTGACTCTGGAATACCTACTGCAGCCTTAAGTGCGCCGCCATACTTGTTGATAGTCTCAACCTCCTCCTGTGGAACTGATGATGAGCCGTGGAGAACGATAGGGAAGCCTGGGAGCTCCTTCTCGATAGCTGCAAGAACATCAAATGCCAATGGTGGTGGTACGAGGCGACCTGTCTCTGGGTCGAGGGTGCACTGCTCTGGAGTGAACTTGTAAGCACCGTGTGAAGTACCGATAGAGATAGCGAGGCTGTCGCAACCTGTCTTTGTTACGAAGTCAACAACCTCCTCTGGCTTTGTGTAGTGGCTCTCCTCTGCGCAAACCTCATCCTCAACACCTGCAAGTACGCCGAGCTCGCCCTCTACAGTTACGTCGAACTGGTGTGCGTACTCAACAACCTTCTTTGTAAGTGCTACGTTCTCCTCGTATGGGAGGTGTGAACCGTCGATCATTACTGATGAGAAGCCCATATCGATACAGCTCTTGCAAGTCTCGAAGCTATCGCCGTGGTCGAGGTGAAGAACGATCTGTGGGTTCTCCCAACCAAGCTCCTTAGCGTACTCTACAGCGCCCTCTGCCATGTAGCGGAGAAGGGTCTGGTTTGCGTAGTTACGAGCACCCTTAGATACCTGAAGGATAACTGGAGACTTTGTCTCTGCGGCAGCCATAATGATTGCCTGCAACTGCTCCATGTTGTTGAAGTTGAATGCAGGAACTGCGTAGCCACCATCGATTGCCTTTGCAAACATCTCACGAGTGTTTACAAGACCGAGATTCTTGTACGAAATCATAATTCTCTGAATTTTATGGTTAATTAAAATGTTTGTTCGCTTTTCCGCGCCAAAATTACAAAATATTTCGCAATAATCGTAATAACTCAGCGGCTAAAATGCTAAATTCCACACAAATACTATACTTAAAAGTATAGGCGCCACCCATTTGAGGGTTATGACAAGCAGTGGGAATAACTTTGCACGAAGTGTGCCGTGGTTGGATATCTCACTACGGAATATCTCTCTGTCGAGCACCCAACCTGCAAAAATCGAGGTCAGAAGGCCGCCCACAGGCATCAGCACATCTGCCGTAATGGCATCAAAGGCGTCGAAGAAGAGGTCCCACTTTAGGCAGACTACCGACAGGGTAATAGTTGCAAGGGAGGTAATTCGTGCGGCATTACGGCGAGCGATATTGTGGTTCTCTTGCAGATACTGCGTAAGCACCTCGTGGAAAGAGATTGTCGAGGTGAGTGCTGCAAGGACAACGAGCAAAAAGAAGATTGATGACCAAAGGGCTGGTGCCGGCATCTCGGCGAAGATAAACGGCATAGTCTCAAAGAGCAGGGTTGGGCCTGCGGTAGGCTCAAGACCCTTGACGCTAAAGACGGCAGGGAAGATAACCATACCTGAGAGCATCGCCACAAAGAAGGTCATAAGGCTGACCGAAAATGAGGTCTTTGTAAGGTTTGTGCCCTCCTTGAAGTAGGATGAGTAGGCAATCATACAGCCCAAACCGATAGAGAGGGAGAAGAATGCCTGGCCGATGGCACTGACAATGGTCTTTACAGAGAAGGCCTTGCTAAAGTCCGGTTTGAAGAGGAACTTATAGCCCTCGGCGGCACCTGACATCGTTGCCGAGTGGATAACCAGCACAACGAGCATAACAAGCAGCACCGGCATTACAATCTTCGAGATACGCTCAAGACCCTCCTGCACACCCATAACGACTATGGCGTGTGTGAGCAGCACGAAGAGCACCGTATATAGAGGCTCGCGCCAAGAGGATGTAAATGCGGCAAAGTGTTGATGAAAGTCGTTTACGGAGTAGAGCACTCCATCGGCAGAGCTGATGAAGTACTCCAACGACCAGCCCGCAACGATGTAGTAGAAGCCCGAGATGAGCAGCGACACAATTACGCTGTTATAGCCCAACCACTTCCAGCCTGGAGAGAGTTGATTATATGCTTTTACGGGGCTTTTGCGGGTGTAGGTGCCGATAGCAAACTCGGCAAGCATAACGGGAATACCCACGACAAGTACGCTCAAAAGATAGACAAGCAGGAAGGCTCCACCGCCATTCTCGCCTGTCATGTACGGAAATCGCCAGATGCTACCAAGACCGATAGCACTGCCGGCGGCAACAAGTATTGCTCCAATCTTGCTGCCAAAAGAGGCTCGTTTGTTCATTAACCAATATTTATACTCTATCTCTCGGATGTGAGAGTAACACTAACCTTTCTAACTTTGCCACCAAGTGGTGGGGCAAGCTTTGTGACGGTGCACTTGACAGCTACAATCTGCCCAAAGCTCTCAAAGAGTGCATCGATAATATTTTGCGCTACGCGCTCGATAGTGCGCTGCGTGATTGCCATCTGTTGGCGGACTACCTGATAGACGGTAAGGTAGTTTACGGCCAGAGTGACGTCATCACGCTCGGCGACCTGTCCAAGTGGAGAGGTAATCTCCAGGGCGACCTCGAAGTGGCTGCCCGAGAGTTGCTCCAAGTCATAACAACCATGGAAGGCGTGGAACTCCAAGCCCTCCAGGTTGATTGTATATAGCTGACTACTACTCATTTACGATAACAAGGTAGTAGTTCTTCTTACCCTTCTGTACGAGCAGATATTTGCCTGCAATAAGGTCGGCCTCGGTAACGGATGCAGCGATGTCGGTAACCTTCTCCTTATTGAGTGACACGCCACCGCCCTGAATCATCTTACGGCACTCGCCCTTAGATGGGAAGATGGCTGTCTTCTCGGCGCACAGGTCGATGAATGAGCAACCCAAATCGGCCTTTGATACGGCAAACTGTGGTACGCCGTCAAACACCTGAAGCAGAGTCTGCTCGTCAAGACGACGCAGAGCCTCTGATGTTGCCTGACCAAAGAGGATGCCTGATGCCTCGACAGCCTTCTCATACTCCTCGGCAGAGTGAATCATTGTGGTAACCTCCTGAGCAAGGCGCTTCTGAAGCACGCGAAGGTGTGGCGCCTGCTCGTGCTCGGCGATAAGTGACTCGACAGTCTCGCGGTCAAGAAGAGTGAAGATCTTGATATAGCGCTTTGCATCCTCATCCGACACATTGAGCCAGAATTGGTAGAACTTGTAAGGCGATGTATATTTTGCATCGAGCCATACATTACCACTCTCGGTCTTACCGAACTTTGTTCCGTCAGCCTTTGTGATAAGCGGGCAGGTGATAGCAAATGCCTCAGCCTCAGAGCCGAGCTTGCGGCGGATAAGCTCTGTACCTGTGGTGATGTTACCCCACTGGTCGGCACCACCGAGCTGAACCTTACAGTTCATTGTCTGGTAGAGGTGCAAAAAGTCGTAACCCTGCAGCAGCTGGTATGTAAACTCGGTGAATGACATACCGTCACCCTCGCCATTGAAACGCTTCTTTACAGAGTCCTTTGCCATCATATAGTTTACAGTGATGCACTTACCAATCTCACGAGCAAAGTCGAGGAATGAGAACTCCTTCATCCAGTCGTAGTTATTTACAAGGACAGCAGCATTCTCGGCATCCGAATCGAAGTCGATAAGGCGAGCAAGCTGTGCCTTGATAGCCTCCTGATTGTGACGCAGAGCAGCCTCATCGAGCAGGTTACGCTCCTGTGACTTACCACTTGGGTCGCCAATCATACCTGTTGCACCACCTACGAGAGCTACGGGACGGTGACCGCACATCTGAAGGTGCTTAAGAATCATTACACCCACAAGGTGACCAATATGAAGTGAATCCGCTGTAGGGTCAATGCCCAAGTATGCGGTTGTCATCTCCTTCTCTAACTGCTCCTCGGCTCCGGGCATAATGGTATGAATCATACCGCGCCACTGAAGCTCCTCTACAAAATTCTTTCTTGCCATTTTTGTTCTATTTCGTAATTAATCTAACTCCAAATCAAGTCTCTTTACCAACTCGTCAAAGTGCGGTGAACAGCCTGCCACGTGGGCTAAGCGGTCCTCCAACTTCACAGGACGAAGCTTTATCTGCACCTCGTTGAGGACAACCTCAAGCTTTACAATACCCTCAATGCCCGCCATATCGGCAAAGTGGTCGGTAATCTCGCCGCGAGAGTTAATCAAGTCGTCGCGCAAAATCTGTGTCGGAACCTCGACAGAGATGGTATTGCCCTTAATTGCCACCTTCTCAAAGGCGGGCGAAAATCGTGGGTGCTTGGCAACAAGTGCCTCGACAGCCTTTGAGAAATTCGCCTTCAACTTCTCCTCGCTACGCGGGTCGGTGTATATATCTGTACTATCCTCACTGCTCTGAACGGTGCTCGACATCGATTTGATAAGGTTTGTTATCGAGCCCGATGCAAAGGCACTGTCGATACTGCTACGCTTACCACTGCCACTAACCACGCGCGGAGCTGTTGTCGGTTGCGGTTGCGGCTGTTGTGGAGCGGCTGTAGGCTGTACGCTCGGCTGTGGTGCCGGAGCTGCTGTAGGTTGTGCAACCGGAGCTGCAACAGGTGCAGGCGCCGGAGCACTCGACTGTGCAACAACTGCTTGTGGTGCATCAAGTGCCGGAAGTGGATACTCCTCGGTTTGAGGGAGGGTTAGGTCAGAGTTTTTTTTTTGAGCTATCGCTGCAATCTTCATCAGCGTAAGCTCTACAAGCAGGCGTTGGTTGGATGCTGTTCGCAGCTTACCATCGGCCTCAGAGAGGAGCGATATAGCCCCGAAGAGGAAGGCTGTGTCACAGCGTTTTGCCTGCTCACGATAGCGCTCAAGCAGTGCGCCCGTAAACTCGATAAGAGATACGGCAGGGCCACCTGCAACGAGCAAATCGCGCATATGTTGGTTAAGACCATTCATAAAAATCTGACCGGAGAAACCCTTTGTCAGCACAGCATCAAAGGCGAGCAGTGCATCGACGTAGTTCCCCTCAAGCAGCAGGTCGGTAAAGCGGAAGTAGGTGTCATAATCGAGCACGTTAAGGGTCTGAGCAACAGCCTTATACTCCAAATTTGTGCCGCAGAATGATACCGCCTTGTCGAACATTGACAGGGCATCGCGCATACCGCCGTCTGCCTTCTGTGCAATGAGGTTGAGTGACTCATCATCTGCCGTAACACCCTCATTGCCTGCAATATAGCGAAGATACTCTACAGCATCCTCCACGCGGATACGATTGAAGTCGTAGATCTGGCAACGAGAGAGGATGGTAGGGATAATCTTATGTTTCTCGGTTGTGGCGAGGATAAAAATAGCGTGCTGCGGTGGCTCCTCAAGGGTCTTGAGGAAGGCGTTAAATGCAGCCTGCGAGAGCATATGGACCTCATCGATGATAAAGACAGAGTAGTGACCCACCTGCGGAATGACTCTTACCTGCTCGATAAGGTTACGGATATCCTCGACAGAGTTGTTGGATGCAGCATCGAGCTCGTGGATACTCATAGAGCGACCCTCGTTAAACGAACGGCATGACTCGCACTCGTTGCAGGCCTCCGCACCTACGGGGTTCATACAGTTGATGGCCTTGGCAAAGATACGGGCACAGGTGGTTTTACCTACACCTCGAGGACCGCAGAAGAGGTATGCGTGCGCCAACTGGTTACGCTCAATGGCATTTTTAAGCGTAGAGGTAATATGCTTCTGACCAACGACCGAGTTGAAGGTCGCGGGGCGATATTTTCTTGCCGATACTACAAATTGTTCCATAATCGCCACAAAGTTATAAAATAATGTGTAAAGTAGAAAAAATATTCTCTAAAACTATCAGTTTTAGTACTCTTTAGTGGTCAATTTGGCACTCAACTCTGCCAAAATGGTTTTGGCAAAGAAGTTGAACATATACTCTGCAAAAACCAAAATAGTTATGGCTATGGATATCAATGTACTTACAATTAAGGCGCAGCAGGCGTTGCAGAGTGCAGTGACTGTGGCGCAGAGGTCAGGACAGCAGGCTGTAGAGCCGCTGCATCTGCTCTCGGTTTTGATTGCCGATAATGACGATTTGGGTGCGTTTCTGCTTGGCAAGTGTGGCGTAAATCTGCCAAATTTGCGAGGTGGCGTGGCAGAGGCTCTGTCAAGACTGCCAAAAGTGTCAGGTAGCGGCGAGCAATACTTCGCAACCGATATGACGAAGGTTATTCAGCGTGCGGTAGATTTTACAAAGAAGTTTAACGATAAATATGCCTCTATAGAGCACCTGTTGCTTGCCCTTGTGGCAGAGCGTGGTACGCCATCCGAACTGCTTAAGAGTCAGGGTGTTAAGGAGAGTGAGCTGATTGAGGTTATTCGTCAATTCCGTAAGGGTTCGACCATCGGCTCGCAGAGTGATGACAAGCAGTTTGATGCCCTTGGCAAGTATGCCATAAACCTCAATGAACTTGCCCGAACAGGTAAGCTCGACCCTGTGATTGGTCGTGATGAGGAGTGTCGTCGTGTGCTTCAGATTCTCTCGCGCAGAACGAAGAATAATCCGATACTTGTCGGCGAGCCTGGTGTGGGTAAGACCGCCATTGCCGAGGGTATTGCCCATCGTATAGTTGATGGCGATGTGCCTGAGAATCTGCGCTCTAAGAGTATATATTCGCTCGATATGGGTGCTCTGATTGCGGGTGCGAAGTATCAGGGTGAGTTCGAGGAGCGACTCAAGGGTGTTATTGCCGAGGTGGCGGCGTCGGATGGCGAGATACTGCTCTTCATAGATGAGATTCACACCCTTGTCGGTGCGGGAAAGAGCAGTGGTGCGATGGATGCGGCAAATATCCTCAAGCCGGCCCTGGCGCGTGGCGAGTTGAGAACTATCGGTGCCACTACGCTCGATGAGTATCAGAAGTATTTTGAGCAGGATAAGGCTCTTGAGCGTCGTTTCCAGAAGGTTATGGTTGATGAGCCGACAAGAGAGGATGCGGTGAGCATTCTGCGAGGGTTGAAGGAGCGTTATGAGGGTCATCACAAGGTACGAATTAAGGATGAGGCGATAGTTGCGGCAGTGGAGCTGTCACATCGTTACATCACAGACCGTTTTCTGCCTGATAAGGCGATTGACTTGGTGGATGAGGCGGCGTCGAAGTTGCGACTTGAGATGAACTCTGTGCCGGAGGAGATTGATAACCTCGACCGTCGTATTCGTCAGGCGGAGATTGAGCGTGAGGCGATTCGTCGAGAGGGGGATAAGGCTCGTATAGAGGCGCTTGACCGAGATATCGACAACCTGCGTGCAAAGGAGTCGCAGATGAGGGCTAAGTGGCAGGGCGAGCGTGATATTCTGGTGAAGATTCAGCACAATAAGCAGCAGATAGAGCAGCTCAAGGTCGAGGCGCAACAGGCTGAGCGTCAGGGCGATTATGGTCGCGTGGCGGAGATTAGATATGGTAAGATTGTCGATTGTCAGCGTGCTGTGGAGGCTCTGCAGCAGGAGCTTAGTGCAGCCACCGCATCGGGTCAGATGATTAAGGAGGAGGTGGACTCTGCCGATATTGCCGAGGTGGTATCTCGTTGGACAGGTATCCCCGTAGCCCGAATGCTCGCCTCGGAGAGCGAAAAACTCCTTAAGATGGAGGATGAGTTGCATCGTCGTGTGATAGGTCAGCAGCAGGCCATCGAGGCTATATCGGAGGCGGTACGTCGTTCTCGTGCAGGCCTTAACGACCCTCGCAAGCCTATAGGCTCGTTTATCTTCCTCGGAACAACGGGTGTGGGTAAGACCGAGCTGGCAAAGGCGTTGGCGGAGTTTCTCTTTAATGACGAGAATATGATGACCCGAATAGATATGAGTGAGTATCAGGAGCGACACGCCGTATCGCGTCTTGTCGGAGCGCCTCCGGGATATGTGGGTTACGATGAGGGCGGACAGCTTACCGAGGCGGTGCGTCGTAAACCCTATTCGGTAGTGCTGCTTGATGAGATTGAGAAGGCGCATCCCGATGTCTTTAACATTTTGTTACAGGTGCTCGATGATGGTCGATTGACAGATAATAAGGGGCGAACAGTCGATTTCCGCAATACGATTATAATAATGACCTCGAATATGGGCTCACAGCTTATTCAGGAGGCGTTTTCAAAGGCTCTGGAGGAGCAGAAAACAATTTCTCCGCAGGTTGTTGAGCGTGTGCAGGCGGATGTTCTGGAGATGCTTAAGATGCAGCTTAAACCGGAGTTTTTGAACCGTATCGATGAGATTGTGATGTTCGAGCCGTTGAGTAAAAACGATATAGAGAAGATCGTCGATTTGCAGATGGCATCGCTTCGTAAGATGCTCGTTTCCAATGGATTGACACTTAACTATACCGATGCTGCGCGAGAGTATATCGCCACTGCGGGCTATGATGCAATGTATGGCGCGCGACCTGTGAAGCGAGTTATTCAGCGTCAGGTGGTCGGCGAACTTTCAAAGAGAATCCTTGCGGGAACTGTCAGTCGTGAGAAACCGATAACAATCGATGCGGCCGATGGGGAGCTGAAGATAACAAATTGAAAGTAGAATGCCTAAAATAGAAAACAAAAAGGAGATAAATGGCTCTTCAAGAACGTTAAAAAACAAAATAAAGTGAAAAAAAGTGAGATATTTTCACTTAAGAAGTAACAAGAGTTACATTTTTCCAAACTGCAATATCGGCGAGGTAGAGCCCTCTGGTGCATTATTAAGAAAAATAAAAGAATTAATAAAATTTTTTACTTATAATTTGGAAGTTTGGAATAGTTGTTGTACCTTTGTCCCCGGAATGAGATGTGAATCTCTTTTCAAGATAGGTTTTTAGGTTAGGTTTAAGAGGCAGCACTTCGGAATGACGAGGTGCTGCTTTAATTTTATCTCTTCCGCCCCGCAGTCCTCACGACTATCGCCTATCTCGGGGATTGCTCCAAAAAAACAATGTAAAACACCTATAAAAAACTACTAACGACCGCTGAAGGTTTGAGCAGGCCGAAGCGAAGTGGTTGCAATCGAAGATTGTCGGGGTTGTGTGACGATGTGTGAAAATAAATTTTCACACACATTCGTTGCACAAGCACGAGAATTTGCGACAGCAAACAACCACTGAGCAAAGATAAGTCTGCCACACCGCCACCGGTTGAAAGTAGTTTAGGGGAGCAAAAAGAATAGGCGAGAGTCTCACGACTATCGCCTATTTCGGGGATTGCTCCCCTAAACTACTAACCCAAACTTAAATAAATAAATGAAGAAACCTCACTGCGGCTTGCAGTTTGACCGCAGCTGCTTTTTTTTGTGCAATCTTCATACCAATAACGGAGTGTTCGGGTTAAAATTGTGTGATACGCCCAAAGCGAACATTTTTGTAGCCAATTTGGGTATTTTCGGTTATCTACAACATAATATCTGCCTCGTCAAAGTGGAGACTCCACTCTATTTTGGCATTCTCGTCGCTGTCAGAGGCGTGGATGGCGTTCTGCTGAACAGATGAGCCGTAGAGCTTGCGCACGGTGCCCTCCTCGGCTGCCTCAGGGTTGGTTGCGCCGACGGTTTTACGCAGCTCGGCAACAGCATTCTCCTTCTCCAGCACGGCGGCAACGATAGGACCAGAGGTCATAAAGTCGATAAGTCCGTCGAAGAACGGTTTGCCTGTGTGTACGGCATAGAAACGCTTTGCATCATTGCGCGACATGCACCACATTCTCAGAGCAACGATACGAAAACCGGCATCGACAAGGTGCTGCAAAATCTTGGCGTGGTTGTTAGCCCTTACAGCATCGGGCTTAATCATAGTGAATGTTAAATTTCCCATAATATGTAGAAGTTTTTAGGTATTTATCATTTTGTAGCATACGAAGATAGACAATTTTTTTGACAAAGTATTGTAAATCAAAAAATAATTTCTACCTTTGCCCCTGCAAAACGCATCAGCCCGGATGGCGGAATCGGTAGACGCGCTGGTCTCAAACACCAGTAGGTTCACCCCTGTGCCGGTTCGACCCCGGCTCCGGGTACGAAAAAGAGGAAGATTAGTCTTCCTCTTTTTTTTTCGTTACCCGGAGCCGGGGTCGTTGCTCCTGTGGCGGCTCGGCAGACTTATCTTCGCTCTATAAATGTGCAGTGTTGCTACGCAACATTAGAATCTTAATTGAAAATCTTCTGTTCAAATAAATTTGACCTCGTCTTTTCAATCAAGCTTCTAAACCTTCGGTTTTCTGCACATTTCATCTGCTCGGTCTACTCTCGCCTGCTGAGGACCTTCGACCCACTCAAAGATTGTTGAGGGGGTATCCCTCAGTGACCAAAGGCGAGATAAATCTCGCAGAAACTCGTTCGAAAATAGGACATCGTAGGGTACAGAAAGAGAAGTTCGAGAGGACTTCTCTTTTTTTGTTTGTCTATGGAATGTTTGTCCGCGGAGCCGGGGTCAGACGCTTCGGTGGCGCCTCGGCAGAGTTGTCTGCGGGGAACAGTGTTGCTACGCAACTTTTGTCAATGCCTGATATCGTCCTTGAAAACAAGTTTTCAGACAACATCAGGCACTGCCAACAATCTACGATTGACTGCACCCCTTGCTCTGCTCTCGGCTGCTACGAACGTTCGACCCTCGAAAAAATTTGAAACGATATACTTTTGTAAGTTCCAACCGCCCGATATTTATATCGCCAACGACCACTGCATAAGTTAAGACCTAAGATTACAATCCCCCTATTGAAGCGAACTCGAACGACCGCAGCAGTATGGTAGGCAATGTTAAGTCGTGCTTGTCGCAGACAATAAAGGATTGAGGGATAGACTATAGGGAGCTTGCTCACAGATAGACTATCCATCAAAACTTTATATAATGCGAAACATTCGCAATGCCTACCAAATACTATTGTCTCCAATAGTGACTGACTCGAACGACCGCAGCAGGTTTGAGCAGAGTAAAGGTGATAAATGGGCAGGGAATCGGAGATTTTGTTGGCTATTGACGGGCAGATGCCAAATTTATTTGAGCAGATGACAGTCAATACAGCCACAAAAGTTGCATAGCAACTCTGCCCATTTTTATCCTGCAGGCAACTCAGCCACACCGCCCCCGGTTGACGGCGATATTTATATCGCCAACGACCACTGCATAAGTTAAGACCTAAGATTACAATCCCCTATTGAAGCGAACTCGAACGACCGCAGCAGTATGGTAGGCAATGTTGAGTCGTGCTTGTCGCAGACAATAAAGGATTGAGGGATAGACTATAGGGAGCTTGCTCACAGATAGACTATCCATCAAAACTTTATAGAATGTGAAACATTCGCACGACGAAATATTGCTAATACGCCACAGGTTGTCGAGTCCTATGCGGGCACAAAAAAAGCGATTGCCTTTCGACAATCGCTTGTGCCCAGAATAGGACTCGAACCTACACGTCTCTCAACACTCGCACCTGAAACGAGCGCGTCTACCATTTCGCCATCTGGGCTTTGACGCTGCAAAGGTAGTAAAAATTTGGAATATCCAAGCAATTTGAGAGTTATTTTTTGTTTAGTCACATTTTAAGCTCCGTTTATGGCGCGATTTATAGCGATTTTGGCACCAAGATGGCATTTTGAATACTTTTTGTGTGAGAAAAACCTTGAAAACTTTTTGTGTTTACAAAGTTTTCTGTATTTTTGTGCCTTGGAAAACCATTTATATTATGACGCAGCGCGAGAGAATTGTTGAACAGGCGGCGAAGATGTTTGCCGAGCAGGGCATAAAGTCCATTCGTATGGATGACATTGCCAAGTCGCTCGGAGTGTCGAAGCGAACGCTATACGAGCTTTTTGAGGATAAGGAGGAGTTGTTATACCTCTCAATTCGCTTTATGCAGTCGCGTCGAATGGCCAAGATGGAGGCGAAGCTCAAGGAGAATGCCGATTCGCTTGCATATCTGTTCGAGAGTATGGAGTTGATGATGGACAACAAGGAGTTGCACCGTCGTATTTCGTGCAATTTAAGTAAGTTTTATCCCAAGACCTTCGACCGTGTTCGCAGGGAGGCGGAGGCGCAGAGTGGACAGATATTGTACTCACTGATAGAGCATTACATCGATTGCGGGCTGATTGTGCCGACGGTAGATGTGCGGCTTTCGGTGACAATTCTCTACTATACAGCCAATACGTTGATCTCAACGGCGGGCAATATGAACCTGCCGGATGGCGTTACACTGAACGAGGCGTTGAGTTATACGATAGTAAACTTCTTCCGAGGTATTGCAACGCTCAAGGGTGTGCAGCAGATTGATGAGTATCTGACAAACAAGAAGAAAAAAGAGGATAACAATAATATATAAAGGTAAATTTAATAGTTAAGTTATGAGAAGATTTCTGTTAATGTTGGGTTTTGTGACCACTTCTCTCGTTGTAGCTGCTCAGGAGCAGGCACCGCAAAAACTGATGCTCTCTTTGGAGCAGGCGTTGGAGGTGGCGCTCAGTGAGAGCCCTACAATTAAGATTGCCGATCAGCAGATTGAGGTAAAGCGTTATGCCAAGCAGGGCACATACTCTTCGCTCTATCCGCAGATTGATGCAACAGCCTCTTATCAGCGTGTGATTAAGAAGCAGACAATGAGTATGGATTTTGGTGGTCAGACACAGACTATCAAGGTCGGTAGTGACAACTCTTTCAATGGCGGTGTTGCTTTGGGTATGCCTGTAATCAATGCGCAGCTGTGGGAGAGCCTCAAGGTTTCTGCTCTGGATGTAGAGTTGGCAGTAGAGCAGGCGCGTTCATCTCGTATCGATATGATTGAGCAGGTGACAAAGGCCTATTACGGCGTGCTGCTGGCAAAGGAGTCATATTCACTCTTCCAGCGCGTGTATGACAATGCGGTGAGCAACAATGAGCTTGTAAAGCAGCGTCACGGTGTGGGCCAGGTATCGGATTACGACCTTATTTCATCGAACGTGTCGGTGCAGAATGCGCTGCCGAATATGATTGAGGGTGAGTATGCCGTTGTGTTGGCGTTGTGGAACCTCAAGGCTCTGCTGGGTATCGACCTGGAGAAGGAGATTGATGTTGTAGGCTCGCTGATGGACTATGTATCGGTGCTGGATAAGGGTTATGACATCTCGCAGCTCGACTTGCAGAACAACTCGTCACTCAAGCAGCTCGATATGCAGGAGCAGATGCTCGAGCATGCACTCAAGATTTCAAAACTTGCAAATGTGCCATCGCTCTCGCTCAATGCGGCATATCTCTACACTGCACTCGGTAATGACGGCAAGTTCTTCAAGAAGGAGGCTTGGAACCCATATTCATACGCAGGTATTCAGCTCAATATCCCGATTTTTGCGGGTAATAAGCGTCGTGCAGCAACACGTGAGGCTCGTCTTAATCTGAGCAATATTCAGTTGCAGCGCGAGAATGTTGAGCGTCAGTTGCGCGTAGGTATTGTGCAGTATCTGAACAATATGCAGTCGAGTGTAAAGAAGTATCACGCTTCGGCAGCAACTGTAGATCAGGCACAGCACGGATATGATATTGCTGTGAAGCGTTACGATGTAGGTCGTGGAACGCTCGTGGATATCGACAATTCACAGTTGGCACTCATTCAGGCTGAGTTGGGTCGCAACCAGGCGATATACAACTTCCTGACTGCGAAGGTGTCGCTGGATAAGATTTTGGGTGATTACGAATTTGAGATTGAGAATAAAAAATAATAGATTATGAAGAAGTTTTTTAACGTGTTGCTTGTAGTTGGTGCTCTGGCAGCAGTATCTTGTGGCTCTAAGAGCTCAAAGGGTGGTCAGCTGACCACTGCAGAGGTGGAGATTCCTAATGTTGAGGTGGCAACTGTTGCCGCTCGCGATGTGGAGCAGCAGGTGCTCTTTACAGGTAATGTAGAGGCTGAGGCTGTGAATAATATCGCTCCGCAGTCACCTCGCCGTATCAGTGAGATTCGTTATGATGTGGGTGACCATGTAAAGAAGGGTGAGCTGCTTGTAAGCCTCGATAACTCTGCACTTGTTCAGGCAAAGGCGCAGATGGAGAATGCAAAGATTGAGTATGAGCGTACAGAGGAGCTCTACAAGATTGGTGGCGCATCTAAGTCTGAGTATGACGCTCGCCGCCTTCAGTATGAGGTGGGTAAGGCGACTTATGAGAACCTGCTGGAGAATACAACTCTTATCGCTCCTATCTCAGGTATCGTTACTGCACGTAACTACGATAAGGGCGATATGGCCGGTGGTCTTCCTATTCTTGTTGTGGAGCAGATTCGCCCTGTAAAGATTATGATTAACATCTCAGAGGGCCTCTTTGCAAAGGTTCGCAAGGGTATGAAGGTATATATTACCCTTGAGGCGTATGGCGATGAGAAGTTTGAGGGTTCAATCTCTCGTATCTATCCTACAATCAACAACACTACACGTACCTTCCAGGCTGAGGTTACTATCCCTAACAACGACGAGCGCGTACGTCCGGGTATGTTCGCCCGCGTGACACTTCCGTATGAGAAGCATAACCGCGTAGTTGCTCCGGATCGCTCTGTAAACAAGCTTATGGGTAGCGGTGACCGTTATGTATATGTTCTGGAGGCTGACGGTACTGTTCGTTACACAAAGGTTACCCTCGGTCGTCGTCTGGGTAGCGAGTGGGAGATTCTCTCAGGTCTTACAGATGGTCAGACTGTAGTTGTAAAGGGTCAGACAGCTCTGACAAATGGCTGCAAGGTCAATGTTATGAATAAGTAGTTGTAAATAGAAGAAAGTAAAATGAATATCTATAAAACAGCAGTCAATAACCCGATTACGACGATACTTGTCTTTATCGCCGTTGCGCTGTTTGGTATCTTCTCGCTGGTAAAGTTACCTATCGACTTTATGCCGCGAATCGATACACCATACATTATGGTTATTACAGCCTATCCGGGTGCAAGTGCGGAGGATATCGAGGAGAACGTATCAAAGCCCCTCGAGAACTCGCTCAACGGTGTTGAGAACCTGAAGCATATCTCTTCTCGTTCAAAGGAGAATATCTCTGTGGTTTCGTTGCAGTTTGAGTATGGTACAGACTCTGATGTGGCAACAAACGATGTGCGTGATAAGCTCGATATGGCGAAGAATGGTCTGCCAGATGAGGTTAATAACCCTATTTTGTTCAAGTTCTCGACCGATGAGATGCCGATTATGCTCCTCTCTGTAAAGGCAGAGGAGAGCTGGAGCGGTCTTTATAAGATTATCGACGAGCAGGTGGCAACACCGCTGGCCCGTGTAGGTGGTGTGGGTACTGTATCTGTGCAGGGTATTCCTGAGCGACAGATTCAGGTTTACTGCGACCCATATAAGCTTGAGGCATACGGCGTTACTATCGAGGGCATTGCTCAGATTATCGCTGCGGAGAATATCTCTATTCCTGCAGGACAGATTGATGTGGGTTCTAATACATACTCGATGCGTGTGGACCACGAGTTTACAGGTGTTGAGGAGCTTCAGCGTCTTGTTATCAGCAACCGTGGTGGCGTAAATGTATATCTGGGCGATGTTGCCCGTATCTCGGATACAGAGCAGGAGCGTGCACAGGAGGTATATAACAATGGCGAGCGTACAGGTCTGATTGTTATCCAGAAGCAGACAGGTGCGAATGCTGTGGCTATCTCAAAGCAGGTGACTAAGACTCTGGACAAGATTATGCCGACATTGCCATCGGATATCCGTATTACTCCGGTTGTCGATACTGCGGATAATATCCTTGATACAGCATCTTCGCTGGTGGATACCATCATGGTAACCTTTATCGTGGTTATGTTCGTGGTTATGATGATGCTCGGTCGTTGGCGTGCGATGTTTATCATCATTATGACCATTCCGATTTCTATGCTCTCGGCGTTGATATATCTGCTCTTTACCGATCAGTCGCTCAACGTGGTTACCATGTCATCACTCTCTATCTCTATCGGTATGGTGGTGGATAATGCGATTGTGGTGTTGGAGAATATCACAAGCCATGTCGATCGTGGTGCGCGTGTAAAGCAGGCGGCCATCTTCGCAACCAAGGAGGTGGGTCTGTCAATTATCGCATCAACACTGACAACCCTTGCCGTATTCTTGCCACTGACTATGATTGAGGGTATGGCGGGTGTGATGTTTACCCCAATGGGTTGGATGGTGACTATCACTCTGGTTGTATCTATGGCTGCTGCGCTGACATTTACTCCGGTGCTCTGCTCTCTTATTATGAAGCAGAAGCCGCAGAAGTCGAGCCTGCAGAAGTATGTGGATGCAGGTATGGGTTGGTTAGATAATGTCTATGGAAAGGCTCTGCATTGGTGCGTAACTCACCGTAAGACATTCCTTGTGGGCGCTGCAGCACTCTTCGTTGGTACATTCCTCTTTATTGCACCAAGTGTAAAGACAGAGTTCTTCCCTATGCAGGATAACGGCCGTATCGCCGTAAAGATTAAGTTGCCTGTAGGTACTCGCCAGGAGATTACACGTGACCTTGCTCTGCGTATCAGCGAGCAGTTCCGTGAGAACTATCCGGAGATTACCGTGCTCAATGCAACACTCGGTGTGGCAGATACAGATAACGCATTTGCATCTATTCAGGAGAATGGTACACACTATATCTCATTCAATATCACCCTGTTGGATAAGACCGAGCGTGAGCGTGGCCTGGCTGAGATTGGTGACCTTATGCGTAAGGATTTGGATGGCTACTCCGAGATTCGTACATACGAGGTTGTTGAGACCGGTCAGGGTGGTGGCGCCGGTGGTCAGAGTAAGGTAGATATCGAGCTCTATGGCTACGATTTTGATACCACCGACCGTATCGCTGCCGAGATTAAGGAGGCTATGCTCTCTGTTGAGGGTTGTACCGAGGTGACTATCTCTCGTGAGGAGTACACCCCTGAGTATCAGGTAGTTTTCGACCGCGAGAAGCTCTCTATGCACGGGCTGAATGTCGCTACAGCGGGAACATATCTGCGTAACCGTATAAATGGTGCAACAGCGTCATACTTCCGCGAGGAGGGTGAGGAGTACGATATCCTTGTTCGTTACGACCGCCCATTCCGTGAGTCTCTTGAGGAGATTGAGAACATCACTCTCTACAATGCAACAAATGGTGCAGCAATTAAGATTCGTGACGTGGCAACCGTTGTTGAGAGTCAGACTCCACCGACAATCGAGCGTAAGGACCGTTCTCGTTATGTTAAGATTTCGGGCTCTGTAGGTCACGGATATGCTATGTCTGAGATTGTTGAGGGAACTGTGGCAAAGCTCAATGAGATGCACTTCCCTGCAGGTATCACTTGGCAGCTCGGTGGCTCGTATGAGGACCAGATGGATACATTTATCGATATGGGTATGCTCTTGGTGCTGATGGTAATCCTCGTATTTGTGATTATGGCATCGCAGTTTGAGTCGCTCAGCTATCCGTTTGTAATTATGTTCTCACTGCCATTTGCAGTTGTGGGAGTTATGCTTGGATTGTGGCTTACTAATACAGCCCTCGGCGTTATGGGTCTGCTCGGTGTGCTGATGCTTGTGGGTATTGTAGTAAACAACGGTATTGTGCTTGTGGACTACACCCGACTGCTTATCGGCCGTAAGATGCCGATTATCGATGCTGTTGTTACCGGTGGTAAGTCTCGTCTGCGTCCAATCCTTATGACAACCCTTACAACTGTCCTCGGTATGGTGCCAATGGCTGTTGGTAACGGTGTCGGCTCCGAGATGTGGAACTCTATGGGTATGGTTGTGGCTTGCGGTCTGTCATTCTCAACCCTTGTAACACTCTTCCTTATCCCTGTGCTCTTTACTTGGCTCGCACTGCGCCAGCAGAGAAAAGAGGCTAAAAAACTCGCAAAACTTAACGCATAGACAGTATGAAAGCTATATTTATATCTTGTAACCAGGCTCTGTACGATGAGGTACAGCAGCATCTGGAGAAGTTCGGTGCACGAGGTTATACTGCGTGGGAGGAGCTTATGGGCTGCGGTACCGCTACCGGAGAGCCTCACCACGGCTCAACCACATGGCCAACCCTTAACTCTGCCATCCTCTCTTTCGTAGAGGATGAGCAGTGTGACCCCCTCCTCTCCGCCCTCAAACAGCTCGATGAGGCTAACCCGCAGTTGGGATTGAGAGCGTTTTGGTGGGTAGTTGGTGGCACCTTCTAATTTTGTCGTGCATTTGCCGTGAAAATACGGCATTAGCTGCACATCCCTCATATCCCCGAATGGGACGTACATCGAGTACTACCCATCCGGGGATATTTCACGATATGCACCTACTACCGCATTTTGACGACAAATTGGGTTTTATCGTGAAAAACACGCACCTGCGGCATATCCCTCATATCCCCAAATGAGCAGTACCCCAAGTACAGCCCATCTGGGGATATTTCACGATGCACCGCATCTGCATACTTTTGACGATAAAACAGTGCACAGAATAATCGGCGTGCGAACTCTG
>JAFQFV010000012.1 GCA_017398555.1 Alistipes sp.
AGGTACACTCGTTATAAGTCAATAAGTTAGGCAATTCCCGACAAGATAAGGGCCCACCCCAATGTGAAAAAAGACCAAAAAAATTTGTTTATATCGAATTTTTGCCTACCTTTGTATTCGTGTTCCTCTCTTAATAAGAGAAAGGGCACAAGCAAACGATAAAAAAACAAACAACCAAAAAACAAAAAACCACCTTAAAAACCGTTATTCTAATTTTCAGTGTATTATCAGACTGTGCGCTCTTCTGAGGCCGATTTTCGGCGGATGGAGAATTAAAAAATTAATTACAAACTGAAAATTATGAAACACGTCTTACTATCGATTTCCGGCAGATTCGGAAAGGTGCTGACTGGCGTTATCTGTGCGATCGCTCTGCTCGCATCTGGCAATGTAGTAGCCCAGAACCGTACAATCTCCGGTAAAGTTATCGACGCTGCAACAAAGGCTCCAATGCCAGGCGCAGCAATCGTTGTTAAGGGTACATCGACCGGTACTGCAACTGATGCAAACGGTCAGTACACTATCAGTGCTTCAGCTAACGCTGTTCTGGAGTGCTCTTTCTTCGGTTATAATACTGTTGAAGTAACTGTAGGTAGCCGTTCAGTTATCGACTTCTCACTTACTGAGTCAAGCACTGCTGTTGACGAGGTAGTTGTCGTAGGTTATGGTACACTGAAGAAGGCTCAGCTCGTAGGTGCTGTTGAGAACCTCGGTGGTGAGGAGCTCGAGGGCCGTTCTACTTCGAACGTTTCTCGTTCCCTCCAGGGTATGATCCCAGGTTTGAACATCATGCCTCGAGATGGTAAGCCAACTAAGGGTGGTGATATCTATATCCGTGGTGGTTCGCAGTCAGTTTCTATGCGTTCTTCTGCTACCTCTGGTACAGGTAAGACCATCTCCCTCGGTCAGGGTGGTTCTGCACTCGTTCTCATCGACGGTGTTGAGGGTGACCTTAACTCTGTTAACCCTGAGGACGTTGAGAACATCGCTGTACTGAAGGATGCTGCTTCTGCATCAGTTTACGGTGCACGAGGTGGTTATGGTGTAATCCTCGTTACAACCAAGACCCCTACCAAGGACAAGGTTACTATTAATTATAATGGTTCTGTATCTCTCAACACTCGTACAGTTAAGTGGGAGGACAACTTGGAGGTTGATGGTCACATTTGGTTGACAAACTTTGAGGAGTACTTCCAGAACGACTCTCGTACCCCAACCTCTACAGGTAAGCTCCCAGGTAACGTGAACAACCGTTCAGATACCTTCGGTACTGTTATTGGTGTTGACGAGAATGGCAACGAGGTTGAGCGTCACTATAGAGAGGAGATGAAGCTCCGTAAGACCGATCCTAACTACGCTCTCTATGGCGTTGAGCACGGTCGTACAAAGGCTGGTAACTATGCATACTATGGTTCTACCAACTGGATCGACCTCTTCTACAAGGATCTGAACGTTAGCCACGTACACAACTTGTCAGTTTCTGGTGCTTCTGATCGCGTTAAGTACTCTATCTCAGGTCGTTACTACAACCAGGATGGTATCTACGAGTTCAACAATGAGAAGTACAACCAGTACAACCTCCGTGCTAAGGGTGAGGTTAAGGTATTCAAGTGGCTCACATTGGGTAACAATACCTCTATCTACCACCAGAAGTATCACCAGCCAATGGTAACAGGTGGTGCACAGCCTATCCTTCGTCAGTTCGAGCACCGTGGTCAGCCAATCTATACTCCATACAATGAGGATGGTACTCTGTCATTCTATGGTGCAGCTGTAATGTACGGCGCATTCTCAGGTGACCAGTCATTCCAGGAGAACGTTAAGATGTTCGCATCTACAACTACTACTTTGACTGTAGAGCCTATCAAGGACGTACTGAAGATCGTTGGTGACTTCACTTACAAGGCAGACCGCAACACTCAGCTCCGCGTATCTCCAATCCAGACCGGTTACTCTGGTCCTGGTGGTGCTGAGAACTACAACAACTCTTCTTATAAGTCTGACTGGCGTTACAACACCGATTACCTCGCTGCTAATGCAGTCCTTACTTGGACTCCAAAACTTGGTAAGAACCACGACCTTAACGTAATGGCTGGTTGGAACCTCGAGTCTAAGAAGTATCGTCGTCTCTACCTGCAGCGTCTTGGTCTGATGGACCCTACTCGTCCTTCATTCGAGCTTATGGACTCTCAGGAGTACTCTGTTGATGATGACGGTTACGATCACAACTCAGTTGGTGTATTTGCCCGTGTTAACTACTCACTCCTCGGCCGTTATATCTTCGAGTTCGCAGGTCGTTATGACGGTGAGTCACGCTTCCCTACTAACCAGCGTTGGGGTTTCTTCCCTTCAGGTTCAATTGGTTGGCGTCTTGCTGACGAGCCTTGGATGGATTGGTCAGACGAGTGGCTCGACAACTTCAAGATTCGTGCTAACGTAGGTTCACTCGGTAACTCAATGATCGATGACTACGCATTTATGGATCTTTGGTCAGTAGATAAGACTTCTGAGATTATCAATGGTCAGAAGGTTCCTTATGTAACTACTAATGGTATGGTTTCTCCATCACTTACTTGGGAGACCTCTACTACATACGATGTTGGTTTGGATATGGACTTCCTCGGTAACCGTCTCTCATTCTCTGGTGACCTCTACTGGAAGTACACAACTGACATGATTACTACAGGTCCTGAGTATCCTGCAATCCTCGGTGAGAACTCTCCACAGATTAACTATGGTGTTCTCAAGACTAAGGGTTGGGAGGCAGCTCTGACATGGCGTGACAGCTTCAAGGCTGGTGGTAAGGACTTCAACTACACTGTACGCTTCTCTATCTGGGATAGCCGCATGTGGATTGACAAGTTCTCTAACGAGTCTGGTAACATCTACGCATTCTATGAGGGTATGGAGCTCGGTGATGTATGGGGCTTCAGAACAGACGGTTACTTCCTCTCTAACGAGGAGGCTCTGAACTGGTCTAAGGACTCATTCCACAAGAACGGTTCTAACTTCCGTGCATTCGCCGGTGACCTTAAGTTCCTCGACCTCAACGGTGACGGCCAGATCAACTACGGTAAGGCTACCCTTGAGGATCACGGTGACCTCGATATCATCGGTAACGAGCGCGCTCGTCTCCACTACGGTTTCAACCTCTCAGGTAACTGGAATGGTATTGGCTTGAGCATCTTCCTCCAGGGCGTTATGAAGCGTGACTGGTATCCTGATCAGGAGTCTGGTTTCTTCTGGGGTATGTACAACCGTCCATACGACTACCTGCCTAAGGTTCACACAACTGACCGTGTAATCGTTGATTACTCTACTGAGAACTGGGTAGTAACTAACCCAGGTGCATACTGGACACGTCCTGTAGCTTACGCTGCAAACCGTAACGTAGGTCCTCTCGCATACGAGAACGACTACTACCTCCAGAACGCTGCTTACCTGCGTGTTAAGAACATTACTCTCGACTACACCTTCCCTTCAGCTCTGACTAAGAAGTGGCACATCGAGAAGCTTAAGGTTTACTTCACTGCTGAGAATCCATTCACATTCTCTCCTCTGTTCAAGCACACTCAGATGTTTGACCCTGAGGTAATTGGTGCAGGTGATACCGACTTTAACGACGGTGGTGCAACCGGTCTGTCTGGTTCAGGTCAGGGTTATTCTTACCCTATGTTTAAGACCTTCACTTTTGGTTTGAATATTACTTTCTAATGTATATATAGGTATGAAAAAGAGTATATTAAATTTATTTGCTGTAGCAGCTATCGCCCTCTCGGGCGTATCTTGCGAGAAGTTCCTCACAGTGGAGCCGATCGACAAGATGGGTGCTGATACATATTTCAAGAATGAGCTTGAGCTCGAGCTCTATTCTAACGGTCTTATCCAGTCGTACCTGCCAACTGCAGATGGTCTTGGATATAGCGACTATGCTTGCGACCTCTTCTGTTCAAAGACCTCTTCTGACTACTACCGTCCAGGTATCTGGAACGCAGACCGTCAGACCGGTTGGGAGGTAGGTAGCTGGCGTAACATCCGTCGTGCAAACATCATGCTTGCAGGTATGGTTCGCGCTCAGGGTAATGTTCCTGAGGAGGTTTATAACCACTATCAGGGTGTTGCTCGTTTCTGGCGTGCATACTTCTTCTACGCAAAGGTTCAGAACTTCGGTAATGTGCCTTGGATTGACCACGCACTCGATATTGAGGACGAGGTACTCTATAAGGCTCAGGATGACCGTGAGTTCGTAATGAGCAAGGTTCTTGAGGATCTTAACTTCGCTTGCCAGAACCTCTCTGGTGACACTAAGTACAACGGCGTTATCAACAAGTGGGTTGCACTCGCATTCAAGAGCCGTGTATGTCTCTATGAGGGTACTTTCCGTAAGTATCACAGCGTAAACCCATCTACTAACGTAGCTTGGAACAACCAGTATGAGTCTGCTAACGACTTCCTTACTGAGTGCGTTAACGCATCTAAGGAGTTGATGGAGAGCGGTAAGTTTGAGCTTCACAGCAGCTACTATGATTTGTTCCACCACACAAATATCGCTTCTTCTAAGGAGGCTATCTGGTGGAGTGACTATGACGGTGGTGAGCTCAACCGTATGCACGAGCTTACTTGGGTTGTTAACTCATCTACTTATGACCAGCAGGTATCTCCTACCAAGTTGATGATGAACCACTATCTCAACCTTGATGGTACTCCTATCACTCACGAGGGTAAGGTCTCTATCAACGAGGAGTTTGAGGGTCGTGACCTTCGTCTGTTGGCTTGCGTACACCACCCAGGTTATAAGTACACAAAGACTAACGGTGAGACTCTTCTCAAGCAGACTAACACTACTTACACTTACAACTTCTACCAGAACGTGAAGTTCTCTATCGAGATGGAGGAGAACTACTCAAAGGGTAAGAACGATAACGACTATCCAATCCTTCGCTACGGTGAGGTTCTGTTGAACTATGCTGAGGCTCAGGCTGAGCTTGGTAACGGTAACCTCTCTAAGGACGATTGGGACAAGACTATCGGTGCTCTCCGTGCACGTGCAGGTGTTGCTAACGTTTATCCTGACGGCGCTTGGGATTGCGGTTGGTTGAAGGCTTACTATGGTAACCTCTCTAACATCCTCACTGAGATTCGTCGTGAGCGTACTGTAGAGCTCCTTGCTGAGGGTCTGCGTGTTCAGGACCTCTATCGTTGGAAGCTCGGTCCACGTATCGTTGAGCGTCAGACCAACAACCAGGGCTGGCAGGGCGTATGGGTACCAAAGGATCAGGTTGCCGGTATGATGTACAACGGTGGCAAGTACACCTTTACTGCTGATAAGCCAGAGGCTGGTTTCGGTTACAACGTATCAGGTAATACTGCTGACCAGAACCACTCATTCTCTGAGGGCGATCACGGTTTCTTGATCTACAACTACAAGCTCGAGTGGAACGATAAGATGTATGTTCGTCCACTTCCACAGACAGCTCTGAATGTAAACAAGAACCTTGTTCAGAACTACGGTTGGTAATAACATTTAACAAAATACGATGTTAGGTAAACTGAAGTTTTATCTTTTAACAGCAACCCTGCTCTGCGGGGTTGCTTGTTCTCCGGACAATCCTGAGCAGCCAGATAATGGCGGTAACCCAGGTGGTGGAGAGCAGACAACGCTCATTACCGAGATTAACGGTACTACCATTGCCTCTACTAACAACGTCTTCGGACTTATCTCCGACTCTGTTACAGGCAAGGGTATCCCGGGTGTTGCCGTAACAAACGGTATATCTGTCGTTGTGACAGATAAGAATGGTGTCTATCAGATACCTACAAGCCGTTGGGCAAAGCATGTATGGTTCTCTATTCCTGCAGGGTATGAGGTTCCGGTAGATCCTGAGAATGGTCGTCCGATGTTCTACTCTAAAGATTTCCTTTCGACTTCAAAGCAGAACCGTACCGATTGGGTACTCACACCACTGCCTGCAGTGGAGGATGAGTTCACTATTATCGCTATTGGCGACCCTCAGTGTGAGGTAGAGAGTGAGGCAAATCGTTTCCGTGACGAGACTCTTGTGGATATTCGTGCCACTATCAGCAGTGCGCAGACACAGGAGAACCGTTACCACAACGCCTATGCCATCACTTTGGGTGATATCACCTTTGATAACACTCCACTCTGGCCAACAATGGCGAAGCTCTGCTCAAGTATCGAGCTGACCAATGGTAAACGTATTCCAATCTTCAACTGTATCGGTAACCACGACCACGACGCCGATCGTCAGAATGATAGCGAGGCTACTGAGCTCTATATTGAGCACGTAGGTCCTACCGACTACTCATTCAACCGCGGTCAGGTTCACTTTGTTGTCATGGACAACATCCAGTGCACCTCTGTCGAGGGTTTTGGTGCAAGCAAGACTTGGAACTACGATGGTGGATACACCGGTCAGCAGATAACTTGGCTTGAGAGGGATCTTGAGGCAGTAGAGGATAAGGCTAATAAGATGGTTATTCTCTCAGGTCACATCCCATTCCGCGCAGGTGGTAATGGCGGAGGTGCTAATGTTGATAAGGATAAGGGTTATGCTGATGTTTTGGAGCTTCTGACACAGTTTAAGGAGGCTCATATCTTCATCGGCCACACTCACTATCCTGAGAACTATCTGCACACCTCTTACAAGACTCAGAACGGTCAGCCTATCTTCGAGCACGTACACGGTGCGGCTTGCGGTGGCTGGTGGTGTTCTAAGATTGGCGTGGATGGATCTCCAAACGGATATAGCATCTATCAGGTTAAGGGCGCAACACTGCACAACTGGGTTGCAAAATCAACAGATCAGAAAGAGAGCTACCAGATGCGCGTTTACAATGGTAATGACACCTATGGTCACAAGTATCTCTACACCTGGGCAACAGGTGGTACAGGTGGCAAAGGCAATATTAAGACCAATGGTAACGCAGACCTTGCAAACTGCTTTATTGCAACTATCTGGAATGACGACTCTACAAACTGGGAGGTTGAGCTTATTGTTGATGGTGTGAGTCATAAGATGCAGCGCATAAATAAGAACCTTGCCGATATGTGTTCTACAGCTTTCTTCTTCAACGAGTTAAGCAAGAATACAGCTACTTGGAACAAGGGACTTAAGCATATGTGGTTTGTAAAAGCTCCGTGCGGCGACCCTGCACAGGAGCAGAATTGGACCGTTCGTGCAACTCATACTATTGCAGTGAGTGGTGAGAAGAATGTTTATGAGGAGAATGGATTTACTACATCTTATGATGGATTCTTTAAGCCTTAATAACTTCTATATTCACTCTTAAATTATAGGGGCTGACAACTATTTGTCAGCCCCATTTTATCTATCTGTAAGTGTCTCTACAACCTGCTCCACGCTCCTGCCTCGCATAAATTGGCGAACAATATCGATTGAGAGCCTCAATTCACTCTTCAGATACTCCGCCTTTGCACTCTTCAGGCGCTCCTTGCAGCTCTCAAGGATAAAATCATAGAGGTCTTTATGGTATAGCCCATTCTGCTTGGCATACTCCAGATACCAATCGTCAAAGCGTTTGACTACCCTATCCATATCCAGCTCGCTCCTTGAAACAGCCTCCGAGAAGGATATAATCATCTCAACTTGTGCCCGACGACGCTCAAGAGTAAGAGCATCTAAATCTCTCTTAACAACTTTTCTTTCAGGCTGTTGCAGCTCCAAATCCTGTTGTTCAGATTTTCGTTTGTACAACACTACGCCTATCCACAGCAGGGCGACCACCACAAGATATACCGCAACGGCTATCCACCCCAAACCGAAGTAGAGGTAGAGGGCGACTGCGAGCAGCAGTATGAGTATCTGATAGGAGTAGCGGCGATTCATATAACAAAGATAGTCCTTTTTCTGCTCTATTACACCCTTTCCCGCCAAATTTGCACAATTTTTTCGAGTTCTGCCCTCGTCTAAACTCTGTGCAGAATGGGAGATTGTCTGATAGTTATAGTTGCCATTGCCGTAATGGTCTATCTGCTGATAAAGGAGTATCTGCGCCCCGGATTGATACTCTTTTCGGTGGTTGTACTGCTCCTTGCGTCAGGGATTATATCTACCACAGATGCTCTTGCAGGCTTCTCGAACAAGGGTATGATTACCGTTGCCCTACTCTTTCTTGTCAGCGAGGGTATTCGCTCAAGCGAGTGTCTAACCCCGATTATGAGCCACCTTTTTCCATCGTCTGAGTGCAGCACTATCCGTCGTGGATATATACGAATAGTGCCGACGGTGGCCTTTATCTCCGCCTTTCTGAACAATACGCCCATAGTCGTCATCTTTATTCCCCACATCAAGGCGTGGTGCAAACGGGCAGGGCTATCTCTCAAGAAGTTCCTTATACCGCTCTCATACTCAGCCATTTTGGGCGGTATGTGCACACTTATCGGCACCTCGACAAACCTCGTTGTTCACGGTCTTATGCTCGATGCGGGGTTAGAGGGCTTCACGATGTTTGAACTTGGCAAGGTAGGGGTGATAATCGCCACAGCGGGGGCTATCTATATGGTGCTATTTATCAAGCAGTTACTTCCCGACAGTCCTTGCAACACAAGTAGCAACCGCCACCTTGTTGAGGTTGTGCTCTCTCCCCGATTTCCGGGTATAATGTGTTCTACAGAGCAATTTGACTTCTACAAGCACTATGGCGCACATATAATCTCTGCACGGCGTGATGGCGAACAGATTGATGATATGGAGGGGTATTATTATAAGGAAAATGATGCTCTGCTGCTCTCGGCTGATAGAAATTTTGTCGATACTTGGGGCAGCTCGCGCATCTTCCTCATCACGACCAACGGCACGGAGCATAACAAAGTCGTACCACGTTGGAAGCAGTGGCTATCTCTTCTGCTCTTGCTGATGATGGTCTTAGGGGCGAGTGTAGGTGGGTATCCGCTCTCAAAGGGGCCCGATATGTTTATCTGGGCAGCCGTTGTGGTGACAATTATGGCATTTACAGGCATCTTTCCGGCAAAGAGATATACCAAATTTATCTCCTGGGATATTCTTATCACCATAGCATCTGCCTTTGCCATCAGTCGCGCGATGAGTGTTTCGGGGCTTGCCGAGGCGGCTGCGGCAGCGATAATATCACTTGGTCACGACCTCTCACCACACCTTATTCTTGCACTTATATACCTGTTTACCAACATCATAACAGAGCTTATAACCAACAACGCCGCTGCAGCCTTCGCCTTTCCGATAGCACTCTCGGCGGCAGAGCAACTCGGAGTCAATCCGATGCCCTTCTGCGTAGCAATAGCCATAGCGGCATCGGCAAGTTTCTGCTCCCCGATAGGCTATCAGACAAATACCATTGTGCAGGGTTTGGGCGGCTACAGCTTTAAGGATTTTATCCGTTCGGGGCTACCGATGACGGCGATAGCATTTAGTGTTTCAATGATTTTTATACCTATTTTTTGGAAGTTCTAATGACAAACATCTATCCACATTTTAACTATTTCGAGAGCCGCGAGCAGAAGGAACGACAGTTATACCAGCACGGCGTAACCATCTGGTTTACCGGACTTTCGGGCTCCGGCAAGAGTGTTGTTGCGGCGGCGCTTGAGCACCTTTTGACGGCGAATGGTTACCTCTCAACGCTACTTGATGGCGACAATCTCCGCAGTGGGCTCAATGCAGATTTAGGTTTCTCTGAAAGTGATAGAGTCGAAAATATCCGCCGCACCGCCGAGGTCTGCCGACTGATGAACAACTGCGCCATTATAACTCTGGCCACACTTGTCAGCCCCACAGAGGCGATGCGCGCCCTTGCGCGAAGGATTATCGGAGAGCAGTGGTTTGTGACAATATACATCTCAACGCCACTTGAGGTTTGTGAACATCGTGACCCAAAGGGGCTCTACAGACGGGCTCGACGAGGAGAGGTCACCGACTTTACAGGCATATCAGCACCATTTGAAGAACCAAAACACTCTGATATAGAGTTAGATACGACCAATTTAACTGATATAGAGTGTGCAGAGAGAATATTTGCAACCATAAAATCAAAGATAGAGTATGAACTATAATTTAAGCCATCTAAGGGCATTAGAGGCGGAGTCGATAGAGATTATCCGCGAGGTGGCAGCCGAGTTTTCTGCCCCCGTAATGCTCTACTCCATCGGCAAGGACTCCTCGGTTATGGCGCACCTTGCAAAGAAGGCCTTCTATCCCGGCAAGGTGCCATTTCCGCTGATGCACATCGACTCGAAGTGGAAGTTTAGCGAGATGATAACCTTTCGTGACAACTTCGCCCGCGAGAACGATTGGGAGCTGATTGTCGAGTACAACCGCAAAGCCTATGAGGAGGGGGTTGGCCCCTTTACGCACGGCAGCAAGATACACACCGAGCTGATGAAGACCCGTGCGCTGCTCGATGCGTTACAGAAGTATGGTTTTGATGCCGCCTTTGGTGGTGCTCGCCGCGATGAGGAGAAGAGCCGAGCCAAGGAGCGCATATTCTCCTTCCGCGACAGACAACAGCAGTGGGAGCCGAGAAATCAGCGTCCTGAGCTATGGAACATCTACAACACACGCATTGGCAAGGGCGAGAGTATTCGCGTCTTTCCGCTCAGCAACTGGACCGAGATAGATATTTGGCAATATATCCGCCACGAGAAGATTGCTGTAGTGCCGCTCTACTTTGCCGCCGAGCGCAATGTGGTCGATATTGACGGCAACCTGATACTTGTCGATGATATGCGTATGCCAAAAGAGCTGCGAGAGCGAGCCGTAAAGCGTCGTGTGCGCTTCAGGACCCTCGGCTGCTATCCGCTCACGGGGGCGATAGAGAGTAGTGCCGACACTATTGAGGGCATTGTCGAGGAGATGATTTTTGCCACCAAATCGGAGCGAACAACGCGTGTGATAGATTTTGACCGCGAGGCGAGTATGGAACAGAAAAAACGTGAGGGTTATTTTTAGAGGCTATTTGAAGTCTATCTATCTCGGCATTTCAAACTGTTTATTAAGATATGATTAAGGATTTTTTAGCTCAAGATGAGCGCAAAGATATGCTCCGCCTACTTACGGCGGGCAGTGTGGATGATGGTAAGAGCACACTTATCGGGCGGTTGCTCTTTGACAGCAAGCGACTCTATGAGGATCAGCTGCAGGCGCTCTATCGTGACTCCCGTCAAGGATGCAGTGGCGAGGCAGACTACGCTCTGCTCTGTGATGGACTGAAGGCGGAGCGCGAGCAGGGGATTACAATCGATGTTGCCTACCGCTACTTCGCCACCTCGAGGCGCAAGTTCATCATCGCCGACACTCCGGGGCATGAGCAGTACACACGCAACATGGTGACAGGAGGTTCGACTGCCGACCTTGCCATAATTCTTGTCGATGTAAGGCAGGGGATTACGCTACAGACACGCCGTCACAGCCACCTGATAGATATGCTCGGCATAAAGCATATCATTCTGGCAATCAACAAGATGGACAGTATCGGCTATCGCAAAGAGCCATTTAACAACATCGCCTCTGCATACCGCTGTTGGGCATCGGCGCAGGGGTTTTCGTTCAGCACGCTGAACATCATCCCTATCTCGGCACTTTGTGGCGACAATGTCATAAATCGTTCCGATAATATGGCGTGGTACAGCGGGCCGACGTTGCTCGAATTGTTAGAAAGCACGCCATTAAGCAGTGCAAGCGGTCTATCCCCATTCCGAATGCCGGTGCAGTACATCATCAGACCAAATCAGGACTTCAGAGGCTTTGCAGGCAGAGTTGCATCGGGCACTCTTAGTGTGGGAGATAGTGTCACCGTGCTGCCATCGGGTAAAAGTTCGCGTGTGGCACAAATTTTCACAGGCTCAACGCTCTGCCACCACGCCTTTGCACCGCAATCGGTAACCATTGTATTGGAGGATCAGATAGATATTTCACGTGGCGATATGATTGTTCGCAGTGACCAGCAGCAACCCGCTGTCGGGCAGAGGCTCTCCGCGCTGATGGTCTGGATGGATGAGGTGCCGTTAGAGGCGGAGAGGCTCTACTACCTCAAGCAGGGGACTACTACCGTACGCGCAACGGTGAAATCGATAGATTATCTGCTCGACATCAACTCCGGCGGCAAGAGTCATTGCAACACGCTATCGCTCAATCAGATAGCGGGGGTAGAGCTACTCTGCTCCGCTCCGTTGGTATGCGATAGTTACAGCGACAATCGCCACACAGGGGCATTTATAATTATCGACCCGATGAGCAACTACACCTCTGCGGCGGGCATTATCTTAGGCGTTCAAGCAACCGATACAGCCATTGATAATCAGTCAGTTATAAAAATCTCGCTCTCTCAGAACGGATTTTCGGCAGAGGATATTGAGCTGCTCAACCACTTCTGTCGCGTTGTGGAGAGCCGTTGCGGAATAACCATAAATTGCACCGAGTAATGGCACTATCCTTCGACCGACTCCCCATAACGACCCTTGTAGGTGCAGACAGCCCCACGTACCACCAAGTAACGGATGGCAGCACGATAGAGAAGATGGCGAAGTTTCGCACAACGACCCTCTGTCAGCGGCTGCTTGCACCACTATACAGGCTCAACGACAGGATATATCGACAGACAGATATGCCGAAGATTATCTCGCCGCTATTTATCATTGGCCATTGGCGCAGCGGAACAACCTTCGCGCACAATCTGCTCAGTCAAGATTCCCAATTTGGCTACTGCACAACATATCAGACCGTATTTCCGCACCTTATGTTGCGCGGCAATCTCATTATGCAGCGTCTTGCAGCGATGGTTATGCCTACCTCGCGCCCGACAGACAACTCTGCGCTCAGCATCAGCCAGCCGCAAGAGGAGGAGTTTGCCATAGCCAATATTACCCCCGCCTCGTACTACCACTTCTGGATATTCCCACGGCAGATGGCTCTCTATCGAGAGAAATTTCTCCTCTTTAACAGTTGCTCGCAGCAAGAGATAGACGACTTCTGTCGTGCCACCGTGCAGGTTGCCAGAACGGCGTTATACTGTCAGGGTAAGAGCCGCTTCCTCTCGAAAAACCCACCACATACCGCGCGCATACCTATATTATTAAAGCTCTTCCCAGATGCAAAGTTTGTCTATATTCACCGCAAGGCTGACGATGTAATAGCCTCAACAAAGCGATTTTTTCGCCAAACGATAGATGCCATAGCCCTGCAAACCATATCCACAGCAGAGCTGAACGAGCAGATAGTAGAGAACTATCACGCCGTGATTAACAAGTACGAACAGGATAAAGCTCTGATTGCCGACGGGTCTCTGTGCGAAGTCTCATTTGACCGTCTGACGGCACATCCGCGAAGCACTATAGAGCAGATTTACAGAGATTTAGATTTATGACGCTTCGGGTCGAATATGCGATAGCCTATCGAGACACCCGCCTTGAACGGCATAATCTCACTTGAGCCGTTGAATGGGTCGGGGTGCAGATAATCCTCATGTCCCTGCGGATGCATTACAATAGAGCCGTCATTCAGATAACCGTTATACCACGAGCGCAGAAAACCTATGCCCACAAAGGCATCGACCGTCCATCGCTCGGCAAAGTGGTGCTGATAGCCGGCACAAAGACCCAATATCAGACCAAATCCCTTACCGTATTTATTCGGGAATGAGAGGAGCGAACCATTCTTAAAGAGTTGCGGTTTGTGGATGTCAAAGCCCATACCGCCCGCATTAAATGCCGCGTAGAAGCCTGTAGTTGCACCCTTGAAGTAGTAGCGATACTCGCCATTAAACATACCGAAGAAGAGGTGACGACCACCAACACTGCGCCACGGCGAGAAGGTCGCATCGATGACAAATGTCGAGTGCGGCGCAATGACAGCCTCTACCTGCGGATTGACAACACCGACAATGGCGTAGAGGGCATTTATCTTGGCATATATCTGACCCTCTGCAACAGAAACAGAGAGGGCAAGAGCCGCAAAAAGTATCAACAACAACCTTTTCATACCACAAATATAGTGATAATTAGGCAGATTGTGCACTCTTGGCGTAAAGTTTGATTGGTTGTATCAAAAAATTTGGTGAAAATAATAACATCTCTTTAATTATGCTTTGGTCTTTTATTATCGGTTTAGTGGCAGGATGGCTTGCCAATATCGCTGTTCGAGGCGGTGGTTACGGGATTATCGCCAATATGCTTGTGGGTGTTGTCGGTGCGCTGCTGGGCAGTTGGGTGGCGCAAATGTTCAGCTATGACGGGCTGAGCGCCTGGGGTGTGGTTATCTCCTCGGCTGTCGGAGCAATAGTGTTGCTTCTATTTGTCGCCATTGTTACAAAGTGGACAAAAAATGGTGACGATTAGCCATTTTTTACTACCTTTGTAAGGTGTAACAAATTTATTAGAACTATGACTCCAACACAGAAACCAAACGACCACCTTGTCCTGGCAATACTTACAACACTGTGCTGCTGTATGCCACTGGGTATTGTATCCATTATCCGCTCGACACAGGTAAACAGCTATTGGGCTGCTGAGAAGTATGATGAGGCGATGCAGGCATCCGCAGATGCGAAGAAGTGGGCGCTAATCGGTATGGGTGCTATGGTTATTGGCATATTATGCTACCTGCTCTTCTTCGGCGGATTAGTAGCATTAGGCGTTGGTCTGTCTGAGATGGATTTTTAGTATGAGGCGAGGTGTAGCTGCTGCTATAGCGATAGTGGCGGCAGTCGGTATTGTGTTGATATACAGACACTTCGACCCAACATTTTCACACTTTGCGCCAAAGTGCCCGTTTCATCTGCTGACGGGCTATGACTGTCCGTCGTGCGGTATTCAGAGGGCGATGTATGCTGCTCTGAATGGCGATTTGAAGAGAGCCTTTTGGTTAAATCCCTTTGTGGCACTTGTTATGCCCTACTTTTTGTTGATAGTGCTGACAACATTTGCAAAGGGCAAGCATATCGAGAATTTGCGCTCTATCGTGCAACACAGATACGCCGTATATGGTTATATAGCCCTGTTTTTCATCTGGTGGGTAGTCCGAAATACGACGTGGTGGCAGGGCGTTTTGAGCCAATATCTCTAAAATTCACGAAAAAGATTTGCGGATTGAAAAAAAATCACTACCTTTGCGCCGCATGTAAGAGTGTACAATCTCTTTTTTAGAGTATTTGAGATTGTTTGTGGGGCTATTTGACTTTCTGGTTTGAGGAGCATAGAGGCTCTATGTGACAAGAAGCAGAATGTAAAATAGACGACAAAAAACGAAAAGAGCTAAAAAAGAGAGCAGTACAGTCGTTAAGTACTTAATTAAAAACACAAAGAAAGATGAAAAAGGGAATTCATCCGGAGAGTTATCGTTTAGTGGCGTTTAAGGATATGTCAAACGACCACGTGTTTTTGTGCAGGTCCGCCGTTTCGACAAAAGAGACCATCGAGGTGAACGGCGAAACCTATCCCGTGTATAAGATGGAAATCTCCAACACATCTCACCCATTCTACACAGGTAAGATTAAGTTGGTTGATACCGCTGGTCGCGTCGATAAGTTTATGAGCCGTTACGCAAAGCGCTACGATAAGAAGAACAAGTAAGATTACTGTTCTCGGAAAAAATAACCGCCTAAGTTTAGGCGGTTATTTTTTTGCTGTTGCCTGCTACGGATTTAGGATAGCCTAAAGGCTATTGCAATAAAAGATAGAGCCTTCGTTTTCAAGCACGCTTGAACGAGGCTCTATTTTTTTGCGCTATCTTCGATAGCATCCTAAATCCGAAAACAATTACCGATACTAATACTTTACAAAAATATTGACATTCCCCCTAAATCCCCCTTTGGCAAAGGGGGACTTGGTCGCTTCGCTCC
>JAFQFV010000013.1 GCA_017398555.1 Alistipes sp.
GCTGGTATTAGCATTTGTAAATGCGTTTGTGAAGGTAAACTTGAGCTTTGAGAGCAGGTGTGCAAACTGAAGAGTTACCTTATCTGGCTGTGGAGCGATGGTCTCAGGAGTGATAACCAGCTTTGATGCGTAGAGAAGGTCGCAAGTACCGTCTGCATTAGTGAAAGTAATCTCACCGATACCTGTAGTATTAATCTCCTCAACATTGATAGAGATATTTGGATCCTCTACCGGAGATACTGCATAGAAGTAGTAGTTGTGAACAGGCAACCAATACTGGAGATTCTGGTAAGTCCACTCACCAGACTCAGTCTTAGTTACGCGCTCGCCTGCAAATACAGTACCAGAAGCGACATCCATAAAGCCCCAAACGTCAAATGCGTTAATGGTAGCAGTTGTAGTACTTGGATCAACTGCCTCGCGAGTCTTTACCTCAACGAATGTATCACCAAAAGCAATGCGCTCAGATGCAACATCCAAAGACTCAACTTTGTTACATGATGCAAAAGCAGCAAATGCAAGAGCAAAAACGAAAAGTTTTTTCATAGAATTTTTTTTTGGTTAGTTATAAATAGTGATTTAACTTGTGTTTCTTATATATAAATATAGGTATTACATCAGTGGAAGTGGAATCTCAATATAATCCTTCCAATCATCAACCACAACGTCGAAGGCGCCGGAACCCTGCTTACCCTCCTCCTCGGTAATCTCGATCTCATCAACAACGATAACACCACCGTGTGGCTGTTCCTTAACCTGCTCTGTAACGTCAAACTCGAAGGTGATAGTTTTACCGTTCTTCATCAGAATCTCAAGGTTAAGGGCGTGCTTACCACTCTCACGAGTAGGATAGTTTGGATGTGGGAAGCCCGGAATACCGAATGAGTTTACAATCGCGCGTGCACCGAAATCGGTAACCTCACAATCGTAAAGCAGTGTTGCTGCATCTGAAGAGGTCTCACCGGTAACCAAAAGCACTGAACTTGCCATACCAGAGAGAGCACCACGAGCCATTGACACGTACTGCAGACCTGCCTTGAACTCATAACGAATCTTGTAAGAGAATACCAGCGGCTGGAGAGTAACATATACATCTGCCGGATCTACAACCTTCTCTGCAATATAGTCCTCGAAGTAGTTTGCATAGAGCATATCCGGTGGTGTAAGTGTAGGCTCGTCCTCATCTGCATAGGTATTACCTGTGTAAGATGCACGCGTACGCACACGTGTAGTGGCACGAGTGGTTGCCATGTTATCAAAGCTTGAGAATACGATGTACTCAGTATCGTTGTTGTAGAAGAGCAGGTTGTTCTTACCCTCATAGAGGTTAACAACGCCACCGTGAGCTCCAATGTTGTGGAGGTTGTAATCGCCTGCCTCATTGAAGTTTACAACACGAAGACCTGACGGATCACCCGGACGCAAATCGTCATACGGCAAGTAGTTCTCCGGCCAAGAGTTCTTCCAGTCTTGATAACCAAAGTACTCCTCCCAATCGTAACGATAGTCAGCAATAACATTAATATGGTATCGATGAGCATGGTCGCGGTGATTGGAGCACAAATCCTTGTGCTCGCACGCTGTAAGAACAACGGCGAACAAAACTCCGAATAATGTTAAATATCTTTTCACCTTCTGCTTTATTTATTCTTCTTATTATACTTCTTGTTGTAGTTATCACAGCCAATGAGCCATACCAGAGATACCTCCAACTTGGTAGGACCGATATACTGACGGCGCTTAGTTGCCTGCCATACATAGTGACCATCAATTGGAAGATACTCCTTAAAGTTACCCCAGTGATAACCTACACCGAGTGTAAAGTCGATATTAAGACGACGCGCGATAGGCAGTGAGTAACCATACTCCAAACCGGCAGCCCAGTTCCAACCCAAAGTTCCATCCTCAGACTTATCCTTACCAAAACCGCTATCAGCGATATAACCTCTACCACCAACCTCGAAGTCATAGGTAATCATCTGACCATAAAGACCCAAGTGGTGGCCTGTGAGCGGTTTATTGCGTGCAGCCTTGCCCAACCAATAGCGCAGAGCAACATCACCACCGTAAGTACGCCAGTACCATGACTTCTTATCGCTCTTCCACCAAGAGTACTCCCAGTTAGCTACAACACTAAAATTAGCACCGAGATAGAACTCAGCACCAATATTAGGAATTGCACCAAGATCATAGAGCATATTTGTCTTGATACCCATATAGAATGGCTTACACAACGGCTTTGCTGCTGCCTGATTTACGGTAACCTCATGCTTCTGACCGTAGCTCTCGACTGTGATAGTTGCAGTACGAGGCTCCTCAGCAGGATTCTGTGCAACAGTATAAGCGATACCCTCCTCAGTTGGAGTGATAGACTCAATCCAATCCTCAGAAGCTGTAGCGGTAGGAACTACACCATCAGCAACGTTCTTCTGATAAGCGATAACATCCTTGCCACCCTCAGCGGCGAAATCTACAGTGTTTGCAGAGGTAAGAGTCATAGTTGGAGCAACCTGCTCAACAACCGGCTCCTTCTTACCCTCCTGCTCAACAGGAACGTCATAAACCTTGTCGTAATACTTAAGTGAAACTGTAGAGGTACGAGGCTCGGTAGAGTCATTAGGCGCTACATCGAAAGTTGCCTCATTTGCCGAAGACTGCAGAGATTTAATCCAATCCGAAGGACACTCTGCCGGTGGCACGATATTGTCATTGATACTCTTATTAAAAGAAATGACGCCCTTTCCGCCCTCTGCCGGGAATTTCAACGGCACTGCAGAAGTGATCGCCAACTCAGGAATAACCTCTCTCCAAAACTCGATACGAGCAGCTGCAAAACGCAACTTAGGGAAGATGTTTGTATAGAGGTAGTTGTAAGGCTCGCTCTTACGCATCTGACGAAGTGCCGTAAAACGCGGAGTCTGCTCAACACCATTCTTAATCGTCACTACAGGAACATTCTGAAGAACATCCAGAACCTCATCGCGATAAGGGACGTTATTATCAGCCTTGACCAACTCGGTGAGTTTATCCCAATCGACACCCATCACATCAACGCGGTAGCCGACATCAGCCTTAATCTCCTTGTTAATCCACGAAACGATTGCCTGAGCACGCATTCTGGCGATGTGGTCGTTAATCTGCTTAGTACCCTCTGGTGATACACCGGAGATAATCTGCACCTGGCCAAAACGTGCGGATGGATCGTCGTAGTACATCTTCACCTCCTGAGCAAATTTGGTAAGAGCAGACCTGTTGTCCATGTAATCCACATCCAACTTTGTCTCACTCGGACGGAAGTGAACCTTAACCGACTTCTCCACATCATCCATGGTCACTTGTGCATAAGATGCAAAAGCGGACAAAGTCGATAAAATCAAGACCAATAAAATTTTCTTCATTATCCTAAAAAATATCTTTCTCACGCCCCATTGTCTGGCAAAATCCGGCCAAGACGTAAGGCAAACAACTAATTATCAAACTCACAATATTGGCATAAGTCTTTTATAATCAAGAACTTATCCCAAAATCGGGGGGGGGAAGTACACACCTTCATCGTTGCAAATGTAGTAAAAATTTCTCAAATAGAACACATTTTAGTAACTTTTTTTTACTTTTTTTTCATCACCTCGTTTCTTACAGCAAAATAATCATTAAAAAACACTCTGAATAACACGAAAATTTTATCCGATAAACATCTCAAAAAAAATAGAGATAAAAAGTTTATAATCACTCCTTCTTCATAGCACAATGATTGACACCGCACAATAGTAATCAAACTTATCGCACAAGCATATAATACATTGATTTTCAAATGCTTATCAATCTAACATAGAGCAAAATATCTTTATTATCAACCTTATATACAGAGATAAATAAAAGATAAATACAACAGCCTTTTTATATTTAATTTTTATACAATATAGTTAGAAAAGAAGATTATTTAGTATCCCCTAAAAACAATTCAATATTTTAGTCAAAACAGCCATAAATATTCAATTTTATCATCAATCCTAAATATAATAAGATTAGGACACAATAATTATAAAAGGGCTATAAAAAGTGGACCATTTTCAGACTCTAAAATGGAGTAAAAAATAGAGGGAATTATTACAAAGATACACAGAGAAGAATTGGCTACTGCGCAGACAAAGTCTGCTCCGCTTAACGCCCATCCCTTGCGCTCGCCGCGGGGCCCTGGCAAGCCCAACGGTTTTCAAGACCGCCGCAACCGAAGGGCAGAGCCCGTAGGTCGATGAGAGTGAAGAGCGCTGCTCATCAACCTTTATAGATTGATGAGCGGGGGTATTCACTCTCATCAATCTCGCCCACAGGCGGTACTTGGAAACTGAAGGGATTGGCTCCCTGCGGTCGCCGATCCCTTGGTCTCCTTAATGCTCAAAGCGGATTTTTACGAGTAGTGGCGTGCCACTACATATTTTTTGTACTGAAATAGGCATCTGCAAATTTTATTTACGAGTGCCATTATTTCAGCACAAAAAAAAGGTTGTGATGAATCACAACCTTTGTAAAAATCCGCTTTGTGGCGGAGAGAGAGGGATTCGAACCCCCGGAGCCTCGCAGCTCAACGGTTTTCAAGACCGCCGCAATCGACCACTCTGCCATCTCTCCGGGCACAAAAGTACTCTCTTTTTTTTAATCTGCAAACTTTTTTTACAAATTTTTTAATATTTTTTTCGAGCACAAGTGACCTCCAAAGCCTAAATGGCTACATATCAGAAGATTATGCAGAATAAAAAATTTTTGATATTTTTTACTTAAACGGAGAGTCCGGCTCCTTAGACATTACCCAATAGAACATCTTATCCAAAAATGCCGGTGCAAATTTCTTCACAAAGTGTGTTGCGCGACCCTCTGCCTCCATAAGGCACAAGCGACGACGACGAGCAATACCGCGAGCCACAATCTTTGCCACCTGCTCTGCTGTCATCATCTTACCCTCCTCACGCGGTGTTGAGCCCTGCTGCGAGCCATCGGCAACGAGAGCCGAGAAACGAACATTTGATGCCGTGAAGCCCGGACAAGCAACCATAACGTGCAGACCCTTCTTAAGATTCTCTATACGGATAGTCTCAAGCAGACCTGTCATGGCATATTTTGATGCCGAGTAGCCCGTTCTGCCAGGCAGTCCGTGCAGACCTGCCACAGAGGATATACCGACAAGCGAGCCCTTAGACCTCTGAAGGTATGGCAGTGCATACTTAGAGCAATAGACCGTACCCCAGAAATTGACATCCATCAAGCGATGCAGCACGCTCAAATCGACATCGTCAAATATAGCACGCATAGAGATACCAGCATTGCAAATCAGCACATCAATGCCGCCAAATTCTCCTACAGCCCTATCTATCAATCGTTTACAATCCTCTGCTACAGTAACATCAGTAGCGCAATAGGCAGCCGTACCGCCGTCAGCAATAATCTGCTTTGTAAGTGCCTTGAGTTTCTCCTCACTACGAGCACCCAGAACGACCTTTGCACCCATCTGTGCATACAACTTCGCCATCGCCTCACCGATACCGGATGAGGCTCCGGTAATGACCACCACCTTTGAGTTTAATGCATTTTTCATAGCTCTATTTTTAGTTTATCATAAGCAAAATATACATTTTCGGGCAACCTCTGCTGCGCCTGCTCGTGCAGACCTATCTCATGCGACATATGGGTCAGATATGCGCGCTGAGGTGCCACCTTTTCGATTATCTCCAACGCCTCGGCCACCGAGAAGTGCGAGTCGTGCGGCTGGAAACGCAGTGCATTGATTACAAGCACTTTAACACCTTGCAATTTCTCTAATTCGCTATCATCTATCGCCTTAAAATCGGTCATATAGGCCAACTCGCCTATTCTATAACCTGTAACCTCAAAGTGGGCATGGCGACCACGAATAGGGATAATCTCTACCCCATCAACCGTAAAAGATTGCTCCGGGTCTATCGTATGTAGCGAAATTTCAGGAGTACCGCGATAACGCACCGAGAAGAAGGCGTAATCATAATCTTTACGAACGCAGGCGAGCGTGTCTGCCGTACCATATATATTAACGGTATGTATAGTCGGATAATCGACAAAATTGAGTGCTCGCACATCATCAATACCGCCAATATGGTCTTTATGTTTATGGGTCAGCAGTATCGCCGAGATATGACTAACCCCCTCACGCAGCATCTGTAAGCGAAAATCGGGGCCAGCATCGATAATCAGCCTGCACTCCCCTATCTCAACCATTGCCGAGGTGCGCAATCGGTTGTCACGCGGATCTACAGAGCGGCAGACGTCACACGTACAACCAATTACCGGAACACCTTGTGATGTTCCTGTGCCAAGAAAGGTCAATGTGAGATTTTTTACCATGCTCTGCAACTATTTTTAGTCATAAAGGTACTTTTTTTGCACCGAATGCGATTACAAAGATACAAATTTTTGGATAATTCACATTAAAGTTTTATTTTTGCGGAACATTTCATAACAATACGTATTATTATGGCTTACAAAATTTCAGATTCTTGCGTTGCATGTGGTACATGTATCGACGAGTGTCCTGTTGAAGCAATTTCAGCAGGTGACATCTATGTAATTGACCCTGACAAGTGCATCGAGTGTGGTGCTTGCGCAGGTGTTTGTCCTTCAGAGGCTATCTCACTTGAGTAACCTACCTGCTTAAAGGATAAAACGAGCGACCTTCGGGCCGCTCGTTCTGTTTTTATATACTACTCCACTACTCCTCGTAGAGCAGGTATTTACGGCGGAGGAGTTTATAGTTTTCAAGCTCAGGTTGCCAACGGGAGCGGATTTGGGAGGCGGTTTTGCCCTCCATTATCATCGGGCGGATATAGTCCACGCCCACGAGCAGCTCAAAAAAGCGTGTGAAGAACTCTTCGCCGAGGTTTGTACGACGATAGGCGTCGATAACATACTCAAGATTAAAGCCCTCAGCGATAATCTTTTCATCGTCAATATCACGCAAATCCACACCATAGCACAGTTGGTCCTTGAGTGGCGGATTCTTCGCACCGGCAACCGAGCGTGGAGTGAATGAGTAGTTGCAGCCTGTCATCTGCGGATGGCCATACATCTCAAATGGGGCATCTGTTCCGCGGCCAAGCGAGCAGGCGGTACCCTCAAAGAGGCAAGTGGATGGGTAGAGGTATATTGCGTGCTGACTCTTGAGGTTTGGAGATGGGGCGATAGGAACTATATAGCGGCTCTGATGTGTATAGCCCTTGCATGTAACCACCTCAACATCAGCCTTTTTGCACCAGCCCTCCCCTATTGCCATTGTGGCTATCTCACCCATAGTAAGGCCGTGAACAACAGGAATTGGCAGTGCGCCCACACCCGACTTATAGCGCATATCGAGAATTGGACCATCGACATACATACCGTTAGGATTTGGGCGGTCGAGAACGATAACTTTACGCTCACAATCGGCACAACGACCAATCACGTCGAGCATTGTTATATAATAGGTATAGAACCTCAGACCCACATCCTGCATATCGACCACCATAACATCGAAAGATGACATCTGCTCATCCGTCAGATTACGGCCCTTTGCCGAGTATAGTGACCAAATAGGCACGCCCGTACGGCTATCTACAGAGGAGGCGACCTTCTCGCCCGCATCGGCAGTACCACGAAAGCCGTGCTCCGGAGATACTATACCAACAAGATTAACCCCCTGAGCCACAAGCATATCGACAAGGTGCTGCTCGCCCACCATTGCTGTATGGTTAGCAAGTACAGCCACGCGTTTACCCTCAAGCTGCGGCAGGTATTTTTCTGTCTGCTCCGCACCTACGACAACCTTTGCGTTTGTATTAGTGCACGAGCAGAAAAGAAGGGCGAAGAGGAACAAAAACTTTCTCATAGACATTAAAAAACTACTAAATAATAGACTATCGCGTGCAAGTTCAAGGCTTGCGATGGCGAGGGATTTGGAGTTTACTTGGCGTAAATGACAACTCCCGAGCTGAGCGTAACGCAGAAATTGTGCGTGGAACAATAGACTATCGCGTGCAAGTTCAAGGCTTGCGATGGCGAGGGATTTGGAGTTTACTTGGCGTAAATGACAACTCCCGAGCCGAGCGTAACGCAGAAATTGTGCGTGAGAGTCTATTGTTTATTGACCGCCGAACTCCATTAGGTAAGCCTTAATAAACGCATCCAAATCGCCATCCATCACTGCATCGACATTTGAGGTTTGGTGCCCTGTGCGGTGATCCTTCACGCGGCGGTCATCGAAGACATAGGAGCGAATTTGAGAGCCCCACTCAATCTTCTTTTTTGCCGCCTCGACAGCCTGACTCTTTGCCATACGCTTATCAAGCAGATACTGATAGAGCTTTGAGCGGAGGATGCGCATAGCGTTCTCCTTATTCATAAGCTGCGAGCGAGTCTCTTGATTCTCAATAACATACGAAATCTCCTCGCCCGTATCCTCATCCTTAAAGTAGTAACGCAGACGTGCTGCCGTCTCGACCTTATTGACATTTTGGCCACCCGCGCCACTTGAGCGGAAGGTCTCCCAAGTAACATTGGCAGGATTTACCACCACCTCGATACTATCATCAACAGCAGGGGTTACGGCAACAGAGGCGAAGGTTGTCTGTCGCTTATTATTGGCGTTAAATGGCGATAGGCGCACCATACGATGCACACCATTCTCGCTCTTGAGGTATCCATAGGCGAACTCGCCCTCCACCTCCATAGTGCAGGATTTTACGCCCACCTCGTCGCCCGCCTGATAGTCGAGCATCTTGACCTTATAACCGTGTGCCTCGCACCAACGGGTGTACATACGGAGCAACATATCTGCCCAATCGAGCGCCTCAGTACCACCTGCGCCGGCATTGATATCGACAATCGCGCCCATCTTATCCTCCTCGCCACGGAGCATATTACGCAACTCAAGCGCCTCAACAGCCTCAAGAGTCGCCGTATAGAGTGCATCCAACTCCTCCTCGGTAGCAATTCCCTCACTGATAAAGTCGGGCATCATAGTAAGCTCCTCAACCTGCGCAGCCACCGCATCAAAATCGGTCAGCCAACTCTTTATACCGGCAACCTTCTGCAACTGCTTCTGCGCAGCCTCAGGATTATCCCAAAAATTAGGTTCGAGGGTCTTCTCCTCCTCATTTTGGAGGTCTATTTTTCTACTATCGATGTCAAAGACACCTCCTCAGCGTATCCAGACGCTTTATAATCTCTCTAATGCTTTCTGATTGTACCATATCGCTATTTACTTATAAATTTCTCAAAAAATTTCCAGAGTACCACGCCGCCACATACCGAGACGTTGATAGAGTGCTTTGTGCCCAGCTGCGGAATCTCAATCGCGCCATCGCACATATCCACTACAGCCTGATCTACACCCATCACCTCATTTCCGAAGACAAGTGCATACTTTTTCGTAGTATCAACCTCCAATTTATCGAGCATCACAGCGCCCTCAACCTGCTCGATTGACAGCACCGTATAACCCTGCTCTTTAAGAGCTGTAACTGCCTCAGTAGTAGTCTGATAATACTCCCACGCAACGGTAAACTCTGCGCCCAATGAACTCTTGTGAATATCTCGTGACGGGGGTGTTGCCGTAATACCACACAAGACAATCTTCTCGACAGCAAAGGCGTCGCCCGTACGAAAGAATGCGCCCACATTCTGTGCCGAACGGACATTATCCAAAACGACCGTTACCGCCATCTTCTCCATAGCAGCAAACTGCTCAACTGTTGGTCTTCCAAGCTCTTGATTTGTAATTTTTCTCATAATTGCTGCAAAAATAAAAAATTTTATCTATTTTTGACAGATATTTGGGACATAAGTACAAAATGGGCAGAAAATTGGCCATATTACTCTTTGCTCTGGTCGCTTTTTGCAACCTTTCGGCGCAAGAACTCCTCTTTGACGGGGAGCTCTCGACCCATTTTGACAATACCGAATATACAGGCAGCGGACTTGGCGACTCAAGGACCATATTTGCGGTGCGTCTTATTCCTACCCTCGACTATCGTTTCAGCAAAAACCATTCGGTAGTTCTTGGAGCTGAACTGCTCAAGGATTTCGGTTCAAGTCACTTCTTGGATGATGCTAAACTTGTGGCATACTACCAATTCCAGAGTGAGAGATATGGCGCCAATGCCGGCATATTCCAGCGTGACAAGTTGGTCGGCCACTACTCAAGGGCATTTTTCAGCGATGCTTATCACATCTACAATCCACTTGTGCAGGGTATAGCTATGCGCCACACAGGCCGCAGCGCCTTTGCAGAGCTTGTGGTGGATTGGGATGGTCTATACTCTCCTGAAGTTCGTGAGAAGTTCCGCATCTTGGTAGCGGGTGGCGGTAATTTTGCCAAAATTGGTTATGCGGGGGCATCGTTCTCGATGCAGCACTTTGCCAACAAATCGACCATACATGGAAATGTAGTCGATAATCTGTTACTCAACCCATATATCGGTGTTAAGTTCAACGCCTTCTTCGACTTTGATATTCGTTTGGGCGCACTTATCTCTGCACAGCGCGACCGTCAGAGCGATGAGGGTTGGATATTCCCTGCGGGTGGCGAGTTCTACTTCAAGATGAGCCGTTGGGGTGTATTTATCGACAACAACCTCTACGCGGGGGGGGGACTTACCCCGTTCTACAACACTATAGGCAAGGATGGAGAGGCGTATGCCGACAACCTCTACACTTGCGACCCATTCTACGGCACACAGCACAAGATATACAACCGCACAGGCATAGGTTACTGCCGCTCTTTCGCCTCAGACCGAGTGAGAGTAAAGGCAGAGATGGTGTTGCAATGTGACGGCGTGAAGATGTACTGCCAGCAACTTGTGGGCGTTTCAGCAACGATTGCTCCGATACTATACAGCAAGAAGAAACAATAAAAGATAGACTAAAAATAGAGATTATGACTACAGAAGTAACTGAGATCAAGGAGAAGGAGAGTTTGAACTTCATTGAGGAGATTATCGAGAAGAATATCGCCGATGGCGAGCCTCGCGTTCAGACCCGATTCCCACCGGAGCCAAACGGCTATCTGCATATTGGTCACGCAAAGGCTATCTGCCTCGACTTTGGCGTAGCTGCTCGTTATGGTGGTGTATGTAACCTTCGTTTTGACGATACCAATCCTACAAAGGAGGATATGGAGTATGTAGATGCCATTAAGGAGGATATTCAGTGGCTCGGTTTCCAGTGGGGTGCCGAGTACTACGCATCAGACTACTTCCAGCAGTTGTGGGATTTTGCCATCCAGCTCATCAAGGAGGGCAAGGCATATATCGACGAGCAGTCATCTGAGGAGATTGCAGCGCAGAAGGGTACTCCAACCCAGCCGGGCACCGAGAGTCCATATCGCAATCGCCCTATCGAGGAGAGTTTGGAGCTGTTTGAGAAGATGAATCGTGGCGAGATTGAGGAGGGTAAGATGGTGCTGCGTGCCAAGATTGACATGGCAAGCTCAAATATGCACTTCCGCGACCCTATTATCTACCGCGTAGTAAAGCATCCACACCACCGCACAGGTAATAAGTGGAATGCATACCCGATGTACGACTTCGCTCACGGTCAGAGCGACTATTTCGAGGGTGTGACACACTCACTCTGCACCCTTGAGTTTGTACCTCACCGCCCACTCTACGACCTGTTTGTGGATTGGGTAAAGGGCGGTAAGGATTTGGAGCACAACCGCCCACGTCAGTATGAGTTCAACAAACTCAACCTCAACTATACACTGATGAGTAAGCGTAACCTGCTTATCCTTGTAAAGGAGGGTCTGGTAAATGGTTGGGATGACCCTCGTATGCCGACACTCTGCGGTTTCCGTCGTCGCGGATACTCGCCTGAGTCTATCCGTAACTTCGTGGATAAGATTGGTTACACCACATACGATGCGCTCAACGACTTTGCTCTGCTTGAGAGTGCCGTTCGTGAGGACCTCAACAAGCGCGCTACTCGTGTAAGTGCTGTTCTTGACCCTGTGAAGCTCGTTATCACCAACTATCCTGAGGGTCAGGTAGAGGCTATGGAGGCTATCAACAACCCTGAGGACCCAGAGTCTGCAACTCACACCATCGAGTTCAGCCGTGAGCTGTGGATTGAGCGCGATGACTTTATGGAGGATGCTCCGAAGAAGTACTTCCGTATGACCCCTGGTCAGGAGGTGCGACTCAAGAACGCATATATCGTTAAGTGTACCGGTTGCGAGAAGGACGAGAGTGGCAAGATTACCACCGTCTATGCTGAGTACGACCCTGATACCAAGACAGGTATGCCGGGCAGCAACCGTAAGGTGAAGGGCACTATCCATTGGGTAAGCTGCGACCACTGCCTCAAGGCAGAGGTTCGCCTCTATGACCGTCTGTGGAAGGTCGAGAACCCTCGTGATGAGATGGCTGCAATTCGCAAGGAGAGTGGCTGTGATGCACTTGAGGCTATGCAGCAGATGATTAACCCGAACTCACTCACCGTGCTTACAGAGTGCTATGTGGAGAAGTATTTGGCTGATAGCAAGCCACTTGGCCACCTTCAGTTCCAGCGCATCGGCTACTTCTGCCCTGATGCAGATTCGACAGCCGACCACCTTGTATTCAACCGAACAGTGACCCTCAAGGACTCCTGGGCGAAGATTAATAAGTAAAAAAAGAGCGACTCAAGGTCGCTCTTTTTTTGGCTATTGGCTGTTGGCTGTTGGCTAACTAATACTTCTTACCGCCAAAACGAACGCCGAGCTTAACATATAGTGAAGAAGCTGTTTCTCTCACAACGAGTCCGCTATACCCCAATCCGATAGAGAGATTTTGTATATCGACACCTGCTCCTGTTTGGAAATAGAAACCTCCATAACCTTTCAAATTTGCCACACCGACAAAACCACCTAAAGATACATTTACAAACGGGCGCGCTTTGGTCTTGGTAAGATAACTCCTCATATTTAGAGCTATAGGTATGTAACCGTCAAAACGGTAATATTGTCTATTAGCAAAATAGACTTTGTTAAATAATGAATGAAAACCTGTTTCAACACCCGCATAGAAATAGTCTGTGATAGCAGCCCCTACTGATGCATCAACAATGGGACCTATTCCAATAACTTCAGGGCAGTAAACCAACCCCAAATTGAAATATCCCTGGAATTTAATATTGAGAGGTTTATTCTCAGCTGTTCCATTTTGTGCAGTTGCCACAAAGGCAGCAACTGTGCAGATAAGTGTTAAAAGAACTCTTTTCATAATTTAAGTGTGAATTTTGATTAGTAAATGTTCTGTGCCATATTAAATATACGCACAAAAAAAGCGCGGTACAATCTGTATCTCGCTCTGACAAGGTGTTTGGCGTAACCCGAGAAATCGAAACAACAGAAAGCCCGCGCATACACGCAGGCATTTCAATAGTCATTCCTATCTCTCTTCTTTTAGTCGCCAAACTTTAGTCAGAGTAGAAGCTATTAAAACGCTTTTCCAATATTTACAATGTGCGTACTAAACTATACGCAATGTTTCATAGGCAGTGGTTTTATTATTACAAAGTTAATAATTCTAATTTATTATACCAAAAACATTCGAGGCGATGGTTAGCAGAGTATAAATATCGTTGGTCGTTTCTGGATATCCGGCATCGACCTCTCCTTGCGCCAAGTAACTACCGTGGCGGTGCGGATATACTCACTCTTGGAGGTGATATCGCAGGCGATACACAGGCGGGTTTCGGGTTGCAGAGTCTTAAGGAGTTGCTCCAAAAGTTTAACATTTCTATATGGGGCCTCGATAAAGAGTTGCGATTGGTGCTCTGCCTTTGCGCGTGACTCAAGGCGTTTGATTGTCTTACTACGCTCCGGCTCCTTTATCGGAAGATAGCCATTAAAGGCAAACGACTGACCACTAAGGCCTGACGCCATAACCGCCATAAGTATTGAGGATGGGCCGACAAGTGGCACAACCTTAATATTATGTTTATGGCACAGCTCAACCACAGCCTGTCCCGGGTCTGCTACAGCGGGCACACCAGCCTCGGAGATTACACCTGCATTACGTCCCTCTAAAAGTGGCTTTATCATCGCAGCAATCTCGGTTGGGGATGTAGTATGCTCATTGAGTTCAACGAACGTAGCATCATCTATCGCACGAGCATAGCCACTCTTTGAGAGAAAACGGCGAGCCGAGCGGGTATTTTCTACAATAAAGTAGTCCAACGAGTCAAGTATAGCCTGATTTGCCGCAGGAGTGACATCAGCAACGGCAGTATCATCCGAAATAGGACAAGGTATAAGGTAGAGAGTCGCCATTATTCGTATATATATATTCGTTTTACGCGCTTTGAGACAGAGGTCAGCACCTCGTAAGGTATCGTATCGAGCAGTCGTGCCATATCCTCAGCGCTATTTCCGGCAGTAGTTGAGAAGATAGTCACCTCATCACCCGTCTTGACATCAGCAATATCGGTAATATCTATCATACAGCTATCCATACATATTCTGCCGACCGTTGGTGCACTCTTTCCTGCCACCAACATACTCCAACGGCCACAACCCAAATGGCGATCAAGGCCATCGGCATAGCCCACAGGGATAGTTGCAATGCGACTCTTGCGCTCAAGCACCCCTGCCCTACCATAGCCTACAGCCTCACCAGCCTCAAGCTCTCGAATCTGCACGATACGCGTACGCAGAGTAGATACAGGCTCCAAATTGTCGTTATGTTCAAAGCCGTAGCCATACATTCCCAGACCCAATCGGCACATATCGAAGTGCGCCTCAGGGAAACGTACGATAGCAGCCGAGGCTGCTGCATGGCGAAGCACCTTATAGTCCAACGCACCTGCGACCGCACTGCTTACACGGTCAAAGAGCGCTATCTGACCGCGGGTAAACTCATCCTGCTGCGGGTCATCAGCAACCGATAGGTGGGTAAATATAGATGCTACGCGAATGGTATCTGAGTATCGTTTCAGACGCTCCAGCAACATAGGTATATCAGCCTCAGCAAAGCCTAAACGGTGCATTCCCGTATCGAACTTCAGGTGCACAGGATAGCCACTCTCTCCACGCGCAGCGGCGGCAAAAGAGTCGAGCGACTCAAAGGAGTATATCTCCGGTTCCAAGTGCCAAGCCACCATAGTATCAAAGCTCTGATCATCGGCATTGAGCACCACAATCGGCATTGTAACGCCACTCTCACGCAGCTCCACACCCTCATCGGCAAATGCAACAGCAAGATAACTTACACCCTGCTTACAGAGCATCTGTGCAATCTCGCCATCTCCCGCACCATAGCTTGACGCCTTAACCATTGCCACAAGGCGGGTATCGGCCGACATTTTCGAGCGGAAGTAGTTGATATTACGCTCCATAGCACGAAGATTGACCTCCAGTACAGTTGTATGGCTCTTAAGTTCAAGACGATGCGAAATACGCTCTGTGCGCGAAAGGCGGTTACCCTTGATAAGTATCGCGCTATCTGCAATATCTATCTGCGAGATATGCTCCAACATCTGCTCTGTAGAGGCAAAAAAGCGGCTATTTACCGTAAAGAGCTCCGAGCAAGCAGATATTCTCTCGCCAATGCCGATAAAGAGCGCAACATCGGCCCTTGTAACAATATCAGCCACAAGGGCATAGAGCTCTGCATCCTCAAAACCACTCTGAAGTATATCGGAGAGCACAACAACCTTACGGCGCGTACCGGCAACCGTAGAGAGATAGTCCATAGCTATTGCGAACGAGTCTATATCGCAACTATAACTATCATCGACTATCAGCGCGCCGGCCATTCCCGGCTTGACCTCCAAGCGCATAGCTACCGGCTGTAGTGCTGAAAAGTCCGGCTGTGGCAGGTTATAGAGCGTATAGAATGACGATACCGTGCGGGCATTACGAGCAGATATTTCATCTTTCATCGCAGGTACTACCGCAGCTGAAGAGTCGAGAAGCTTTCGGTCGCCAAATTCCTTCTGAACGGCATCCGCAAGAGGCTGACAATCAGAGTTATATATAATCTTCTCTGCCGACTTGGCGATAGTAAGTTTTTCGAGCAATTTCTGCTCCTCGCTCTCAAAATTTGCCTGATGGGCATCTCCTAACCAGGTAAAGATAACGGTCTGAGGGGCAATCATACGCTGCAAGCTCTGCATCTCTCCCGGTCGGGATATTCCCGCCTCGATAAGTGCTATATCTGCATCCTCAGGCATAAGGAGCAACGATAACGCAACGCCGAGTTGTGAGTTATAACTGCGCGGCGAGCGATACAACTTTATATCTTGAGGGGCTGATGATGCAATCCACTCCTTAACCATTGTCTTGCCATTTGAGCCGACAATAGCCACCACCTCGCCCTTAAACTGCTGACGATAGTGCGATGCGAGGCTCTGCAATGCTGCAAGCGAGTCCTTAACAACAACCACACCGCAACCCTCATCAAGCTCCACCTCCTGCTCTGCGATAAATGCCTTCACGCCACGGGCAACCATATCGTCGATATAATCGTGTGCATCGTGATTTACACCCTTTATTGCCACAAAGAGTGCATTATCCACAGGCGAGATAGTACGACTGTCGGTTATTACAGATGTAACCGTAACATCCGCTCCGTAGTACCTTGCCGAGCAAATCTGAGCTATTTGAGATAGTGTAAATTTCATATTACAATGCAAAAGTTACGATAGTTATTCCCGACCCGCCGCGATCCGGATGGTCATCCACAGCACTCTGTACCGCAGGAACGGTACGCAGGTAGCGACGAATCTCCTCCTTCAGCGCACCCGTACCCTTACCGTGAAGAATCGTTACGGTGCCCACGCCAACCATCAGCGCATCATCCACAAAGTCACGTATGCGGTCAAGGGCATCAACAACCCTCTCGCCACGCACATCTATAGAGGTTTGGAAGTTCAATCTGCGCTGTGAAATATCAGAGCTAATCACCGTGCGAGGGGTCTGTGGGCGTGTTGCGCGGTGGTACTCCGCCGATGAGATAGCCTCAAGGCGAGCCGTATCGACAGTTGTAAGCATCTGACCGAATGCCACCTGCGCCTTCTTGCCTCTAATCGACTGCACCACACCAACCCCGTCATGACCCATAAGGCGCACCTTCGAGCCCACCTCAACAGGTAATTTCTTAGGCTGTTCAGGCTGCTGCTCCTTTACTGTTGCCTTCTCAGCCTTACGCTCCTCGCGGCGCTGACGACGACGGGCAATGCGCTCCATCTGGCGCTCTATCTGCTCATCATTATTTAGAGAATCTACACCCTCAACGCTCTGCTTAAATTCATTGAACGACTGGCGCAGAGTACGTGTCTGCTCCTTCTCGGCTTGAGCCTCACGAATAGCCTTGATAGTGCCCTCAATCTGGCGATTTGCCTCGGCAATAAGCTCCTTGGCCTGAGTTTTCGCCTGATGGAGAATTGCACGGCGCTCCTCACGAATTGCCGCAAGTTGGTCGTGGTAATTCTGCTCCAACTCCTCAACTTTACGGTCGGTAAGGCGTATCTTTTCGCGTTTCTGCTCCCAATATCTCTTATCGCGAGCAATCTCGCGCAGCTGTTTCTCTATATCTATATGGTCTGAGCCGACCTTCTCGCGCGCAGAGGCGATAATAGCCTCCGGAAGGCCTATTTTTCGCGCTATCTCGATAGCAAACGAGCTACCCGGCTTTCCCGTCTCAAGGCGGAAGAGCGGGCGGATATGCTGCACGTCGAACATCATCGCGCCATTGATAATACCATCTGTCGAGGAGGCGTAGTACTTGATATTCGAGTAGTGGGTCGTAATGACACCAAAGCAACCACTTGCAACCAACTTCTCAAGCACAGCCTCGGCAATAGCAGCGCCGATTGTCGGCTCTGTACCTGTACCGAACTCATCAATCAGCACCAGAGAGTGGCTATCTGCACCGGCAAGCATAGCCTTCATATTTATAAGGTGTGATGAGTATGTCGAGAGGTCATTCTCGATAGACTGCTGATCTCCTATATCTATAAATAGCTTATCAAAGACCGGAAACTCACTACTCTGCCCCACCGTTACCGGAAAACCACACTGGAACATATACTGCAAGATACCGAAGGTCTTGAGGCATACTGACTTACCACCTGCATTTGGTCCCGAAATGACAAGCACTCGGCTATCCTTATCAAGTCGTGCATCGAGCGGTACAAGCTCCCTGCCTGTGCGCTTAAGAGTCTGTGCAAGCAGAGGGTGGCGAGCCTTAACCAACCATAGCTCCCCGCTGCTGATTATCGGCTGCACAGCATCATTCTCCGCAGCCCAACGAGCCTTTGCTCGAATCATATCTATCTGCGCCACAAACTCGCCGGAGTGCGCTACAGCCTCAATATCTGTTCTAACAAGGTCGGTAAATGCCGTGAGAATCTTCACAACCTCACGACGCTCCGTATATTCAAGCTCCTTAAGGCGATTATTGAGCTCTACAACCTCAACAGGCTCTATATAAAAGGTCTTACCCGTTGCGGACTCGTCGTGAATAAAGCCCTGCAACTTACGCTTATTTGCCGCAGCTACGGGGATTACCGCACGACCATCACGAATGGATATCATCGCCTCGGCATCGACAATACCGGCGCTCTTTGCACCCTGAAGTACCGCCTGCAGACGCTTTGACACCTGCCCCTCCGACTGACGAATCTCACGACGCACAGCCGCCAGCTCAGGTGAGGCGTTATCGCGCATATCGCCCCTCTCATCGAGAATACGGGCAATTTCGCGGGTAATATGTGACAGCGAAACCACACCAGCCGATAGGCGATTAAGCGCCTTAAACTGCTCCTTACCGCGGATAATCTCCACCACAGCCTCGGCGGCTGCGAGTGTTGTTCCCAAGCGGAGCACCTCGCCACAATCGAGGAATGTTCCCTCAACACGAATCTTCTCGACAAGGATATCGATATCGAAAAACTCATCCTTCAACACTCCGCAATCCATCGCAAGGATACTACCCATCTCGGCCGCAAGAGCCTGACGGGTAGCTATAGTACGCGCAGAGGTAGAGAAGGTCTGCTCGGCAAGTAACTCTGCCGAGCGACGCATAGTACATAGCGCACTACATTGGTTGCGGATAGTATCAAAGCCTATCCTTGACTCGAAATTCTCAGGATATACCATTCGTTAATTCTGACTATCCCCTACTACTTCTTCTCGGCCTTTTCAGCCTTTTCAGCCTTTTCAGCCTTACCACCAAAGAGTGAGAAGTGAACATATCGCTTAGGGTTCTGCTTCAAATCCTCCAACAGAAGTGAGAGGTTGTTTGATGCCTCAGCGAGATTTGCATAGAGAGCCTTATCGTTAAGCAGACTGCCAACAGTACCCTCTGACTCATTAAACTTGGCAAGCAGGGTATTGAGTTGCTCGATGCTCTGTGAGAGTTTTGTACCCATCTGCTGCTCATCAAGGCTTGCAGTAAGGTTGCTCACATTCATCATAATACTGTCTATCTTCTCTCCATTACCCTTGAGTGTTCCCGTGAAAGAGTCGAGATTTGATACGATATTTGACTGCTCAAGCTCTGCAAGAATACCATTCAGATTTGCGATTGCAGCAGAGATATTTGCATTATTGCTATCCACCAAACCGTTGAGCGAGTTGAGTGTAACGTTGATATTATCAACCATACCCATCAACTTCTCCTTAATATCGCCAAACTCGGATGTAAGCATCTCAATCATTCCGGGCTCAACCAGCGGAGTAATCTTTGCTCCGGGCTCCAACATCTCAGATGAGCTACCCATAACAAGTTCGATAGCCTGACCACCCATAAGGCCGGCACTGAAGACCTTTGCCTTAGTATCAGCAGGAATAGTGTAATCCTTTGACACAGCGAGTGTTACAGCAACCTTTGAAGGCTCATCCTCCGCAATTGCAACGCTTGACACCTGACCTACTTTTACACCGCGAATCACAACAGCCGATGCATTCTGCAATCCACTTGCGTTATCGTAGTAAACATAGTATGTGTGTGTTCTACCAAAGATGTCGGCGCCACTCAAGAAACGGATGCCCGCCCATGCTCCCAAGAAGATTAGGAGAGCATAAATTCCAATTTTTACCTCTTTTTTCATCATCTATTCTATTTCAATTTCTACTTTTTCACAACTTTACCATCCTTCACAGCAATCACAAATGCCTGAGGGAAACTCTTACGAACGGTGGCAACCGACGCCTGTGCAGAGGCTCTGTCGGCGTAGTCACCCACGCAATACTTATATGAATATGCGCCCTCGGCTCGCACCTGACGCACCTTACCCTTGTAGCTACCAAAGCGAGAGTCATTTACCGACACCTCGCTCTTGCTCGCCATAACCTGAACAGCATAACGCACAACCGATGGTTTTGTAGTACTCTTCTGTGCTGTAGTTGTCTTCTGCGGTGCTGCCGGCCTCTTTGCCGGTTGAGCAGCAGGCTGTTTGGTTGGCTGTTTAGCCGGTTGCTGAACGACCTTAGCCTCACTTGCAGACTCGGCAGAGGCCTCAACAAGCAGGCTCTTTTTTACATAGGTTACATAATCCTTAACTGCCGCGTAGAGGGCACCGACAAGCTCCTTCTGACCACTCTCGGAGGTGATATACTTAAGCTCCGTAGAGTTAGACATAAAGCCAATCTCTGTAAGGATGCTCGGCATATCGGTTGCATAGAGCACACGCAACGGTTGCTTACGAATACCGCGATTTACACGACCCAACTTGGCATAGTGTTTCTGGACAAGGCGTGCCATGACCTCGCTATACTCGCCGTATGTGAACTGTAAGTTCTGAATATGTGCACGCACGATAGCGGCAGTGCTCTTATCCGACATATCGAAAAACTCCTCCTTATTATTTGCAAAGAGGATAGCCTCATTCTCACTTGTCTCAAGCTCGCTCTCACCCATAATCAACGTCTCGACACCCTTTGTAGCCGTACTCTTGGGGTGAGCATTGGCATGAATGGAGATAAACAGGTCGCCATTTGCATTATTTGCTATATCTGCACGAGCCTGCAAATCCTCTCTAAGGCTGGTTGAGAAGCTCTTATCTGTCTTACGGGTATAGACAACCTTAACCTCTGGCATACCCTTCTCAATCATAGCACCCAACTTGAGCGCCATCTGCAGATTTATATTCTTCTCCGAGTAGCCACCATAGCGTGCACCGGGGAACTTTCCTCCGTGGCCTGCATCTATGACAATTACCTTTACACCCTGCGCAACATTCTCCGCCGATACGACGTTATTATGCAGCACAAGTGCAAAAAGTAACAGAATAGTTAAAAGTCTGCCCATAGCTTTTGGTATAATAGAGTTTTTTTACTACCTTTACGCGCTGAAAAAACGCGTACACATGCGCACAGAGGCGTAGTTTTGCGTTTTTGCCGGCTCGCCGGCAAAGGTACTAAAAATTATTGGATTTTTGAAACATTTTAGACTAAAATATCTCATCGCACTCACTATTGCGCTACTTATGGCGCAATCTCTGTTCGGTTTTGCCCAATCCGAGCGGATAGGTGACAACACACTTGCCAAGAGTATGCTCTCGGCAAGCGATACTATTATACCTCAATCAAATCTCTCGGACACCCTTAGATCGACACAGCTTCTTCGTGAGAATCGTCGTAACAGAGCTACTACTGCTCAAACAGAGGTTGCTGACACGACAGCCAAGCAGAGTGCTCCCGTTAAGCAGGAGTCTAAGTCTGAGTCTGCACCTGCAGCACTTAAGAAGGCGACAAAGAGGGGAGGTCTTGACCAGATTGTCGAGGGTAAGAATACCGACTCCCTCTACTACGATGTGGTAAATCGCAAGGTCTATATCTACAACAAGGGTGATGTGAAATATGGCGACAAGTCGCTGCAGGCGGACTATATGCGTATCAATATGAGTAACAACGAGATATACGCATACGGTAAGGCTGACACTGTCGATGGCAAACCGACCCAGACCCAGCCTGTATTTACCGATGCGGGGTCAAGTTTTACGATGGATACTATCACCTACAACTTCGACTCGGAGAAGGCTCTGATTCGTGGTGTGGCGACACAGCAGGGTGATGGTTGGCTTGTCGGTGGTCGAATTAAGAAGCAGCCGGACAACTCTATCAACATTCAGCACGGTAAGTACACCACTTGTGACCACACTGACCATCCGCACTTCTACTTGGCGATGACAAAGGCTAAGGTTATCCCGGGCAAGAAGATTATCACAGGCCCTGCGTATATCGTTATGGAGGATGTCCCTATCTATCCGCTCTGTATTCCGGAGGCCTTCTTCCCTATCTCGACAGGTGCTAAGTCGGGTCTGCTGATGCCTACATACGGAGAGGATGGTATGCGAGGCTTCTTCCTCCGCGGTATGGGTTACTACTTCATCATCAACCAGCACATGGACCTCGCCCTGACGGGAGGTTTCTACACACTCGGCTCGTGGGAGGTAAATGCCTCTTCGCGTTACGTGAAGAAGTATAAGTACACGGGTAATGTCAATTTTGACTTCTCTTGTGTTAAGACGGGAGATAAGGGCGAGGCTGACTACGTCAAGCAGAACAACTTCAAGTTCACTTGGACACACTCGCAGGACCCTAAGGCAAACCCGGGTTCGACATTCTCGGCATCGGTAAACCTCTCTACAAGTGGTTATAGCAAGTACTCTGCAACATCGCTCAATGACATCCTTGCTACGCAGACCAACTCCTCAATCTCATACTCGAAGAGTTGGGCGGGTACCCCATTCTCATTCTCGATGAACTTGGGTATTTCGCAGAACTCACAGACCAGAGCCCTCTCGGTGAACTTCCCGAACATGGTCTTCAATGTGGCACGTATCTACCCATTCAAGCGCAAGGAGGCTGTGGGTAAGCAGCGTTGGTACGAGAAGATTTCATTTACCTACACCGGTAAGCTGACAAACTCAGCATCTGCACCTGAGAGCGAGATATTCACAAAGCAGACTCTGAAGAATATGAAGAACGGTATCGAGCACTCGCTGCCGGTATCATCAAGTTTCACGCTGTTCAAGTATATCAACCTCACGCCATCATTCAACTACACCGAGCGTTGGTACTTCAAGCGACAGATGCAGGAGTGGAACCCTGTGACAAATAAGGTGGACAAACTCGACCCTGAGTATGGCTTCTACCGTATCTACAACTACAACGCCTCTGTATCTCTCAACACCACTATCTACGGTATGTGGCAGATGAAGAAGAAGACTGCAAAGGTACAGGCTGTTCGTCACACCATCACCCCATCTATCGGTGGTTCGTATATGCCTGACTTCGGAAATCAGAAGTTCGGTTTCTACAAGGTTGTGCAGTCCGACTCACTCGGCGGCTATACACTCTACTCGCCATATTCGGATAACGCGTACGGTGTTCCGGGCAGAGGTGCTTCGGCCTCTATCAACTTCTCGCTCAAGCAGAGTTTGGAGATGAAGGTGCTCAGCAAGCGTGATACCTCAGGCGTAAGGAAGATTAAACTTATTGACGACCTCTCGCTCAGCGGCTCGTATAACTTCCTTGCCGACTCTATGGGTCTGTCGAATATCAACATGTCGATTCGTACCACAATCTACGGCAACTTCGGTCTGAACCTCTCGGCAACGCTCGACCCATATCAGGTGACACCACAGGGTGTGAGAATCAATAAGTTGATGTGGGCGAAGGGTCTGCCTGGTCGAATAATGAATACAGGTTGGAGTTTCGGTTACACCTTCAAGTCGCGTAACGACAAGTCGCAACCTGCTATAAACGATATTAACTCCATACCGCCTGAGTACTTCAACCCATTCAGTGACCCTTACGGACTGATGGACCCTGCACTACGAAGGCAATATATGGCGCAGACATACTATGACTTCTCGATACCGTGGAATATCGGTTTCAACTACGTCATCAGTTATAGTGCCCAATATACCAACAACGGCACGACGGGTTATAAGAAGAATGTAAACCAGACTATCGGTTTTAACGGTAGTATCAACCTAACGCCAAAGACGGGTATATCGTTTACGAGTGGTTTCGATATCCAAAATCGAAAACTTACAACTACCTCCATATCCATCACTCGAGATCTGCACTGTTGGCAGATGTCGTTTGTCTGGATTCCGTTCGGTACTCACCGTAGTTGGAGCTTTAACATCGGTGTTAAGGCAGCATCCCTTGCCGACCTGAAGTACGACAAGAGCCAGAGTATGTACGACAATTTGTTCTAAACTTTGTTCGGTACAGCTTTTGCGATTATTATATAGTAGAATAAATTAAAAATATTGATATGAACAAGAAAAACACTGAAAATCAGGAGATTAAAGACCAGACAACAGTAAGCGAGGATGTAGATACCTCGGCTACAGATAACGCGACATCGGACAATATGGCAGACCAGGCCGAGGCTGAGGCTGACACTGTGGCAGAGAAGAGTGCAGAGGAGCTTATCGATTGGAAGGATCAGTATATCCGTCTTCAGGCAGAGTTCGACAACTACCGCAAGCGCACCATCCGCGAGAAGATGGATTTGATACAGAGTGGCGGCAGTGACATTCTCAAGGCGATACTCCCTATTTTGGATGATATGCAGCGTGCTACTGCAGCATCCGAAAAGAGCGATGATATCAACGCTCTGCGTGAGGGTGAGCGTCTTGTTGTGCAGAAGTTTATCGACACCCTGCGTCAAAAGAAGGTGGTGGAGATTGAGGCCCTCGATTGTCCGTTCGATGAGAATCTGCACGAGGCTGTAGCCCGTTTTGCGGCAGGCGAGGAGAAGAAGGGCAAGGTAATCGACGTTATCGAGCGTGGATATATGCTCGGTGACAAGGTATTGCGTTTTGCAAAGGTTGTTGTGGGTGAGTAATGATGTACTATTATGGCAGAAAAGAGAGATTACTACGAGGTACTTGGCGTTGAGAAGAATGCCAATGCCGACGAGATAAAGAAGGCGTATAGAAAGACTGCGCTGAAATACCATCCCGACCGTAATCCTGATAATAAGGAGGCCGAGGAGAAGTTCAAGGAGGCTGCAGAGGCATACGATGTCCTCTCCAACCCCGACAAGCGCGCACGTTATGACCAATTCGGTCACGCAGGCATGAATGGTGGTGCCGGCGGTGGCTTTGGTGGTTTCAGCGGCGGCGGATTCTCTATGGAGGATATCTTCTCGCAGTTTGGAGATATTTTCGGCGGCGGTTTCGGCTTTGGTGGCGGCTCACGCGCTCGTAGTCCGAAGGTTAATCGCGGCTCGGATATTCGCGTAAGGGTCAGCCTGACACTTGAGGAGATTGCTAATGGCGTAACAAAGAAGCTCAAGCTCAATAAGAACATCGCTTGTGATGCTTGTGGCGGTAGCGGTGCCAAGGATGCCTCTGCACGTGTAACTTGTACCAACTGTAACGGTTCGGGTATGGTTACACAGATTCAGAATACATTCTTCGGCCGTATGCAGTCGCAGAGTGTCTGCCCTGTATGTGGTGGTCAGGGTACTGTCATCAAGGATAAGTGTAGCAAGTGTGCCGGCGAGGGTTACACAAAGGGCAGCGAGGTTGTCGAGTTCAACATTCCTGCCGGTGTTGCCGAGGGTATGATGATTACCGTTTCGGGCAAGGGTAATGCAGCTCGTCAAGGTGGAGTAAATGGAGATCTGCTCGTAGTTATCGAGGAGCAGGAGGATCCGCGCTTTATTCGTGACGGTGCAAACCTTATCCACAATCTGACAATTCCTGTCACTACAGCTCTTGCAGGTGGCGAGGTCGAGGTACCGACAATCACAGGCAAGGCGAAGATAAATATCGCCCAGGGTACACAGGCGGGCAAGGTACTTCGTCTGCGTGGCAAGGGTCTGCCGGCAATCAACAGCTACGGCAGCTATAACGGCACAGGTGATCTGCTCGTTGTAGTCGATATCGCTATGCCGACATCTCTTAACTCGGAGGAGAAGGAGCTTATTGCAAAGCTCTCGCAGATGCCACACTTCCGCAATCCGGAGAAGGGTAATAAGCAGAACATCTTTGAACGAATGAAAGACTTCTTCAACTAATATGGGACTATTTTCACCGCCTAAAAAGCACGCCAACAAATTCAATTACATACCTCGCTACTACGACCCCGAGAAGGAGCGTCGTGAGCAGCGTCGTCGTGAGTTGAGAGGTCAGAGCGCAGATGACGATACCCCATACGCACCGGGTAAGTATATCCGTACCGTTCGTGAGGCACGTGCCGAGCGCAAGGCGCAGCAGAAGGCTGACAATAGCGGCACACCGCGTGCGTTGATGATATTCGGCGTGGCGATTATAATTATTGTAGCCTACATGCTCGTTCCGCGCATTGTGAACATTATCACTATGGCGGGCAAGAAGAGTGACCCAACCGTTGAACAGTCTAAACTGGATAACGAGACATTCAACCCATATACACCAATTACCATCGTACCAAACGACTACCAAGAGCAGTAACCGACTATGGCTGACAAGATTCGACTACTACCTGAGATTATCTCCAACCAGATTAAGGCGGGAGAGGTTGTTGAGTACCCATCATCTGCGATTAAGGAGATGGTGGAGAATGCTATTGATGCAGGGGCAACGAAGGTTACCGTAAACTTCTCAAACGGAGGTCGTGACCTTATTCAGATTATAGACAATGGTTGTGGTATGTCGCCAAGCGATGCGCGTATGGCCTTTGAGTGTCATGCAACAAGTAAGATTCGCGAGTTAGACGACATCTACGCCCTTGACACTTTCGGTTTCCGTGGCGAGGCACTTGCCTCTATCGCCTCTATTGCTCAGGTTGAACTTATCACTCGTCAGGCTGATGCGGAGATTGGCACTAAGGTGGTCATCAATGGCGGCGAGTTTGTCAGTCAAACACCCGTTGCTGCACCTGTAGGCTCACAGTTCTTAGTCAAAAATATATTCTACAACACCCCTGGCAGGCGTAAGTTTATCGACGACCGCCAGTCGCAGTTGCCAAATATGATTAAGACCGAGTTCCGTCGTGTTGCTCTCTGCCACCCAGAGGTAAGTATGGAGCTGTTGTCGGACAAGGCTATGGTCTATTCGTTGCCAAAGGCCTCACTACTTGAGCGCATTGTCGGCATTATCGGTCCTACGGCAAAGAAGAGCCTTATCGAGGTGGGTGTAGAGACCTCTATCGCCAAGATTGAGGGTTATATCTCTCGCGCATCGGCAGCCAAGGTCAGAGCCGACCAATATCTCTTTGTCAATGGCCGCTACTTCAAATCGCCATACCTTAATAAGGCTGTGGCGAAGGCTTACGAGCACCTTATTCCGAATGGCTCGCAGCCATCGTTCTTCATATATCTTACCGTCAATCCTGATAGAGTGGATGTCAATGTTCACGCACAGAAGATTGAGGTGCGTTTTGCCGATACCGATGCCATTTGGCAGATTATCAATGCGGCTGTTCGTGAGGCACTTGCCAAGACAGGCTCTGTGCCGATGATGGACTTTGAGGCAGAGGATTTGATAGATATACCTGTGGCAACTACCGATGTTATCTACCAAATGCCCAAAGCGACAACCTGCGATAATTACAATCCATTCGCCTCAGAGGGTGGAAACAGCGAGACCCGTCCGATAAAGAGCACTCTATCCGATTCGGGCTACGACTTTATAAATCGCACGGCGGAGATGGACTTCTCGCTACCGCCAATATCGGGTAGTGATGAGTTCGATATTATCGAGTCCGAGCCTGCGGAGCAGTATCTTGAACTTGAGTCGGCTGTCGATACCACAATCAGTGCCGTACACTACATTGGTCGCCGCTACGCCTCAATGATGGTTGGTGGCGTATTGTGCGCCATTGACCTTACAAGAGCCCGCGAGCGAATACTCTTTGACCGTTACAGCGCCCTACTTGATGGTGGCAAGAGCATATCGCAGCAGCTACTCTTCCCACAGACCCTTACCCTATCCGAGGCGGAGTTCTCTCTGCTTGAGGAGTGGATGGTCGATTTTGCGGCACTCGGCTTTGACATTTCACTTCAAAGCGGTTGTACGATAAATATCAACGGCATACCTGCCGAGCTTAGTGCCGAGCGCATAGATATTGCCATCTACGAGCTATTGCAGAGCCTTGCGTTGCCACACGAGGTGGAGAGTATGCGCCGTGAGCAGATGGCTCTCACACTTGCAAAGAGCGAGGCGGCAAAGCGTGTGCAGTACTCACAAGCCGACGCAGAGGCTATTGCCGAGCAACTGATGGCCTGCAAAGAGCATAAGACATCGCCTTCGGGCAAGACTATTATTACATATATAACACTTGACGATATACAACAAAAATTAGCATAGACGTACGATGAATATAAATCCGGCATTTAAGACCCCGCCTGTGGTCAAAAACCTCATAATAGCAAACTGTCTGCTATTCCTTGCGACCTACCTCATTCCGAGTGTAAATTCGCTGTTGGGGCAGTACGGACAACTCTTCTGGGTGGGCTCTCCACGCTTCCATCTCTACCAGTTTGTCAGCTATATGTTCCTGCATGGTAGTTTCAGCCACCTCTTCTTCAATATGTTTGCCCTATGGATGTTCGGACGCACATTGGAGTATGAGTTGGGAGCGCGCCGTTTCCTTATCTACTACCTTGTCTGCGGTATCGGTGCAGCTCTGTTCCAGATACTTGTTGCCTGGGTTGCAGGTGAGTACTACTTCACAATGATTGGAGCATCAGGTGCAACGATGGGTCTTCTGATGGCCTTTGGTGTTATGCCCCCGAATAACCAGATATTTATCTTCCCATTCCCTATGCCGATTAAGGCGAAGTGGTTTGTTATCGGATATATCATCTTGGAGGTTGTCCAGGGCTGGGGTGTTGCAGGCGATGGTATTGCGCACTTTGCACACGTTGGCGGTATGCTCTGGGGCTGGGCTCTGCTCCACTACTGGAAAAATAGGCACATTATTTGGTTTTAAGGGTTAGTAATGGCACGTACAAACGGCAATATATATCGCGACTACCGCAAAGGCAAGACGAAGCACAAGAGGAGTTTCAGCCTCTCGCTATTGCTATTCATTTGGGATATAGTAATGGTGGGCGTGCTCTTTTTGTTGGCTGCCGCGACCATTATCTGCGTAGTTACACCAAATAGCGCACCTGAGCGACTGGGTATATTCTCTGTCGTTGTGCTCGGTGCACCTATTATATATATGTTAATGCTCATCACCACCCTCTATTGGGCACTGCGCTGGAGGTGGAGCTTGGCATTTATATCATTTGTATTCCTCTTTATCGGCACGCTCTCTGTGGGTAAATATTACCGTGCAGACTTCAAGCAGGATGCCGATAGTAAGTTACCATCAAGAGCTATCAAGGTGATGAGTTACAACATCGCCAACTCAAACAACCAATCTCTTGTCGATACTATCGCCCTGCACCGCCCTACCATTCTCTGCCTACAGGAGTATAAGTCGGGAGCCGAGGAGGTGTGGCAGCGTTTAGGCGATAAATATACCACTACGGCAAATGGCAAGAGTGACTTTTCGTGCGAGATATTCACAAACCAGCGCATACTCAAGCAGGGTCGCATAGACTCTCTGCCACGTTTTAACGCTATATGGGCAGATATTTTGGTGGATAAAGATACTATTCGCGTCATCAACCTGCATCTGCAATCGACAACAATCACGGCGCAAGATATAGAGTTTGTCGAGGGCCACAAGTACGTTCTTGACACAGCCCGCAACCATAAGATAAAGAGAATTACAGACAAACTTGTCGAGAATACCGTCTATCGTAGCAATCAGGCAAAGAAGGTGCGTGAGTTTATCGACCAAAACAGAGATAAAAAACTCATTGTCTGCGGAGACTTTAACGATGTACCGCTCTCGTTTAGCTACAATGTTATCGCAGAGCCACTTGTAAATACATTCGTTGCAGCAGGCTCTGGTTATACCTATACCTTCGACGGCTTCTTTAAGTTGCTGGCTATCGACCATATGCTCGTTTCGGAGCAATTTGACGTACTCTCATATCAGGTCGATTATACAATGGATGAGTCAGACCACTACCCTGTAATATCAAGGCTTAAAATAGATAAGAAGAACAATAAACAATAAAGATACACAGATTATGATTTTAGATTCTATCAAAAATGCGGAGCTCTACTATCCGCTCAACCCACGCTTTAAGGCAGCCTTCGACTTTTTGGCTGAGTGCAACCCTAAGACTATCGCTGTCGGCAGACACGACATTATCGAGGGTGAGGTGTTTGTAAATGTTATGGAGATTGACCTCAAACCTCGCTACGAGGCACTGCTTGAGGTGCACGATAAGTATATCGACATTCAGGTAATTATCGGCGGTGCAACTAAGGAGGAGTTCGGCTGGTCAGAGCGCAAGGATTGCAAGAAGGCAAAGGGCGAGTTCGACACCGAGAAGGATGTGCAGTTCTATACCGACGAGCCACAGGTATTCTATACCATGCGCGAGGGTCAGTTCTCAATCCTCTATCCTGAAGATGCCCACGCCCCAATGCTCGGCACTGGCAAAATCAAGAAGATGATCTTCAAGATTTTGAAATAGCCGTTACGGATTTAGGATAGCCGTAGGCTATTCAATAAAATAAAACCCTTCACTTTCAAGCGAGCTTGAGTGAGGGGTTTTCTTTTATTGCGCTATCTTCGATAGCATCCTAAATCCGAGAATGGCTGATGCTAAAACTATACAAAAATATTTACATTCCCTCCAAACCTCCCTTTAATCCACCTAAAGGTGGCTTTTCCTCCTTCGCACCTCGGCATAGTCTGCAAGCAGCCTCTGCTCTCGGCTTGGCGTCGGTTGAAAAAAGGGGGCTTAGTCGCTTCGCTCCGGGTGCACAAATTTTTCGGGTTTCCGAGCTACGCAGTACAGCTAACGCAGTAAAATAGCTAATAGCTAAAAGTCAAAAGCACTCACATCTTGCACTCAGTTCAATCTGTGCACGATTTTATCGTCAGAGTGGTGTAGTTGCGGGGCATCGTGAAAAAAATCAGTCGCGGATAGTACAAAACGTACAGTCGCGACTGATTTTTGAGGGATGTGCCGCAAATGCGCCACTATCACGATAAAATCACGATAAAACCTACTTCAGGGTAACCAAAGAGTGACCTGTCATCTCACTTGGCTGCTCAACGCCCATCAGGGTCAGTACGGTTGGAGCAACGTCGGCGAGGATACCGTTCTCAACCTTTGCTACGCGATCTGAAACGACTACGACAGGTACAGGGTTGAGTGAGTGAGCGGTATTTGGTGTACCATCAGGGTTGATTGCGTTATCTGCGTTACCGTGGTCAGCAATCATAACTACCTCATAGCCATTTGCCTTTGCAGCGGTAACAACCTTCTCTACACAGCTATCTACAGCCTTTACAGCCTTCTCAATAGCCTCATAGATACCTGTGTGGCCCACCATATCGCCATTTGCGAAGTTAAGACAGATGAAGTCATACTTCTGCTCACCGAGAGCAACTACGAGCTTATCTGCTACCTCGTATGCGCTCATCTCAGGCTGAAGGTCGTATGTAGCTACCTTTGGAGAGGCAACGAGGATACGGCTCTCGCCTGCAAACTCAGCCTCACGACCACCATTGAGGAAGAATGTCACGTGGGCGTACTTCTCAGTCTCAGCGATACAAAGCTGCTTAAGGCCGAGGTTTGAGACTACCTCACCAATAGTGTTATTTACATTCTCCTTATCGAAGAGGATGTGCAGACCTGTGAAAGATGCATCATAAGGAGTCATACAGCAGTAGTAGAGCGGCATGGTGTACATACCCTGCTCCGGCATATCCTGCTGTGTGAGTGCAACGGTAATCTCACGAGCACGGTCGTTACGGTAGTTGAAGAAGATAACCATATCATTTGGCTTAATAGTGCCTACAGGGTTACCATTCTCATCTACGCGAACAATAGGCTTAACGAACTCATCGGTAACGCCCTCGTCATAAGACTTCTGCATAGCTGCAACCATATCTGTAGCCTTCTCGCCAACACCCTCAACGAGCTGGTCATAAGCAACCTTTACACGCTCCCAACGCTTATCACGGTCCATTGCATAGTAGCGGCCAATGATAGAGGCGATAGTGCCTGCAGAGCCCTTCAAGTGGTTCTCTAAAGCCTCAATAAAGCCCTTACCGCTCTTCGGGTCGGTATCACGGCCATCCATAAAGCAGTGAACGTATGTATTCTCAATGCCATAGTGCTTGCTGATATCGCAGAGCTTGAAGAGGTGGTCGAGTGAAGAGTGCACGCCACCGTCAGAGGTAAGACCCATAAAGTGAACATTCACACCATTTGCCTTTGCATACTCAAAAGCAGCAACAACCTCAGGGTTAGCAAGGATTGAGTTATCACGACAAGCGCGGTTAATCTTTACAAGATCCTGATATACTACGCGACCTGCACCGATATTGAGGTGGCCCACCTCCGAGTTACCCATCTGACCCTCCGGAAGACCTACATTCTCGCCATCTGTACGAAGCTCAGCGTGTGGGTAGGCTGCTGTCAGGTCGTTAATAAACTGTGGATTGGTTGAGTAGATAGCATCTGACTTTGTGTGGTTACCTATTCCCCATCCATCAAGAATCATCAATAATACTTTGTTTGCCATATTATTTTTCAGTTTTACTTTTGTAACAATATCTAAAATCTAAAATTGCTTTTAAGTGAGGGATTTCAAGGGCGAGCGTAACGCCGAAATCACCACTTAAAACAATCTTCTACAATTTCTCTTTAATCAACTCTACAGCCTTATCTATTGCAGCCTGCAGACCATCTGGGTTCTTACCACCTGCTGTAGCGAAGAACTTCTGACCGCCACCGCCACCATTCATCAGCTTTGCAGCCTCACGAACAACAGCGCCTGCATCTACGCCCTGTGCAACAATATCATCGCCGAGCATAATCATCAGTGTAGCCTTACCGCCATCTGCAGAGCCGAGAACAAGTACCAAATTCTGGCAACGAGAACGCAAATTGTAAGCCAAATCCTTCAAGAACTCTGTAGGACGAGCAATCTGACGAGCGATCACTACAACGCCCTCAGTTGTACCGTTCTCTGCAATAATCTTATCTGCCATAGCGGCAACCTGCTCCTTACGAACAGTCTCAAGCTCCTTGCTAAGGCTCTCGTTGCTCTCAACAAGGCGACGAACAGCATCAACGAGCTTTGGATTACCTACAACCTCGGCTGCTGCGTGGATAGTATCCTCGGCAGCATAGAGAAGCTTCTCTGCAGCCTCGCCTGTAACCGCCTCGATACGACGAACACCCGCTGAAATAGCGCTCTCGGATACAATCTTCACAAAACCGATATTACCTGTAGCAGATGTATGGGTACCACCACAAAGCTCAACAGAGCTACCGAAGCGAACCATACGAACCTTATCGCCATACTTCTCGCCAAAGAGCATCATAGCACCGGCAGCCTTTGCCTCCTCCTGTGTAGCATCACGCTTCTCCTCAAGTGGGTCATTAGCGCGAACAGCACGGTTTACAAGGCGCTCAACCTCGCGGAGCTGCTCGGCAGTAACCTTCTGGAAGTGTGAGAAGTCGAAACGGAGCGACTCAGGGCTTACCATAGAGCCCTTCTGCTCAACGTGCTCTCCAAGAACTGTACGCAGTGCTGCGTGGAGAAGGTGAGTTGCAGTGTGGTTATTTGCAGCCTTCTGACGCTTATCTGCATCTACAACAGCGTGGAAAGTGGCTGTCATATTCTCCGGAAGAGCGGTTGTGATGTGGATTGTAAGACCATTCTCCTTCTCGGTAGCAACGATAGCAATCTTCTCGTTTGCACTCTCGATATAACCTGTATCGCCAACCTGACCACCTGAGTTACCATAGAACGGTGTGCGGTCAAATACCATCTGGTATGTAGTCTTACCCTTACTCTGAACGCGGCGAACGCGAGCAATCTTAACATCGCACTCAAGGGTATCGTAACCAACAAACTCGCTCTGCTTAACCTCTACAAGCTCCTGCCAATCATCAACATCCTGCGCTGCGGCGTTACGTGAACGCTCCTTCTGTGCCTGAAGCTGCTGCTCGAACTCGGCAAGGTCAACCTCTACGCCCTTCTCCTTTGCAATAAGCTCGGTAAGGTCGATAGGAAATCCGTAAGTATCGTAGAGAACGAATGTATCCTTACCTGAAATCTTACCGCCATTGAGCTTTGCAATAACGCCCTCAAGCAGATTGATACCTGTTGCAAGGGTGCGGAGGAATGAAGCCTCCTCCTCCTCGATAACCTTCTCTACAAGTGCCTGCTGTGCCTTAAGCTCAGGGTACTGACCACCCATCTGCTCTACAAGAGTAGCTACAAGGCGGCAGATAAATGGAGTATTGAAGCCGAGGTATGTGTAACCATAACGAACAGCACGGCGAAGGATACGACGGATAACGTAGCCTGCCTTCACATTCGATGGCAGCTGACCATCAGCAATAGAGAATGATATAGCGCGGAGGTGGTCGGCGATAACTCGCATAGCCACATCAACCTTCTCATCCTCGCCATACTTCTTACCGGACATCTGTGAGATAACGGCGATAGTTGGCTGGAAGACGTCGGTATCGTAGTTTGACTTCTTGCCCTGCATAATCATACAGAGGCGCTCGAAGCCCATACCTGTATCTACGTGCTTTGCAGGCAAACTCTCAAGTGAGCCGTTTGCCTTGCGGTTGAACTGCATAAATACGAGGTTCCAAATCTCGATAACCTGCGGATGGCCTGCATTTACCATATCACGACCAGAGACCTTTGCAATCTCAGCCTCGTCACGAAGGTCGAAGTGAATCTCGCTACAAGGGCCGCAAGGGCCTGTCTCACCCATCTCCCAGAAGTTATCGTGCTTGTTACCGCGGATGATGTGATCCTCCGGAAGGTACTGCTTCCAATAGTCATAAGCCTCCTGATCGAAAGGCACGCCATCAGAGTCAGAGCCCTCGAATACGGTTGCATACATACGTGACTTATCAAGGCCATAAACCTCAGTCAGAAGCTCCCAAGCCCAGCTGATAGCCTCCTTCTTAAAGTAGTCGCCGAAAGACCAGTTACCCAGCATCTCGAACATTGTGTGGTGGTATGTATCGTGACCAACCTCCTCAAGGTCGTTATGCTTACCCGATACACGCAGACACTTCTGCGAATCGGCAGCACGCGGAGTGCGACGTGGGGCATTACCAAGGAAGATATCCTTAAACTGGTTCATACCCGCGTTGGTAAACATCAGGGTTGGGTCATTCTTCACTACCATAGGTGCAGATGGGACAATCTCATGCTCCTTTGAAGCAAAAAAGTCCAAAAATGCTTGACGAATTTTGTTAGATTCCATATTATACTAAAATTATCACTTATACCGTTTTTCAGTCGGCAGATAATGTTTCGCCGATTCAGGTTGCAAAATTAGTGTATTTTTTGTATTTTTGCACCTATATTTATAAGAAACTGCTTAAAAATTTAACGATTAGACCAAATATGTCGAATACAACCACAACATCTGCGGGCAAAGTGCGAATCAACAGGTACCCTCTGTTGCGCAAATTGCTCATCGGTTTTATCGTTATCTCGCTGCTCAATCTTATAATTTCATACTGTTTCTACACTCCGAAACTCTTCTCGATAGACAACCAAAACAGAGAGCTGATTATCAAGTACAACATCCTGCAGGATCGTATTCGTACATTGGAGAGTAAGATTGACGATATTCACTACCGCGACATCTCTGTCTATCGCTCCCTCTTCTCTGTCGATACGCTTGCCATTGACGGCATATACAACCCATATCCTGAGTCCAAGTATGCTGCGCTGCAGGGCGATGAGTACACAAGTTTGATGACAAGTTCCTGGAAGAGCCTTGATAACCTTGCCCGAAAGACCTATGCGGCATCGTTATCGCTTGACCAGCTACAGATTTTGGCGAAAAATAAGGAGCGAATGTCCTTTGCTATCCCTGCCATTTGGCCTATTGACCGCACACAACTTGAGTGGTTCTACTCCTTCGGCATGCGAGCCAAGCACCCGATATACAGAACTCGCAAGATGCACAAGGGTGTCGATTTGTCGTGCAAGCGCGGCGTGCCGGTATATGCTACGGGAGATGCTATTGTCGAGATGACCGACAAGGGTCTGCGTCGTCGTGGTTATGGACAGCAAGTGCTTCTAAATCACGAGTTTGGCTATCAGACACGTTATGCCCATCTGAACAAGATTTATGTCAAGGAGGGCGATAGAGTGAGTAGAGGACAACTTATCGGCGAGGTGGGTTCGACAGGTGGTTCGACAGGCCCGCACCTGCACTACGAGGTGATATATATGGGTCGCCATGTAAATCCTGTAAATTATTTTAACCGCAACATGACCTCCGAGGAGTACAAGCAGTTGATGGAGAAGATGAAGACTAACACCGACCTTGAAATTGAGTAATATGGCACGCAAACCGAGAAATAAGGCGACAAGATTTATCACTACCCTACTTACGTGGGTTGGTGCGGCGGTGGTATATTTTATCCTCTTCTCGCTACTCTTCGACACGCCGACAGAGTATGAGTTGCGCCACTCCACAGACCGTATGAGGGCTGAATATGAGGTGTTAGCTGCGCGTTATGACTCCCTGAATATGGTTGTTGAGAATGTAATCGAGCGCGACCGCAACATCTTCGGAATACTCTTTGAATCAGCACCTTACGACTTCAACTCCGACTATGAGCAGCAGCGTCTTGTTCTACACGAGAGGCTACTTGAGCGCTCTAAACATCAGATGTTGCGCGACCTTACACTGCAGGCCGACAACCTTGAGCAGAAACTTGCAGAGTTGGAGCTGACATACAACACATTGCAGACCAATCTCGATGCCGTGGGCGACTATCGCAACAATATACCCTCTATTCAGCCGGTAATCAACCATCAGCTCACCCTGCTTACTGCGGGTTATGGTATGCTGATGCACCCATTTTATCGTACTCTGCAATCGCATCAGGGCGTGGATTATTCGATACCAGAGGGGGAGAGCGTCTTTGCCACGGCGGATGGTGTTGTTAAGGAGGTATTGGGTAAGACCTCTACTTCGGGCATTACCGTAGTTATAGACCATGGAAACGGCTACTCAACATCATACAGCCACCTGCAAAAGGCGAAGGTAAAACGCCGTCAGAAGGTGCGCCGAGGCGATATTATCGCACTATCGGGCAACTCGGGTCTATCTATCTCGCCACACCTCCACTACGAGGTTCGCTATGAGGGTGTGAGGGTCGATCCGGTGCACTACTTCTTTATGGAACTGACGCCTGACGAGTATCAGAAAATTATCAGAATTGCCCAATCGGGAATGCAATCGTTTGATTAATGAAGATAGAACTACTACTTTTAGACTTTGACGGCACGGTAGCAAATACCGGCAGAGCAAATGCCGTATCATACATCGAGGCGTTGGCCGAGGAGGGGATAACGATTACCATGGAGGAGTACCGCCAGAAGTACTTCGGTCTGCGTTGTCCTGAATTTCTCTCCGATATAGGCATTACCGACCCTCAGCAGATGCAGCGCATACGTCGTCGTAAGGTCGAGATATACCCCACTCACTTCGATTTGGTTGCGCTCAACAAGCCGTTGTGGGACTTTGTGCAGGATTTTCGCGCAAAGGGTGGCAAGGCGATGATTGTCTCAACAGGACACATCGACAATATTACAAACGTGATGCGCCACTTGGGCATCGAAAAGGATATAGACGGACTACTATCATCTGACGATGTAGTAAACTCCAAGCCAGCCCCCGACTGCTTTCTCAAGGCGATGGAGATGGCGGGTGTAACCTCTTCACAGACAGTAATTTTTGAGGACTCCGAGATTGGTCTGGCTGCTGCCGAGGCATCAGGTGCCGCATACTTCAAAGTTGAACTCGAATTTTAGCTATTATGAGACAGATAACAATAGATTCACTCGCCGACCTGCCAAAAGTTGCAGAGCTCGTTTTAGAGTCGTTAAACGGCCGCAATGTCGTTGCCTTTTTCGCCCCAATGGGCGCAGGAAAGACCACGCTTATCAGTACGCTGATGGAGAGTCTCGGCTCGGAGGATATAGTAACAAGTCCAACCTTTGCCCTTGTAAATCAGTACTATACAGCAGAGCGCGAGCCGGTGTATCACTTCGACTTCTACCGCATCAACTCAATAAATGAGGCGTTCGATATGGGATACGAGGAGTACTTCTACTCAGGCGACCTCTGCCTTGTCGAGTGGCCCGAAAAGGTCGAACAACTGCTGCCCGACGATACGATGGTCATCAAAATCGAAATCCTCGACGAAAATACCCGCCGATTTACTATTGAGTAGAATGATTTAGAATATCCCGCAGGCTACGCAGTACCGCCCGCATAGTACTGCCCGCTTTTTCGAGAAAAAGCAGGGCGTGCAAAAAGCTTTCTGCGAAACTTCGTTTCGCTTGTAGGCTGTTGCGAGAATAACGTTGTCTGCGACAATAGAAAAACAAAAATAGCACTTCACTTTCAAGCAAGCTTGAGTGAGTGCTATTTTCATTTTTACTATCCTTGCGGATAGCGGTTATTCTCGAAAAAAAATCAA
>JAFQFV010000014.1 GCA_017398555.1 Alistipes sp.
ACTGAGCTATGGCACCATCGACAACACTTTTCGTGATTGCGAGTGCAAAGGTAGGTAAAAATTTCTTATCTGCAAATTTTTTCCAAGAATTTTTATAAAAATTTACTATCTTTGCCTCTGTTATTATTTAATACCTATTTTTAATAAGTCGATTTTTGCTATGTTTTTGACCTGGATATTACTAATTATTGGCTTTGCGCTTATCACCGTAGGTGCTACTTGGCTTACCAACAGTTCTGCTGCCATTGCTAAAAGGCTGCATATGAGCGAGTATGTTATCGGAATGACCATTGTGGCGGTGGGAACATCGTTACCTGAGCTCACCGTAAGTGTTGCATCTACCTTTGCAGGCAGTGCCGATATGGCGATTGGTAATATTGTCGGCTCAAACATTTTTAACGTCCTTTTTGTGCTCGGTATTTGTGCGCTATTTGCCCCTGTGGTATTTACAAAGAAGAATATTCGCATCGACATTCCTATCTGTCTTGCAGTATCGATAGCTCTATTTGCGATGTTGTTTAACAACAATTTGAGTCGCATCGAGGGTATTGCGCTGCTGCTCTGCTACATAGCAATTATCACCTACTCTATTCGTTCCGGCAAGCAGAGTGATGAGGAGGTGGAGATAGACGAGAACTTTTCGTGGTTTAAGTCGATTGTGATGTTGGCATTGGGTTTTGTCGGCCTTATCTATGGTGCTGATTTGACTCTCGACTCTGCCGTTGCTATTGCAAGAGATTTGGGCGTTTCGGAGCGTGTAATTGCCATTACGCTGCTTGCGGGAGGCACGTCGCTGCCTGAGTTGGCGGCAAGTGTGGTGGCTATGCTCAGAGGTCACGGGGCGATGGCGCTTGGTAATGTAGTGGGCTCGAACATAGCCAATATTCTACTTATTTTAGGTACTTGTTCTACCATCTCGCCACTGCTGATGAATGGTATTACAATGATAGATTTGCTGGTAATGATTGGTGCTGTGGTGATGTTGTTGCTCTCGGCACTCATCTTCGGCAAGGGTAAGATTATTCGCAGCGAGGGCATTGTCTTCCTTGCTGCATACGCTGCCTATATCTGGTACTTGGTTGGTTAATTTTAGAATTGTTGAGATATGAATTACGCACAGATTGACGCTCTGCTTCACAAAGAGGTTATTCCGGCAATAGGCTGTACAGAGCCGGTTGCAGTATCGTTATGTGTTGCAAAGGCTTGCGAGGCTTTGGGTACTCTGCCAGAGAGAATTAGCGTTGCATTGAGTCCGAATATCTACAAAAATGCGATGGGCGTAGGTATTCCTAATACCGGCATGACGGGACTGCCGATTGCAGTGGCACTTGGTGCTGTGGCAGGTCGCTCGGAGTATGAGTTAGAGGTGCTCAAGGATGCCGATGCTGCCGCTGTTGAGCAGGCAAAGGGATATCTTGAGAGTGCCGAGATAAAGATTGACATCGACCGTCAGACAAAACAGATGCTCTACATCCGTGCAGAGGTCTTTGCGGGCGATGATTGCGCTGTGGCGGTTATTGAGGGGGCACATACCAACTTTACACTCGTATCTCGCAACGGTCAGGTGCTCTTTAATGCCGAGGCTGCGGAGGGTGGCAGCTGCAGCGAGGAGGATGAGGCTACACTCACTCTTGCGCAGGTCTATGAGTACGCCACAACCGTTCCATTGGAGCATATTGAGTGGCTTGCAGATGCCGAGCGTATGAATATCGGCGCAGCAGAGGTCTCTTTTACAGGCGATTATGGCCACGGTTTGGGTCGTCTGATGCACAACAACGCCCGTGAGTCTATCTTTGGAGATACACTCTTTACCAAGATTTTATCATACACAAGTGGTGCGTGCGATGCCCGTATGAGTGGTGCTATGGTGCCTGTAATGAGCAATTCGGGCAGTGGTAATCAGGGCATCTCAGCGACCGTGCCGGTGGTTGTCTTTGGCCGTGAGAAGGGAGTATCGGAGGAGAAGTTGCTCCGCGCGCTTGCATTGAGCCATCTGACGGTGGTCTATATCAAACAGAGTTTGGGTCGTCTGTCGGCACTCTGTGGATGTGTAGTTGCGGCGACGGGTTCAAGCTGCGGCATTACATACCTTATGGGTGGCGAGTTTAAGGAGATATGCTTTGCCGTTAAGAATATGGTGGCAAACCTTACAGGTATGATTTGCGACGGTGCAAAGCCGAGCTGCTCACTCAAGGTTACAAGCGGTGTATCGACAGCCGTTCTCTCGGCAGTGCTTGCCATAGAACAGCGCCACACAACCTCGCTGGAGGGTATTATTGATGATGATGTGGATAAGTGCATTGCCAATCTGACCAATATCGGCAAAAACGGTATGCGCGAGACAGATAAGTTGATACTTGAAATAATGACCAACAAATAATGAGAACTGCCCTACTTCTAATCTTCTCTCTCTTCGTTCTGACCACAACAGCTCAGAGCGCAAGCGAGGTTGCAGCGTTTGATAAGGATTACAAATTCGAGCTCTATCGCCCATATCCGGCAGAGTATAGAGATACAAAGTTTACACCCGCACCAAAGGGTTACAAACCATTCTATATGAGCCACCTATCTCGTCACGGCTCACGTTGGCACTCCGGCACAAAGACCTATACATATCCGCTCAACATCCTCCTTGCAGCAGATAAGGCGGGCGAGCTGACAGAGTTAGGTAAGCGCTACCTTGCAGACCTTAAAATCATCGTTGCCGATGCAGAAAATCGTGATGGTGAGCTCTCTCAAGTAGGTTTTGAGCAGCACCGCTCAGTTGCCGAGCGAATGGTTGAGAACTACCCTACAATATTCCGCAAGAACTGCTATATCGACTGTCGCTCGACTATCGTTCCGCGTTGTATTTTGAGTATGGCGTCGGCTGTGCGTCAAATCTCAAAGATGGTTCCCACATCGCGTATCCGTATGGAGTCAAGCGATGATAATACATACCTCAAGGCGTACGCGGGTCTTAACTCTGTAAAGCAGGATGCACGAGCTCTTAGCGACTCGCTGCACTTTGCCTATATGCCTGACCTTGAGCCATTCCTGAACCGTATCTTTACAAAACCACAAGATATAAACCACAAAAAATTCGCCCACTACTCGTTCCTTATGGGTGGTATTCTCGGCTCTACTCCGATAGCTGAGGTTAAGGACTTGGACTACCTCTTTACCGAGGAGGAGAGGGCTGCTATGTGGCGCGCATCAAATATCCGCAGATATGCCCTTACAGGCCCATCAAAGCCATTTGGCAAGGTCATCATTTCGGGCGTATATCCGCTTGTGGAGAATATCATCACAACGGCAGACCGCGCTATTGCAAATGGTGACGAGCAGGCAACGCTGCGATTTGCACACGATGTTACCGTAATTCCGCTTGCAGCACTACTTGGTATCAAGTGCGCCAATACAGTTACTGACGATTGGGCAAATGTGGGTTATAAGTGGCGCATCAACGAGGTGACACCTATGGGTGCCAATATCCAGATGGTCTTCTATCGCAGCAAGAAGTGCGATGATATTCTGATTAAGGTACTACACAACGAGCGCGAGCAGCTTCTCGACAGCGCTGTGGCGACACCCGTTGAGAGCGTTTATTACCGTTGGGAGGATATTAAGAGCTATCTGTTAGCACAAATTAAGTAGGATGAAACTTAGACTTTTATCTCTTCTTCTCGCCTTTGCAGCATCTTCAACCTCGGCGCAAAAGCTCGATGCCGAGTTTTTCGAGAAAAACCCCGATGCCGCTGGCGGTATCTACTACACATATCGCTTTACACCGACCAAAACAGCCGATGCCCCGAAGGGTTACAAACCATTCTATATCAGCCACTTCGGTCGTCACGGCTCACGTTGGCACGCATCTACAGGCGTCTATACATATCCGCAGGCGATGCTGACAAAGGCGCATAATGAGGGTGCGCTGACAGAGTATGGCAAGCAGCTCTATGCAAAGGTTGATGCCATTGCTCGTCGTGCCCACGGCAGAGAGGAGGAGTTATCTCCACAGGGTGTTTTGGAGCATCGTGGCATTGCTGAGCGTATGTTCCGTTCATATCCGAAACTCTTCAAGGGTAAGGATGCCTTTGTGGAGAGCCGCTCTTCGGAGGTTCCGCGTTGCGTGCTGAGTATGGCGGCATTTAACGAGCGACTGAAGGAGCTCAACCCAAAGCTCTCGATATATCGCACCACAAACGACTCTGTACAGGTATATACCCGCCCATCATACGGCCGTAAGTCTATCCACAAGGCGGCAGCAGCGGCGACAGATGGCGGCATAAATGCCAAGATTGCCGAGTATCTTCCACAGATTGCCCGTCGAATCTATACCGAGGAGTTTATCGCCAAGCAGGATAGCAAAAAGTTCTTCTCCTCTATCCGCACACTATTCTACCTCTCTATCTGTATTCAGGATACCGAGGGAGAGCTTCGTTTTCACGACCTATTTACAGCGCAGGAGCGTGCAGAGATTTGGGAGGAGATAAACAAGCACCGCTACGCGCTCTATGGAGCCTCAACACGTTGGGGTGATGTAATTTTGGGCGATGGTGCAAACCTTATCAATGAGATGGTGCGCGATGCGGATGAGCTTATCGCTGCAACAAATAGCGGCAAGCAACCACGCACAGCCTTTTTGCGCTTTGGTCACGACTACACAATCATCGCAGCCTTGGCTGTAATGCAGGTCGAGGGAAAAGCTGCCCGTACCGACGACTTTGACAATCTGAAAGATGTTTGGGCAGACTTCCAGATTACCCCGATGGCGGCAAATATACAGTGGATATTCTACCGAAATAAGCAGGGTGATGTCCTGGTAAAACTGCTACATAATGAGCAGGAGTGTCTGCTGCCACTCGACTGCGCTACCGCCCCATACTATCCGTGGGAGGCGGTGCGAACTCTGTTCCAAGGTCGTATAGACACGATAGCACAACTACCGGCGGTCAAAGCACTTCCAAAAGATAAATTCTACACCGTAGGTCACTAATAGAGAGGGGTCAGACAGACCTCTCTCTTCTTTTTTATATAGGTATTAAAATTTTTGTAAATTTTTAGTACTTTTTATTGCATAGTACCTAAAAGTGTATTATATTTGCAGTAGAAATTAACTCAACGACTATGAAAGAGACTATCAATGCAAACATTGGAGGTCGTGCATTCACCCTTGATCGTGATGCTTACGACCGTCTAAGCGACTACCTTTCTGACGTTCGCAATCGTGTCAATGATCCCACTGACGAGATTATGGCTGACATTGAGAGCGGTATTGCCGACATCTTCAGCCAGACACTCAGCTCTACAGGCATGGTTGTCACTATACAGATGGTAGATGCGACAATCAACCGTATGGGTAAGCCCGAGGACTTCGGTCCTTCTCGCACCACCACTACTCCGCCACAGAGTGACTACGCGCAGTTGCGCCGCTCAAAGAGCGACCGCTCTATTGCCGGCGTATGTGGAGGTTTTGCAAAGTATTTCAAGCTCGAATCATCACTTGTTCGACTTGTCGTGCTGCTGTTTATACTCTTCGGCGGCCTTTCGCTGTGGGTCTATATCATCCTTTGGTTGCTTATCCCTGAGGAGGAGTAGAACAGCAAGTCATAAACAAGGAGGTAAACACCGCATAAAAACAAAAAAATATGAGAGAAGATAATGCTAAAATCCAGATGCGCAAGGGCATTTTAGACTACTGCATACTTGCGATATTGGCATCGGGCGATAGTTATGCTCCGGCAATTATCGCCGAGCTGAAGAAGGCGGAGATGATTGTGGTGGAGGGAACGCTCTACCCTATTCTGACAAGAATGAAGAATGCGGGCTATCTGACATACCGCTGGGAGGAGTCGCCGCAGGGCCCGCCACGAAAGTACTACACACTCACTACCGAGGGTCGAGAGTATCTTAAGTCGCTCGATGAGGCGTGGGATAAGTTGGTTGAACAGATTAACGCCATTCGTGGCAAATAGTTAGGGGTTATGAGAAAGTTTTGGATTTTTACTCTGCTCAGTATCGTTACCCTCTCTGCAAGTGCTGACGAGATTGTAATGAGGGCCGTTAAGAGCAACAAAGAGTATCACAGTATTGAGGTCGGCGGGCCTATCAAGGTCTTTGTCGAGGAGCGCACCGATGGTAATATCATTGTACGTGCGACAGAGAAGATACACTCCATCCTTGAGTTAAAAATCGAGGATTATACCCTTACAATCTCCTTCCCAAAGGGCTTTGACATCAAGAAGAAGAGCGACTTTGTGCAGGCGGAGGTCTATATCCCGAACAACGGCAAGTTAGAGGAGTTTACCGTCCTTGCCTGCGGTATAATAGATGTAAAGCCGCAGATTAGAGCCAAGGAGGTTGATATTGAGGCTGTTGCAGCCTCGCAGATTGATATAGATGTGGTTGCCGACAAGCTTACTATCGACGTTGTGGGAGCTGCAAAGGCGGCAGTAAAGGCAGAGTGCGCCTCTATCGAGGTAGAGCTGACCGGAGCCTCAACCCTCTCACTTTCGGGCAAGGCGACAAAGGGTGAGTTTGATGTGGTCGGAGCATCATCGCTCTATGCCGAGTCATTCCACTGTTCACAGCTTGAGGCGGAGTGCACAGGCGCCTCGTCAGCAGAGATTTCTGCCGATATGGCAGAGGTTGATGCAGCCGGCGCATCGACTGCACACATTGCCTGCACAACAAGACTCGACGCATCGGCTGCAGGGGCATCGACAATCCGCTATAGTGGTGATTGTCAGGTAAATATTAAAGAGGCAAGTGGCGCAAGCGCTATTAAGAAGAAGTAGGTATGAACGAGATTAAAAAATGTAGCATTTCGGGTGTAGCTTTCACCTTTGAGAAGGTCGCTTACAACCGTCTGAACGAGTATATAGATTCACTCAAGCGAGCATATAAAAATAGCGCTGAGAGTGACGAGATTATCGCCGACATTGAGGCTCGAATAGCAGAGCTTATCCTCTCTGCGCAGAGCGACCAGCAGCAGGTTGTCTGCCTGCCACTTGTTGAGAATATCATCGCTCAACTCGGCTCGGCAGAGGATATTTCCGGCAACGACGAAATTGTAGAGCCTACAACCTCTACACGCATCACCCGTCGTCTCTATCGCGATATGGATAACAGCAAGCTCGGTGGCGTATGTGCCGGCATCGGCAAGTACTTCAATATCGACCCCGTATGGGCACGTCTTGCGATATTTGCGCCGCTGCTTTTGGTGCCGATTGGCGGCATATCATACCGCATCGATTGGCTGAGCGACTTGGGTGGCAACCTCTTCGGCGTGATGCTTGTTGTCTATCTGATTCTCTGGTTTGTAATTCCTGTTGCCAGAACAGCGCGCCAGAAGCTTGAGATGGAGGGCGAACCTATAACGGCAAAGGCCATTGCCGACCGTAGCGACAGCGCAACCGACGAGCAGCGTGCAAAGTCGAACCTTGCATCGTTTGTAGCGGGTGTAGGAAGAGTTGGTCTTGTACTTCTCAAGGCCTTTGTGGTGCTGCTGCTCTTCCCTCTGTTTGCAATATGTACAGCATTGATTTTCACAATTATAGCAGGCGTTTCAGGACTTGGTGCAGAGCTATTGCAGTTTGGCAATTTAGGTTCTCTTGCCGATATTGCATCCTCCTTCGGCTCGACACTGCCAACACTTACAATCATCGCCATAATTATTCCGATAGTTACAATAATCTACCTCTTTGTAGTCCTTGTGATAGGTCGCAAACCAAAGTGGTGGATCTTGCTGACAGCCTTTATCGTCTGGATAGCACTTCTAATCGGCATCTTCAGCTCAGCAATAGACTTTGTAACAAGTGGTAATATTGATGAGGTTGAGCGCATAATGAAGCAAGATTGGGATGATCGTGCGCTGGAGGAGGAGCTGGACTCATTGGAGTACAACCGACTTCTGAACGACCCAAATGCTGATGAGATATAGTCAAAGAGTGTTGTATAAATACAACAAACCGAAAAAAACTTTACAAAAGCGGCTGAAATAGCCGCTTTTTTGTTATTTTTGTGAGTTAAGAAGATTTTTACAATTATGAGAAAGTTCTATTTATCACTTTTTGCAGCTGCTCTGCTTGCAGTTGGCTGTAAACCAACCCCCGATACCGGCGATGACGAGCCTACACCAACCCCCGATACAGGTAGTACGCTCAAGGAGTTTGTCGTCAATCTCGCAAACCCTACATCTCGCGCTGCGGTTAGTGGCAGCAACACCTCTGTTTGGGGCGTGGAGGATGCTCTTACAGTTGTTCGTTTCGACTCGCCGACAACCCGCCCGAAACTCGTTCAGTGCACTATTGACGGCACTTCTATCAACGGCAGCAGTGCGAAGTTCACAACCTCCGGTTACATCAACGAGATTGGCGAGCAGTATGCCGTATATCCGAAGACAAGTGGCTCAACCTCGAATTTTGCCCCCGGTAATGCAGAGAATGGCCGTATCTTTACCCTCTCGTTACCTGAGCAGAGCCTAAATAGTGATGGTAATACCAACTACCCACTGCTTATCGGCTCATACGACAGCAGCACCCGGAGCTTTACTATGCACAATCCGTTGGCGCTGTTGCAACTGACTCTCAAGGCTCCCGCTACAGAGAGTATGGATTTTACCCTGAACTCAATCACCGTTTCTGGTGGTAATGCAGAGAAGATGTGGGGCGATGTTACCGTATCTACAGCAGAGCTTGTGGCAGATTTCAGCAATGCAACACAGACAGAGTGCTCCCTCTCTTGCAATGACATTAAGGTTGGCAAGCAGGGGACTGTCATCAATCTCTTTGTCCCTATACAGAACTACACAAAGGGCTTTACCGTAGAGATTAACTGCACCGAGGGCAGAATGACAAAGAGTATCCTTGAGGGTGGTTTTGACGCCACAAATTCACAGCTTATCGAGGCCGAAATCGCCCTTGAGTTGGAGAAGAGTCCTATCTTTGTGCAGCAGGTACAGGCAACCGACTCGACAATCGCTATCGGTTGGACAATAGACGAGAAGAATCTCCCTTACATTGGCGAACTCTTCCCTAACAGCGCTGCCGACTACACTGCAGAGGCGACCAAGAGCTACAAAGTTGCACTCTACAAAGATGCTGCGTGCAGCAATCTGCTTGTCAGCGTTGATAATATTCCCGGCTCAATATTTAACAACATCACACCGCCACGCTTCGTATTCACAGGCCTTACTGCCGCTACAGAGTACTACGCAATGGTATATAACACCACTGACGGCAAGCAGACAATCTCTCCAATAAAGGTTGCTACCCTCGCTGCATCGGCCGACAAGAGCAAGGTTGTCACCACTGCCGAGGCGGCAAAGGCGGGCGATTTGGTGGTTTATGAGAACTTCTCAGGACTTATCTATGCCGGCGAGCTCTCTGCTCGTGCAGCGGGCGTATCTCGTTCTGACCGTAGTTCACTAACCTCCATTGCCAAACTGACCGGCGAGATTAAACTCGCAGATACAGGTTACATTCTGGCTAACGCGACAACAGAGATTGGCCTATTCAACACGTTAAAGGGTATTCTCGACGATATGGGAATCAACAAGTGGGGCTGGATTGGTGGTAAGAGCGGCGCTACAGGAGGCTCTATCTGCGCACGCCCCGGCTTTGTAAAGATTGGAACAACCGCAAATCGTTCATTTATCTGTACCCCTGCAATCAATGCCATACCATCGAGCAAGAGTGCAACGCTGAAGGTTCTCTTCAAGGCAGCCCCTTATGGTGATGCAGACAAGCTCACTATCAACGAGGCGGAGAAGGTTATCGCCGTCAAGGCCCTCTCAGGTGCAACTTTAGGTAGTGACTACAAAATGGACTATGAGAGTGTTGTTGATGAGCAGACCCTGACACTTGAGGGCGATAAGAATACAGATTGGAAGGAGTACACCGTAACCCTTACAGGCGTACCTTCAGGCTCATCTATCGCCATTGGCGGCGGTCTTGATGCCACAACGACAAACCGACTATTGCTTGACGACGTTCGCGTATATGTTGAGTCTTTAGATGCTCTGCCTCCTGTAGTTGGTACTATTCGTGACCAGAGCGGCAACCCTGTATCGGGCGTAGTGGTATCTGACGGTTATAGAGTTGTAAAGAGCGACAGCAACGGTAAGTATGAGTTGCCTCGCAACGACAAGGCGATATTTGTCTTCTACACCACCCCTGCCACATACGAAATTGCACTTGCAGAGGATGGATATCCACTCTTCTACAAGCCTATCGCCGGCAATACAAACTTCGACTTTACACTCGGCAAGAGCATCAGCAAGCACAGCGAGTGGCACCTCTATGTTATGGCTGACCCGCAGACAACCAGTACCGGCAAGCTCTGTATTCCATACTTCAGCAACTACATCGCCGCCGACATCAAGGCGATGGTGGAGCGTGACGGCTTTAATAGCGCACAGGATTGGAACGGCGGTCGTTTAGCCTACGGAATGGTGCTTGGCGATGTTATCTGGAACAGCGCAACCGAGAGCTATATGGGCAGTATGAAGAGCGCTATGGCACCCGCAGCTACCCGCGTAAGTTGGTTTACCGTGCCGGGCAACCACGATTGGTATAAATCCGACTCCGACACCAATCCAAGCCTCAACTGCTACCACAAAATCTTCGGTCCATCTACCTACTCATTCGACCGCGGTGATGTGCACGTTGTGGGTATGAATAACGTTATCACAGGGCCGGGCAAGGCTGTTGAGGATTACGGAGAGGGCTTTACCGAGCAGGAGTATAATTGGCTTGTCAAAGACCTTGAGCAGGTACCTACAGATAAGTGCGTGGTGCTCTGTGTACACATCCCATTCTTCGACGGAGAGGTGAATGTGCGCCACAGCAAGTACTACTCCCAGACCCTCAACCTACTCAAGAGATTTGCTAACGCCTACATTCTCTCGGGTCACAACCACTACTCACGCCACTGGTTCCACACCTCATACAACAATGTTCACGAGGTAAATCACGGTGCTGCGTGCGGTCAGTTCTGGAACCTCAAGATATGTGCAGACGGTACCCCTGCGGGTTACTATCTCTACACCTTCAAGGGCAACGACTGTACAGACCACCTCTTCAAGGCGGGTGGCACGGCTGACTACAAGGATGGCGCAAATGCTATGCGCATCTACTTGGGTAGCGACAGCTATGACCCTAAGATGCTGTGCGGATATGGTAAGGATAGCAAGACGGTCTATGTAAACCTCTACAACGGTTATGTAAACAAGACCTCCGACTCCTCTCCACTCAACAAGCCGTGGAGTATCGAGCTCTTCTACAAGGGCACAAAGGTTAGCGATATGACAAATGTTACCCGCACAAACTCGACATACGGCTACCACGACAAGCCATCCGATTATGCCGACAACTACAGCACATGGGTCATCAACACCAGCTATCTGCGCAATGATGCCGATTGGTGGTTTATCGCTCGCGGCCTTGGCAGCAACAACTCTATCAAGAACCGCAATGGAAACAGATGGGGTGGCGCACTGACCAACAGCGGCTACAAGAAGACCACCACCCACATCTACGCAGGCACACTGCCTGAGGCGGTAACTCTTGACAGTAAGGATGTTATGGTACGCGCAACAGCCCCAACAGGTCAGGTATATGAGGTGACAACATTTACCCGTTTCTCCTCAATCGACGGCCTTGCGTGGGAGTTATATTAGTCATTATGGAGCAATATTTAGAGATATTAGGCGTTATCGTCGGGGCTATATACCTTTGGTTGGAGTACAAGGCGAGCATCTATCTGTGGATAGCGAGTATCGTTATGCCGGCAATATATCTTGTCGTATTTTACGGTGCAGGGCTATATGCAGATACGGCGATAAACATCTATTATCTGGTTGTTGCCCTCTACGGTTGGTTTGCGTGGAAGTATGGCAGCAGCGACAAGAAAGAGTTGCCGATTACCCGCATATCGACACGCCAAGCAGTTGCAATGGTGGCACTCTATGCCGTTATGCAGGTGGTAATATCGCTTGCGCTGATACATCTGACCGACAGCAACGTGGCGTGGTTTAACGGACTTACGTCGGCACTGAGTGTTGTGGGTATGTGGATGCTGGCACGTAAATGGATAGAGCAGTGGATAGTATGGATTGTAGTCGATATCCTCTCGGCAGGGCTCTACTGCTACAAGGGGTTGTACCTGACCGCCATACTATACGCTATATATGCAATAATTGCCATTTTCGGCTACAGGAAGTGGCAACAAATGATGACAGAACAAGATGTTACACGATAGAGATATAGATGCCGTAATTGTGGCAAATGGAGACTTCCCGTCACACCGCAAGCCCCTGCAGGTGCTTGCCAATAGTCCATTTACCATCTGCTGTGATGGCGGAGCGGATGAGTATATTGCTCGCGGATATACGCCCGATATAATTATAGGCGATGGCGACTCGCTCTCGGCTGAAAATCGCAAGCGCTTTGCAGAGATTATCCACTACGAGGCTGACCAAGAGACAAATGACCAGACTAAGGCGGTCAGATATCTGCTTTCGCAGGGTAAAAAGAGGATAGCCATTGTAGGGGCGACAGGCAAGCGCGATGACCATACGCTCGGCAATATCGCCCTGCTTGACGAGTACCTTACAATGGGGGCGGATGTTCGCAGTTATACCGACTACGGCCTCTTTATCCCCTGCTCTGGTAAGGCTACTTTTCACTGCAAAAAGGGGGCACAAATCTCTATCTTCAACATCAATGCAAAGGGGCTTAAGTCGGAGGGTCTTGCCTACCCTATCTACGACTTTACGGCACTCTGGCAAGGGACACTAAACGAGGCTCTCGGCGAGCAGTTTTCTATCACCGCCGCCGGCCGATATATCGTCTATATAACATACGAAAGTAAGTAAAACTATGGGAACAATAAAGTGTATAGGTATTCTCACCTCTGGTGGTGATGCTCCTGGAATGAATGCGGCAATTCGTGCCGTGACACGTGCAGCGCGTTACAACGGTTGGAGTGTAAAGGGCATTATGCGTGGATATAAAGGACTGATTACAAATGAGATAGAGGATTTTCACTCAAATAGCGTGAGCAACATCATCCAGCGTGGCGGAACAATCCTCAAGACCGCTCGTTGCAAGGAGTTTATGACCGCAGAGGGTCGTACGCTTGCATACAACAATATGCGCGCAGCGGGCATAGATGCCCTTGTGGTTATCGGTGGCGACGGAACGATTACGGGTGCAAAGGTCTTTGCCGAGGAGTTTGATATTCCGATTGTCGCTCTGCCCGGCACTATTGACAATGACCTATCGGGAACAGATACCACTATCGGCTACGATACCGCCCTTAACACCATCGTCGAGGCGGTAGATAAGCTCCGCGATACGGCATCCTCACACGAGCGACTATTCTTTGTCGAGGTGATGGGTCGTCGAGCAGGCTATCTCGCCCTCAATGGTGCTATCGCATCGGGTGCTGAGGCGGCGATTATCCCAGAATCAGCAACGGGCGACGACCAGCTCAAGACATTGATAGACAACGGTTTCCGAAAGAGTAAAAACTCAGCCATTGTCCTTGTAGCCGAAGACCCTGCAACGGGTGGCGCAATGGGACTTGCAGAGCGTGTGAAGAATGAGTATCCACAGTACGACGCCCGCGTGACAATCCTCGGACATATTCAGAGAGGAGGTTCTCCGACTGCTGCCGACCGTATTCTCGCCTCACGACTTGGCGCTGCGGCGGTCGAGGCACTCAAGGAGGGTCAGCGTAACGTGATGGTTGGTCTGAAGAACGGAGAGCTCGTCTATACCCCATTCTGTCAAGCACTTAGCAAGACAAAGAGTGTCAAGCAGAGCAATGTTGAGCTTGTAAAGATGTTATCAATCTAACCCAAAACCCCAAAAATAGATGAAGAAAATTATCGGCATTGGAAATGCCCTTACCGATATGTTGGTAAACCTCAGCAGCGACGATGTATTGCACAAGTATAACATCGCTCGCGGCTCTATGTCATTGGTAGATAGCAAGTTGCAGTCAGAGGTATCAAAGGCCGTTGCAGGTCGTCCATACTCGCTCTCTCTCGGAGGCTCTGCAGACAACACTATCCGCGCAATGGCGCAGTTAGGCAGTAGTGTCGGCTTTATCGGCAAGGTGGGCAGAGATACAACGGGCGATTTCTTCGAGCAAGCGCTCGAAAATCTCGGCATAAAGCCTGTAATCTTCCGTGGAGAGAACCGTTCGGGGAAGTGCGTGTCACTTATCTCCCCCGATGGCGAGCGTACGATGCTCACACACCTCGGCGCAGCCCTTGAGCTGAAGGCAGAGGAGATATCGGCAGATATATTTGCAGGTTACGACTGCCTATATATTGAGGGTTATCTTGTTCAGGATCACACACTTATCGAGTCCGTTATCCGTACAGCAAAACGCGCGGGTCTGAAGGTAGCTATCGACCTTGCGAGTTTCAACGTTGTTGAAGAAAATCTCGAATTTCTGCAGCGTTTGGTCGGCAACTTCGTCGATATTGTCTTTGCAAATGAGGACGAGGCAAGAGTATTTTCAGGCGAGGAGGAGCCGATAAATGCGCTTCAGTATATCTCCGAGCTTTGTGAGCTTGCTGTGGTAAAAATCGGCATGAAGGGTGCCATCATCAAGCAGGGCGAGCAGGTTGTCCACGTCGGCATTATGAAGGCGGCAAAGAGGGTCGATACCACAGGTGCGGGCGACTTCTACGCCGCAGGATTCCTCTATGGACTTACCGAGGGGCTCGATTTGCGTCAGTGCGGCACTATCGGAGCCGTAACTGCAGGAAAGGTCATCGAGGTTGTCGGAACAACCCTTGCCGATGAGGCGTGGGATGATATCCGCAAATATATCAACAGAGTAAAAACCGAAAAATATCTATTCTGATGCGTAAAATTTTCACCGCTATATTCGCCCTTGTTGCGTTTGTTGCCACAGCAGAGTCGCGTCGCCTGCTCACTATGGAGGAGGCAATTTTGAGTCGTGAGCTTATCCCCGAGAACTACTCGGTTGTCTGGAGTGAGCACTACCCTGACCACTATCTGCATCGAACAAAAGATGGTTGGTCGGCTATCAACATCCGCAACGGCAAGGAGCAGAGTGCCGAGGCGCCACAGAAACAGAAGGCGCAGTTTAAGTGCGTCGAGAATAATATTGTCCGCATAATGGAGGATGGCAGCGAGCGTAACGTGACCAACTTTACGGATAAAAATATCGTTGCCGGCAGCTCTATCTCTCGCAACGAGTTCGGCATCTCCGGCGGACTGTTTCTTGCGCCCGACAAGAGCCTGCTTGCATTCTATCAGAAGGATGAGAGCCGCGTTTCGACCTTCCCGCTACTCGATATAACTACCCGCACGGGCACTCTGTTTGAGATTAAGTATCCGATGAACAGCATGCCGTCGGAGAGGGTAAGTGTCGGTGTCTATAATCTTGCAAATGAGAGCATTATATATCTTGACGTGACCGACTTTGACTGTGAGCGATACCTTACCAACCTCACCTGGTCGCCCGACAGCAAGGTTATCTACCTGCAGGTGCTCGACCGTGCGCAGCAGAATATGCATCTGAACGCCTACTGCGCTGCTACGGGTAAGTTTATGGGTACGCTGCTTACAGAGCATAGCGATAAGTATGTAGAGCCATACTTCCCGCTCTACTTCCTTGAGGCGGACGCTGATAAATTTATCTACACCACCTCAAATCGTGACGGCTACCAGAATCTCTACCTCTGCTCCGTATCGGGTGGCGAGGTTAAGCGACTCACAGCTGTTGATGCCGATGTGGAGTATGCAGGTCAGTGCGGAAAGTATATCTTCTACCACTCTGCCGAGGTTTCGCCCGTGGAGCGCCACCTCTTCCGTATCGACACAAAGAGCGGCAAGAGCCTCCGCCTTACCCGTGGCGAGGGTTGGCACAACTGCACACTCTCGACAGATGGCAAGTACTTCTCGGACAACTACTCCTCACTCTCTGTGCCGCGCGTGGTAGCTGTGGGAGGCACAGACGGCAAACTATACCGCGAGCTCTTCCGTGCAGCCGATCCGAGCGTTGGGTACAACTACTGCCCTATCGAGCTGGGTACAGTTCGCAGTGCTGACGGCAAGTACGACAACTACTACCGCCTCATTAAACCGATAGATTTCGACCCTGCGAAGCGTTACCCTGTAATTCTGTATGTCTATGGCGGCCCGCACTCGCAGATGGTTACCAACTCATTCCAGGCGCAGCTGCGTCGCTGGGAGATGTATATGGCACAGCGTGGCTATGTGGTCTTTGTGATGGATAATCGCGGTACGGATAATCGCGGAATAGAGTTTGAGCAGGCTATCCACCACCGCTGCGGCGTGTGCGAGATGGAGGACCAGATTGCCGGCATCAATTGGCTCAAGAGCCATCCGTGGGTCGATAGCGAACGTATTGGTGTACACGGCTGGTCGTATGGCGGCTTTATGACAATCTCGCTGATGACCAACTATCCCGATATATTCAAGGTGGGCGTTGCCGGTGGCCCTGTGATTGATTGGAAGTGGTACGAGGTGATGTATGGCGAGAGGTATATGGGTAACCAGAGTACAAATGCCGAGGGTCTTGCCTCAACATCGCTCATTGCCAAGGCAAAGGATTTGAAGGGCAAGCTGCTCATCTGCCAGGGCGCTGTGGATGATGTGGTGCTGTGGCAACACTCGCTCAACTTTATCGACGAGTGTATCAAGAATTGGGTAGCAGTCGATTACTTCCCATACCCTCGCGCACAACATAATGTCCGCGGCAAAGACCGCGTGCACCTGATGCAGAAGGTAACAGACTACTTCGAGGATTACTTGTAAATACAAGAGGTAAATTCTGCATTTTTATCGAATAAACCTTTTATATTTACCTCCCCCGTTTTTTTGATTATTCTCCTTGCAAATATCAATTCCTCTTTGTATATTTGCAAGTGAGAATATTTTTTATCCACTTAAAACACGTTACGGTTATGAGAAAATTGTTACTTTTTGCAGCTATGATTGCGGTTGCAATCGGTTGCAGTCAGCCTGACACAGACGAGCAGTTTGTTGTAGACATTGACACTGTCGAGGGTCTTTGGATTGTCGAGAAGTGCGAGTGTTACAAGTACGAAAAACTCTATCTCTACAACATGGCTCATAGTGGAATATCAAAGTACCACCAGGATTCGCACCTTATTTTCTCTCCAAATGGTGTGTGCAAGCAACTCTATACAGAGTATGTTATTGGTGGCGATAATCACAGCTATTACCAGAACCCTATCGAGTGGAGTTTCAATGCAGATACAAAGGTTATCACCCTTACAAACAACAACCTCAAGGAGCCATATCGCAGTTTTGCAGTAACAGAGCTCAAGGTTATCAAGTGTGATAATGGAGACTTTATCCTCGAGGGTCTGCAGCCGACACCGTATGACTATACCGACATTCACTTCCGCCTCTATGGCAAAATCGGAAGTGCCGAGCAACTTGCCGAGTACGAGAGCAAGCACTCAGACACGTCAACCGGAAAAGATGAATACATATAGGATGTAGGAACAAAAGACAAGGGCAACCGCATGGTTGCCCTTGTCTTTTTCATTTTGCTGTACCTAAGAGTTGTATAAAAAGAGGATTTTCAAGGCTTGCGACACTCGATAAACCGCAGCATACTAAACGTATGTGAGGATTTATCGAGTTAGCGTAACGCAGAAAATACCTTTTTAGGCAATTCTTTTCTACTTTACGCGGAACCAATCCATAGTCCTCCCCAACAACCCACGCTTATCGAGTGAGCCACGAACCTTAAGGAGATCGCCCTCGACCTTCATAGAGCAGTTGTAGGTCTTGCCATTTCCCGGATCGTAAATAGAGCCGCCTGAATACTCCTTCTCGCCCTTCTTCAGGTCGCTGAGCATATTCAGACCAATCAGTTGTCTGCTACGGAGCTTTGCATCGGGGTTATTCTGATCAACAGCAGGAGAGCCATCGGCTTTAGTCGGATTCTTCAACCAAACAATCTTTCCATTGTAAACTCCGCCGTCCTGATAAACCTCTACGATTGCAGAACCGTCGCTTAACTTCCACTTTCCTACAACATCTTGTGCAAAGAGTGCTGTAAGCGGGGCGAGCATAAAGATCGCACCCAAAATTACCTTCTTCACCATAATTGTTTAAGTTTAATACAATGCAAATATAAGTATTTTTCCAGAATTCTGCATCTCCTCCCAATTTTTACCCATCAAAACCACCAACAAACCTCACCTTATAAGCTGTTTGAAATTTTGCAACAATTTCGACAAAGATTGATGTAAACTATTGGTTATTAACACATTAGTATAAAGTATTGATAACCAGCGAGTTACATACTCTGTAATCAAATCGCATTCGTCCCAACAGCCAATCATTTGATTATCAAATATTTACAGAAGTACTCTGTAATCATTTTTTTGCCCCATTTTTTGGAACTATATATCGCTACACCTTTACCGATGCGGACTATCAGTTTGCACTCGAAAATGGAACAAAGTTAGAGTGGTAAAGGGTTATTCGGCAAGTTCTTGAGGTGCCCCCGAAAGTGTTTTATGCAGGCTTTCGGGGGCGCTTCATTATGTCGCGCTTTTGTTTTTGTGGCGATTTTTACTACATTTGCTATGCAAAAAGTCACTAAAACAGAGAAGATATGAATAAATTTAGACCTTTTATACTTGCAGTAACGGTTATTTTGTCAGCGTTTATTGCCTACGGATTATGGAGCAGACCACGTGTAGCCGATAGTAGTTGCAGCGGTTTTTCGGCGCAGCGTGTTGTTGCTGACATTGAGCAGATTTCAAAAAATCACCACTCTGTGGCGCACCCTGCAGAGCGTGCAGAGGTGAGAGAGTATCTCGTATCGCGACTGAACGAGCTGGGTGCAGATACCGTAAAACTCTTTGAGTACAAAGACCTTACAGGTCCTGAGAACAAGCACGTAGTATATACTTTCGATGCGACCAACGTCCTTGCCGAGTTTCATCCGCAGCAGGGCGAGGGTAGCACTTCGCTGCTATTTGTTGCCCACTACGACTCGCGCTACAGCCAGCCGATGCCACACCAAGATACCGTTTGGTCATACGGTGCAGCTGATGACGGCTACGGTGTGGGTGTAATTCTTGAGACGATGAAGCAGGTGCTTGCACTTCGCAGTGAGTGGAAGCAGGGCGTCAAGGTGCTCTTTACCGATGCCGAGGAGGTTGGAATGAAGGGCATGAAGGCGATGTGGGAGCAGAACAGAGAGCAGTTTGAGAATGTGGGTATGATGATAAACATCGAGGCGCGAGGCCCGTGGGGTCCTGCCCTGCTCTTTGAGACCTCAAATGGCAACGAGAAGATTATGGAGCTCTACGACAAGGCGGCGAACTACCCATTTACCTACTCACTGACCACCGTGGTCTATAACTTTATGCCCAACTTCACCGACTTTACAATCGTCAAGGAGGATATTCCGGGCATGAACTTCTCAACCGTCGCCGATATTAACCACTACCACACAGATTTGGATAACTTCTCGAACATAAATCCAAAATCTATACAGCACTATGGCGAGCAGATTACCCCGATAGCTATCGAGTATCTGACAAATGAGCAGTATGCCGACAAGGATGCCCTGCGTGCGACAAGCGACACTACAAACTTTACCATTCCGCTACTCGGACTATTCAACCTCTCCAAGGGCGGTTATATGTGGATAAATATCGCCGTCTTTGTACTCTTTCTGCTACTGCTTGCGCTCAACGCTCTGCGTGGCAAGGTATCACTTGCAAAGGTCTGCAGCGGCGCGGGCATAACACTCCTTGCAGCCATCGGTGCGCTGGTTGCAGGCGAGCTTGTGGCCTTTATATGTGCCGTAGCGTCAGATGTAAAGTTTAAGCCGTTCGGTATTCAGCAAGGTATTGTTTATGACAATGCAGCGATGATTGCAACCGTTGCACTGCTGGCAGTTATAGTCTCGGTTATCTATCTCTGGCGTCGCCGAGCAGCGGCCCAGAAGTGCACAAACTCAATCCGCGAGAGTGCAAAGAGCGTGGCTATCAATCTCTACACAACAAACAAACTCTATGGTGCGCTGTTGCTCCTCTGCCTATTGAGTCTGATACTGCTCATAGCACTTGGCGAGAACCTAATGTTCTTTATCCCACTTACGGCAGCTACTGCAGCCCTGCTGCTCTACCGAGCAACACGCCTTAAGGTGTGGTTATTGGCGGCGATTACTATCACGCTGCTGCACGCATTCTCATTCCTCTATGCGCTTGCGATGGCACTTACAATAGGGGCTTTGGGTGCAATTACAATGCTGGCGGTGTGCGATATTTTGGTACTGCTGCCACTTGCCGATCTGTACTGTTCAAAAAGAGTGTAATAGTAGTAGATAATTATTTGGTCACACATATAATATTTACTATCTTTGCCCTGTAAATGAAGAACTGATATTATGGCTATTAGGAACAATGTGATGATTGTGCGTCAGACACTGCTGACACGATTAATCGAGATGTGGAACCGTGGCGAGCTGGTTGAAAAGATTGACCGCCTGCCACTTGAGCTCAGCCCGAGAAATGCTGCCCCTGTGGGTCGTTGCTGTATTCACAAGGAGCGAGCTGTAAATAAGTACAAGACTCTGCCTCTGCTCGGCTTCGATATGAGTGACGAGACCGACGAGCTCACACCTCTCTCAGAGTATGCTGCAACAGCTCTTGAGCGTAAAAATCTCAAAGAGAATATTATGTGCGTCGTGGATGAGGCGTGCTCATCTTGCGTGAGAACAAACTACCAGATTACAAACCTCTGTCGTGGTTGCGTGGCTCGTTCATGTGCTGCAAGCTGTCCAAAGGGCGCTATCGAGTTCGATCCGGAGACAAGTCAGGGCCGCATACATAAGTCTATGTGTATCAGCTGTGGTAAGTGTTACGACAACTGTCCATATCACGCCATTGTTCACATCCCTGTCCCTTGCGAGGAGGCGTGCCCTGTAGGTGCGATTACAAAGGATGAGAATGGCGTTGAGCATATCGACGAGACAAAGTGTATCTACTGCGGTAAGTGCGTAAATAGTTGTCCTTTTGGTGCTATTTTCGAGATTTCGCAGGTATTCGATATTCTGCAGTCTATCCGCCGTGGTGAGCAGGTAGTAGCGCTCGTTGCCCCTGCATTCTTGGCGCAGTATGACGCTCCTACCGAGCAGGTTTATGGCGCTATCAAGAGTGTTGGTTTCTCTGAGATTGTCGAGGTTGCCCAGGGTGCGATGATTACCACCGAGAAGGAGGCTGCCGAGCTTGCCGAGAAGATTGAGGAGGGTCAGCCATTTATGACCACCTCTTGCTGTCCTTCATATGTCGAGATGGCAGAGAAGCACGTGCCTTACCTGAAAAAGTATATCTCTTCTACCCGTTCGCCGATGTACTACACCGCGCAGATTGCCAAGGAGAAGTACCCGAATGCCAAGTTGGTATTTATTGGTCCTTGTATCGCAAAGCGCAAGGAGGCACGTCGTGATGATTTGGTAGATTATGTTCTTACCTTCGAGGAGTTACACTCTATCTTCCTCGGTATGAATATCGATATTGCCCAGCAGCAGAACTACACCGTTGAGCAGAGCGCTATTCGTGCAGCACACGGCTTTGCACAGGGTGGTGGCGTAACGGCAGCAGTTAAGGAGCACCTTGGCGAGAAGTTCAACTACTCTACGCTCCAGATTGCCAATATGACCAAGAAGAATGTGGCGCTGCTCAAGGCCTACGCCAAGACAAGTAAGTCTCCGGCGCAGTTTATCGAGGTTATGGTCTGTGAGGGTGGTTGTATCTCCGGTCCGAGCGCACATACCTCGATGGATACAGGTAGAAAAATTTTTGCAGCAGAACTTGCCAAACGATAATGAAGAGTATTCTCTGTAGTCTTGAGAGTGGAGTGCAGCCAACCAATAGTGAGCTGATAACACTTCTCTGCTCTCGGCAGCAGGAGGCTCAGCATCTACGAGATTTTGCCGTCCGAACTGCCAGAGAGCGGTTCGGACGCTCTATTTTTGTACGAGGTCTGATTGAGATTTCAAGCTACTGCAAAAACGACTGCTACTACTGCGGTCTGCGAGCCTCAAACGCCACAGCAGAGAGGTACAGACTGACCGATGAGCAGATTTTGGAGTGCTGTCAGGCGGGCTACAAAGCAGGCATACGAACATTTGTTCTGCAAGGTGGCGAGGATAACTATTGGAGTGACGAGCGGTTGGTGCCGCTAATCTCGAAGATTAACTCCCTCTACCCCGATGCCGCGATTACCCTCTCTCTTGGTGAGCGAAGCGATGAGTCGTACAGAGCTTTGCGGGCAGCCGGAGCTGAGAGATACCTCCTTCGCCACGAGGCGGCAAGCAGAGAGCTATACAACGCCATACACCCCGCTCGTATGAGCTACGATAACCGTCTGCGAGCGATAAAAACGCTCCTTGCCGAGGGTTATCAGACAGGTATGGGAATGATGATAGGCGTTCCGGGTCAGAGAGTTGAAGATATTGCCGAGGATTTGGCTCTTATCGCAACGCTCCGTCCACAAATGGTTGGCATAGGGCCATTTATACCACACCCTGCAACCCCATTTGCAGAGTACCCTGCGGGCGATATAGACTTAACACTCAACGCAATAGCCATTGTGCGGTTGCTGCTGCCCGATGCACTTATACCGGCAACAACAGCCCTTGCAACACTATCGAACGAGGGTCATCGTCTTGCCATTGAGGCGGGTGCAAATGTAATAATGCCAAACCTCTCCCCTACTGCTGTGCGTAGCAAGTACGCCATCTATGCAGGTAAGGCAGTTGCGGGAACGGAGGCTGCCGAGAACTTAACAGCTCTCGAAGCAGAGCTTGCCGAGTTTGGCTATACGATTAACTACGATAAAGGAGATTATAATGAGCATATATAACCCACAATCATCTGCTGCCGAGCAGTTTATATCTCACGAAGAGATACTCTCGACTCTCGACTACGCCGCGGCGCATCGTGGAGATATGGCGTTGATTGACGACATACTCAAAAAGGCAGCCGAGGCTCGCGGACTGACACATCGTGAGGCGGCAGTGCTTATGGAGTGTAACGACAGCAACACTATCGAGCGCATCTACTCGATTGCCCGCGACATCAAGCAGCGAATATATGGCAATCGTATAGTGATGTTTGCCCCGCTATACCTCTCCAACCACTGTATAAATGGTTGTACATACTGCCCCTATCACGCAACAAACCGCACTATCGCCCGTCGTAAGCTAACACAGGAGCAGATTGCCGCCGAGGTTATCGCCCTGCAAGATATGGGTCACAAACGCCTCGCCCTTGAGGCGGGAGAGCACCCGACACTCGCCCCGATAGAGTATATTTTGGAGTCGATAGATACTATCTACTCCATCCGTCACCGCAACGGTGCTATTCGCAGAGTTAATGTCAATATCGCCGCAACGACCGTCGAAAACTACCGCCGTCTGCGCGATGCAGGCATTGGCACATACATCCTCTTTGAGGAGACCTATAACCGCGAAGTCTATAACCGTCTGCACCCATCGGGCCCCAAGAGCGATTGGGCATACCACACCGAGGCGATGGATAGAGCGATGGAGGGTGGCATTGACGATGTGGGCATAGGTGCGCTCTTCGGGCTGACAGACTACCGATACGACCTTGTCGGTCTGCTGCTGCACGCCGAGCACCTTGAGGCTCGTTTTGGTGTTGGCCCTCACACGATAAGTGTGCCGAGAATACGTCCTGCTGACGATATTGACCTAAGTAAGTTCCCAAATGCCGTCACTGACGATGTTTTCCGCCGCATAGTAGCCATTCTGCGCCTTGCCGTGCCATATACAGGTATGATTATCTCGACTCGTGAGAGTGCCGAGTGTCGTAAGCAGGTGCTTGAGGTGGGTGTATCGCAGATAAGTGGCGGTTCGCGCACAAGCGTAGGCGGATATGCCGAGGGCGAGCAGAGTGAGGGTTCGGAGCAGTTCGACATATCTGACCACCGCACCCTTGATCAGGTGGTCGGTTGGCTGCTTGAGTTGGGATATATTCCGAGCTTCTGCACCGCCTGCTACCGCGAGGGCAGAACGGGCGACCGTTTTATGTCACTTGCAAAGAGCGGCGCTATAGGCAACTGCTGCACTCCAAATGCACTGATGACACTGCAAGAGTATCTGTGTGACTACGCCTCGGCTGCTACTCTAAATGCCGCGAAGGGTGTCATTGCCGCCGAGGTGGCGAAGATTCCATCTGACAAGGCTCGACAGATAACAGCAGAACGCATCGAAAGAATTTTGGCAGGAGAACGAGATTTTAGATTTTAGTTATGACAACACCACTATCTGAACGGCTACATATCGCCATCTTCGGCAACTGCAACAGCGGCAAGTCGTCACTGCTCAACGCATTGGCACAACAATCTGTCGCTGTGGTATCTGCCGTAGCGGGAACGACCACCGACGTTGTGCAGAAGAGTATTGAGCTGCCGGGCATAGGCGCAGCGCTACTTATAGATACTCCGGGGCTTGACGATACGACAGAGCTGGGTCAGCTCCGCGCAGCACAGAGTTATAAAGTGCTATCAAAGAGCGATATAGCCATCGTTTTACTACCTGTAGAGAATGCTTTTATAGAGAGGTTGCAGGCACTCGAAATTCCAACAATTCTTGTACAATCCAAGTGCGACATTGCACAACCAAAGATTGACAGCAACGTCATTGCCGTAAGTTCTGTTACGGGCGAGGGCATCAGCTCTCTGTTGGGTGCTATTGCCTCTGCTGTTTCGACAGATAACAGACTTATCACCGAGGGCATTTGCGAGGCGGGTGACACCGTTCTGCTCGTTATGCCGCAAGATAGTTCCGCACCGAAAGGGCGACTGATAAAACCGCAGGTAGAGGTACTCCGCGAGCTGCTTGACCGCGGATGTACGCCTATCTGTTGCCAAACCGAGGGTATGCAGGCGGCACTTGCTGCGCTCGCAAAACCGCCAAAGGCGGTAATTACCGACTCTTCCGCCTTTGCAGCGGTAAAACCGTTTGTACCACAGGGAGTTACGCTGACCTCCTTCTCTATTCTCTTTGCCCGTTACAAGGGCGATATTGAGCTGTTCCGCAAGGGGGCGAGGGTGCTACTTTCACTCTCCTCAACAGCGCATATCCTTATTGCGGAGGCGTGCAGTCATATCCCACAGAGCGAGGATATTGGTCGCGTAAAGCTCCCGCGACTGCTACGCAAAAAGTTGGGAGATACGATTACTATCGATACGGTCGGTGGCAACGATTTTCCTGAAGATTTGACAAAATATGACCTTATAATACACTGCGGAGCCTGTATGTTCAACCGCCGTTATGTTCTCAGTCGCATCGCCCAAGCCAAAGAGCAGGGGGTACCGATGACAAACTACGGCGTAGCGATAGCAGCTCTGCTCGGCATAGAATAACTATAAAAAACAGATAAAATATGAGCAATCTAAAACCACTTTCACAGAGGACCCAAAAGAGTATTGCCATTGCAACTCTGGTTATCATTGCACTCTCAGTCATCGCCTCGCTTATCGCCTTTTTTGCGGGCAATGTACTCTTCGAGAACCCTATGCCGAAGAACTTTTTGGATTATGACGGCTTATTAAACCTTCTCTTCGGTGCGTGCGGTATCTACTTAGGCTGGCTCGGTCTGAAGCAGGGTATCAAGCAGTTTTTTGAGGAGGATGTTGTCGAGGTAACATACGACAGAAACGGCAAGGTAATCAACAAAGACCACGGCCAGGGACTTATCTATCAGATTATGATGGTGATTGCACTCCCTATTGGTGGATACTGCCTTGGTACTATTATCAGCTACTACATCGTCTATGCAATCTTGGCGGTAGTAAGTTTCCTTATCCCATACCTTATGGTTGTTGCGATGGTTGGCGGTGCTGTGTGGTACTATCTCAAGGTATTGCGTGCTCTTCCGGTGCAGATTATTGACGACACGCCGGATGATGTGGATGACATGGAGAACGTTAGCGATTTTATGAAGGTTGTGTACCGCGTAGTGGATGTTGTGGTGGACTTTGTACGCGCATACTCTATGGAGCTCAAGTCGGCAGCTATTGCGCTTACTGCAATTATCTTTGCAACCTCTATCGTTGTTGATGGTTTCGATATCAGCTTTAGCCGCAAGAGCGAGCAGACTCAGACACAGGACTATCAGGAGCCGAACGATATTTTGGAGGTTGATAGCCAAGATGATCCATTTGTTATTAAGGATAACAACATCGCAAATATTAGACTTGGCGAGAGCTTTGCAGATCTACATTCGGAGTATGCCGACTTCTACAGCAATGTTACCTCCTCTCCACTTGAGGAGAATGAAGATGGCGATGAGCGCTGCTGCTATACACTGTGGAAGGGCAATGAGAAGGTTGCTACAATCAACTACAACCGCACACAGCAGTTTGTTGAGCAGTATATCATATACTCATCTCGCATCTTCCTGCCAAATGGTATAAATCCTACTACAAATCTGCGCGCAGCACTATATTCAGAGGGTGTTACTGCAAAGGCTATCTACCAAAATGGTGGCTATACAATCAAGGTTACTGCAAACGACTACCAGATTATCAGTCCAAGCAAGGCTGCTGAGGCTCTTGTAGAGAAGGCGAAGGTTAAGATTGGTTTTCTCTCCGATATGAACCCAACCATAGACCTTACTGCCGAGGATTTCGACAAGAGAGCTGAGGTTGAGTATATTTTAGTTCGATAGTCAAGCACTACAAATCACTACTGCCGTTGTAGCCGATAGAACCCTTATCGACTGCAACGGCTCTCTCTGTGCCATAGTGTAGCAGAGTATCGTAGAACTTTTTGTCGTGATTCTTACAGAGCGAGTGCACAAGTTCGTGCAGAATAACCACATCCACAAACTCCGCGCTGCTCTTCATCAACCTATAATCGAGCAAAACCAGAGCTGATTTACAGTGGTAGTAACCATTATATTTTCTCAAATGTTCCACTCTACACTTCGAGTAGTATAGCCCCGTCTGTTTGGATATCTCGGCTATACGTTTAGGCAGATACTCTTCCGCCGCCTTTCTGAGCAGTTTGACTCCATAGGCAATTATATACTCGCGAGTCGATACCAAGTCGAAATCGACATTTTGCGGGGTTATAATCGTATATCTATCGCCCTCACAACGATAGCCATATTTCGTTCCACTTCCACGCTCTATGCGCAGTTTGAAGAGCGGATAGTCTAACTGAAAATTCTCGTCGATACACCCATAATTGCTCTTCTGCCTACGCCAATCGGCATTTACAAGCGCCTTACAAATAGCCGCCACAGCCAAGTCGTAAGGCTCAGATGTGTGCAGCGTAACACCAATATAACCGGCATTAAATCGCACCTGCGGATAGTCTGCGTTAGCCGAGAAAGTTACCCTTATCTCACCAAACTCCGCATCCGTAAAGGTTACAGGTTCCCTGCTGTCAATCACCCCTCGCTCCTCTATCTCCGCCCGAATAGCCGCCACATCTTTTGCAATCCATGCAGAATAACGCTCCTTCCAACGATACCACCGTAGCGCCTCAAACAGATTGCGTTCAACACCCAATCCGTGGCTATGGCAGTAACCCAGATAGCTCTCTGCACGAGACAAACCATCCGTTGCAGCGCGTCTGAAGAGCGCTACGGCAGCGGCATACTCTCCCCTGTCGAAGAGCTCTTTGCCCCTCTCCCACTGCTGCTCTTTGAGCCGCTGGCTATAGTATCCGTCGCCTAAATTGTAATACATCCGCTATATTGTCTATTTTATGCCAAAGTTATAAAATTTTCGAGAAATGGCCCACAATTAGATAGCTTTGCATAAAATTTATCGATATGGATAGCAACACAGAGATTATCGCCCTCTACCTTCCGCAGTTCTACCCTTTTAAGGAGAATAGTCGTTGGTGGGGCGCAGGCTTTACCGAGTGGACAAATGTTGCCAAGGCAAAACCCCTCTTCAAGGGGCACGAACAGCCCCGAATCCCGGCAGATTTGAGCTTCTACGACCTACGATTGGCGGAGGTGAGAGAGGAGCAGGTGCGCCTTGCAAAAAAGGCGGGCGTGACAGCATTCTGCTATTGGCACTATTGGTTTGGTGATGGCAGGCAGCTACTTACGCGTGTATTTGATGAGGTACTTGCAAGCGGTAAGCCAGACTTTAAGTTCTGTTTGGGGTGGGCAAACCACTCTTGGTATGCAAAGACGTGGGACAAGAGCGGCGAAGACCGACTGCTTATCGAGCAGCGTTATACAGGATTAGACGATGCAAAGTCACACTTCGACTATCTGCTCCGCGCCTTTAAGGACAAGCGTTATCTAAAGATTGACGGCAAACCATTTCTCTTTATCTTCGACCCAAAGCAGCTGCCAACTACCTATATCGACCACTTTGAACTTTGGGCAAAACAGGCGGGATTTGATGGCATCTATTTGGTTGCCAATTTACGACCTTTTGACAACAAAAGTCACTACCTATCAATCGGTTACAGCGCAGTACTTATCAACCGCATCACTCGTTACACAAAAACGGATATAGCCCTCGATCGCCACCGAGCAAAGGTTGCACGGCTAAAGGAGATATTCCCCTCTATAGGTCGTCTGCGTACGCTGCTAAAGGGTTTTAGGCGCAACCCAGAGATTGTCGATTACTCTACCCTCTACCCTCAGCTCACAACAGAGGAGGAGCTCTCCGAGCAGGTTATCCCCCAGCTTGTACCACAATGGGACCACACCCCGCGCAGTGGAGTACACGGCACGGCATGGATAAATGCCACGCCCGAGAACTTCTACCATCACGCCAAGCAGGTAGTTGAGGCGGTGAGCAAAAAGAGGCACAAGCTCATTATCCTCAAGTCGTGGAACGAGTGGGGTGAGGGGAACTACATGGAGCCTGACAGCAGATTTGGACACGGTTTTATCGATGCGTTGCGTCGTGCTATAGATGAGAGCAATGAAGATTAAGAGTTTTATCCCCAAGCCTATTCGCCGAGCGATAAAGAGGATTGAGGCGAGGAGCCAGATGGCCGTAAGCATCGCCCAAAACAGGCTATTCGGTATCGCTACGACAGACTACAAACGGGTGCCAATAATCATCAACAACTTCAACCGTTTGGAGTATCTAGAGCGGCTGATAGCCTCGTTAGAGTTACGCGGCTATACCAATATATATATTATAGACAACTGCTCAAGCTATCCGCCACTTTTGGAGTACTACAGACAGACAAGCTACAAGGTATTTCGCCTAAAGAGAAATATCGGATACCGCGCGCTATGGGAGAGTGGAATTTACAACCGTTTCAAACACTCGTTCTACGTCTATACCGATGTCGATATGGAGATTGACCCGATGTGTCCCGACAACTTTATGGAGCGATTTATCGACATTATGAGCCGTTATCCGTTATGCCAGAAGGTCGGTTTCGGTATCAGGATAGACAATCTGCCAGAGTGTTACAGCAACAAGGGTCAAGTGGTTAAGTGGGAGAGTCAATTTTGGCAAGATGAGGTCGAAGTGGGGCTCTATCGTGCGCAGATAGATACGACCTTTGCCCTCTATCGCCCATTTTGCAGGGGTGTTGCCTCGGCATACCATCAGACCTTCCGCACAGGTTTCCCCTATGTAATTAGGCACCTGCCGTGGTATGTCGATTCGGCAAACTTAAGCGATGAGGAGCAATACTACCTACAAAGTATCAAGAGTTCAACCCATTGGTCCGTACTGTCGAAGGGTAAAAAGTAGCCCACTCCAAAACCGAAAAAGGTCGGGTAATTTACTACCCGACCAATCTTTATCGCAATACTTCAATTAGTTTGCAGGTGTTGCCTCAGCCTCTGCTGCAGGAACCTCAGCCTGAGGAACTACAACATCTGCTGCAGGTGCTGCCATCTCCTCAACCAGTTCAGCTGCCTCTGATGCTACAGGGCTCTGTGCAGGCTTAGTGTCCATTGCAAGAGTTGCTGCAAGGCTCAGAACGAAGATTGCAACTGCAAGACCCCAAGTGAGCTTCTCAAGAAAATCGGTTGTCTGACGAACACCCATAACCTGGTTTGAAGCACCGAAGTTTGAAGCCATACCGCTCTTAGGATTCTGAACCAACACTGCAAGCACCATAAGTACGCTTGCGATAAGTACCAATACAATACAAAGTGTGTACATATCAATAAATATTATTAAATTATCGTAACTTTTCTATTTGAGTTGCAAAGTAAGCACTTTTTTTCGGATTTAGCAAACTTAATTTGCGATATATTTCAATCGCCTCCGAATTTAGCCCCTGTTTTGCATAAATTTCTGCCAACTCCTCACTTACAAGGTCATCATCTTCATCAAAATCGGCCTCGGTCTTCACCTCCGTATCGACCTCGCCCTCCTCAGCAACAATGCGATAGTCATCCACCTTAAGAAAACGACTGATAAGCTCGGCATCGCTCACGGCTGCCAGACGCTCAACGTCGATACCCTCAAGTTGCAAAAGTCCCGCACCACGAGCCGTAGCAAGCAGGCTCTGCAGTGGAGAGTTCGGGTTCTTCACTGCGCGCAGTGTGGTACACCACGGATAGCTCGCCTCGTCTATTGTCGCAACCTGTTGTAGTCCCCTCTCCATCTTCTACCAATTTGATGCCGCTGCCTGGAAGATATCGGTCACAAGCTGCTCCACAATCTGCGGAATAAGCTCGCTTTCAACCTCATTCAGGAGCTTTGTTGAGTCATAATCGGCGTATGCCGAGAAGTTCTTATTAAATGACATCTTGTCATCTATGGCGTTGGTGAACTTCACCTTAACGGTTATCGACAGACGGTTTTGCAGCGCATAATCACCACTCGACACAGATGAAGTGGTAGAGCTATAGCCCACAATCTCGCCCTCAAAGGCAAAGTCACCGCCCTCCTCTACCTGCACAAGGTTTGTGCGTGAGGCGAAACGCTGTGTAAGCTCATCGGTCATGGTTGCACTAAGAATTGGGGCAACCATTGGAGCATTATTCGGGAAGTATGCCACGCTGAAGGTCTTTGCATCAGGTGGAATAGATGCACCCGAAAGCGAGTACTTAACCGTACAGGCTGTCAGCAGCGATAGTGCTGCACAGCAGAGTATCAATAGTCTTTTCATTGCTCTATACCAAGTTCTTTAATTCGTCTGTAAAGGGTCCTCTCGGACATAAACAACTCCGCCGCCGCAGCCCTTCTTGAGCCACCATTACGGCGCAATGCACGCAAAATCTGCTCACGCTGCATATCGGCCTTTGTGGCAGGAACAGCCTGCTGCTCCTCTACCACCTCCTCGGCATAATCATACTCCTGATTTGCAGAGTGTTGTGGCAACAGACCTGCAAAGTCCTTATGCTGTGACTCTGCACCCATTGTCGGAGCAACGCCAACACCATAACCCTGCAATTGGCGCAACATCATCTTCATCTCGTTGATGTCGTTGCGCATATCGAAGAGTACCTTATAGAGCAACTCGCGCTCGGTATTCATATCGTCATACGACGCAGCACCCGAAACACTCGGTGTTGTTGCTCCACGCTGCTCAACAAGGTAGGTCGATAGTATCTGTGCCGTAATCTCGCGCGACTGCTCAATGGCAGATATCTGCTCGGCAACATTCTTCAGCTGGCGGATATTTCCCGGCCACGGATAACGCTCAATCATCTCACGCGCAGCAGCATCGAGAGTGATAGCCGGCATTCGGTACTGCACCGCAACATCCGATGCAAACTTACGGAAGAGCAGATATATATCCTCCGGGCGCTCACGCAGAGCAGGAACGGCGATAGGCACCGTATTGAGGCGGTAGTAGAGATCCTCCCTGAACTTACCCTCAGAGATTGCTCGCTGTAGATTGTTATTTGTCGCCGCAACGACGCGCACGTTGGTCTTCTGCACCTTGGCAGAGCCGACACGGATAAACTCGCCCGTCTGAAGCACGCGCAACAGACGCACCTGAGTACTGAGCGGCAGCTCACCCACCTCATCAAGGAAGATTGTTCCGCCATCAGCCTCCTCAAAGTAGCCCTTGCGAGAGTCCACAGCACCTGTAAAGGCGCCCTTCTCATGGCCGAAAAGTTCCGAGTCTATAGTACCCTCCGGAATAGCTCCGCAGTTCACAGCCACATACTTGCCGTGCTTACGTGCCGAGTTGTCGTGGATAATCTTCGGAAAGAACTCCTTACCCACGCCACTCTCGCCCGTAACGAGCACAGAGAGGTCTGTCGGAGCAACACGCAGGGCAATCTCCAGAGCCCTATTAAGCAGCTCCGAGTTACCGATAATGCCAAAGCGTTGCTTTGTCGAAAGTATGTTACTTGTATTGCTCATCCTCAACTAATTGATATCACTATTATCACTTGTTGTTGTCGGTATCTGAATCATCGGAATACGCTGAGCATCCATCTGCTCATCCAAATCACGCTCCGGAGAGTTCCACATGCAGTAGAGGCCATAGCCGAGCGCCAACAGCGCACCGGCAATCACAACGCCCACAATCCACATCAACAAGCCGCCGCTTGATTTGCGAGCAGAGCGAGCTGTTCTTGGTGCAGGCTTTGCCTCGGGACGTACAGGTGGTGCTGTAGGGGTAGGAACAACTATCGGCTCTACAGGTTTTACAGGCTCTGCAGGTGTCACCGGCTCCACAGGCTCTGCTGCCGCTGCAGGGATAACAATCTGCTCAGGCTTAACCTTCTCAAATGTCAAAACGCCCTCGGCATTACGAGAGAAAGTGCCCAAATTGACAACAAAACAGCTACCCGACTCCTGCAAATCATGACGCACCTCAAATATAAAACGATCAATCGCCGCAGCAGCCACTATCTCACTCGCACCCTGCTCCATGAGCAACGCACGCAACACGCCATCGTCACCCTTAAGCAGCTCCGAGAAGATAATATCGCCATCTCCCTTAACCACAAAGGCTCCGAACGATGGAATAACCAATCTGCGATTGCTCTTCAGATACTCGTTTATAACTCCTACTAACATAGTCACAACTTCAAATACTTTCCAACCCACAAAGATACAAAATTATACGCGAAGTACCAAAAATTGAAAATTTTTAGGGTAGTTTTCTGCGAATTTATGATAGCCAAAGGCTATTTCGGCACAAATAGATACAAAAAAATAACAAAGTGTAATTAAAGTGATGCATTTTATCGTCAGAGTGGTACAGTTGCGGGGCATCGTGAAAATTCCCGACGATGGATAGTACTAAGACGTACAGCCATTGTCGGGAATTAAGGGATGTGCCGCAAATGTGCCGCTATCACGATAAAACTTCACTTTTCTGATAAACCATCTTCAACCTACCAGACATAAAGTATTGAGCCACGCCTCGTAGTGCCATATAGGCTGTAAAGGCGAGCCACCGCTGCGATTAAGCCGAGCGGAGAGCCAAGCTTGTTTGAGCTATCCCGAGGCGGAGCAGTGTCGGCGAGCATACGACACGAAGTGGAGATAAGTGGTAGATTCTCTGCCACTTACAGCCTATATCAACCCTTACTTTTCTGATAGACCATCTTCAACCTTCCTGACATAAAGTATTGAGCTACACCACGTAGTGCCATATAGGCTGTAAATGCGAGCCACAGCGCATTATTCCCAATAAACGGATGAAGGCTATAGTAGAGTGTAAAGTATGCCAAGGTAGAGACGAGCATCGAGTTTCTCAAGATGCGGGTAAGGGTGGCGCCGACCATTATTCCATCCATCAGAAATGGCAGAGCCGCAGCGATAGGTATAGCTATTACCCAACCGATATACTCTCCTGCAACGTTCAATATATCAGCAAGTTGTGCCTTATCGCCCACGAACATCGAGATAATATCCTGCCACCAGCCGACATAGATAACGATACAGACCACAGCCGTACCTACAGCCCACACCACACAACGGCGGATACACAGGCGCAGCGAGCCCTCGTCTTTTGCACCGATAAAGCGACCTGTAAGGGCCTCAGCGGCGTATGCAAAACCGTCATTCATATACGAGAAGAGGGTGAACATCTGCAGCAGCATAGTATTGACTGCCAGCACTATATCGCTCTCCATACGGGCGGAGGCCGCGGTAAAGAATGTATAGACAGCCACGATGCAGAAGGTGCGGATAATTATATCGCCATTGACAGCAAAGAACTCTCGCAGGGCGGTCATATCGAGCACCTGCGAAATCTCCACATGTTGCAGTTTATCCCTAAAAAATAGCACCAACAGCACCACCGAGAGTATCATACCGATCCACTGCGCCACAACAGAGGCGTATGCAATACCGACAATACCCATATCAAAACCAAAGACAAACCAGAGGCTGAGCAGTACGTGAAGAACGTTGATAGTAATTGACGTAAACATCGGAATTACAGCATTTTGCATACCCGTAAACCACCCATTAAGTCCGAAGAGCATAATACCCGCAGGTACTGCCCAAATTCGGGCATAAAAGTAGTCGGAAACCATCTGATTTCCATTCATCATCCAGAGCGACAACTCCCCCAACGGATACTGCAACAGCAGCACCAGAATTCCGAGAATTGCCGAGATACCCACAGCTCGCACAAGCATTGCGGTAGTTGTCGCAAAGTCCTTTGCACCAAAGGCTTGCGCCGTAATTCCACTCGTTCCCATACGGATAAACGAGCAGTTCCAATAGATAAAATTGAATATCGACACACCGATAGCCAGCGCGCCGATTGTCGCTGCACTATCGCCCGTATGTCCGGCGATGGCAGTCGAGAAGATACCCATCAACGGAACGGTAATGTTCGAGATAATATTTGGTACGGCTATTCTGAAAATCTCTCTGTTCATAGTGCAAAAATACCTAAAATTTGGAAAAGAGCGACAAAATTTATAATTTTGTAAAAACACAAGCATCACTTTCGTTATGAAAAAGTTTATCAATCTGCTCATTGTTGCCCTTTCGGCTGTTATCACCGTTAGTTGTTTAATCCGCGACACCCCTTCTGTAGAGTTCAGCGAGGAGAGCTATATAGTCCCTGCTGCGGGTGGCGAGCTGATTATTCCCGTACACTCGACCGGCGTTGATGATGTGACCGTAAAGTTCTCTGACAGAGCTAATTGGGAGGTAGATGACAATGGAGATATGATACCTACGGAGGGTTGGTTGAAGATTGTCAAGATAGTCGATAGGTACAATGCCACACGCGACCTTGCAGCGTGGACCTCTGGCATTGCCGTTACTATTGAGCCGAACGAGGGTAATTTCGAGCGCACAGCCTACATCACAGTAAATAGTTTTACCGCCTACAGCACCGTAAGAGTCACACAATCCGGTGCTTTTGTAGAATAAAGAGTTATATTTATCACTCTTTATACCCGCTCTCGAAAAATTTAACTATCTTTGCGCCCAAAATATAAAGCTATGGCAAAGTTTAATACAGAAAATTCATCGACACTTTCGCGTTTTGCAAAGGATAAGCGCGTACGAACAGCTGCTCCAAAGGAGCGCACAGAGCGTTCAGAGCGCAACTTCTCACGTCCAAAGCGCGCATCATACAACCCTCATTTTACAGAGGACAACCGTCTGCGTGACGAGTACACACCAACCGAGCGCACAGAGCGTTCAGAGCGCACAACGCGCCCTGCACGCCCAACTCGCCCTGCACGTCCCGATGCAAAGCCGTTCGGCAAGCGCACAGAGGGTGGCTTTAAGGGCAAGGGCAACAACAACTCTCGCAAACCATTTGGCAAGAGCGAGGGTGGTTTCAAGGGCAAGCCACGCACACAGGAGCGCAAGAGCTATCCGAAGTTCAACCCTAACAAGCAGACAGGCGAGATTCGCCTTAACCGTTTTGTGGCGCAGTCTGGCATCTGCTCTCGTCGTGAGGCAGATGAGCTGATTGCAGCGGGTCTTGTAAGCATCAACGGCGTAATTGTCACAGAGCTCGGTACTAAGGTTATGCCTGGTGACGAGGTGCGTTTTAATGGCGAAAAGATTCAGGGCGAGCACAAGGTCTATCTGATTCTCAACAAGCCAAAGGGTTATGTGACCACTATTGAGGATGACCACGCAGCAAAGACCGTTATGGAGCTTGTGGCAGGCGCCTGCACAGAGCGTATCTACCCTGTGGGTCGTCTTGACAAGAACTCTCTCGGTCTGCTCCTCTTTACAAATGATGGCGATATTACCCGCACACTGACCCACCCGTCACTCAAGAAGAAGAAGATTTACGAGGTGACACTCGACAAACCGCTCACACGTGCCGATTTCGACACACTTGCCGAGGGTGTTGATCTTGAGGATGGTGCAGCATACTTCGACGAGATCTCTTGGCTCAAAGATGACAAGAAGTCTGTAGGTGTAGAGATTCACTCAGGCCGTAACCGTATTGTACGTCGTATGTTCGAGCACCTGGGCTATCAGGTAACAAAACTCGACCGTGTATATTACGCAGGTCTTACAAAGAAGAACCTCAAGCGCGGTGCTTGGCGTTTTCTTACCGTCGATGAGGTAAACAGACTCAAGTCGGGAAGATACGAGTAGAACAACAACTTTAACAACCACATACCCAAAATGGAGAAAATAAGACTCAACGACCGCACCTTCAAGGTGATGATTCCTGCCGAGCAGATTGATGCAGCAGTGGCAAAGGTTGCAGAGGAACTCAATAAGGACTACGCAGATGCAAAGAGGCCTCCAATCTTTGTTGGTGTGCTTTGCGGCGCATTTGTATTCCTCTCTGACCTTGTGCGCAAGGTTCAGTTTACAAACGAGATTACCTTTATGCAGGTCTCTTCTTACCAGGGCACACAATCAACAGGAAATGTGCACCAGAAGTTAGGTATCGACTTCGACATCACAGGTCGCGACATTATCCTTGTTGAGGATATTGTGGAGACAGGTCACAGCATCGAGTATATGGTGAACTACCTTCAGACCCTCAACCCTAACAGCGTAGAGGTGTGCACCCTGTTCTACAAGCCTGAGAAGTACCAGTACAACCGCCAGATAAGGTATGTGGCTATGGAGATTGGCAACGAGTTTATCGTAGGTTATGGTCTTGACTACGACCAGGTGGGTCGCAATTTGAAGGATATATACGTTGTAGAGGATGAGTAACAACGAGATACTGCAAGGGGGCGAGTTGTTGCCATTAGTGGAGGACTTCTACACCATTCAGGGAGAGGGTTTTCACACCGGCAAACCTGCATATTTTATCCGTCTTGGCGGCTGCGATGTCGGCTGCAAGTGGTGCGATGCGAAATATACTTGGAACCCTAAACTCTATCCGCCAACCAATATCGATATTGTTGTGCGCCGTGCTGTGGAGTGCAAAGCACAATCTATCGTAATCACAGGCGGAGAGCCGCTGCTCTACCCTCTTGAGCCACTGACAACAAAGCTCAAGGAGCAGGGGTTGCAGATATTTCTTGAGACCTCCGGCTCACACCCATTCAGTGGCACTTTCGATTGGGTCTGCCTCTCGCCAAAGCGCAAGCAACCGCCTTTGGAGGAGGCATTTGGTCGTGCTGACGAGCTGAAGGTGATTATCGAAAACGAGGAGGACTTTGAGTGGGCAGAGGCAAATGCAGCCAAGGTGGGCAGCAATTGTCTGCTATACCTACAGCCTGAGTGGAGTCGTTCGGGCGAGATGATGCAGAGCATTGTCGAGTATGCCAAGGCCAACCCGAAGTGGAGCATCTCTATCCAGAGTCACAAATTTATGCATATACCTTAATGGCAAAGAAGATTAAGATTGGTGGTTTTATCGGCAAGCTGTTTGAGGATGCGTCACTGCTCTTTTGGCGTGCCCTGACTATTGTTGTCACCATCTTGACACTCTTTATTATCGGTAAATCTGTAATATCTATCGTCAAGTCCAAACGCCACATCAACCGCCTTGAGCGACAAAAGAGCGAATATCTGCAGAAGATTGCCGCCGATAGCACAATGCTTGAACAACTCAAGAGCGACGAGTTTCTCGAAAAGTTTGCCCGTGAGCGTTACAATATGCAGCGCAAAGATGAGAGGATATATATAATAGAAAAGTAGGCTCTTGGCCTACTTTTCTTATATACCACTTCCCCCGAAAGCCGATAAAAAGATGAATTTCAAGGCTTTCGAAGTGCGCGAAACCGGAGTTTACTAAGGCGTAAATGAGGATTTCGAGCACGAGAGTAACGCAGAAAGTCGCTTTTTATCGGCTTTCGGTCATTATTTCGGAGGCCGGTTTTCCATCTAAAATCAACTGCTTCATCCGCTCCATATCTGCGGCAGTATGCTCATAGAACATACGGTAGCCGTCGCAGAGGTAGTTTTTGCCATACTCGCCCGTATTATCAGCGATAAAGCGATGTTTCGGGCACTCGCCGTGACAGAGATTATAGAACTTACAATGGCGGCACTCACGCGGCAGCAGTGCGCGTTTTGCCACACCAAACTCAAACTGACGGTCGCAATATGCCAGGTCTGCAAGGCGGTCGGTATGGATATTTCCTATCTTATACTGAGGATATACAAAGTGGTCACAGCAATAGACATCGCCATTATGCTCAACCGTAAGACTGCTACCGCAAGTCTCACAGAGTGAGCAGACTGACGGCTGCACACCGACCATAAGGGCAAGTGTGGCATCAAAGAGCTGAACATAGCGTCTGCCCACATCGTTTTTGACCCAAATATCGAATATATCGCACATAAACTGTCCGAAGCCCTTTGCGCTCACAGACCACGGTGCAACATCCGCCCCCTCATTTTCAGGCGACTGCACACGACCATCGCAGAGCAGCTCCGCCACAGGCAAAAACTGCATAAAGACGCTTATCTGACGCAAAAACTTATAGACCTCAGCACCACGACCCTCACTATGGATATTGACCGTTGTAAGGGTGTTATACTCCACACGGTTACGATATAGGCGCTCGATACCCTTCATCACACGGGCGAAAGTTGGATTGCCTCCCGCATCTACTCGATGTGCATCGTGGATATGCTCCGGGCCATCTATCGACACCCCGACAAGGAAGTTATTGTCGCGGAATATCTGGCACCACTCATCATCCACAAGCAGTCCGTTGGTCTGTATCGAGTTCTCGACCGTCTTACCCTCGGCATACCTCTGTTGCAGAGCCACCGCCTTACGGAAAAACTCCTTACCCGCCAGCAGAGGCTCGCCACCGTGCCACGCAAAGGCGATAACGGGTGAGTTATTACCCTCGATATTGGCACGGATATAGCTCTCCAACAATCTATCATCCATCTGCGGCTGACGATAGTCATACAGAGCCGCCTTATCGAGATAGTAGCAGTACTTACAGCGCATATTACACAATGAGCCGACGGGCTTAACCATCGTGGTAAAGCCGCGTCGTTCATTGCGTTTAACGATATCCTCGTATGAGAACTCTACACTTCTGCGCATTATCTTGTTATATCCACATTAAATGGCTCATACTCAGCAAGATGGTGGCTCTCCTCAATATAGCCCCACATACGCTCAACAATCTCAGGGTGCTCAGCAGCCACATCCTTATCATCAAACTCGATATCCTTACCAGGAGTGCTTACATCGAAGAGTTTCATTGTGCGGTTGCCCTTATGAACATCCAGAATAAGACCCTTCCACTTTCCCTCACGAACGGCAATCATACCGCCCGCAGCAGGGTACTCCCAATAGAGATAGTCGTGCTCTTTCTGCATCTCAGGCTCTCCCGAAAGGGTTGGCACGAGGGATACACCGTCATTCTTCGGAGCATCAACACCCGCAAGTTCGCAAATGGTCGGCATAACGTCAGCGAAGTTTCCGATATGGTCACTCACAACACCACTCTTAATCTTTGCAGGCCAAGAGGCGATAAACGGCATACGGATACCGCCCTCGCGCAGTGTACGCTTGCCCCAGCCCTTACCACAACGGTACGGAGCGGCGCTATCCATCCATACGGTTGGCGAAGAGGCGTTATTTGCAGGGCCATTATCAGATGAGAACATAATCACCGTATTCTCATAGATACCAAGGCGCTTCAACTCCTCAACAAGCATACCTACCTGGTGGTCGAAATATGAAATCATCGCCGAATATGTTGCGTGAGGATAGCGGCATGGGTAGTAGTTGTGTGGCCAAGCGTTCAGCTCGCAATTATCGCCCACAAGTGGCTCCTCATCGCCATACTTTGCAACATACTTCTCCACCCACTCCTTCGGAGCCTGTAGTGGAGAGTGCGGGAATGGAGTGGTCCACATAAGGAAGAATGGCTTATCCTTATTTGTGCGGACAAAATCTACAACATTATCGTACATCACATCCGGAGCATAGACCTTATCCTCGCTATACTTGTCATAGCTGCTCCAATCGTACGGATCTGCACCCTTATCGAGCTTTGTTCCCGGATGGGTAACCTTTGAGCGGTCGTTGATATACTCCTTCTCACCATTCTTCCACATATAGTGCGGATAGTAGTTGTGCGCCACACGCTGACAGACACAACCATAGTAGAAGTCAAAGCCCATATCCCATGGAGCCGAGCCGCTTGCAGGGCCACCGATGCCCCACTTACCGACCATACCTGTAGCATATCCCGCCTGCTGCATAACAGTTCCCAAAGTAGGCGTTCCCGGCTTAAGACCCATTTGACCCTCAATGCTCGGATCCTGCTCGACCATATCATAGTTCCAGATACCGTCCTCAACACGACCCTCAACATTCTCACGAATCTGCGAGTTTCCCATATTCTGACCTGTAATGAGACAGGCACGCGATGGAGAGGATACAGGCGCTGCGGTGTACATATCGGTAAAGCGGATACCGTTATTTGCCAGCGCGTCGATATTCGGAGTCTCTGTTTTGGTCTGACCATAGCAACCAAAATCGCCATAACCGGCATCATCCATAAGGATAAAGATGACATTCGGGCGCTCGGCATCCTTATCTGCGGCCTTGCAACCTGTAAAAGCGAGCGGAGCTACAGCCGTCGTAGGTACAGCCATACAGAGGGCTGTCTTTGATAGTTTATTAAGTTTCATCACAACAGTATTTTAGTAGTATTTTAGATTTAGCACAACAAAAATACAAAAAAGTTTGAAAGTTTGGTTGTGGAATTAAAAAAAATCCGTATCTTTGCGCGCTATGTTTAACTAAAAATATTTTACAATTATGCCAAAAATGAAAACTAATGCCGCTGCAAAGAAGCGTTTTACTTTCACCGGCACAGGTAAGATCAAGCGTAAGCACGCTTATCACAGTCACATCCTGACCAAAAAGACTAAGAAACAGAAGCGTAACCTCTGCTATTCAGGTATCGTTTCACCAGCCGATGAGGCAAAGATCAAGACTCTGCTTGTTAAGTAATTAACAACCGAGCAAAGTAATTTTATTTATTAACCGGAGTGAAACAGCCCTAAAGAGTGCGAGAGAATCGTACCGCTGTTAACTTCATCAAAAACTTTTAATTATGCCACGTTCAGTCAATGCTGTTGCGTCACGCGCAAGAAGAAAAAAGGTTTTGAAGCTTGCCAAGGGTAACTTTGGTTCAAGGGGAAATGTTTGGACAGTAGCCAAAAATACTGTCGAGAAGGGTCTGCAGTATGCATATGCACACCGCCGCCTTAAGAAGCGTACATTCCGTTCGCTGTGGATTACTCGTATCAATGCGGCAGTCCGTGCTTACGGTATGACCTATTCGGAGTTCATCGGTAAAGTAAACGCTAAGGGTATCGCTCTTAACCGTAAGGTTATGGCAGACCTGGCGATGAACGAGCCGAAAGCATTCGAGGCAATTGTAAACGCAGTTAAATAGCCTTTTGCAGTAGCAAAAGTTAAGGGTGTCTGAATGGACACCCTTTTTTTGTTTGTATCTAAAATTATCTCTTTCCACCACCAAAGGCAAAACCCAAGCCGAGTTGCAGATGGTTATTTGCGCGCTCTGTGAACTTATAGCCCAAAGATATTCTCACATGCTCCGACAACTCAACACCCACACGCGGCATTACACAAGGGGCAACGCCATGGCGAGAGCCGTCTGCCAGACGACCACACCACGCAACACCGGCGCCACCTCCGACAAAGAGTGAGGCTCTGCGACCTTGGAAGAAGTTATAGTCGGCAGTAATGAGCAGTGATTGGCTATCGAAATTATAGATTTCAGGGTTCTCCTGCGTGCCATTCTTGCGGCTAAACGAGCAGAGCGAGAAGTTCAGACCCACATCTACAGGGGCTTTGGCGAAGTTATACCTCACCTCGGCAGCCACCTCAACACCCTGCCTGCAACGACCGAACTCAGGCACACGATTAGCTGCCGTTGCAAGGGCTACAGAGAGCTCCACCTCCACCGCACCCACCGTACGATTTGAGAGGTAGCTCTGCGCCGACACTCCTATATGTGATGTCGCCAATATTGCCAAACAGATAAGTACAATCTTTCTCATAACCATAACTATTTTATTTGCACTGAAAATTATCCACTATTTAACGTCTGGCAGTAGCTCTTTATTATATAATATAGGTGTAATTATCGACTTGCCACAAACCACGGGTTCTGCAGGTTCTCCTTATTATACTCCAGCGGCTTATTATCGGGCAGTGAGAGTGTCACACCTCCTGCCTCGGAGAGTATCAACTCCGCAGCCGCAGTATCCCACTCGTATGTATGCGTTGTACGCGGATAGTAGTCGATAGTGCCCTCGGCAAGCATACAGAACTTATACGAGCTACCCTGCTCAACTATCTCAACGCACTGCTTATCGCGTTTTGCAGCCTCGATATACTCTGCCGTCTCAGGCGTCTGATGCGAGCGCGAAACGGCGATGCGATAGCTGCTATGGCTACTACTCTCAAGCGGCAGACGCTGCTTGCGAGCGCATATATCCTCATAACTATACGAAGCATCGGCTGACGGTGCTACCCCCTCAATAAGGAACGAGCCAATCTCGCGGCTTGCCACATAGGCCTTCTGCAGATATGGCACATAGACCACCGCACAAGCACATACACGGTCTGCCATCAGAGCTATATTTACGGTAAATTCGTTATTCCCCTTAATAAACTCGACCGTTCCATCCAGCGGATCAACAAGCCAAAAGAGCTCCCAATTTCTGCGCTCATCGTAGAGCATTTCACGCCCCTCCTCCGAGAGAATAGGTATTCTGGTCTGTCCCAAACTCTCCTTAATCTTCTCGTGCGCAAGGCGGTCGGCAAGGGTGATAGGAGTATGGTCGCTCTTGACCGAAATATCGTATTTATCTCGGTTTTTATACACCTCCATTATCTCCCAACCTGCCCGCACAGCGGCATTGAAAGCTTGGGGTAACAGATAGGCTCTGATATCGTCTGACAACATAGGTTTTAGGTTTTTATCAAAGATAACAATTTATTTCCGTATCTCATAATTTTTAACGCTAAAAAGTCACAAAAATTATATCGTGACCTCTCAACCAACAGAGAATAGTCCTTATCGGAGTTATTTAGGCAGAGCGGCTCGGAGATATGAACTATTTTCGAGTTACTCTGCTGCGGCTCATCACCAAAGCCGCCACGCGATAGCCACTCTCTACGCGACAAGAGATAGAGCCCTATCTGCTCCGTCGTCACAACATCCACACCCCCCGACAGCTCCGATGCAAGCACCTCAGCGATTCGTCCTACAGCGAATGTAAATAGTTGATAATCAGCGGGTACTCGAAGTAGATAATCAAAGAGTGCATTGTGTGCCGCAAGGTTATAGAGCGCTGCACTATCCACCTTTTCGCGCGTTGTTACAACCACCAAACGCCTATATATCCTCTCCCGCGACCGATAGACCGTACACCCCTCGACAGAGCAGGCGACAAGTGCATAGCGTAGCTTAAGTTGCTGCAACAGATTTGGCTGTTTCTCGCAGTTCAGCGCCACCACAACCTCCGAGAGCGGGTAGCGGCTATCCAACAGATTTACCACAGCCGACAGCGAGGCGGGCGAGGCGACAAGCAACGAAATTCCCACGCCACCGACAACATCGCTATCGGCCGCCGTCGAGAGTGACAACAACCGCACCTGCGCAAACTCCTGCCACATAGACAACAGCTTATGCACCAGCACCACCGATGCTACAATAAAGAGCACCGCAATCACAGCCAAAACCATCATACTATATGACATTTCTCTCCCCTCTCTCCGCCATAAAATCCCCAAACGAGGCGAGTGCCGAGAGCGCATCATCCCTCAACTCACTACCCTGATTCTTCACTATGCAGACTATCTCACCGCGACTCTCCGTAATACCAAATCGCCTCACAAGGTATATGCCGAATAGTTGCAGATTGTAGTTATCCGACATCAGTAGCGGCGTATATGGCAGCGGGCAACAGCCGCGATTTATCACCGAGAGCATCTCCGCCACATCTCTACGCGACAAGCGATGCGGAGTGCGTGCAAGTGTCGCCACCCCCTTAATCGAAGAGGCTGCAAAGAGACACATCAACGCCGAAAAGCTGACCCTATCGCTCTCTGCACGCACCAACGGCTCAACCCTCAGCGCCGCCAACATAGATATTGGCAGACGGGCAAAGAGCGAGAGCTGATAGGCACGCTCATAGAGATTTTTGCTCTTAAAGATGCGACTAATCATATAACTCTCGATGTGGTAGTACTTCATTATTATCCCAAATCGCTCGTTCGGCCCTGTGGTCATCTCGGCAACAAAGGCGAGACACTGCACAAGGTTCTGCCGTGCAATACCCCTGCCAATGGCCGCCACATCCCCCTCGGCAGCAGTCACAAAGGCGGCGATGCGCTCGATTGTTATCCGTTCAGCCTCCATAGAGCGCACCGAAACTATCTTATAGACAAAGAGTACAACACCACCAAAGAGCATATAGAAGATGGTTGCAATAATCATCTTGTACACACTTTGCGCCTCAGTCGGGCAGGTGAAACGGGCAGCAGCAGATACTCATCCACCCCACTCTCCAACAGCGAGAGCACCGTCTGCTCATCTATCGCCGGAGAGAGGACAAATATCTTCGGGCGCGTGGCAAAGTGGGCACGGATGCGCCTTACACTCCCCTCGCCATCCATAAAGAGGCGGAAATCCTCAATTACAACATTATCAAAATGCTTCTCCTGACAGCGCTTGAACAACGCCTGACGAGAGGTCACACTCTCAACCTCCACCCCGGGAGCAGTCACCATACCTACAATCATCGCTCGCATACGGAACGATGGAGAAAAGACAAGAATTTTCAACATAACATCGCCATACATTCCAAAAATATGCCAAAGTAGAAACCAAGGTCTTCCTCGGCGCAACGCGCTGATTATCAATACATTAGTATAGAACATTAATAATCAACAAGTTACACCCGCGGGAGATTTTTGCCAATACACACCTTGCTATATACTTGATTATCAATACTTTACAATTTGGTCTCGGGAGATTTTTTTTGCCTCATTTTTTGGAACTATATATAATAACCCCTAACTTCGTAAAACGATATAGCAATTTTTTAGCCCTAAATTTTTACAATTATGAGAAAGTTGTTATTTTTTGCAGTGATGTTGTTATTTGCGGCGACTGCATGCGAGTCAGAAGTTAATAATACGGACAATAGCGGTGCGACAGATAGTCGTGTAACAGAGGATGTGATGGATATGCTTATCAATGATTTATTGAAGGAGCGGCAGCACGAAGAGATTTTGAGTCGGTATTCAAATACGACGAAGAGGACTACCCTTGTTGTGCGAAGTAAACCAATATAAGTCCCGCCGTGCAGGCGGGATTTTATCTCTACAGAGTGTTAGACTCTCGACAAAGAGAGCAAAAAAGAGGCGAAAAATTTGCACAGAGGAAAAATAATGTTTACCTTTGCAGGCATTTTGTGTTAAAGTGCATTAAAACTAATTAAACTAAATGTTTGTAATTGTAGAGATTGCAGGTCAGCAGTTCAAGGCTGAGAAAGGTCGAAAGCTCTATGTACACCGTCTTGAGGGTGAGGTTGACTCTACCCTGAGCTTCGACAAGGTCCTGCTCGTGGAGAACGGCGGTCAGGTTAAGGTGGGCGCACCTGTTGTAAAAGGCGCCTCAGTAAAGGCAAAGATTCTTAAGCACCTGAAGGATGACAAGGTCCTGGTATTTAAGAAGAAGCGCAGAACCGGTTATCAGAAGTGCAACGGTCACCGTCAGTATCTGTCGCAGATTTTAATTGAAGAGATTGTTGCATAACCTTAAAATTCGTTAGAGAAGTATGGCACACAAAAAAGGTGTAGGTAGTTCGAAGAACGGCCGTGAGTCAGAGAGCAAACGACTCGGCGTAAAGCTTTATGGTGGTCAGGTAGCGAAGGCAGGCAACATCATCGTTCGTCAGCGCGGTACTGTTCACAACCCAGGTGAGAATGTTGGTATGGGCAAGGACCACACCCTCTTCGCACTTGTAAATGGTGTAGTTGTCTTCACTAAGAAGGCATCCGGCAAGAGCTATGTTAGCGTAACTCCGCTCGCATAACTTATCAAAAACAAACGTTAAGAAAGAGACGTGTCCCTTTTGGGGCACGTTTTTTATTTTTATGCACTTTTTATCTATTCAAATCGCCAAAAATAAGTAAACTTATTTTTTTATTTGCATACTTTTCCCTACCTTTGGGGTAATAAACCTAAAAAAAGAACCATGAAAAAACTTTTCACCTTACTTCTATTCGCAGTATTATCTTCATACTGCGCAATGGCGTGGGACAACCGTGGTCACTCGACCATTGCCTATATTGCCGAGCGACATCTTACACCTCGCGCCAAGGCAAATATCGAGAGCTACATCGGCGGTCGCTCGATTGTCTATTACGCTGCTTGGATGGATTACAACCGCTCTACACCTCCATTTGACATTACAAGAGATTGGCACGTGGACTATTGGACCGATGCACACCGCACCGACGAGAATGGCAACCCACAGCCTCCATGCTCAGTAAGCCAGATTAAGCGTATCGTATCAGAGATGGGCGACTTCCGCACGCTGAGCGACTCATTAGTAAATGTAAATATCAAGTTCCTGGTACACCTTGTTGGCGATATGCACTGCCCTGTACATATCGACTTCCCGACATCGCGTCCAATGAAGGTTACGATGGACAAAAAGACCGTAAAGGTACACGCTATGTGGGATGCCCACGTTCTGAACAGCAAGCACAACGGCACCTCTCCTATGCAGCTTGCCGAGGAGTTCGACATCTTTAGCGACGAGCAGATTGCAAAGATTCAGCTCGGAACTCCAGACGATTGGCACATCGAGAATGTTGCCATATCCGAGAAGGTTATCCAGATGATTCCAAAGAGCAAAAAAATCACCTATGACAACTATCTCAACGAGGCTATAAAGTATGCCGAGGACCGTATAACCGTTGCCGGATACCGCCTTGCATCTATTCTTAACTCAATTTTTGACAAGTAGTATGAAAAAGTTTATCACCATTATAGTTGCTCTGCTCTCTATCCACAGCGCCTCAGCATGGTCGAAGGCTATCCATGCAGGTATCGCTGCTATTGCTGATGCAAACCTTACAGAGCAGACCAAAGAGAGTATTCGTCAGGCATTTGACGGTCGCAACATCGTCTATTACGCACACTGGATGTACGACATGGCCGACACAAAGGGCTATGAGCAGACAAAGAATTGGCGCAGCGTAGCCATTGCAAAGAACAACAAGCCTCTTAAGTCGAAGAAGGTTGCATCCCACAGCGAGGATGTAGTTCGCAGAGCGCAGGGTCTTGATGCACTTGCTGCAGCTATCCGAGCTATCGAGTCGGGAACGCTTACAAAGGAGCAGTTGGCAGACAATATCCGATATATCGTAACTATCGTAGGCGACCTCCACTGCCCTACCCACTACATCTTTGTCGACAATCTGCCACAGCGCAAGATGCACTACTTCTACAACGACAAGAAGCAGTCTTACGTCGGCTATTGGGAGAATGGCTCTATCGCAGGTACCTTCCCGTGGAAGTCAAATGAGTATGTACACCAGCTCAACCGCAAGAGTCCTGAGCAGATTGCCCAGATTACAAAGGGTTCAGTAACAAGTTGGGTTATCTCGAATGCCGCTGCTTATCGTGAGATATACACCCTTCTTAAGGATGGTCAGAAGTTCAACCAGAAGAGTTATCGTCTGTGGCAGAACACCATCTACCCTATCTCAACCGAGCAGGCAGCCGTTGCAGGCTATCGTATTGCGGCTATTCTTAACGGTCTGTTCGACAGCAATGTAGCCAATGTAAAGATTAAGTAATCCCACTCAAAACAGATTTGCTATGAAACGAATTATAACCACTCTTGCCCTCGTCTGTATCTTGGGCAGCACCAACCTCTGTTTTGGTTGGGGACGCGATGCTCACGCAGCTATCGCATACATTGCCGAGCGACACCTCACTCCGACAGCCAAAGCCAATATCGAGAAGTGCATCGACGGACACTCTATCGTCTATTACGCCTCTTGGCTCGATAACTATCGCGCAGCAGAGAAGTCGTGGGGCAAGCTCTCACACGTGGCGCACTACGACATTGCCACCTGCAAGCCTATCGGCAAGCCATACAAGTATATGAAGTCATCTATCAACAAGCTCAAGAAGTATCGTGAGCTTCCTGACTCTGCACTTAAGGTGACAATCTACCACTTCGTGCACTCTTTTGGCGACTACCACTGCCCTGGCCACGTGGCTTACTACGACTGCTCAGGCGAGAAGCCAAAGAAGCTCATCACCTCAAGTTACGACATCTATCTTCAGAGTCAGAAGAGCCGTTACAACTACCACAAGCTTTGGGATAGTGGCATTGTTCAGCTCTATCAGAAGGGTTGGGGCTATATGGATTGGGGACACGCCTTGGACAGCTCTGTCCCTGAGGAGTATATCAAGAGTGTGACTGAAGGAACTCTTGCCGATTGGATGACAGACATCGCTACAAGAACCAAGTATGAGTACAACATCTACGGCAGAGCTCCGGCAAAGGATAAACTTGCTGATGATAACGAGCTCTCGGTGGTCGATGGCGATATGTTTAACGATTTTGCAGAGATTGCTGCCAAGCAGATACTTATCGCAGGTCTGCGCATGGCAAAGGTTATTAACGAAATATTTGGAGAGTAATGAGAAAGTTTGTAGTTATCCTTATGGCCGCTATCCTCCTCCCGCAGTTTGCAATGGGTTGGGGCAGACTCGGTCATCGAACTATTGCCGAGATTGCAGAGCGCAACCTCACACCAAAGGCTAAGGCTAATATCGAGAAATATACAGGCGGCACTCCACTTTGGAAGTACTCTCTGTGGGTAGATGAGATGCGCAACCATCCCGACTACAAGAAGCCTCTGTATGGTCTTCACGCCTCTATAGCTGACAGCGACTGCACCTCGCCACAAATCGTACGCGACCGTTACCGCGATGGTAAGGATGGTGTAACTGCAATGTACACCTTCCGCGAGCAGCTCAAGAACTACAAGGAGTTGCCGGACTCTGTTGTTCTCTATGCCATTAAGTGTATCACTCACATTGTTGCCGACTTCAACTGCCCAAGTCACGTCAGATATGTGGATAACGCCAATAAGGGTGACTATCCTGCTATCTTCAATGGCAAGAAGGTCGGAGTACACCGTTTTTGGGATACTTGGCTCATTGAGTCTCTGCAGAAGGATAGAAACCCACAGCACTATGCTGACCGTCTTAATGTTCTGTCAAAAAAGGAGATTAAGAAGATAACCAAAGGTTGGGCGCAGGAGTGGTTTGAGGATGCTGCACGCAGCTGCCGTCCTACGCTCTATTGGGTAGATAACCTTAAAATTGAGAAGCTTGACCAGAAATTTATCGACAAGGCTACTCCGCTTGTAGAGAGTCAGTTACAGAAGGCAGGCTATCAGATGGCAGAGGCCCTTAACACCATATTTGGTAAGTAGTATGAAAAGATTTGCACTTATTCTCTCCCTCGCCCTTACACTGCCACAGTTGGCGTTTGCATGGGGCTACATCGGCCACAAGGCCATTGCAGAGATTGCCGAGCGCAACCTCACACCTAAAGCTAAAGCTGCTATTGAGCGCTACACCAATGGCACCCCGCTGCACGAGTATTCGCTGTGGATGGATGAGGTTGTGGCTACCCCGCCTTACAACAAGGCACTTGCAGGTTGGCACGCCTCTATTTGCGATGTAGATTGTACAAGTCCGAAGATTGTTCGCGAGCGTTACCGTAAGAGTCGTGATGGCGTAACTGCAATGGAGCAGTTCCAGCTGCAGCTCAAAGATTACAAAAATTTGAGCGACTCAACTGTGCTGACAGCCATCAAGTGCATTGTCCACATTGTTGCAGACTTCCACTGCCCTACACATATGCGCTATGTCGATCTGCACAATGAGGGTAAATACCCTGTCGATTTCTTGGGTCAGCGTTGGGACTACCACGCAGTATGGGATACCGGCATTGTCGAGGCTTACCACAAGGGCTGGGACTTTGTAAAGTATGCCGACCAGCTCAACACTCTGAGCAAGGGTGAGATTAATAAGATTACCAAGGGTTGGGCACAGCAGTGGTTTGAGGATGGCAGCCGCGCTGTTCGTCCGATTATCTATTGGGTAATTAATGACGGCAAGAATATTCAGAAGCTCGATATGGAGTTTGTCAATAAGTGCGGCCCTCTTGCAGAGAGCCAGATGCAGAAGGCGGGCTACCGTCTTGCGAAGGCTCTGAATACCATTTTCGGCAAATAAAAGTACAACTTAAAACATAAACCAAAATGAAAAGACTCTTTATCGCTCTTTTGGCACTTCTTCCGCTTAGTGCCTTCGCGCAGTACAATCCTGAGACTCTGCGCACCGCTGTAGCACAGCCTGCACAGCGCTTGGAGATTGTTCTCCCACAGGTAAATGGCTACAACATCTACAAGGTAGATTTGCACACCCACTCTATCTACTCTGATGGTGAGGTAACCCCTGCATTCCGTGTTAAGGAGGCTTATATGGATGGTCTGGATGCTATCGCAATTACCGAGCACGTCGAGTATCGCCGTATCGAGCCTAAGATGCTCAAGTTCCTCAAGGGTTATACCGGTGGTAAGGCTCTGAAGGCCGAGAATACCGACCTTATCCGCAACGAGATTACCGAGTCAGGCATCAAGGCCGACCTGAACTACCCTGTAGCAGAGGCTGTTAAGGAGAGCAAGAAGTATGGCGTGCTGGTTATCCCTGGAGCAGAGATTACCCGTGAGCCTGTAAAGATTGGCCACTTCAACGCACTCTTTACCAAGGACAACAACACTATCTACGATCCGGATCCGCTCCAGAGCCTTCGCAATGCTCGCAAGCAGGGCGCGCTCATTCAGCACAACCACCCAGGTTGGCGCCGTACATCTTGCGACAAGACCGAGTTCGAGGTTAAGGCCTACAACGAGGGTCTGATTGACGGTATCGAGATTGCAAATGGCGGTTCACTCTACCTCCCTATCGTAGATCGCGCACGCGAGGAGAACCTCTTTGTGGCTGCAAATACCGATATTCACCCAACCACTGCCGAGTACTACCGTCTGAAGGGTCAGCTGCGTAATATGACCCTCGTATTTGCCAAGGAGTGCACCCTGAAGGGTATCCGTGAGGCTTTAGAGGCAAAGCGTTCACTGGCTATGTCTGGTGGTTATGTATGCGGTGACGAGCAGCTGCTCAAAGATCTGTTCCTCGCATCTATCAAGTATGAGGTTATCAGCACCGATAAGAAGGGTGTTCGCACAGTGCTTGTTACCAATATGTGCTCTATCCCATATCAGTACAAGACCTCAAAGAATGCGCTGCCTGTAGATCTGCTGCCATACCATAGCATCCAGTTCAAGGTAGCGAAGGATAAGAAGCTCAACCTTACCCTTACCAATATGCTCTGCGGTGCAGATAAGCATCCAAAGGTAACCCTGGAGCTGTAATATCGACTCCGCGTCGCGGACTCATGATAGCTACGCAGTACCGCCCACACGGTACTGCCCGCTTTTTCGAGAAAAAGCAGGGCGTGCAAAAAGCTTTGTGCGAAACTTCGTTTCGCTTGTAGGCTGTTGCGAGAATAACGTTGTCTGCGACAATAGAAAAACAAAAATAGCACTTCACTTTCAAGCAAGCTTGAGTGAGTGCTATTTTCATTTTTACTATCCTTGCGGATAGCTGTTATTCTCGAAAAAGATTCAAACCCAGAGTTTTGTTCTCCGCCAAATCCGAAAACGATTGCTGATACTAAAACTTTACAAAAATATTGACATTCCCCCTAAATCCCCCTTTAATCCACCTAAAGGTGGCTTTCCCTCCTTCGCGCCTCGGTATAGTTCAAGCGAGCTTGACTCTACTCTCGGCTTGGCGTCGGTTGGCAAAGGGGGACTTGGTCGCTTCGCTCCGGCTGCACAAATTAATCGGGTTTCCTGGCTACGCAGTACAGCTAACGCAGTAAAAATAGCCAAACTAAAAGCAAATAAGAGTTTGCACACCGATTATTCTGTGCACTGTTTTATCGTCAAAAGTATGCAGCTGTGGCACATCGTGATATAGGCACGGATGGGACATACTGCGGTATTTCCCATTCGGGACTATGAGGGATATGGCGCAGGTGCGTGCTTTTCACGGCAAAATTACTTGATGTAATCAAAGCCTGTATATGGCACAAGCACCTCCGGAATACGAATACCCTCCTCAGTCTGATTATTCTCAAGCAGGGCTGCTACGATACGTGGCAGGGCGAGAGATGAACCATTAAGGGTATGAGCGAGCTGGGTCTTCTTATTCTCATCCTTATAGCGGAGCTTGAGGCGGTTTGCCTGGAAAGACTCGAAGTTAGATACTGAAGATACCTCCAACCAGCGCTGCTGAGCCTCTGAATATACCTCGAAGTCGTATGTCAGAGCCGATGTGAACGACATATCGCCACCGCAGAGGCGGAGGATACGATATGGCAGGCCGAGTGACTTTACAAGACCCTCAACGTGAGCAACCATACCATCGAGTGCCTCATAAGAGTTCTCAGGCAGGGCGAGCTGCACAATTTCGACCTTATCGAACTGGTGCAGACGGTTCAGTCCGCGCACATCCTTACCATAAGAGCCGGCCTCACGACGGAAGCAAGGGGTATATGCTGTAAGCTTTACAGGGAACTCCTTCTTATCGAGGATAACGTCACGATAGATATTTGTCACAGGCACCTCAGCGGTAGGAACGAGGTAGAAGTTATCGGCTGTAGCGTGGTACATCTGGCCCTCTTTATCAGGCAGCTGACCTGTACCGAAGCCTGACGCCTCATTGACCATTACCGGTGGCTCAATCTCGCGATAGCCGGCAGCGGTGTTGTAGTCGAGGAAGTAGTTAATCAGCGCGCGCTGCAGACGAGCACCCTTGCCCTTATATACAGGGAAGCCTGCGCCTGTGAGCTTAACGCCCAAATCGAAGTCGATGATGTCGTACTTACGAGCGAGCTCCCAGTGTGGCAGTGGGTTTGCAGGGAGAGTTGAGTAGTTCTCGTCAATCTTAACAACGAGGTTATCCTCAGCTGTGCGACCCTCAGGAACAATATCCGCAGGGAAGTTTGGCAGCAGAACAATCTGTGCATTGAGCTCGGCTGTAGCCTTCTCATGCTCAGCAGCAAGCTCTACCGAACGAGCCTTAAGTGCAGCAACCTGAGCCTTACGCTGCTCAGCCTCCTCACGTTTGCCCTGACCCATCAGAGCGCCAATCTCCTTGGCAGCCTTATTCTGCTCGGCAAGGCAAGCATCAAGCTCTGCCTGAAGAGCCTTGCGGCGGTCATCCGCCTCCTCAATCTTTGCGATGATAGGCGCTGCATCAACACCCTTCTTGGCGAGCTTTGCTATAGCCGCCTCTTTATCGCCACGCAACTGTTGTAATGTAAGCATATTATTCTGTTTTTATGTTTCAAATCCTATTGAACTGCAAAAATAACAAAATTTTGGCTCAATGTGTCATATCTCGCCAAGAATTTAGTAACTTTGTGCCAAATGAGCTGTTCTGTTCGACATATCGAGTTACTTGCACCTGCAAAAGATTACCAATCTGCCATCGATGCCATCGATTGTGGAGCGGATGCTGTCTATATCGGTGCGGGGCGTTTTGGTGCTCGTTACGCTGCAACAAATAGTATTGAGGATATTGCTCTGGCGGTGAAGTATGCCCACCGTTTCGGGGCGAAGGTATATGTTACGCTCAACACGCTGCTCTATGATGATGAGCTTGCGGCAGCAAAGGCTCAGGCAGAGGAGCTTGTGGCTGCGGGCGTAGATGCGCTCATTGTTCAGGATATGGCATACTGCCGAATGGGGCTTAAGGTACCACTGCACGCCTCAACGCAGACCGCTTGCTCGACAACCGAGCAGGTACGATTTTTTGAGAATGTAGGTTTTGAGCGCGCCATTCTTGAGCGCAACCTATCGGCAGCAGAGATTGTGCAAATAAGAGGTGGATCAAGCATTGAGCTTGAGGCATTTATCCACGGTGCAATATGCGTCTGTCATAGCGGTCGCTGCTACCTCTCCCGCTCAACAAGTGAGAGAAGTGGTAACCGCGGGCAGTGCAGTCAGCCGTGTCGCCTTCCGTACGACCTTACAGATGGCAATGGCAACATATATATAAAGGGTAAGCACCTGCTATCGGTCTGCGACCTCGACCTCTCGCAGCATATCGGTCAGATGATTGATGCGGGGGTAAATTCATTCAAAATTGAGGGCCGACTAAAGGATAGGGTCTATCTCCGAAATATCGTGAGCCACTACCGCCGTCTGCTTGATGAGCAGATAGCTCTGCGTGGCGATTGTTGTCGCGCGTCGGTCGGCACCTCGCAGATTGCCTTCGAGCCAAATCCTGCAAAGAGTTTCACCCGTGGCGGTGGCACATACCTCTTTGACGGCAAGCGCGCTGGTGTTGCATCTTTCGACACGCCAAAGGCTTTAGGCGAGAGAATTGGTCGCGTAACAAAGGTTGCAAGGGGCAGTTTTATGCTTGATAGCAATGTCGCTCTTGCCAATGGTGACGGCATCTGCTTTATCGCCAACGGAGAGGCTGTAGGCACAAATATCAACACCGTAAATGGCAGTTGGATAACCCCAAATCGTATAGATGGCATAGCTGTCGGCACAGAGCTATTCCGCAATTACGACCGACTCTTCTCGCTTGCTGTTGAGCGTAGCCGTATTCGCCGAGCGATAGATGCAAAAGTTACAATCGGCTTTACCGAGAGCTGTATCACTGCAACGGCAACAGATTGTTCGGGGGTCAGCGTTACCACAACCCTTGACTACGCATCTGACGAGGCGAAGAACATTGAGAAGATGGAGAGCGTTATCCGCGAGCAGATGTCAAAGAGCGGCGATACTATTTTCAATATTACGGATGTTGCGATAAATGCCGTTCGCTTTATCCCTGCATCTGTTGTGGCACAGCTTCGCCGTACGCTGCTGCAAGAGCTTGAGCAGGCGAGAGTGGCGGCACATCCTGCACCACAGCCATTTGTAGAAAAAACAGAGGCAAAGTTCCACAAGCAGAGCTTGGATTGCTACGACAATATTACCAACGCCTCCTCGCGCGACTTCTACCTCTCTCACGGGGTGAAGAGCATCGAGCAGGGTGTGGATACTCTTCAGAGCACTGTCGGCTGCAGGGTTATGATAACCGACTACTGCATCCGCCGTGAGATTGGGCAGTGTCTGCTCAAGAGTCCGACAATTCGCGGCGAGCTCTACCTTGAGCGCGGACGAAAGAGATATAAACTTACATTTGACTGCAAGCGCTGTCAGATGTCACTCATAGATACGATATGAATATAAAGACCATTTTCCCGGACTATACACTTATCGATACAGGCGATGGCGAGAAGCTTGAGCGTTTCGGTGGCTTTACCATGCGACGCCCCGAGCCGCAGGCTATTTGGCGTAAAACGCTCTCCGAGCAGCAGTGGCAAGCCTCTGCCGATGCCTCATTTATGCGCGATGAACGCAGTGAGGAGCGTGGTGAGTGGCGACTAAAGCCTAAGATGCCGTCACGCTGGCACATCAGCTACGACTACAAGGATATGCACCTGAAGATGCGTTTGGCACTCACATCGTTCAAGCACGTCGGCATCTTCCCTGAGCAGGCGGCAAATTGGAACTTTATCTACGACTGCTGCAAGGAGATTGGCAGTGCAAAGGTGCTCAACCTCTTCGCCTATACAGGTGGTGCTACGCTTGCTGCGAAGGCCGCAGGGGCTGATGTAACACACGTGGACTCGGTAAAGCAGGTGGTCACTTGGTCGCGCGAGAATATGGAGGCGAGTGGTCTTGATGGCGTGCGTTGGATTGTCGAGGATGCGCTGAAGTTTGTGCAGCGCGAGGTGCGCCGTGGCAACCGTTATAACGGTATAATTCTTGACCCTCCCGCTTATGGCAGAGGTGCAAATGGAGAGAAGTGGGTACTTGAGCAGAACATTACCCAGATGCTTGAGTGTTGTGCCGAACTGCTTGAGAAGAGTAACGCATTTTTGGTACTCAACCTCTACTCTATGGGTCTGTCATCTACCCTTGCACGTACCGCTGTGCGTCAATGTTTCGGCGAGCCGAAGGTGGAGGAGTGCGGCGAGCTCTACTTTGAGGACAAGGCAGGTAAAGAGCTGCCATTAGGCACATATTATCGTTTTAAGAGGTAATAATTATAAATAGAAGATAACTATGGTTTTATCACTGATTATTTTTGGGCTTTTGAGTGGTTCGCTCTTCTCTGTACTTATCGGAATCTTGGGCGCATCACGAAAGATTGGCTTTGGCTGGTCATTTATCCTTTCGCTGCTCCTCACACCAATTGGCGGACTTATCTGTGTGCTGATATCCGACCCTCTGCCAACAGGCCAGCGTAAATGGGGATGTCTTGCCAATCTGATACTTATCGCCGCTATTGCAATGTTGGTGATGTTTGTGCTCGCTGTGCTCGGCACACTTACTATAGCTTAAAGAGGTTGAATAAAAAGATGTAGTTTTAGGCTTGCGAAGCCCAAAAAACCGCAGCATACTAAACGTATGTGAGGATTTTAAGGGCGAGTATAACGACAAAATAGACTTTTTATTCAGCCTCCTTAAGCTATAGCGCATAGATTACTATACCCGCTACTGCTGAGAGAACAATCAGCAGTATCGGGTTTACTTTTTTATAGCTCGCGTAGAGTGTAAGTCCAAAGAGAATCCAGCTCCAATGGTCGATAAATGTACGGTCTGCGCTCTGCTTCGGGAATATTAGCAGCAGTGCCGCCGCCACAATCATACCTACGACAATCGGTTTCATACCCGTCAGCACACCGTGCACATAACGATTATCCTTGAGCTTAAGGAAGAACTTTGTCAGCGCAAGCATAACGGTCAGCGCCGGCAGGCAGACGGCGAATGTAGCGACTACCGAGCCCCAAAAACCACCCACAGTATAGCCGATATATGTTGCCGAGTTGATTGCAATCGGGCCGGGTGTCATCTGAGATATAGCCACAATATCGGCAAACTGCGAGGCGGTAATCCACCCCTGCTGCTCGACAATCTCATTCTGAATAAGCGAGAGCATTGCATAGCCGCCACCAAAGCCGAAGAAGCCAATCTTCAGATAGGAGAGAAATAGTTGCAGATATATCATTGCCTACCTCCTCTCTCTATTGTGTAGATAGTCCACAGCAGCCCCGCCGCAGCACCTGCCACAAGAACATATACAGGCGAAACGCCGAAATACCAAATCAGCAGAGCTGTTACCCCCGCCACAATCCACAGCCAATGGTTCATACCCTTTGCAAGCCCCACAATCGGAGCCACAATAAGCGCCACAACGGCAGGACGCATAGCCTTAAAGGCTGCATCGACCACAACATTATCACGAATATCGGCAAAGAATAGCGCCACAAGAAGGATTATCGTAAACGATGGCAGGACAATACCCATCAGCGCCGAGAGTGCCCCCTTCAGACCACTGATACGATAACCGACAAAGACCGCCGTATTGAGCGCAATAGGTCCCGGTGCAGATTGTGCAATAGTGAGCAGGTCGAGGAAATCTTCACGCCTTACCCAACCATTTTTATCTATAACCTCACGCTCAATAAGCGGCACCATAGCATAACCGCCACCAAAGGTGAAGGCACCGATTTTAAGGAAGGATATAAACAGTTGCCAGAGCATCTCTACAAAGTATTAACCACTGCCACCATAGCCACAGCCATTACCGCAGCCGTCTCAGTGCGAAGTCGCTGTGTGCCCAAAGTAATCTCCTCAAAGCCATTCTCAACAGCAAGGCGCACCTCCTCAGGCGAGAAGTCGCCCTCAGGGCCAATCAGCACAACCGCGCTCTGTCCTGCCTGAAGAGTTGAGGCAAGGTAACTCTTACCCTTGACAGCCTCGCCGCAGTGGGCGATAAACTTTCGACCCTCAAACTGTCGAGTAACAAAACGCTTGAAGTCGGTTATATCCTCAAGAGTCGGGTGGTATGCCTTAAGCGACTGCTTAACTGCCGCCGTAATAACTTTCATCTCTCGCTCAGGCTTGATTACCCTACGCTCGGAGTGCTCTGTTTCAAGGGCCACGAAGCTATCGACACCAATCTCTGTCGCCTTCTCCAAAAACCACTCGAAGCGGTCGATATTCTTTGTCGGAGCCACCGCCATAGTGAGGTTATAGTCGCGTTTCTCAAACTCGTACTTACTCTCCACCACGCGCACGGTGCAGTGCTTTGCACTATCCGAAACCACCTGGCAGAGGTGGAGCGCTCCCCTACCGTCTGTGATGTGCAGAGTATCGCCAACAGAGAGGCGTAACACCTTAATTGCGTGCTTTGACTCCTCCTCGGCAAGGGTATATTCGGGAAGAGTTATATCCGGTGCGTAGAATAATTGCATAAAACGATGGGGGTTTCTGATTTTTTCACTACTTTTGCCTACAAAGATAGTAATTTTTAACAATATGAAGCGTTTAGCAGTTATATTATTGGCAATTTCTATGATTGGTTGCAACAAGCAGAGGGAGGAGATTCTCCCAAATCCATTCTTCGAGCAGTGGACTACCCCTTATGGTGTTCCGCCGTTTGAGAGTATCAAGACTTACCACTACCAGCCCGCTTTTGAGCGTGCAATTTCTCTCCACAACGAGGAGATTGCAGCTATCGTAGCTTTGGAAGAGGAGCCAACATTCGAGAACACTATTGCGGCGATGGATCGCAGTGGTCGAATGTTGTCTGATGTGGTGAATGTTTTCAGTATGATTTGCGCTGCCGAGACCAACGAGCAGCTACAGGAGTTGGAGGGTCAGCTGATGCCGCAGCTCACCGTTCACAACGATGCAATACTTATGAATGACCAGCTGTTCAAGCGTGTTAAGGCGGTCTATGACACCCGCAACAGTCTGGACCTCGACCCTGACCAGATTCGCCTGACAGAGAAGATTTATGACGACTTTGTTCGCAGCGGTGCTCTGCTCGATGCCGAGAAGAAGGCTCGATTGGCAGAGATTAACGAGGAGCTCTCTGCGCTCTCTGTTCGCTTCGGTAGCAACGTACTTGCAGAGAATAACAACTTTGTCATGTATCAGACCGATCAGCAGGTAGCCTCTCTGCCAACCTCTGTTCGTGATGCAGCACGAGAGAAGGCAAAGGAGCTTGGTGAGGATGGTAAGTATGCCTTTACACTCCACAAGCCGAGCATGTTGCCATTCCTTACATACTCTACCGAGCGTGAGGCTCGAGAGGAGCTCTATCGTGCATATATCAACCGTTGTAACAACAACGACGAGTATGATAACAAGCAGATTATCAATGATATGATTCGTCTGCGTACAGAGAAGGCTCATCTGCTCGGTTACAAATCTTATGCACACTATGTAACCTCTGACCAGATGGCGTCAAATCCAAAGGCGGTATATAGTCTGCTTGAGGAGGTTTGGGAGCCTGCGGTAGAGCGTGCAAAGGAGGAGCTTGCCGAGATGGAGAAGATGTTTAAGGAGGACTACACCGACAGCGAGTATAAGTTCGAGTCTTGGGATTGGTGGTTCTATGCCGAGAAGGTCCGTCAGAAGAAGTATGCCCTTAATGAGGATATTATCCGTGGCTACTTCTCGCTCGACAACACCCGTCAGGGTATCTTCAACTTGGCAAATCGCCTCTTCGGCATCACTTTCCGCCCTGTAACTGTACCTGTATATCACAAGGAGGTATCTGCATACGAAGTGCTTGACAAGGACGAGAGCCATCTGGGTATCCTCTACTTCGACTTCCACCCACGCGCAGGTAAGGGTCAAGGTGCTTGGTGCGGCTACTACCGCGAGCAGCGTTATGAGGCTGACGGCACACGCACAGCGCCTGTGGTAAGCATTGTCTGCAACTTCACCCGCCCTACAGAGAGCACTCCGTCGTTGCTTACACTCGATGAGGTGACAACACTCTTCCACGAGTTCGGACACGCGCTCCACTTCCTCTTTACCGATGTCCGTTACAACGGCCTGATTAGCGTTGAGGGTGACTTTGTTGAGCTGCCGTCACAGATTATGGAGAATTGGGCACTCACTCCGCAGATGTTGCGCACATACGCTACACACTACCGTTCAGGTGAGATTATCCGCGACCAATATATCTCACGCATTGATAATAGCGCACTCTTTAACCAGGGTTTCAACACCACTGAGCTTATCGCCGCTGCGCTGAGCGATATGGATATTCACTCGACAACAGAGTACTCACCGATTGATGTTGATGGCTTTGAGTACAACGCCCTCTACACCAAGCGCGGCATGATATCCCAGATTGAGCCACGCTACCACTACACCTACTTCGCCCACATCTTCTCCGGTGGTTACTCTGCCGGCTACTACTTCTACACTTGGGCAGAGGTGCTTGATAAGGATGCCTTCGAGGCGTTCCGTGAGACAGGCGATATCTTCGACCGCCGCACTGCCGATGCCTTCCGCCGTGAGATTTTATCAAAGGGTGGCTCGAAGGATGGCATGAGCCTCTACAAGGCGTTCCGTGGCAAGAGCCCCGACAAGAGCGCACTGCTCAAGGCTCGCGGACTGTGGAAGGAGCCTGAGGTAGATAGCATAGAGATTACAAAGGAGTCTAAAGAGGCTACTATCCGCGAGATGTTAAAGATGAAGAGAACCAAATAATAACAAACAACTATGAAAAAAACACTTTTTACCCTTATGTCAGTATCACTGCTTTTGGCAGGCTGCGGTGAGGAGGCTATGCCAACCGTTGTACTGCCTGAAATTGACACAACAAATCCACTGCTCGCAGAGTGGGATACTCCACACCAGACCCCTCCATTCGAGCAGATTAAGTTAGAGCACTACAAGCCTGCATTCCAGACCGCTATCGCAGTATCTCGTGCAGAGGTAGATGCTATTGTAAACAACCCTGCAAAGCCTACATTTGCAAATACTATCCTCGCCCTTGAGAAGCAGGGCGCGCTGCTCAACCGCATCGCAGGCATCTTCTTCAACCTCAACGAGGCTGATACATCAGACGAGCTGCAGGCGATTGCTATCGAGTTGCAGCCTGAGCTCACTGCGCTGAGCAACGATATTTCGCTCAACCCAGAGCTCTTCAAGCGTGTTAAGTATGTATATGAGCATCCGGGACTCTTCCTCTCAAAGGAGGACAAGCAGCTGCTTGAGAAGAGCTACAAGGACTTCGTTCGTAGCGGTGCAAACCTCTCTGAGCAGGATAAGGAGCTCTATCGTCAGTACACCAGCGAGCTGTCAAGCCTGACACTCAAGTTCGGTCAGAACTCACTCGCTGCAACCAACGCATACAGCTACAACATCACCAACCCTAAGCAGGTTGAGGAGCTCCCTTCATTTGTAAAGGAGGGTCTTGCTATGGAGGCAAAGGCTCGCGGCGAGAAGGGCTGGACAGTGACTCTGAAGGCGCCAAGCTATGTTCCGTTTATCACCTACTCTTCACAGCGCGATATTAAGGAGAAGCTTTGGAAGGCAAACAACTCACGCGCACTTGGTGGTAAGTTCGATAACTCTGAGAATATCCGCCAGATTACCGCTCTGCGCCTTAAGATTGCCAACCTGCTCGGCTATGAGTGCTATGCAGACTACGTACTTGACAACCGTATGGCTCAGACTACGGCTACCGTTCTCTCATTCCTTGAGGAGCTTCGCGTGGCTACAAAGGAGTATGCAGAGGCTGAGGTTGCCGAGATTGAGGCTTATGCACACTCTATCGGCTTTGAGGGTAAGCTTATGCCTTGGGATATGGGCTACTACAGCGAGAAGTACAAGAACGAGAAGTATGCTGTAAATGACGAGTTAGTTAAGCCATACCTTAAGCTTGACAACGTTATCGACGCAGTATTTATGCTGGCAAATCGCCTTTATGGCCTTACATTTACCCCTGCCGAGAATATCGCAGTTTACCACCCTGACGTAACTGCATACGAGGTTAAGGATAACAATGGTGAGCACCTTGCAGTACTCTACCTCGACTTCTTCCCACGCGCAAGCAAGCGTTCAGGTGCTTGGATGACCGAGTTCCGCGGCACAAGCGTAGATAACGGCACTGAGGTTCGCCCTCTGGTATCTCTTGTGATGAACTTCACAAAGCCTACAGAGACTACACCTTCACTGCTCACATTCGACGAGCTGACAACATTCCTCCACGAGTTTGGTCACTCTCTGCACGGCATGCTTGCAAAGGGTAAGTATGAGAGCCTCAACGGCACAAGCGTATATCGTGACTTTGTTGAGCTCCCATCACAGATTATGGAGAATTGGGCTTATGAGAAGGAGTATCTTGACCTGTGGGCTAAGCACTACCAGACAGGCGAGACTATGCCTGCAGAGCTTATCGAGAAGATTGTTGCTGCAAAGAACTATATGGCAGCTTACAGCAATATTCGCCAGCTCTCATTCGGTCTTACCGATATGGCTTGGCATACACTCAAGGAGCCTTATACAGGTTGTGTAGAGGCATTCGAGAAGGCATCTATGGAGTCAACAAATGTTGTTCCTACTGTCGAGGGTACAGCTATGGCAGGTGCATTCGGCCACATTTTCTCTGGTGGCTACGCTGCCGGTTACTACGGCTATAAGTGGGCTGAGGTGCTCGCTGCTGACGGCTTCTCACTCTTCCAGCAGAACGGTATCTTCGACAGCAAGACTGCCGCTGCATTCCGCAAACTGCTCTCTTCCGGTGGTCAGGTTCACCCTATGGACCTCTACGTCGAGTTCCGCGGCCATAAGCCACAAACTCAAGCACTTATCGACCAGATGGGTCTGAAGAAATAATCTGCCGCAGGCTACGCAGTACTGCCACAGTACCGCACCTTTTTGAAAAAAGGCGCCCGAAAAACTTTCGCCAAAACTTCGTTTTGGTAGTATCTGTTGCGAGAATAACGTTGTCTGCGACAATAGAAAAACAAAAATAGCACTTCACTTTCAAGCAAGCTTGA
>JAFQFV010000015.1 GCA_017398555.1 Alistipes sp.
AAGAGCGGTAGTGTAAGCTTGCTTACAAACTACTGCTCTTGCTGTTTTTCTATTGTCGCAGACAACGTTATTCTCGCAACAGATACTACCAAAACGAAGTTTTGGCGAAAGTTTTTCGGGCGCCTTTTTTCAAAAAGGTGCGGTACTATGGTAGTACTGCGTAGTCTCTGGCTATCCTAAATCTGTAACAGGTTATGCCCACGGGTCGTATCTGCCATCGGCCTCGTCGTACTCCTCGTCGGGGTCGATGTCGATAAACTCGCCGCCGCCGACCTTTGCTGCGATAACTGCTGCAGGGGTGTTGCCAAGACCCTCCTGCTTCGCCTCGGCGAGGATATGGTCCGCAGGATATTTACTCAAATAGAGGATACCTTCAAGGTCATCATCGCTCAATACCTCTGTAATTGCCTTTGAGACGATAAGTATCACATCGCCATCAGTCAGCTCTGCGCTCATCTGCCATATATTGGCATCGTCCTCCTGAGCACCATAGCCGAGCGGTGCTGTCGGATCGCTCATAGGGGAGAGGGTATTATTTCTGAATACGTAGGCTCTACCGCCACCCGCTGCAAGGCTATAGCCTTGACAATCAAGGCCAAAGATGCCATTTACCGCGCAGCCGTTGCCCTCAGTATCGTTGAGGTGTGCCCCCACGCCATTGACTTCAAGGTGGATATATCGGCACTGATTAAACACATCATCCACCATATTCTTTGCCGAAATATCGCCCATAGTGACGCTATCGCGCAGGTGTTCCAGAGCAAACTCTGCTGACGATTGACCCTTAATTGTCCCCTTACCCTCAGCCACGTAGAGGTAGAAGAGCTCCTCGGGTGTAAAGTCGAGGTCAAACGAAGATATTGTATTCTCCACGATATTGCCCGCAACGGATGCTATAGCATCGCCCTGGCAGGCACTCTGAATAGTAAATTTCATAGCTTTAGAATGAGTGAAAATAACAACTAACGTTATCCCAACGCTGAGCCTTCAAATCCTCAGGCTTTGCAAGGAATACAACCATACCGCAGTCATACAGCATCAGTCCCCACTCGTCGCTCTCGTCAATCTGCAACAGAGAGATGTGGTCAGGGTAGAGCTCGGCAATCTCATCGTAGTACGGGCGACCCAGCAGCTTGAAACTATCGTAGCCATCAGCCTCGTCGCTAAACTCTATAGCCTCGGCATCAAGATACGCAGGCTCGCCATCCTCATAGAGAATCTTGTAGGTCACAAGCTCCTCACAATTTGGAGAATAGAGCACCTTGAATGCATCAGCCTCCCACTCGCCAAGTCCATTGTGCTCGGCCTCGGCAATATCCAATCTGTTTACATATTCTCCGATTGCTGCGAAGAAGTACAACATTCCACTATGCGGGAGTAGCCCATCCTTATCATACGGGGCGATATCCTCGCAACGAATCTGACAGACAAATGTCAGCGCAACACCATCCTGACACGGATATTCCCAATCTGCAGGCAGATCCGGAGCACCCCACCACTTACTCTTTGCAGTAAGGTCGTCTGTTGTCGGTTTGAATTTTAATCCTATTGCCATAACACAAAATGTTTTATAGTGACTATTAGCGTACTACAAATATATGTAATTTTTCTCATATATTCAAAACAGCGTATCTTAATTTTATATGTAATACTTGCTTTTTTGGATTGTTTGTCCTATATTTGCAATTAATTGAGGGTGTTGTAGCGAACATTTATATACTATTTGGATACTTTTCGCTCTTTTTCTCTCGTTTTATGCACTGAATAACACTTAAAAACACAACATTATGAAAAAGTTAGCATTTTTCGTGTTTGCAGCATTGTTTGCATCACTTACAGTTAATGCACAAGATTTCTCTAAGATTGCCGCTAAGGAGGCAAAGAGTTACAAGAAGCAGGGCTGGGTTGTAGCTCCTGGTCAGTTCCCACTTGAGTATCAGCTCGCTCGCGCATATCAGCTCCGCAGTGAGAGGGATAATAACGATTATGAGGTATATGTAGATGGTCAGGCTCAGAGCATCGGCGCAACCTATGATGCGGCTAAGATGCAGGCTCTTGAGATGGCGAAGTTGCAGTTGGCAAGTAAGCTCCAGACACAGATTACCACAATTATCGACAATACTGTGGCAAATAACCAGCTTCCAAAGGAGCAGGCAGAGTCAATCACCAAGACCGTTGCTGCAAGTAAGACCCTTATCTCTCAGAACATCGGCCGCGTGCTGACTATTGTAGAGTGCTACCGTGAGCTCCCTAAGAAGAATAAGGAGGTGCTTGTACAGATCTTCTACAACAAGCAGAAGGCTATGGCTGCTGCAAAGCGTTCTATCCACGAGCAGATGGTGAAGGATGGCCTTGCTAAGGAGGGTGAAGAGCTGCACGACAGACTTGATAAGATTTTGGGTTACTAAACAGTAAACCGAATTGTTACAAAATAAAGGGCATCCGATTGGATGCCCTTTTGTTTATAACACTGCTCCCCAATCTTTGAGGGTTGCAACGAGTTGTGAGGTATCTATCTGATGTACGGTCTGGTTGTTTGCTATGCACTGCGCTGCTGCGGCACCTGCGGCCTGACCTGTGCCCATACAGCTTGCCATAACTCTCAGTGAGGCGAGTGCCTGACGATCGGTCGAGATACAGCGACCGGCAACGAGCAGATTTGGATAGTCTGGGGCAATGAGTGCACGATAAGGTACATAGGCTGGCTTCTCAAGGTCTATTCTAACTTGACTTGTGCCCTTGCTGGCGTGGATGTCGATAGGGTGGATGCCGCGAGAGATGCTATCTTCGTAGCGGTAGGCTGCAACATACTCCTCTGCCGTTACCGTGTGTACACCCGCAATGCGACGTGACTCACGAATACCCGCTTGTGGAGCTGTTGAGGCTACATAGCAATCCTTAAACTCCTTAAAGGTCTCCTTGAGAATCTTGGTAAATGTAAATATATCCTCGCGGAGCTGACACTCTACGGCGCTGAAGTTGCGGTTATCTGTCGAGTTGGCTGCGCGTCGGGTCATATTGACTGCCACGCTGCCCTTGTGCAGCACGTTGTTGAACCACGGGCCACCGAAGTCGGGCATATCTACACCCGCAGCCTTCATGGCCAGTAACTTCTCACGAACAGGCTTGCACTGACTCGGACCATTGATGCCGTTGTGGTACATACACTTGTTGAGCAGCTCGCTATCTGTATCAACGCCGGAGAGGATGAAGCAGAATGATGATGGCTGCAACTCGCCGTCAGGATTTGACTGCATAGGCACCTGTGCCATATATGCCAAGTCGCCATCGCCCGTGCAGTCGATAAATACCTTTGCAGTGAGGGTCTCAAGACCATTCTTGTTCTCGATAATCACGGAGCGAATCTGTTTGCCATCCATCTGACAGCCGACCATCGCCGAGTGCATATACATATCTACGCCCGCCTCGAGTACCATACGCTGACAGCAGAGTTTGTAGAGCTCGATGTCGAAGTCGATATTGGCCTTTGGCCACTCGATAAAGGCGCCTCCCATCTTCTCCAATCTGCCGACAAACTCCCACGGAATACCGCCGATAACCAGCTCATTATTCTTTGCAAATACACTTATCGGCGCAACATAACCGATAGTAGCCATACCGCCTAAAAAGCCATATCGCTCAATAATTGCCACCTTTGCACCCTTGCGTGCCGCAGCAATGGCTGCAATAAATCCTGCAGGGCCGCCACCAACGACAACCACATCGTAGTTGCCTGCAAGCGGAGCTACTTTGCGAAGTTGCTCATCGACACTCTCTTCATCTGTGCACGAGAGTAGATTGGGTGCTACTGCAAGGGCTGCAATACCTGCAACAGCCCTCTTGAGGAATACTTTTCGTGAAATCTTCTCCATGGATTCTATAAATTTACTTTATTGTACAACTCTCCGCGCAGGAATACCTTTGTGATTAGCGGAGTGTTGTAGGCGTAGTTGAAAAATTCAAATGATGATATAGGCTTGGTGATAAAGAAGTTTGCCACCTTGCCGACGGTTATCGAGCCGTAGTGGTGGCTAAGCCCCATAGCCGCAGCACCGTTGAGTGTCGCTGCCCAGAGAGCCTCTGTAGGTGTCAGACGCATGCGTATAGCGGCAAGCGATGCCACAAAGCGCATATTGCCTGATGGTGACGAGCCGGGGTTGTAGTCCGAGGCTAATGCCACAGCAAGGTCTGCATCGACCATCTTGCGTGCCGGCGGATAACTCATGCCGAGGAAGAAGGCTGCACCGGGGAGAAGTGTCGGTATGGTCTTACTGCCTTTGAGTGCGGCAATCTCAGTTTCTCCGCTACTCTCAAGGTGATCTACCGAGAGCGCACCAAGCTCCACTCCGAGCTGTACGCCACCCGAGAAGTCGAGCTCGTTGGCGTGAATCTTCGCCCTCATACCATACTTTGCCGCAGCGGTGACAATCTGTCGGGTCTGCTCCACGGTAAAGAATCCGCGGTCGCAGAATACATCGACAAACTCGGCAAGAGAGTCAGCTGCTACGGCAGGAATCATCTCATTGCAGACCTTATCCACATACTCCTGCTGGCGGGATTTATACTCTGTCGGCACGGCGTGAGCACCGAGGAAGGTCGCCTTGACGGCAAGCGGTGTGCTCTTTTTTATGCGGTCGATTACGCGGAGCATCTTCAGTTCATCCTCCGTGGTAAGTCCATAGCCCGACTTTATCTCCACCGCACCCGTACCCATAGAGATAATCTCCTCTACACGCGCCATGGCCTCAAGGTAGAGCTGCTCCTCCGAGGTGTTGTGCAGACGTGCTGCCGAGTTGAGAATACCCCCTCCACGTGCGGCAATCTGCTCGTAGGTAAGGCCGTGAATCTTATCTAAAAACTCCTGCTCACGGCTGCCTGCATAGACTATATGGGTGTGCGAGTCGCAGTATGAAGGGTGGAGCAGTCCTCCGACAGCATCCACAACCTCAAAACCGCTCTCTGCAGGGCAGCAATCCATCGTGCCGAAGGCGGTGATAATACCATCTTCAGCCGTAAGCCACGCATTGTCAAGGCACTCCATGCTATCCATCTGCGAGCCTGTGATGCGCTCTCGACGGGCAGTGTCTATGCCGACGATTGTTCCGATATTTTTTACAAGAAGCCTCATTAGTTGTTCTGTAAGAAGGTTATAGAGGCATCAATGAGCGGATACATAACCCTGTCGTTGTCGATATAAGGTACAACTTTGCGGTACTTCTCGACCAACCTCTCCACAGCCTCGGATGAACGCAACGGACGGCGGAACTCAAGTGCCTGTGCCGCATTGAAGAGCTCGATAGCAAGCACTCGTTCGGTATTGTTTACCACGCGGGCGAGCTTTGTGGCTGCATTTGAGCCCATACTTACGTGGTCCTCCTGGCTCTGTGAGGATGGGATAGAATCGACCGAAGCAGGCATACAAAGACCCTTGCTTTGGCTGACGATAGAGGCCGCTGTATATTGCGGAATCATAAAACCGCTGTTAAGTCCCGGATTTGCCACAAGGAATGATGGCAGACCGCGACTACCAGAGATAAGGCGGTATGTTCTGCGCTCGGAGATATTTCCGAGTTCTGCCACGGCGATAGCCAAAAAATCCATTACAAGGGCTATCGGCTGACCGTGGAAGTTACCCGCACTTACAACCATATCCTGCTCCGGGAAGATTGTCGGGTTGTCGGTGACGCTGTTAATCTCATTCTCAAGCACCGAGGTGACATAGGCGATAGTATCCTTTGCCGCTCCGTGCACCTGCGGGATGCAACGGAAGGAGTATGGGTCCTGAACGTGCGCCTTTGGGCGAGAGATAATCTGACTACCCTCAAGCAGTGCTCGCATAGCGCGTGCAGTCTCAAGCTGACCGCGATGGTTACGAACGATATGTACCTCGTCGCAGAATGGCTCTATGCGACCATCAAATGCCTCAAGAGATACGGCGGCAATGTGGTCGGCCTGACGGCTCAGACGCATAGCCTTGAGCAGCGACCAGACACCGAATGCACTCATAAACTGTGTGCCGTTGAGTAGCGCAAGACCCTCCTTTGACTGCAGTGCAATAGGCTCCCAGCCAAACTGCTCCAGTACCTCCGAAGCGTCGAGAACAAGACCATCAACCTCCACCTCGCCAATGCCGAGCAGAGGCAATGAGAGGTGTGCAAGTGGTGCAAGGTCACCCGATGCACCGAGAGAGCCCTGCTGGAAGACTACAGGTAGGATGTCGTTGTTGTAAAAGTCGATAAGTCGCTGAACGGTCGCAAGTTGTACTCCTGAGTGGCCGTAGCTGAGTGATTGAATCTTGAGCAGCAACATCAGTCGGACAATCTCGCTCGGAACCCTCTCGCCCGTGCCGCAGGCGTGTGACATAACCAAATTCTTCTGCAGCGTGCCCAACTCGTCATAGCCGATGCTGATATTACAGAGCGAGCCGAAACCTGTGCTTACGCCGTAGATAGGCTCGGAGCTCTCCTTCATCTTGTTATCGAGATACTCTCGGCAACGAATAATGCGATTTTCGGCATCAGTGCTCAGTGCGATAGGGATATGTTTTTCGAGAATTTCGCCCACGCGCTCGATAGTAAGACGCTCTGCTGATATGTAGTGTGTGTTCATTATTTTAAGGTGTTTTTAATTACGTTGTCGCTTACAAAATTAGGTAGTGTAACCTTTAACTCGGGTGTGCGCTCCATCTCTCGGCGGATAGCTGCAATAGCACCCTCATTTCTCGCCCAGCTGCGGCGTGCAATGCCGTTATTGACATCCCACAGCAACATCTGGCGAATATGTTGCTCGGACTGCTCGCTGCCGTCGATAACCATGCCGAAGCCGCCATTGATAACCTCGCCCCAGCCTACGCCGCCGCCGTTGTGGATAGATACCCACGTTGCACCGCGGAAGCTGTCGCCGATGACGTTATGCACAGCCATATCGGCAGTAAGGTTAGAACCGTCGTAGATGTTCGATGTCTCACGATATGGCGAGTCGGTGCCCGATACATCGTGGTGGTCACGACCAAGTACCACCGGAGCAGATATCTCGCCCGAAGCGATAGCACGGTTGAAGGCCGCAGCAATCTCGGTTCGACCCTGGCAGTCTGCATAGAGAATACGTGCCTGTGAGCCCACGACAAGGCGATTTTTGCCCGCCTCGACAATCCAATGAATATTATCCTCCAACTGTCCGCGAATATCATCTGGCGCGGTGAGTGCAATCTGCTGCAGAACCTCTGCCGCTATGCGGTCTGTGGTCTCCAAATCCTCCGCCTTGCCCGATGTGCAGACCCAACGGAACGGGCCAAAGCCGTAGTCGAAGAACATAGGGCCCATAATGTCCTGCACATAAGATGGATAGCGGAAAGTACCATCTGCCTTGAGAATATCCGCCCCTGCTCTCGAACTCTCCAAGAGGAAGGCGTTGCCGTAGTCGAAGAAGTACATGCCGCGAGCGGTCAGCGTATTGATAGCCGCCACCTGACGGCGAAGTGATGCCTGCACAGCCTCATGGAAACGCTCAGGCTCCTCTGCCATCATACGGTTTGACTCCTCGTAGCTATAGCCGACAGGGTAGTAACCACCCGCCCACGGATTGTGGAGCGAGGTCTGGTCAGAGCCCAAATCGACAGCGATATTGTCAGCCGCAAGACGCTCCCATAAATCTACCACGTTGCCTACGTATGCAAGGCTCACCACCTCCTTTGCAGCTACAGCCGAACGGATGCGGTCGATGAGCTTGTCCAAATCGTAGTGCAACTCATCTACCCAACCCTGTGCGTGACGCTTCTCGGCAGCCTTTGGATTTACCTCGGCAACAACCGACACTACCTGCGAGATATTTCCCGCTTTTGGCTGTGCTCCCGACATACCTCCAAGTCCTGAAGATACGAAGAGCATACCGCGAGCAGAGTTCTGACCCTCTGCAAAGCGCTTGCGGGCTGCATTCATAACGGTAATTGTCGTTCCGTGAACAATGCCCTGCGGGCCGATATACATATATGAGCCGGCGGTCATCTGTCCATACTGCGATACGCCGAGAGCATTGAGTCGCTCCCAATCATCTGGCTTTGAGTAGTTCGGGATAACCATACCGTTTGTTACAACCACGCGTGGAGCATCTTTGTGCGACGGGAAGAGCCCGAGCGGGTGACCGGAGTACATTACAAGTGTCTGGGTGTCGGTCATCTGGCTCAGATACTGCATCACAAGGCGATACTGCGCCCAATTTTGGAATACAGCTCCATTTCCGCCGTATGTTATCAGCTCGTGCGGATGCTGTGCCACAGCCTTGTCAAGGTTGTTCTGAATCATCAACATTATCGCCGCAGCCTGCTGTGAACGGGCAGGGTAGTGGTCGATAGGACGGGCATATATCTCATACTCAGGGCGAAAACGGTACATATATATACGGCCGTAGCGCTCCAACTCCTCGGCAAACTCAGGTGCAAGGGTCGAGTGGTGCTCAGGGGCGAAGTAGCGCAGAGCATTACGCAGAGCGAGCTCCTTCTGCTCCGGCGTGAGAATATCTTTGCGCTTTGGAGCGTGGTTTATGGTGGTGTCGTACTCCTTTACAGGTGGAAGTGTGGCAGGAATACCTGCACATATCTGTTGCTGAAATTCGTTGAGAGTCATACTATCCTATTTTACCATTTACAATATCCAAAACCTCCTTTTCAAGTGCTATAGCCTGCTCGGCAATAGCCTGCGCCTCAGAGGTAAGGGCGTCGGCAGTCGCTCTATCCTTAAGCCCTGCGGCGTTAATCTTCACATTGAGCTGTGCTCCGAGCACTGCACTACGCGCTGCAAGGGCACCTACTCCCGCATCCGATACAGAGTTAGGGTTGCCAATCTCTGCCATAGCCTTTACAATCTCAAAGACACGCAACGCCGCCTTCATAGTCTTGAGCGGCACCTGTGTAGCATAGAGAGTTGCAGATTGCAGGGCAGCACTACGGGCAGCCTTCTCCTCCTCGGTTGTCTTCGGCATAGCAAAGACAGCCATTATGCGGTTAAATGCCTCGGTATCCTCATCGACAAGGTGCAGCAGCTCTGCCATAAGCGCCTGACCGCGCTCGGCATAATCAGAAAACTCCTCCCAGCGCTCATCCCAACCCGCTTTGTGAGATGAGAGGTTGGCAACCATCGTTCCCAATGCTGCGCCGAGAGCACCCATATAGGCAGAGATAGAGCCTCCGCCCGGTGCAGGCGACTCGCTTGCTGTCTCCTCGGCAAAGGCTGTGCAGGTCATATCGACCAGCTTGTTTGCGTTCGGCTCGCTGACCATATACTCGACAACCTTCTCCTCCGCTTTGAATGGCTTGAGCTCATCAAGACCCATACTGCGAACGGCTATGCGGATAATCTCACTCTCGGAGATACCCACCGAGCGGTGCTGCTTGCGCAGGAAGTGCTTACCGGCATCAATGAGTGCCTTTTTCGGAACAAGACCGACAATCTCAGTGCCCGTAACCCTTACGCCACGAGCCTCGGCGGCACGACACACCTCGTCAAAGGCGACGTGGAGCGGCGTTACACCGATATTTGTCAGGTTCATCGATACCTGTGCAATGCCATACTCCTCGATAAACCAACCGATACCCTTGGTGCACTTGAGCGTACCGGGACGCATCACAGGCTCGCCATTTTCATCCTTTACAATCTTGCCGACAATCGGGTTGCCCTCACGTACGGGACGACCCTTCTCGCGCACATCAAAGGCGATGGCGTTGGCACGACGGGTAGAGGTTGTATTGAGGTTGAAATTTACTGCAATAAGGAAATCTCGAGCGCCTACCGCTGTTGCTCCACTGCGCGCCATAGCCTCGTCAAATGGTCGGGCACCGAAGTCGGGGGCACTCTCCGCAGAGGTCATACGCTCGGCAAGACCCTCATACTCGCCCTGACGGCATACGGCGAGGTTTTTGCGCTCCTGACAGTATGCGGCAGCCTCGTAGCAATAGGTCGGAATGGCAAGCTCAGTAGCGATGCGCTCGGCGAGCTTTCGTGCAAGCTCTGCACACTGCTCAAGGGTGATGCCTGAGATAGGGATGAGTGGCAGAACGTCTGTCGCACCCATTCTCGGATGTGCGCCCTTGTGCTGACGCATATCAATCAGCTCCGCAGCGCGCTTTACACCTGCAAAGGCCGCCTCGACAACCGCCTCAGGCTCGCCGACAAATGTTACCACCGTGCGGTTTGTCGCCTCGCCCGGATCAACATCGAGAAGTTTGACATCGGCAGCCGCCTCTATGGCTGCTGTAATCTGAGAGATTACCTCCTTGTTGCGACCCTCGCTGAAGTTAGGTACGCACTCTATGATACGTCTTTCCATATTTTAGATATCTTCTATGAGTTTTAGTGTTCATCTTTCAAAGTTAGCCCATTTTTTTTGAATTTCCAACACCGTTTGACAACAAAATTTTCTGACATTCACTTTTTTAGAGATATAATTGTATATCTCAATAAATATTCATAAATTTGTGAAAACATAAAATTATTGACTATGGAGGAGAAAATTAACTATCGTGAAGAGTTAGCGGCAATCCGCGAGGGTCTTAAGTCTGCGGAGGAACCATATAGCAATGAGGAGCTTGAGCTGCTTGAGAATGGTATGTACTGCTGCGTACTGCTTGCAGAGGAGAATTTGGAGCAGCAGCGTGGTGGCGAGAATGGCCTGCTTGCAAAGGAACTTCTTGGTTATGGAGAGATTTTGGAGGGTTATGACCACCTGCTTAACGCTGTGCAGGCAACTGTAAATCGTATGGCGGAGGCTATCTATGATCATCCTCGCCTGAAGTTGAAACTGCTCAAGTTGCGCTGCCTTGCTATGACTCGCATTGAGTGCATTGAGGACCATCCGATCGGTCTTATTGAGGATATTCGGGAGGAGATTTGTGAGCTTGAGAACAATATTGCCGCTGCCGACAGAGGCGAGTTCGATAAGATTACTACTGAGAGCCACCTCAAGTACGACCCTGTAGAGTGGACTGCTCGTTATGAGGAGGTTATCGACGAGGTTGAGAGCATCGTGGAGCAGCGCCTTGCTGACCATCCGCGCGGTATGGGCTTCTGTCACGCATATTGGCTCGAGAAGGCTGCTGTGCTGGCGAAGTATGGTGTCGAGTGGCGTAGTCCGGCACGTATGAATCCGGGCGTTATGTTTGACTAAATAGAGTACCAAGATGCAGGACCATATATTTCTATGGGACTCGGCGATGTTCCGTCTGACAGAGGAGCAGATTGCCGAGTTGAAGCAGGGTGTGCAGAGCGGAGATGCGCTCTGCTGTTATCGCTTAGGTCGTTACCTTGTAAGTGTAAGGCCGGAGGCGGACTCTACCGATATGGCGGCGGAGCTCTTTGACAGAGCAGCGCGTGGCGGTGTTGCCGATGCTACGGCGGCGCTGGCGCTGATGTGGCGCAGTGGCGATATGGGTCTTGTTGATATGGCTAAAGCCTCGCATATGTTGGAGGATGCACTTCTCTGTGGTAGCTGCCTTGCAGCGAAGGAGCAGTTGCTCGATATGATATATGGTCGCAACGGTTTGCAGTCGGATATAGCCAAGGCGAAGAAGATTCTCGACTCTCTGATGGAGCAGGGCGAAAACCCGACGTGGTACTACATTATGGGTTGCATTGTCGAGGAGCAGACAGGCGATAAGTCGAAGGCGGCAGAGTGGTTTGAGCGTGCTGCAGAGGGTGGAGTGACAGATGCCTATATAGATTTGGCATTTGCCCTTGCTATGGATAGTGACGGCAACCTGACAGACTACGACCGCTATATCGAGATTCTCGACCGAGGTGTCGATGCAGGTGACGGACAGTGCTTAGGACTTTGGGTCTTTGAACAGATGGGTCTTTATGAGAGTTGGGAGAATAAGGAGGAGTTTCGCGAGGGTATTCTCTCCGATTTGCAGCGTGCCCTCGATTTGGGTGACAGCACCGCCGCATACCAATTGGGTAATATCTACCTCAATGGGGACTATGATGTCCCACAGGATACAAAGGCGGCTTGGCAGTACTACTTCAAGGGTGCAATTCTCGGCTCGGCGCACTGCTATGAGGCTATTTATGACATTATTGTCGATATGGATAATCCATTCGGAGTTGGGGATTCGCTTAGGGAGCAGATTGCTCTGAACGGTACTCGTTGCGGCTCTCAAAGACTTATGGAGGAGTGTGTAAATATCTATAAATCAGGCGGACTTACAGCCTTTGCATCGGAGATAGAGCACTATTATATGCCGTTAGTAGCCTCTCTAAATTAGTATTTCAGACAGAGCTGCGTACCGAAAAACTTAAAAACCTATAACTATGGAGATGACATTACAACTTTTCTCGTGGAGCTATAATATCCACCGACTTGGAACTTCGGATATCGCTCTGCTGAAACAGAAGGCGGAACAGGGCGATCCTCAGTACTGCTATATGTATGGTCGTTATCACTACTGCGTGCGCCCTGAGCCCGACTCTGTGGCTCAAGCATATAACCTCTATAAAGTAGCCCTTGAGGGTGGAGTTGTGGATGCAAAGGTTGCGCTTGCCATTATGTGGTACGCCGGCGATATGGGTATGGTAAATGTCGAGAAGGGTAGTGAGCTGCTCTTTGAGGCGATAGATGGCGATAGTAGCTTTGCGTGCCAGAAGTATCTGCTCGATATGATTGTGGGTCTGAACGGTATGTTGCCAAATCCGGAGCAGGCCGCAAATCTCCTCGAAGAGATTATTATCTCTGATGATAGCCCGATGTGGCTCTACCTTATGGGTCGTGCCGTTATGGCAAGTCAGGGTATGGAGCCGGCCGTGAAGTGGTTTAAGCAGGCTGCCGATGCGGGATTTGTTGAGGCAAATTGCTTCCTTGTCTTGGCAAGTTGTCACAATGATAATTGGGAACTTAAGGTTGATAGTAACGACTACCTTAACCAGCTCAATGGTGCTGTGAAACTTGGCGATGGTCTTGCGGCATATATGCTTGCCGGCGAGCTTGCACAGCGCTATGATGAGGTGCTGCCGGAGCTGCGTGCAGAGTATCGTGAGCAGTTGCTCTATACGATTATGGTGGCAATTCGTGGCGGTTATGGCGAGGGTGCCGTGCTGCTGGGCGACCTCTATATGAATGGTGATTGTGATACCGAGCAGAGCTCTGACGAGGCGTGGAAGTGGTACTCTAAAGGTGCGCTGTTAGGTTGCCCGGAGGCCTTTGAGAGGCTCTACGATATGGCTACAAGCGGAGAACATCCGGAGGAGGAGTCCTTCTGCGACCAACTCGCCATCGAGGGTGCTCGTCTGGGCTCGGAGAGTCTGCTGGCACAAACTATCGAGATTTATAAGAACGGTGGTTTGGATATGTATGCTGAAGAGATAGAGAAGTATTACTTATAAAATTAGGGTGCCACAGCACCCTAATTTTATAGAATATGTAGATGATGCAGGAGGTTTTCTGCATCATTTTTTACAACTCCACAATCACCTGCACCGGATAGTGGTCGGATGGCAGATGTACGCCGCGGTGCTCCGCCTTGATCTCCTTTGGAGCGTCGGTCAGCGCGCTCTCGGTGCCGTTATTGTCGCTCCAATAGTGGTATGTCAGCACACCGTAGCGCAGCACATCCACCTCAGCGACGAAGATGTGGTCGATGCGACGGTTGGTGTGGTTTGCAACCTTAAAACTGTTGAAAGTGCCTGTAGGGGCAAACTTTATCGGTGCCAAATCGAAGGCATCTTTCAGCAAACCGCTTTCAGCAAATGTCTTATAGGCAGGACTATCCTGCGCCACGTTGAAGTCTCCCGTAAGGATAACCTTTGCACCCTTGCCACACATCTGCTTAATCTTTGAGATGACGAGCTTTGCACCCTCTACGCGAGCAGCCTTGCCCTTGTGGTCCATGTGGGTATTGAAGAACCAGAACTTGCGCTTGCTCTGCTTATCCTTGAAGTATCCCCAGCTGCACACTCGGCGACAAGCTGCATCCCAGCCGTAGGATACCTCCTCAGGGGTCTCGGAGAGCCAGAATGTGCCGCTATCAAGCAACTCGAAACGGTCACGGCGGTAGAATACGGGGCTGTACTCGCCCTTTGTCTTACCATCGTCGCGAGCCACGCCGATATAGTCATACTCAGGTAGGCGAGAGAGCATATACTCAAGTTGGTCGTGACACACCTCCTGCGCACCGAAGATGTCAAAGGCGGTAAATGCCACAAGGTCGCACATAATCTGACGACGCTCTGTCCAGCCGTCACCATTCTTGTAATCGACCTTGGAGTGCATGCGGATATTGTAAGAGCCCGCATTGATAGTTTGCGCCATTACAGAGAGGGCTGCAAAGGCAAAGAGTGTTAGGGTTAAAAGTCGTTTCATAGCTGTTCTATGTGAGTAAATATAAAGTTATCAAAATGTAGCTCAGGTCGCTCTGTAAATAGTCCGAAAACTGCCGATCCCGACCCCGACATAGAGGCGAATATAGCCCCCGCATCGAGTAGTCGCTGCTTTAGCTCGCCAATTATCGGATGAGCCGCGAAAACATGACCCTCAAAGTCGTTCTTAACGACCCCTTGCCACTCATTTACAGGTAGTTGCAACCTCTGCTCAAGAGATACGCTCGGCTCGGCAGGCTTTACTCCGCCATACGCCTCGGCCGTCGAAACACCCTCGCCAACGGGCTTTACGATGGCTAACCATAGCCCCGAAAGCGGAAGAGAGATAGGGGTCATAATCTCACCACGACCTGTGCATAACTGCGGGGTGTTGCGAACAAAAAATGCCGTATCGCTACCAATCTCAGCCGCGCGGGCAATAAGCTCCTCCTCCGAGAGGTTGAGGGCGAAAATCTCGTTTATCGCCATAATGACCGCCGTAGCGTCACTGCTGCCACCACCTAATCCTGCACCAAAGGGGACTCGTTTGTTGAGTGTAATTGCCACATTGCCAATGTTATAGCGCTCCTGCATCAGCCGTGCCGCCTTTATGCAGAGGTTCTTCTCTGTAGGACAATCGACAATAAATCCGCGCTGCTCAAGGTGCATTTCATCCGATGGAGTGACCTCGATAATGTCGTATAAATCGCGCACGGGCACCATCACCGTACTTAGGTCGTGAAACCCATCTGCACGGCGCCGAAGCACGTCAAGACCGATATTTATTTTGCAGTTTGCTCTTAAAATCATACTACAAATGTAGGCAAATTGTGGGGGAATAGCAAGAAAATTACTATATTTGTGGTAGTAATATGTTCAAAATAATCAGATAGTGTGCTATGAATGAGAAGAATCTATTCTCGACCGATGCGGATTGTTCGGCACAGGCAGAGATATATGCCTCTATAGATGTTCGCAAAAGGCTTGTTGTCGAGTACTCGTGCAGTTACGATGATGCCCCGCAGAGGGATTTTGATAGGCGCGCGGTGGTCGATAGCGAGGATACGGCACAGATGGCTGCGTACTATAAAGTTGGTGTTGAGCAACTGCCTCAGCTCCTCTTTGATAGGTGCGGCGTGCCGTATGACAGCACCCCTTCGGAGGCAGATGGCGTCTTTAAGGAGGCGTTGGATGTTATTCTTGACTCAGGAGTGCACTATAAACTCTCTAATTTGTAATTTTTCACCCTTTGGATGATGTTTTAACAGAAATTTTACTATCTTTGTAGTTTGAATGCAAATTTTAACTAAAACAGATAAATTTTTTATGAAAAAAGTACTCTTCGCAGCAGTGGCACTCGTATTTGCCGTAAGCTGCAACACTGCACCAAAGACAACCGAGACAGAGGCTGCTCAGACTAAGGCTGAGGCTGTTGCAACAGACCTCGCTTTTGTTAGAACTGACGCTGTATTTGCAGAGTCTGAGATATTTAAGACAGAGGGTGTAGCTCTCCAGTCAAAGAATGAGAAGACTCAGAAGACCCTGGCAGAGAAGGAGCAGAAGCTCCAGAACGAGATGGTTCAGCTCCAGGAGAAGTATCAGAAGGGTCTGATTACCACTATCGAGGCTCAGCGTAAGGAGCAGGATATTCAGAAGCGTGTTGCTGCATATCAGGAGAGTGCACAGAAGCAGCTTCGTGCCCTTGAGGAGGAGAATCTGGTATTCCAGAACCGTATGGGTGATTTGATGCAGCGCGCAATCGACGAGATTAACGCTGATGGTGCTTACAAGATGATTGTAAATGCATCTGCACTGCTCGACGCATCTGAGGAGCTTGATATTACCTCTATCGTTCTTGATAAGGTAAATGAGCTCTATGCAGCTGACAAGGCGAGCAAGTAGTATCTGATAGCTGTTAAAAAAGTGTGATAAAATGGGCTTTATTCCATTTACACTGATTGACTTTATCGATATATTCCTTGTGGCGGGTCTGATGTTTGCCATCTATCGCGCCACAAGGGGTACAAGTGCGCCATATATCTTCTTCGGTATCATTATCGTATGTATCGCTTGGGTGATGGTTCGCGCGCTGAATATGGAGCTGCTCTCCAATATTCTCGGTCAGGTTATCAGTGTGGGTGTTATTGCTCTGATTATCATCTTCCAGCCGGAGATTCGCCGATTCCTTCAGCTTATCGGTATGCGACAGAAGGAGTTTGACTTTATCTCGCGAATGTTCTCGGTATCTCGTAAGAAGGAGGATATCAACACCTCTCCGATTGTCTCGGCCTGCCTCGATATGAGCAATACCAAGACCGGTGCGCTGATTGTTATCCGTCAGAAAGACGATCTGCTCTTTATTATTGAAAATGGTATTGCGGTAGATGCCAACCTCTCGGTGTCGCTGTTGAAAAACATCTTCTTCAAAAATGCCCCACTGCACGATGGCGCTGCGGTTATCGAGGGCAATAGAATTGTTGCGGCAAAGTGTATTCTGCCCGTAACGCAGTCCGATGTGCCGAAGGAGTATGGTACTCGTCACCGCTCTGCAATAGGTCTGAGTGAGCTTACCGATGCCGTTGTTGTGGTGGTTTCGGAGGAGACAGGCGCACTCTCTGTTGTTAAGTCGGGTCAGATTAAACACAATATCGATCCGCAGAAGTTCGGCTCTGTGCTTAAGAAGGCGCTGGGTCAGAAGTAGCTCTTTGGGGCAAATATAACGACTGAAAATCTCACAATGTGGGATTTTTTTGTTATCTTTACAGAAATTTCAGAATATATCGACTTATGGAGATTCTTTTAGCTGTAATATGTTCGCTTATTGTGGGCGTAATTGCCGGTTATCTCTTTGGTAAGCGTGGCGTTAGACGTGCCGAGCAGAGGTGTAGTGCCCTGCAGGATGATATGGCAGCGCTGCAGAGGGAGATTACCGCATTGCAGGTTGAGCGTGGCTCACTGCAGAGCGATAACCGCCATCTGACAGAGTTGCTTGAGGCTGAAAAGGCGAGGGCAAAGGAGGAGGATAAACGTCGCCGCGAGGAGTTTATGCAGCAGCTGGAGATTGTCAAGGGTCAGCTTTGCAGCGAGACTAACCGCTCGAATAGGGAGAGTATTTCGGAGATACTCAAACCATATCAGGAGCAGTTGGAGGCGCTTAAAAAACAGAGCGTGGATAATCGCGCAACTCTCGAAACGCATATCAAGACCCTTGTTGAGACGGGTGGTAAGTTGAGCAATGAGGCCGATAGACTTGCTCGCGCACTGAGTAGTGATGTGCGTATGCAGGGAAACCTCGGAGAGAAGTTACTGGAGGATTTGCTCGCAGGTTCAGGACTTGTTGAGGGTAAACAGTATCTGCTGCAACGTGCTATACGTCAGGCAGATGGAGCCTCGCAGAGGAATGAGGATACAGGCAAGAAGATGAAGCCGGATGCGATGATATTCTACCCTGCAACCAAGAGCGTGCTCTATATCGACTCGAAGTTCAAGCTGCCGACAGATTTGGATGATAATATGGAGCCTGCCCGTGAGCAGGAGGTACTTAAGGAGTTCAGCGCCCGCCTGCGTAAGGAGGTGCAGAGTCTGTCAGGCAGAAGGTATCAAGACCATAAGTACGAGGAGTATATCTCACTGCCGTATGTGATAATGTTTGTGCCGAGTGATAAGGCTCTGATGGCAGTTACAGCCTATGATAAGACGCTGTGGCTCGACGCCTTCAATAGCAAGGTCTTTATCGCCAGCGAACGCCATCTGCTGATGCTTATAGAGATGGTGAATGTGGTGTGGGTGCAGCAGCAACGCCTTGAAAATCAGGATAAAATTGTCGCTCAGGCATCGACAATTCTGGATAGAGTGACAGACTTTATCGGTTACTTTGACGATATCGGTACGGCTCTGAATGATGCTGTTGATGCGTTTGAGAAGACCAAGAAGAAGGGTATAGGTGCAGGTCAGACCATATCGGTTGCTGTGCGCGATATGCTCAAACTTGGCGCGAAAGCGCAGACGACAAAACAGAAGAAGCTCGATGCTCAACTTGTAGATGCGGGGTTGGACTCTTCCGAGTCCTAATCGTGAAATAGAGTGTCCATTACAATATCGTGCGGCTCGTTGGGGATATCCTCAGCGAGCTGCTCTTTGTAACAAATCCCTATCTTTACCGCCCTGAAATCGGGACGGGATAGATACTTGTCGTAGTACCCCTTGCCTCTGCCACAACGCTTACCGTCTGCTGTAAAGGCTACGCCCGGAATAACTATCACATCAATCTCTGATGGCTCAACGGCTCGCTCACCCTGTGGCTCCGAGATACCGAAGGCACCAACCTCCATCGAGGTTGGGTCGTAAGGGTAGAAGTCCATATCATCCCCCGCCACTCGTGGCAGAACAACGCGCTTTTGAGAGGCTAAAGAGGCTATCAAACTGCCACTTGCAACCTCATCGGGCAGAGAGGCGTAGAGGGCGACGGTTTTGGCACCCTTTATGAACGGAGAATCGAGTATGTTTTTGACTATCAGTGCCGATTTTGACTCTCTCTGCTCGAGAGGGAGTGCCTTTACAGCTCGTTTTGCGGCTGCACGTATCTCAGATTTACTTTTTGTTACCATTTTGGTAGTTAAAAATTGGCAAAAACCTTTGTTATTTGACAAACAATACCTATATTTGTACTGTATTACGATATTGCGCAAACAATTTTTTCACAAAATAAACATAACTAATTTTTATTTCAAAACATTATGGGTTGTTTTTTAACTAATTCTTCGTTGGGAAGAAAGTTGGTGATGAGCATCTCAGGTTGTTTCCTGGTGCTTTTCCTCCTCTTCCACATGGCAATGAATGTTGTAGCACTTATCGGTGACGGTTCTGCTTACAATATGATTTGCGGCTTCTTGGGTGCAAACTGGTACGCTCTTGTAGGTACAGCTGTATTGGCACTTGGTGTTTTGGTTCACTTTGCTTACGCTTTCTGGCTTACTTGGCAGAATCGTAAGGCTCGTGGTAACGTGCGTTATGCAGTTACAGTGACCGAGAAGGGTGTAGATTGGGCATCAAAGAATATGCTCCTCCTGGGTATCATCGTTATCCTTGGTCTGCTCCTTCACCTGACTCACTTCTGGTCGAAGATGATGCTTGTTGAGCTTATGGGTCAGCACAATAACGACCTGGGTCTTGCTCCAACTGACGGCGCAGCTCTTATCAAGTACACCTTCTCTAAGTGGTACAACGTAGTGCTTTACCTTGTATGGTTTGCAGCTCTTTGGCTCCACCTCAACCACGGTGTTTGGTCTATGTTCCAGACTGTAGGTTGGGCAAATGACACTTGGCTTCCACGCCTTAAGTGCATCGCAAAGCTCGTTTCAGGTCTTATCTTCCTCGGCTTTGCAGTTGTTGCAGTTGTATTCTATGCAAAGAGCCTTTGCTGCGGTTGCTGCTAATCTAACCTTGTAGAACAATAAAACAGAAAAAGATATGGCATTCAAATTAGATTCCAAAATTCCGGCTGGTGAGTTGTCTCAGAAGTGGAGCAACCATAAGGCAGCTATCAAGGTTGTCAGCCCGGCAAACAAGCGCAAGCTCGACATTATCGTTGTAGGTACCGGTCTTGGTGGTGCATCTGCAGCTGCTTCTCTTGGTGAGCTTGGTTATAATGTAAAGATCTTCTGCATTCAGGACTCTCCACGTCGTGCTCACTCTATCGCAGCACAGGGTGGTATCAATGCAGCAAAGAACTATCAGAACGATAACGACTCTGTATATCGTCTCTTCTACGATACTATCAAGGGTGGTGACTATCGTGCACGTGAGGCTAACGTATATCGTCTGGCAGAGGTTTCTAACCTCATTATCGACCAGTGCGTAGCTCAGGGTGTTCCTTTCGCACGTGAGTACGGCGGTCTTTTGGCTAACCGTTCATTCGGTGGTGCTCAGGTATCTCGTACATTCTACGCTCGTGGTCAGACCGGTCAGCAGCTGCTCTTGGGTGCTTATGCAGCCCTCAATAAGGAGATTCACAACGGCTCTGTAAAGTCTTATACTCGTCACGAGATGCTCGATATCGTTATTGAGGATGGCGAGGCACGCGGTATCATCGCTCGTAACCTTGTTACAGGTGAGATTGAGCGTCACGGTGCTCACGCAGTAGTTATCGCAACCGGTGGTTATGGTAACGTATTCTTCCTCTCAACTAACGCTATGGCGTCAAACGGTTCAGCTGCATTCCAGTGCTACCGTAAGGGCGCAGGTTTCGCAAACCCTTGCTTTACTCAGATTCACCCAACATGTATCCCTGTACACGGTACACAGCAGTCAAAGCTGACCCTTATGTCAGAGTCACTGCGTAACGATGGCCGTATCTGGGTACCAAAGAAGCTGGAGGATGTTGAGGCTCTGCGTAAGGGTACAAAGATGCCTTCAGACATCGCTGAGGAGGATCGTGATTACTACCTCGAGCGTCGTTACCCTGCATTCGGTAACCTCGTTCCACGTGACGTTGCATCACGCGCTGCTAAGGAGCGTTGCGACGCAGGTTATGGTGTAAATGAGACAGGTCTGGCAGTATTCCTTGATTTCAAGACCGCTATCGAGCGCCTTGGTAAGGAGGTTATTGAGAAGCGTTATGGTAACCTGTTCGATATGTACAAGGAGATTACCGACGTTAATCCATACGAGCAGCCAATGCAGATCTTCCCAGCTGTTCACTACACAATGGGTGGTATCTGGGTTGATTACAACCTGATGACAACAATCCCTGGTCTCTACGCTATCGGTGAGGCTAACTTCTCTGACCACGGTGCAAACCGTCTTGGTGCATCTGCACTGATGCAGGGTCTTGCTGATGGTTACTTCGTATTGCCTTACACTATCGGTGACTACTTGGCTAAGAAGATTCAGGCTCCTAAGGTTGCAACTAACACTCCTGCATTCGACGAGGCTGAGGCAGCTGTTAAGGCTAAGATTGAGAAGCTCCTCTCTATCAACGGTACACGTTCAGTAGATGATATCCACCGTCAGCTCGGTCTGATTATGTGGGATAACGTGGGTATGGCTCGTACTAAGGAGTCACTCGAGAAGGCTATCGTTGAGATTGCAGCACTTCGTAAGGAGTTCTGGAAGGATGTTAAGGTTGTTGGTACAGCCGACTCATTCAACGTTGAGCTGGAGAAGGCACTGCGTCTTGCAGACTTCCTTGAGCTCGGTGAGCTGATGGCTCGTGACGCACTCAACCGTGAGGAGTCTTGCGGTGGTCACTTCCGTTCAGAGCACCAGACAGAGGAGGGCGAGGCACTCCGTCACGACGACAAGTTCGCTTATGCTGCTGTTTGGGAGTATAAGGGTGAGGATGTAGAGCCGGAGCTTACAAAGGAGGATCTGGTTTACGAGTTCACACACCGTGCACAGCGTAACTATAAGGACTAATCTTTGACGTTAAACTTTTAATACACACGAAATTATGAATTTCACATTAAAAATATGGCGTCAGAAGGACGCTCACTCCAAGGGCGAATTTAAGGAGTATAAGGTAACTGATATCTCGTCCGACACCTCGTTCCTCGAGATGCTCGATATCCTCAATAATGACCTGGTACACAAGGGCGAGGAGCCTGTAGCATTCGACCACGACTGCCGCGAGGGTATCTGCGGTATGTGTTCACTTCACATTGACGGTCACGCACACGGCCCATCACAGGCTGTAACAACTTGTCAGATCTATATGCGTCAGTTCAAGGATGGTGCAACAATCACTGTTGAGCCTTGGCGTTCTGCTGCATTCCCTGTAATTAAGGACTTGGTTGTAAACCGTGGTGCTTATGACCAGATTCTTCAGGCAGGTGGTTATGTATCTGTTCGTACTAACTCAGTACCTGATGGTAATGCAATTCCAATCCCTCAGGCAGATGCTGAGGAGAGTATGGATGCTGCAGCTTGCGTAGGTTGTGGTGCTTGCGCTGCAACTTGTAAGAACGGTTCTGCAATGCTCTTCGTTGCAGCACGTGTATCATCTCTTGCAAAGCTCCCACAGGGCCGCGTAGAGGGTGCTCGTCGTGCTAAGGCGATGGTTGCAAAGATGGATGAGCTCGGCTTTGGTAACTGTACTAATACAGGTGCTTGCCAGGCAGAGTGCCCTAAGGGTATCTCTATCGCTCACATCGCTCGTCTGAACCGTGAGTTCCTTGCAGCTAAGCTTGAGGATTAGTCTTCGGATTAACATCTATAGAGAGGGGTTGCTGTTTGTGCGGCAGCCCCTTTTTTAACCTTTAGCCACTTTGGGTATCTATTATATACCAACGGTATGAAACTCAGAGCTCTTTTAACGCTTGTTGCCACGCTTGTTGCCCACCTTGTTGTGGCAGCACAGAGCGGTGCGCCCGTTTCGGGACGTATCTTGAGCAGCGAGACGAATGAGGGTATTGCCGGTGCTGTAATAGAGGTGGCTAATGTCAAGACACCCACACAGAAACGCTACTATACGACAGAGTATGGTGGCTATTTTCGTATTCCGAATGTGGCAGATGGCGAGTATCAATGCCTTGTGACCTATATCGGTTATGCCAATAAGAGCTTCTCGTTCAAGGTGTCGGGTCTGCCGATAAATGTCGGAACTATCGTTGCCGAGGTTAGTGCAATAGGTATCGAAACGGTCGTAAAGACGGCGGTTTCGACACGCACAACCATTATGGGAGATACGCTGCGTTACAATGCCGATGCCTTTAAGGTTGCAGCAGATGCGGAGGTTGAGGCGCTGCTGAGAAAGATGCCCGGAATTACCATATCGGATGGTAAGGTTGAGGCTCATGGCGAGGAGGTAAAGCAGATATATGTCGATGGAAATGAGTTCTTCGGCTCCAATGTTGCGCAGGTGTTGCAGAGTATCCCTGCGCAGGCGGTAGAGCATATTGAGGTATATAACCGCCTCAGTGAGGCTGCACAGATTACGGGCGTAGATGATGGCGAGGGTGGTAAGGTTATCAATATCATCACTCGAAAGAGTATCAATCGTAGCTGTTTTGGTAAGGTTCACGTAGGCTATGGCTATGAGCCTGATGCCAATAGAGCGGTTACGATGAACCATAAATATACGGCGGGCGGTACGGTCAATATCTTCAATGATGATGCCCGACTGACTATTATGGGGCTTGTGAATAACCTTAATAAGCAGAATCTCTCGGACGACGAGATGGCTATGCGTAGCTCGTCAAATAGCAGTAGCGGCTCGCGTCAGTTCTCGGTAAATAACCAGAGCGGTGTGGCTGCAGCGGAGATATTTGCCCTTAATTATACAGACCGTTGGGGTCGTCGTCGCCGAGCGAAGTTCGAGGGTAGCCTCTTCTACAACCACCTGAACGCAAAGAACCAATTTACAGTAGATAGATGGTACGATCCGGCGGTGAGCAAGCGCGATACAATCCACTACGACCAATTTGCCAACCCCAATAACCGTACGCTTAAGTTCCGTGGAAGGCTTGAGTGGAAGACGGGCAAGCGCCAGAAACTTGTACTTATCCCTACACTCAACTACTATCCAAACAGCTCGATAAACCGTACCGATACCACATCGCTACGTTGGGGCGAGTCGGGTTATCGTTGGATGCCGAGCGGTAACGATGGCTGGAGCAAGAACTTCTCGCAGGGACTCTATGCGCAGTATTCGTACCGTTTTCTGCGTCAGGGACGACAGTTGCTCCTTGTGGCGAGTGTAAATAATAATGACCAGACGACCGATAGAGATTACTACTCCAACGGCTCTGGTAAGACGAGTAAGGTGAGTGCGGATAAGGCGACCATCGCCTATACATATAGCCGTAAGCAGACAGAGTCGAGCACGCGCACCTTCCGTATTCAGCCGACCTTCAGGGATAAAATAGGCCGACACTCGACAATCAATCTCACCTACCGCCTGCAGGCGCAGCTGCGTAGTCGTGAGTTGTTGTCATATAGCACGGGTGAGGACCATGTGATTGATGCGGCAAACCTTAATAAGCGTTCATCATCGTCATTTGACGGTATGTTCCTCTATCATCAGGCGGGCTTGGGTTATCGCTATGGCAGAAATCGAAATTGGTTCTCGGTTAGCGCGATGTATCAAAACTCAAGGCTGTCGTACCGCAACCTATGGACCGACGAGAGCGTAAAACGAACATATCATAACCCTGTCTATAATGCGACGTTGCAGTGGGCTTTCAATAGTAGTAATACGTTGCGCGTAAGTGCCTCTTCGGAGATTAAGGCGCCGTCATTGTGGCAGATGCTCGATGTGTATGATGTGAGCAACTCGCAATATCTTACACTCGGAAATCCCGACCTGCGCCCATATACCGAGCACAACTACTTTGTTCGCTATACCAACCTCTCACAGCGCCACGGAACGACATTTATGGTGATGGCAAAGGCTATGCTCAGACCTCACTATATCGGTACAAGCATCGACTACTCGCCGGGTACAATAGAGATAGATGGCAAGAAGTATAACCCTCTGCAACTCTCAAAACCTGTCAATCTCGATGGCTATCGCTCCTTTGAGGGTCGTACAAGTATCGGCTTCCCGGTGCAGTTTATCAGCTCCAATCTCAATATATCTCTCGGTGCGACATACTCGGATGTACCGATACGCCTGAATGGAAACGATGAGTTGATGAATAATCTTACGGCATATACCGATTGGACTTTGGGTAGCAATATCTCGGAGAATGTCGATTTTACCCTCAGATATCGCCTCTCATATAGCGATAATAAGGCGGGCAGGGAGGTGCTCAATAACCAATTTATCAGCCATCGCGCTACAGCGAATGTGAAGGTTGTGTTGCCGTTGGGCTTTACAATTACCACGTCGGGCGTCTATACGCAGTATTTGGGCATTACAAACGGCTATAATGACTCATTTGTGCTCTGGAACGCATCTGTGGGAAAGAAGGTGCTGCGAAAGCTTGGCGAGGTGGAGCTCTGTGTAAATGATATTCTTAATCAAAATACGTCGTTTGCCCGCAGCGTATGGGCAGGCTACTCACAGGTGAGGTATAATAGTACAATGGGTCGCTATTTCCTTGTGAAGTTTACTTACAACATACGCTCCTTTACCCCTGGTACAAAGCAGCTAAAGATTGTCAAAGCATCAGGTGTGCCGACAAACCTCTTTGAGAGGGTAGAGCGCGCGCTGAATAGTCTGAGATTTTAATCGTAGCGTAGTAAAAAAGAAAAAGGAGTTGTTTCCAACTCCTCTTCAGTGACTCCGCCAGGATTCAAACCTGGAACCGCTTGATCCGTAGTCAAGTACTCTATTCAGTTGAGCTACGGAGCCATTTGCTGATTGCGAGTGCAAATATAGGGGCTTTTTTTTGAACTGCCAAATTTTTGGTAAAAAAAAGTGCACTTTTTTGTAAAAAGCGCACTTTTATCATCTCAATATCTCTTTTAGAAGCAATATACGCAGCTAAGACCGAAGTTGTAGAAGCCAGAAGTACGAAAACCGCTATCCTTATGACCAAACCAAGGGCCAATGGTTGGAGAGTAGTCAATCGCAAGCTTTACAGGAGCACCGTTAAACTTGATACCGAACTTAGCACAACCGGTAACACCAAGATAGCCGTAGTTATAGTGTACTGAAGCACCATCTATCTCGTTGTTAATCTTGTCTGCTGCATTCCAAAAACCACCTGATGCACCAACACCAGCGTCAAAGAACCAAGTACCAGCCTTTGGAGTCCAATCCCACTGACCAATATTCCACTGATATATAGCAGTAACATCAAGACCAAGATGGTTGTCAAAAAGACCACCAAGACCTACACGACCCTCAATATAGTTCTCGGATGAGAATGTGTATTCAACCTGAGCCTGAATACCACCAGTAATACGACCACCAAGGCCCCAGCCCTGAGCCGATACGCTTGCAGCGCAAAATACGAATGCCAAAGCGAGTAAAATTTTCTTCATAATATAAATTGTGTTTAGTTAAATCGTAACAAATATAATCAAATATATTTATACAGAGTATAAAATCGAGATTTTTTGTGTAAAATAAAACAAAAAGTGCACCCTTTCGGAGTGCACCTATTGCTTTGCGGAACTCTTAGAAGCAATATACGCAGCTAAGACCGAAGTTGTACCATCTGCCAGCAAAACCGCCACCATCTGCAAAGAGGCAACCAAGACCTGGAGTGTAGTCGATAGCCAGCTTAATAGGCACCTTGTTGAACTTGATACCGAACTTAGCATCACCTACAACACCTGCATAAACGCCACCATTGTCGTGGAGAAGCAGAGCAGCCTGAGCACCAACACCGGCATCAAAGAACCAAGTACCAGCCTTTGGAGTCCAATCCCACTGGCCAATGTTCCACTGATAGAGCAAAGTAAGATCTACATCCAGACCGCTAGGGAAGTTAACACCCAGACGAGCGTCGAGGTAGTTCTCAGAAGAGAAAGTGTACTCAGCCTGGAGCTGAACACCGGCATTAACGCGGGCACCAAGACCCCAACCCTGTGCAGATACGCTTGCAGCGCAGAATACGAATGCTAAAGCGAGTAAAAGTTTCTTCATAATTCTCAATTTATTAGAGTTAAACAATAATATACGGAATAAGAATTTTCCATAAATACATACCAAAGGTAGTAAATATGTTCGAAAAGAGCAAGAAAAACGAGTAGAATTTACAAAAAAAATAGGTGCAGCATAGATAAATATGCCGCACCTATTCTTAATATAGGTATAGTTCTACTTACTCCTTAAGAGCTGCGTGAGCTGCTGCAAGGCGAGCGATAGGCACGCGGAAAGGAGAGCAGCTTACATAGTCAAGACCTGCGAAGTGGCAGAACTCTACAGATGATGGCTCACCACCGTGCTCACCGCAGATACCACACTTGAGGTCAAGGCGAGTTGAACGACCCTTCATAACTGCCTCACGAACCAGCTGACCTACACCGTTGCGGTCGAGTACCTTGAATGGGTCATTCTTGATGATGTTCTTATCAAGGTAAACAGGGAGGAACTTAGCGATATCGTCACGAGAGAAACCGAGAGTCATCTGAGTAAGGTCGTTAGTACCGAATGAGAAGAACTCTGCAACCTCTGCAATCTGATTTGCAGTAACTGCTGCGCGAGGAACCTCAATCATTGTACCTACCATATAGTCGATCTTGTCGTTACGCTCTGCGAATACCTCGTTAGCTACGCGGTCGATGATGTTCTTCTGGTAACGGAGCTCCTTGTGGTTACCTACCAGCGGAACCATAATCTCAACCTTTACAGGAGTGCCTGAAGCCTTAACATTCATTGCAGCCTCGATAATTGCACGTGCCTGCATCTCGGTAATCTCTGGGTATGTGTTACCAAGGCGGCAACCACGGTGACCGAGCATAGGGTTAACCTCGTGCAGAGCCTCAACCTTAGCAACAACCTTCTCAAATGGAATACCCATAGCCTCAGCCATCTCGCGCTGATCCTTCTCAGTATTAGGAGCGAACTCGTGCAATGGTGGGTCGAGCAGACGAACAATCACTGGGTAACCCTTCATAACCTTGAACAGACCCTCGAAGTCACCACGCTGCATAGGGAGAAGCTTAGCGAGTGCTACACGACGACCATCCTCATCATCAGAGAGAATCATCTCGCGGATAGCCTTGATACGCTCACCCTCGAAGAACATGTGCTCTGTACGGCAAAGACCGATACCCTCAGCACCGAATGCAAATGCCTGCTCAGCGTCACGTGGAGTATCTGCGTTTGCGCGAACCTTAAGCTTTGAGTACTTAGCAGCAAGCTCCATCAACTTACCGAAGTCGCCATCGAGAGTTGCCTCCTGAGTAGCTACCTGACCG
>JAFQFV010000016.1 GCA_017398555.1 Alistipes sp.
ATATTGACAACCCCTCCAAACCTCCCCTTGAGAGGGGAGGCTTAGTCGCAGAGTTCCTCTGCTCCGGGTACAACGATTAAGCGGGTTTTCTGGCTAACGCAGTAAAAAAATAACAGCTAAAAATAAATAAGAGTTTGCACACGCTTATTCTCTGCACTCATTTGTCGTCAAAAGGTAGTAGTAATTGTGCATCGTGCAAAAAAGCAACGGCGGATAGTACTAAAACGTACAGCCGCCGTTGGTTTTTAAGGGATGTGCAATTAATGCTGCCTTTTCACGGCAAATTCACGGCAAATGCCATTTTTACAATAAATTATAAAGTTGGTCGCGGAGTTTTGGGGTGAAGCCTGCCTCTCGAATAGCCTTCTGAATGCCATTGGCATCGAAGTGGTTATTAGCACCGGCGGAGCTGACGACATTCTCCTCAATCATTATGGAGCCGAAGTCGTTGGCACCGCTATGGAGTGCCACTTGGGCGGTCTGTTTACCGACGGTGAGCCACGAGGCTTGGATATTGCGGATATTATTCAGCACAAGGCGTGCGGTGGCGATGATGCGGATATACTCAAGTGGCGAGAAGTGCGACACGACGCCTCTCTTTTCGAGTTGTGTGCCCGTAGAGCAGAATATCCACGGGATGAAGGCGATAAAGCCGTAGTTCCCCTCCGGCACTTGCGCCTGCAGGTCGCGGATACGGATAAGGTGCTCTACCCTCTCCTGCGGGGTCTCGATATGGCCATACATCATCGTTGCCGAGGTTGGCAGGTTCATCATATGTGCCTGATGCATAACCTCTAACCACTGCTCGACGCTCGGCTTAGCGGGCGATATTATCTTTCTTACGCGTGGCACAAGAATCTCGGCACCTGCTCCGGGCAGAGAGTCTAAACCCGCTGCAACGAGGCGTTCAAGGGTCTGCTGTGTAGTAAGGCCGCTAATCTTTGCGATATGTGCCACCTCTGGTGCTCCGAGGGCGTGCAGACGTAGAGTCGGGTAGCGATGTTTCAGCTCACGGAAGAGCTCTTCATAGAACTCAATACCCAACTGCGGGTGCATACCGCCCTGCAGCAGAAGCTGGTTTCCACCAAGGGCTATCATCGTATCTATCTTGCTGCAATACTGCTCGATAGTGGTTATAAAGTGCTTCTCTGTCTGGTGCGGCTTGCAGTGGAAGTTACAGAAGAGGCAGCCCGAGGTGCAGACGTTGGTTGTATTGACATTGCGGTCTATCTGCCAAGTGACAACACTCGGATCGGGCACCAACTTTTGGCGTAACATATCTGCCTGTGCAGCAAGTTCTGCAAGCGGAGCTTCGCTATAGAGTCGCCACGCCTCATCTTGTGTCAGCAGTTCGCCATTGTGCGACTTAAGGTATATATCCGTCAGAGTAAGCATACTATCGTCTGCGTTTTTTCACTTTTTCGTTGAATGTTATTGTCGGCGCCTCGATAACCTCACCATCGACCTCGGTAAATGTAAAGTCGAGCATACGGCGGCGCAAATCGGCACTCTTAACCTTCACGCGCACCTTATCGCCAAGGGTAAAGACGTTGCCCGTAGCGTGTCCATAGACCTCATAGCGAGCCTCATCAAAGCGGTAGTAGTCGCCAACAATATCTCGCATAGCCACCATACCCTCGACAATCGAGTCCTCAAGCTCCACGAAGATACCCCACTCGGACATTCCCGATATATGGCCGTCAAACTCCTGCCCAATCTTATCTGCCATATACTCCACCATCTTATACTTAATAGATGCGCGCTCCGCCTCGGCAGCGATAACCTCACGCTCGGAAGAGTGCTCACACAGAGCCTCCAAAGCGTCACGATCGGCACTCTTTCCGCCATCAAGATAGCGCTGCAACAGTCGGTGCACCATCATATCTGGATAGCGACGGATTGGCGAAGTGAAGTGGGTATAGTATGGAAATGCAAGGCCGTAGTGACCTATATTTGCAGTAGTATAGACCGCCTTTGCCATCGAACGGATAGCCAACAGACCAACAACATTCTCCTCTGCCTTGCCACGAATATCGGACATAAGTTGATTCAGCTCCTTTGCCACCGCAAGGCCCTTCTGCGCCTTAAAGAGGTGACCGAAGCGGAGGATAAATGTACGGAAACGCTCGAACTTCTCACTATTTGGCTCATCGTGCACACGGAAGACCATCGTTCTTGGCTTGCCGTTTCGCTTTGCGCAGAATGTAGCCACGCGGCGATTGGCGAGCAACATAAACTCCTCGATAAGTTGATTTGCCTCCTTCTGCACCTTAAAATAGACACCCGTAGGCTTGCCCGACTCGTCAAGGTGGAACTTTGCCTCGCGGCGGTTGAAGGCTATAGCACCCTTGCGGTAGCGCTCCTTGCGCATACCCTGTGCCAAACGATGGAGGGTCAAAATCTCATCCTTCATATCGCCCTCGCTACCCTCGATAATCGCCTGCGCCTCCTCGTAAGTAAAGCGGCGGTTAGAGTATATCACCGTGCGACCAAACCACTCGCTGACAATCTTCAGTTTCTCGTCAATCACAAAGACGGCAGAGAAACATAGTTTCTCCTCATTTGGGCGCAGTGAGCAGAGCTCATTCGAGAGGCGCTCCGGCAACATCGGAATTGTTCTATCGACAAGATATACAGATGTTCCGCGCTCCACAGCCTCATCGTCAATAACGCTGCCCGGGCGGACATAATGGGTCACATCGGCAATATGCACACCGACCTCCCATTGACCATTACCCAACGACTTTATAGAGAGTGCATCATCAAAATCCTTCGCATCGGCAGGGTCTATTGTAAGTGTCGGCACATCACGCATATCACGACGCTCGGCATAATCTTTTGCCGTAATTGTACCATCTATCTCGGCAGCAGCCTTTTCGACATGCTCCTCGAACTTATATGGCAGGTCATACTCAAGCAGTATTGCGTGCATCTCGGCATCATTATCGCCCGTAGTACCCAGAATATCAACAAGTTCGCCAATCGGCATCTGGTCGCCATCGTACCACTGTGCAATACGTACAGCTACCTTATCGCCACTCTTAACTTTTGGATATTTTTTACGCGAAAGATATATATCCACAGGCAGTCGTCGGGAGTCGGGAGCGACGATAATTGCGCTCTTCGACACCACCTCCGCCTCGCCGACGTAGCAGTGGTTGCTACGCTCGATAACCTTTACAATCTCGCCCTCCAAAGCACCTGTGCGGGCAGTATGGGTTACGACAAACTCCACCTTATCGCCATTTAGAGCGTGCTTGGAGTTTCGCGAATGGATAAATACATCCGATGGCAGCTCGTCTGACTGGACATAGAGGTTACCGCTATTACTCATATCGGCAACGCCCTGATAATGAGGCAATTTACTCTTTGACAATTTATAACTTCCTCGCCCCTCGCACTCGATATAACCCTGCTCAAGCAGAGTGTCAAGGATACTCTTTGTCATATCCCTACCCACCTTATCGGCTCCACCCGATGCTGCGGCCAGAGCCTTGAGGGTAAATTTGCGTTCCGGCTGTTCGCGGAACATCCCCACAATAAAACTCGCGCGGTCACTGAACGACTCGCGTCTGTTCTTTCCTTTTCTTCCCATAATAGACCTTTATAACCTAACGGCAAGTGTAGCCATAAAGTCCACACCCACCTCTATTGCATCCTCATTCGGAGCAAATGTCGATGTATGGCTGCGACCCGCTGCCGCACCCACACCCAAACGGTAAAATACGGATGGATACTTGACCGTATAGAAGCCGAAATCCTCAGCCGTATATCGCCTTGACAGCTCCACAGCCTCATACCTCTCCGCCGCCAAACTGCGCACCGCATCGGCAAGCACCCCGTCATTGATAACACTCGGATAGCCGTGGCCGATAACCACCTCGGTTGTAGTACCGAAGTGTCTATCCACATCCGCTGCGACAGCCTCAACCTCTGCCCAAATGCTCTCACGGAGCCTCTGGTCAAAGGTACGCATTGTACCCTCCATATAGACAGTATCGGGGATAATATTTGTTGCGCCATCCGCCTGAACCTTTCCGATAGAGAGGACTAAATCGATATCATTAAGGCAATTAACCCTTGTGACAATATTTGCAGCAGCAGCTACCGTATCATCAATTTTATCACGCATCGCTCCGTGGCCACCACGACCACGAACATAGAATCTCAGCTCGTCATTCGACGCCATAAATGGCCCCTCGCACACACCAATCTGACCCACTTCAAGGGTTGAGTCGGTATGATTTCCAATAACAGCGACCACATCGTAGCCCTTAAACGGCTCCTCGGCAAGCACCTTCGAGGCACCACCCGGAGTGCACTCCTCACCAGGTTGGAAGAGTCCGAAAATTGTCCCCTCAAAGTCACGCTCACGAGCAAGTCGCTGCAACGCGCCAAAGAGCACTGCAGCGTGCATATCATGGCCGCAAGCGTGCATAACACCCTCATTCTCAGAGGCGTACTCAAGACCCGTTGCCTCCGCAATCGGCAGAGCATCAATATCTGCACGCAGGACAATAGCGCGCTTCAGGTTGCCACGACCCTCAAGCGTAGCCAACACGCCCGTATCTGCCACCCTGCGGCAGGCGATACCCTCGGCAGCAAGTGCAGCCTCTATAAACTCCGCCGTGCGATACTCTGCAAAAGAGAGTTCGGGATGACGATGTAGCTCTCTGCGAAACTCTATTGGACTCATAACAATCTGATTTCAAACATTTTACTCCAATTCTTACCCGTAACGAATATACGCTTATTCTCGCTATCGTAAGCAATACCGTTCAACACATCGGTCTTGGCGGTCTGCTCACTTGCGGGTAAAATTCCCTCCAAATTTACAAATTTCTCGACAATACCGCTCTCAGGGTCGATAATAACTATCTGGTCGAGTGTATAGACATTTGCCCAAATCTTGCCGTCAATCCACTCCAACTCGTTGATATACGGCAGGGAAGAGCCGTTGCATATCACCCCTATTCGGCGCTTAACCTCAAGAGTTACAGGGTCAAGCACACGAATATCGGGCGTACCGTCCGACATATAGAGCCACTGCCCATCTGTGGTAAGGCCCCAGCCCTCGCCCTTGTATTGTCGCTGCTCCAACCTCTTGTAGCTCTTACGGTCGTAGATGTGCATCACACCATTTTGCCAAGTGAGCTGATAAATCTTATCTCCCAGCAGGGTAATTCCCTCGCCAAAGTGCTCTTTCGGAAGAGTGGCAACAACTATACTGCGGCCCGTAGCCATATCGGTATATTGCAGGCGTGAGCTGCCATACTCACCCGTTCCCTCCCACATAAGTCCATCGACAAACTGTAGGCCCTGAGTGTATGCATCTGTCTGGTGGTCAAAGGTATTAACCACCTCAATATCTACCTGTTGCGGAGCGACAACAACGCTCTGACTCTTCGACTTTGAGCGCGCGCCACCACACGAAACAACCATCATACAGGCTGTAAGAGTATAAAATATCGCCTTCATATAGTGCAAAGGTACGAAATATTAGGTGAAGTTATGTAATATCAGAAAAAAATTTGTATCTTTGCGCGCTACTTTGGCATAGAAAATTAGACAATTAAAGATATACAACTATGGAAATTACAAGAGTTCAGAAAGAGCAGGGCGTATCACTGCTCAAGGTTGTAGTTGGCGAGGCTGACTACAAGGAGGCAGTAGAGAAGATGCTGCACGACTACAAGCGCAAGGCAAACATCCCTGGTTTCCGTCCGGGTATGGTACCTATGGGCATCGTTCGTAAGATGTACGGCAAGGGTATTGTTGCCGAGCAGTCTTACCGCACAGCTTCAAACGCTGTATTTGAGTATCTGCAGAAGGAGCAGATCGACTACATCGGCGATGTTATTCCGGCAGAGGAGCAGGGCGCTTTCGACTTTGACAACTCTACCGAGTTCGAGTTTATGTTCGAGATTGGCGAGGCTCCAAAGTACGACGTTACCCTCTCAACAAAGGATAAGCTTGTTTATCACAAGATTAAGATTAACAAGGAGATGCACAAGAACTTCCTTGACAACTTCCTCCGCCGTTTCGGTAAGTTGGTAGAGGTTGATAAGGTTAAGAAGGATGAGGCTCTGACCGTAACTCTTGACAATGGCGAGCTTCGTGTAGAGGATGCATACGTTGGCCTTATCTCTATGTCTGACGAGGAGCGCAAGCCTTGGATTGGCAAGAAGGTTGGTTACAAGACCACTATCAACATCAACGAGATGTACTCTACCCCTGCACAGCGTGCTGCTATGCTCCACGTAAAGGAGGAGGAGCTTGCTGCTATCAAGCCTGAGTTCGAGCTCGAGATTACAATGATTCGCCAGTTTGCAAATCCTGAGATTAACGAGGAGTTCTTCAAGACTGCATTCCCAGAGGGTAATGTTACCGACAAGGCTGGTCTTGACGCTTATATCGACGCTCAGATTGAGGGCGAGATGGTTCGTGAGTGCGACTATATGTTCGCTGCAACCGTTCGTAACTTCATGCTCGAGAAGGCTGCTCTGGCTATGCCTACTCAGTTCCTCAAGCGTTGGCTCTACACTATCAACGAGGGTAAGTTCACTATGGAGGATATTGAGAAGGACTTCGACGGCTTTATCAAGATGTTCTCTTGGAACTACATCCAGCGTCAGATTATCACTGCAGAGCAGATTACCGTAACCGACGAGGAGGCAGCTGCTGAGGCTAAGGATCTTGCAGCTATGCAGTTTGCACAGTACGGTATGCCTAACGCTCCGGAGGAGATGGTTGCTTCCTTCGCTAAGAACATCCTTGAGAACAAGGAGCAGAAGAACCACATCTACGAGAAGCTCTACGAGCAGAAGGTTATCGCCTCTATCCGCGCTAAGGTTAAGGTTACCGAGAAGGCTGTATCTGCTGACGAGTTTGCCGAGATTGCTCGCAGCTTGTAGTAGATAGGCAATACAACAAGGCTCTGCGAGGAGACAATCCTTGCAGAGTCTTTTTTATCAACAGAAAAAGGCTATAAAGAGCATGAAAGAGTTTGAAAAATTCGCAGTAAAGGGTTGCGGTATCACCTCAACTACGCTGCACGACTATCGCTCATATATCAACCCGACAATCCTTGAGGAGCGTCAGCTCAACGTTACACAGATGGATGTATTCAGCCGTCTGATGATGGAGCGCATCCTCTTCCTCGGCACACCGATTAATGACGATATTGCCAACATTATCCAGGCGCAGATTCTCTTCCTCGAATCTACCGACCCGACAAAGGATATTCAGATATATGTAAACTCTCCGGGCGGAAGCGTATCGGCAGGTCTTGGTATCTATGACACTATGCAACTCTCGCAGTGCGACATCTCTACAACCTGTACAGGTATGGCTGCATCTATGGGTGCTGTACTGCTCACAGCGGGCACAGCGGGTAAGCGTAGCGCACTTCCACACTCTCGCGTGATGATTCATCAACCGCTGGGTGGTGTGCAGGGTCAGGCATCCGATATTGAGATTACTGCACGTGAAATTCTCCGCCTCAAAAAGGAGCTTTACGATATTTTGGCATACCACACAGGCAAGGATTACGCTACAATCGAGCGCGATGCAGACCGCGACTATTGGCTCTCGGCAGAGGAGGCGAAGAGCTACGGACTTATTGATAGTGTTGTTACAAAACGATAATTATGGCAAAAAATAGCGGTAAAAACTCACCAAAGCACGAGCACTGCTCATTCTGTGGTCGTGGCAGAGATAGCGTCAAGGTGCTCTTTCAGGGTGCTGACGGCTCGAATATCTGCAACGACTGTATAGAGATGGGCTACAAATCTTTGGAGAGTAGCGAGCTTACATCAAAGCAGGAGAAGAGAGGTGCCAAAAGCAGCAGCTTTAAGGCTGAAGATATCCTCAAACCTCAACAGATACACGACTTCCTTGACAGCTATGTCGTTGGTCAGAATAGCGCAAAACGCTCTATCGCTGTGGCTGTTTACAACCACTACAAGCGTCTTGTAGCAGCGGATAGTGCAGGTGATGATGTCGAGTTGGACAAGTCTAACATCGTTCTTGTCGGCCCGACAGGAACGGGCAAGACCCTTATTGCTCGTACTATTGCCCGACTGCTCGGCGTACCATTTACCATCGTAGATGCTACCGTACTGACACAGGCGGGATATGTAGGCGAGGATGTGGAGAGTATCCTCTCGCGCCTTTATCAGGCATCGGGTTATGATGTCGAGGCTACAGAGCGAGGCATTATCTTTATCGACGAGATTGACAAGATTGCCCGCAAGGGCGACAACCCGAGCATCACCCGTGACGTATCGGGCGAGGGTGTGCAGCAGGCGTTGCTCAAGATTCTTGAGGGAACGGTTGTAAATGTTGCTCCGGAGGGTGGCAGAAAGCACCCAGAGCAGAAGTTTGTGCAGATTAACACCAAGAACATCCTCTTTATCTGCGGTGGTGCATTTGACGGCATTGAACGACGTATCGCACAGCGCCTCGGCTCGAATGCCATCGGTTATGGCAAGGTAAATGTAGCGCAGTTTGACCGTAAAAATACCCTCAAATATATACAGCCACAGGATATTAAGGGTTACGGACTTATACCTGAGCTGGTAGGTCGTCTGCCTGTTATCACATACCTTGAGCCATTGAGCCGTCAGGTATTGCGCAGCATACTTACAGAGCCTAAAAATGCAATTATCCGCCAATACAACCGTCTCTTTGAGATGGACGGCATTGAGCTTACCTTCGAGGAGCAGGCTTTAGACTACATCGTCGATAAGGCGATAGAGTTCAACCTCGGTGCGCGCGGTCTGCGCTCTATCTGCGAGGCGATAATGAAGGATTTGATGTTCGAAGCACCTTCGGCAGATATCAAGTCATTTACCATTACCAAGCAGTATGCAGAGCAGAAATTGGAGCAATCGGATAGCACACTGCTCAAATAGGAGATTGAGAGGCTGTTAAAAAAAGTGCAACCAGATTGTCGTTAATCAAAAAATTTGCTATATTTGTAGTTGGAACTTTAACGTGCGCATAAAATTTATATAAAAACCAAAATATTATGAAAGAGATTAAACTTGCCAAGGCTGCGAATAATATCCGTGTCCTTGCTGCTTCGATGGTTGAGAAGGCGAAGTCTGGTCACCCCGGCGGTGCTATGGGTGGTGCAGATTTCGTAAATGTACTCTTCAGCGAGTTCTTACGTTACGATCCGGACAATATGCTCTATCCTTATCGTGACCGTTTCTTCCTCGATCCGGGACACATGTCTCCAATGCTCTACTCCGTTCTTGCACTTGCAGGTCACTACACTATGGAGGATCTGCAGCAGTTCCGTCAGTGGGGCAGCATCACCCCTGGTCACCCAGAGGTTGATTTTCTGCGTGGTGTAGAGAATACTTCAGGCCCACTCGGTCAGGGTCATGCAATGGGTCTTGGTGCAGCGATTGCCGAGCGCTTTATGGTTGCTCGTTTTGGCGAGTGGATGGCACACAAGACATATATCTACATCTCTGACGGTGCCGTTCAGGAGGAGGTATCACAGGGCGTTGGTCGTATTGCCGGCAACCTCGGCCTCTCTAATATCATCATGTACTACGACTCTAACAACATCCAGCTCTCAACAAAGGTTGATGAGGTAGATACTGAGGATGTTGCTATGAAGTATCGTGCATGGGGTTGGAATGTTATCGAGATTGACGGTACAAGCATCCCTGAGATTCGCGCTGCACTCACAAAGGCAAATGAGCCTACAGATAAGCCGACAATTATTATCGGTACAACCGTTATGGGTCGTGGTGCCGTTACTGCTGAGGGCGAGAGCTTTGAGCACAAGGTATCTACACACGGTCAGCCACTCTCTGCTGCTGGTGCAGACTATGCTGCAACTATTACAAACCTCGGTGGCGACCCTGAGAATCCATTCCAGATTTTCGAGGAGAGTAAGGAGATTTACGAGCAGCGTGCTGTAGCTCTGCGTGCCGAGATGGTTGAGCGCAAGGCTGTTGAGGCTGAGTGGCGTGCTGCCAACTCTGCACTTGCTCGCAAGCTCGATATGTTCCTCTCTGGCAAGTTGCCACAGATTGACTACCGCGCTATCGAGATGAAGCCGGATGTAGCTACCCGCGCAGCATCTGCAACTGTTCTTGGTGTATATGCCGAGAAGGTTGAGAATATGGTTGTCGCATCTGCCGACCTCTCAAATTCAGACAAGACTGACGGTTTCCTCAAGAAGACTACAGCATTTAAGAAGGGTGACTTCAGCGGTCAGTTCTTCCAGGCGGGTGTCTCTGAGTTTACTATGGCTTGTATTATGAACGGTATGGCACTGCACGGCGGTATTATCCCTGCTTGCGGTACATTCTTCGTATTCTCTGACTATATGAAGCCTGTAGTTCGCCTCTCTGCACTGATGCGTCTGCATGTTATCTATATCTGGACACACGACTCATTCCGCGTGGGTGAGGATGGCCCTACACACCAGCCAATCGAGCAGGAGGCTCAGATTCGTCTGATGGAGCACCTGCACAACCACAGCGGCGAGCGTTCTATGGTCGTTCTCCGTCCTGCAGATGGTGAGGATACTATCGCTGCTTGGAAGATTGCTCTTGAGGAGCAGCGTCCTGTAGCACTCATCCTCTCTCGTCAGAATATCAAGAACCTCCCTACTCTGAGCGCATCACGTCGTGAGGAGGCTATGCAGTCATCAAAGGGTGCCTATATCGTTATGGACTCTGCAAAGCCAAAGGTGGTTATGATTGCTTCAGGTTCTGAGGTCTCTACACTCGTTGAGGGTGCTGAGCTGCTGAAGAAGGAGGGTATCAGCGTTCGCGTGGTAGATGTTCCAAGTGAGGGTCTGTTCCGCGACCAGCCAAAGTCTTATCAGGAGGCTGTAATTCCTTCAGATGCTATCCGCTACGGTATGACATCGGGTCTGCCTGTAACCCTGCTCGGTCTTGTTGGTTCTATGGAGAATATCCACGGTCTGAACCACTTCGGCCACTCTGCACCATACAAGGTGCTTGACAAGCAGTTCGGCTACAACGGCGAGACTGTATATAATGAGGTTATGAAGTTGCTGGGCAAGTAATACGCAACATTCACAATAGAGAAAGGGAGATTGCAATAATCTCCCTTTTTTATTTGCTATCCTAAAATCAAGCTACAAAAACAACCGAGTGCTCAACATACAAAGATGTTAGCACTCGGTTATCACAGTGTAATGCGGCTAAATGCCGCCCTTACAACAAAATTATACTGCAGGAACAGCCTCTGCTGCAGCCTCAACAACTGCCTCAGCAACCTCAGGAGCGCCCCAAGTAGTTGCAACAGATGCGATAAGGAAGGTAGCTGCTACAGTAAGGATAGCGTAGAGCTCTGGGAACGCTGCAAGGATAAGGGTCTTACCCATTACATCGTGACCGTTACCGATAGCTGCGATACCGTTAGCACAAACCTTACCCTGGTAGATAGCTGCAAGAAGGTTTACCATACCAACGAGAAGACCGATACCCAGAACAGCTGCACCCTGTGCAGGTGTAATTGCAGGACCTACGAGTGGATAGAGGTTTGTAACCATAAAGAAACAAACGAAACCATAAAGACCCTGTGAACCTGGAAGCGCTGAGAGCACCATGTAGCTACCGAATGCGCCACCGTTCTTCTTCATTGCACCTACTGCCGCCTGACCACAGATTGCAGTGCCGATTGCAGATGCGATACCTGCCAAACCTACCATAAGCGCAACGCCTACGTAAGCCATAATAATTGCTGAATTTGCCATAATTGTAATTGTTTTTTTAAGTTTTAATTATTGTTACTATTGTCTATTCATTTTTAAGAGGCTCGAAGGCACGTGTGCTCATCTCGAAGCCTGCATTCTTGAAGAACTCCACAAAGGTCAATCGCATAGGGTGCACAAATGACGAGATTGTGGACATAAAGAGGTTGATACCGTGACCAATAAGCAGAATTGCCGATGCACCGATAATCTGGAATACAGTTCCTACTGTAAACTGCTCGATACCTGCATCAAGGCCTGTAAGACCCATAGCGAGGCTATTGAATACCAACGCAAGTACACCGCCCGAAAGTCCGATGGCGAACAGACGGATATACGAGAGCAGGTCAGAGAGCAGGCCTGTTATATTATTATAGGTATCCCACAATCCAACGCCGAAGTTTGCGAAGATATTGAAGCTCGGCTTATTGAGCAACAGCATCAGCACAAGTGCAACGCCTACGGTAGCCATATATGCCACAGAAGAGAATGAGTACCACTCCGCGCCAACCATACCTGCAACGCCCGCAGCACAAGAGCTGAAGATGAGCAAGAACCAACCCAGCGAGCCAAGTGCATTCTTAAAGCCGTAGGTAATGGTTGTCATAACGATATTGATAGCCATACCAAAGAGTATCTGGAAAATACCAATACCGAGAGATGCGTAGAAGAACTGATTCTGGAAGTCCAGGAACTTCCAATCCTCAAACAGTGGAGCATCAGATATAGTCATTCCGAAGAATGAGTTTGCTGCAAAACCAAAGGCGACACTTGCAACACCACAAACAGTCGAGAAGAGCGCCGCCTGACGCATCTTCACTCCACCCTTAAGCAGCAGAGCAATACCCGCCGCAAGGATTACCGAGCCATAGCCCGCATCGCAAAGACAGATTGCGAAGAAGAGCATATAGAACGGTGCGAAGAATGGTGTAAGGTCGATAGTTCCATACTTTGGCAGTGCATACATATTACCGACAAGCTCGAAGATACGCGCAAAACGGTTATTCTTCAACTTAACCGGTGTATTATCCTCCGGAGTAGGGTTACTCTTGACATATACCAGATTTGGCGAAGCGTCAAGCAGTGCATCCACCTTTGGAGCATTACTCTGCTCTGCCCAGCCCTCAAGGACAAGCAACAGACCCTCTGCCGCCTGTGTTGCTGAAGAGCTAATCTTCACATTCTGCAACTCGGTCTTCAGTGCACTAAGCTCCGCCACGATAGCCTCGCGGTGTGCTGCACAAGCGACAATAACCTCCTCGGCAGAGTCGATACGCGCCTGAGCCTGCTTAACGGCTGCTGTGAGCTGTGAAAGACTCATCTGAGGGGCCTTAAGCTCCTGTGCATCTACATCAATCTCCTCTGTACCGTTACCGATGACAACAAAGCGGGCGAAGTTGTCGGCCTGGCTGACAAGTGAGAGGTTATACTTCTCACTCCACTCTGCCACACCCTTATTGTAGGTACTTGAAGAGGTAACGAAGTAGCGAATTACAACGCCTGCCTTTGCAAGTGCAGCGAGGTGGTCTGTATCGAAGTCACCCCACGGAGTCCACTCCTCAAGGCTCTTCTCAAGACGAGCAATATCACCCTTAGCAGCAGCGATTGCACTCTGCGCCTCTGAGTAGGTCGTATAGGCATCCTCCGCCTTAACGGTAACGGGGCTCTTGCGCTCCGCATCCACTGCATCTATAGCAGCCAAAGCCTTTGTGCGAGCCTCAACCTCAAGGAGCAGATTACGATCTGCCTCTGTTGGCTCCCAATTTGAGGTGGTGATATCTACCATACCTGTCTGGCGCAGTGACTCGATAAAACGGTCACGCTCAGGCGCAAAGAGTACGATATCGTATTTCATCATTCTAACTATCATACTGCTCTGCCCTCCTCTGCAGCTGCCTGCTGTTGCTGGCGTGTTTTTACAATTTTCTGTGCCGATTTACTCAGATTCTCCTCATCCTCCATAAATCGCTTAATTTTACGTATAGCATCCTCATATCCAGGTATTTGCACCTTTTCATAGAGGTTTACTTTCTGAGTAGTCTTGCGGCGTGCGTAGTCCAAAAGCTCCATCTGGCGGGTATAGACCTGCGACTCGATGCCCAACTTTGCAATGTTCTTGAGCAGATTGAGTCCATCGCTATACCAAGCAGGAGAGGAGAAGAGGTCGAATGGTTTCTCCTCAAAGATAACCTCTCCGAGCAGCGGAATACGAACTCCCGCGATCTTCTGTGTCGAGAGCTCGACATCAGAGATCTTGAGTAGTGTACAATCAAACTCGCCCCACAAAGATACCATATAGTCATACTGGGCAACAAGTGCCTCGTACTGACTACGGAGCTTTGCAGCTGAGTCCTTCGCTCGCTTTACCTCAAGGCGCAGAGCCGACTCCTTACTCTTAATGGTAGGGAGAGCCTTCTGACGCATCTTGAGTTGCTTTCCCAGCTCGCCAAGCGAAGTCTTGTTATATTGAAATTTGATTGCCATCAGTTGTTATGCTTTCCAATATTTAGCAATAAGTTCTGCCTTAATTGCAACCTCCTCCTTAGTGAAGTACTCACCAAACAGTGCCCATGCTGTATCGAGCATCTCGGTAATATCGATATTTACATCGATAGCGAGCAACTTCTCTGAGTAGTCGTGCGCAAACTTGAGTGCACGCTCGTCGTAGTCCGACAAATCGAAACCATTCTCCAGCTTGGTCTTTGCATTTGCAGCATCAGCGTAAAGACGTACGCAGGCATTCATAACCTGTGGGTGATCCTCACGGGTCTTCTTACCGATAACAAGCTGCTTGAGTCGTGACAGTGAACGGAATGGGTCGATGATAACCTTACCGGTATCAGAGTCGTTACGAAGGAAGAGCTGACCCTCGGTAATATAACCTGTATTATCCGGAATAGCGTGGGTAATATCACCACCAGAGAGGGTTGTAACGGCGATAATTGTGATTGAACCGCCATTTGGAAGCTGAACCGCCTTCTCGTAAATCTTTGCAAGGTCAGAGTAGAGTGAACCAGGCATAGAGTCCTTAGACGGAATCTGATCCATACGGTTAGATACGATAGCAAGCGCATCGGCGTAGAGGGTCATATCGGTAAGCAGCACCAGAACCTTCTCGCCCTTATCTACTGCAAAGTACTCGGCAGCAGTAAGCGCCATATCCGGAACGAGCAGACGCTCTACCGGAGGATTCTCTGTAGTATTTACGAACGATACGATACGGTCGAGGGCTCCCGCATTCTCAAACACCTGCTTAAAGTAGAGGAAGTCATCATTTGTAAGACCCATACCACCGAGGATAATCTTATCTGCCTTTGCACGCAGAGCCACATTTGCCATAACGGCGTTATATGGCTGATCCGGATCGGCGAAGAACGGAATCTTCTGACCGGTTACGATTGTATTGTTAAGGTCGATACCCGCAATACCTGTAGCGATAAGCTCAGATGGCTGCAGACGCTTGAATGGGTTCACTGTAGGACCACCAATCTCGCGTGCCTCACCCTCAAGCTGCTCACCACCCTCAAGTGGCTCACCGTATGCGTTGAAGAAACGACCTGCAAGGTTATCAGAAACCTTCAACTTTGGTGGCTCGCCGTGGAATACCACCTCTGAGTTAGTTGCAAGACCCTCAGTGCCGGCAAAGACCTGAAGGGTTACATTCTCACCCATAATCTTTACTACCTGTGCAAGCTTTCCGCCCACAGTAGCAAGCTCATCATTACCTACGCCTGTTGCACGAAGAGTGACTGTAGCCTTGGTAATATTGTCGATTTTTGTATAAATCTTCTGAAATGCTCGTGTTGTCATAGTACCAAATTATTTTGCGGAGGCAACATACTCCTCGATTTGCTTTTGATAGTCGTAGAATTTCTCGCTCTTCCACTCTGAGTAGTTCATCTGACGGAAGAGGTTGATAAGGCCCTTGAAGAACTTAGAGCAAGCCTCGAAGTCTGCAAAGTCAAAGTCGTACTCGCAGATATCGAGTACCATCTTATACATCATCTGCTGACGCTCCATAGGACAGTTTGCATCGATATCATCGAAGGCATCCTGCTGCAGAACAACGAAGTCGATAAGTTCGCTCTTCCAGAAACGCTCATGGTAATCTACAGGTACACCGTCATCACCAAGGATGTTAATCTGGTCGTTAGCCTCCTTACCACGCTGAACGATGGTCTTACCCTTACGAACGAGTGAAACCCAGCCCTTCTCAATCTTCTCACCGAGGTACTCCTCAACCTCCGGATACTCCAGATACTTTGAGTATGACTCCAGCGGGTCGATAGCTGGATAACGCTTTGAGTCTGCACGACCCTGTGAGAGGGCGTAGAAACAACGAGCAGCCTTCTTTGTTGACTCGGTTACAGGCTCCTTAAGGTTACCACCCGCAGGAGATACGGTACCGAGGAAGGTTACTGAACCTGTCTGACCATTTGTCAGCTTTACAAGACCTGCGCGAGCGTAGAAGTTTGAGATAATAGCCGAGAGGTCCATAGGGAACGCATCCTGACCAGGAAGCTCCTCCAGACGGTTTGACATCTCACGCAGAGCCTGTGCCCAACGAGAGGTTGAGTCCGCCATAACCAGCACTCGCAGACCCATAGAGCGGTAGTACTCACCGATAGTCATACCGGTATATACTGATGCCTCACGAGCTGCAACCGGCATGTTTGAGGTATTACAGATAATAATGGTACGCTCCATAAGTTTGTGACCTGTACGAGGATCGACAAGCTCAGGGAACTCCTTAAAGATCTCCACAACCTCATTTGCACGCTCACCGCAAGCTACGATGATAATTACATCAGCCTCTGCCTGCTTTGAAATTGCGTGCTGAAGCACGGTCTTACCTGCACCGAATGGGCCAGGGATAAAGCCTGTACCACCCTCAGCAAGCGGGTTGAAGGTATCGATAGCACGAACACCTGTCTCCATAACCTTTGAAGGACGTGGCTTCTCGGTGTAGCAGCGTACAGCCTGCTTTACAGGCCACTTCTGCACCATAGTAACGTTGTACTCGTTACCATCCACATCTGCAAGCACTGCGATAGTGTCGGTAATCTTATAGCTACCCGCAGCTGCAACGCTCTTTACAGTATAGTTACCGGTCATGATGAACGGAACCATAATCTTATGCGCAATCCACTGCTCCTGAACCTCACCGAGCCAAGAAGCGGCAGATACCTTATCGCCTACCTGTGCAAGTGGCTTGAACTCCCAAACGCTATCAAAATCGAGCGGCTCGGTAATTGAGCCGCGGTCGATAAACAGACCATCCATCTTTGCAAGGTCGTTCTGCAGACCGTCATAGTTCTTTGACAGCAGACCCGGAGCGAGTGTAGCCTCGAGCATATGTCCCTCAAAATCCACGCGGTCACCAATCTTCAGACCACGGGTAGAGTCGTAAACCTGTACATAGGCATCGTCGCCTATTACCTTGATGACCTCAGCCATCATACGGGTATCACCACAATAAACGTAGCAAATCTCATTCTGCGCAACCGCACCGTCTGCACGAACGATAACGATGTTGGAGATGATACCACTAACTTTTCCTGTTGTTTTCATTTATAGATTAGATTTATATTTCCTCGATGTATTGTTTTCCGTCCAGCTCTGCCATAAGCTTATCAAGCATACTGCGACCCATCTTGGCATCCAGCAGAGTCCAACGAGCCACAAGATTAACCTTAACAAGATATGCCAGCACAGCATCAAGACTGAAATAGTCGAATGTAGAGAGCTCCGATGCCACAGACCAACGGATAAGGTCGATTTTACGCTCCTTCTCGAGCATATTCTGCTCATCCATTGCACCAATCAGCGCATCGATATAGCTCAACTCGCCACGCAGACCAAAATCGGCAGCCGAACTGCGATGGAGCTGTTCAACAACATTTCCACCACCAACAGTCACCTGATCTACAGCCATATTGCGCTCACGAGCAACAAGAGCCGAGATAACATTTCGCAGAGCGCGATCAGACTCCGACCACTCCTTAAGGAAGCGAGAGCCGGACGCAGCACACTCCTCATAGTAGGCAGCAAAGAGCGACTGTGCAAATGGAGCCTCGGTATCTACACCCTCAGCATCCTCACCCTCGGTATCAGCGTAGGCACGAACAACCTTTGCGATACGCTCAGGCAGGCTCACCGGAGAGATAAGCTCCTCTGCAACCTGCTCCGCCGACAAACGACCCAGCGCATTGTGTGCGCTGCTGCCATTGCGACGAGCTACCAAATTCTCGCAATCGTAGTAGGCGTAGAGCAGACGCACACTCTGCCAATCCTTTGCAGAGAGCACCTCAGCTATCTCCGTCAGAATCTCCTCAATATCGAAACCCTTGGTCTCGGCATCGAGTGCATACTCACGGAAACCCGCTACAAGTGCATAGTAATTACTACTGAACATAAGCCCTTAGAAAAGCAGTTTAGAGACCTTCTCACGCAGATACTCCTGCATAAGTGCAGCAAATGACTCGTCTGTAAAGGCGATGTAGTAACCACCATCCTTCTGACCAACCTTAAAGCCGTTACGAACATCCTTTGAGTAACCAACCTCAATGCCGGCAGCAAGAAGCTCCTTTGCAGATGCCTCAAACACCTTTGAGAACTCAGCCTCAAGAGCAGCAGGAAGCATAGCCTTCAACTCCACCTTTGCACCAGAATTCCAAGCAGCAGCAACTGCGAGCAACAGCTGCTTAACAAAAGCTGCATCAACTACAGCCTCTGCAACGCCTGCATTTACACTCTTTGCGATAATTGCATCGGCAATCTCGTTCTTAATCTTTGCAAGCGCCTGCTTACCTGCAAGAGAGATCTCGGTCATCGAGTTCTTAGCAGTGTCGGCAGCCTTGTCCTCAGCCTGCTTTACAATCTTTGCAGCCTCAGCCTTAGCCTCAGCCAAAATCTTTGCAGCAGAAGCCTGAGCCTCAGCAACCAGACGATCAGCCTCGGCACGGCCCTTCTCCAGACCCTCACCATAGAGGCGCTCGGTCAACTCCTTTAATTTTGCGTTTTCCATAAGATTTGTATATAAATTATTTAAGATTTTTTCAAAACGCCACAAATTTACAAAATTTCCTACGGAAAACCAAGCGTTTTACTTAAAATCTGTCATAACTTTTATAAATCCGGAGATATAGAACAAAATGCCCCAAATCACCAATGTTCGATTTAGGACATTTTAAGTCTGTTGGCTTTTCCCAGCATCTGCTCTACGGATAGAAATAACGACGGTTAATCAGAGCTCCATTTTGTTGTCAGAGCGCGTTAGAGATGGTGCATCGTAAAAAAAGTAGCGACGGATAGTACTAAAACGTACAGCCGTTGCTACTTTTTAAGGGATGTGCCATATATAATATCACAACAAAACCTCCCCGCGACGCCAAGAAATTGCATTTTAGACGAGTAATTTCAACGCTCGGCAAAAAGCCTCGGCAATGGATAGTACTAAAACGTACAGCCATTGCCGAGGCCTTTTGTTAGCGGAAGAAATTACCGCCTAAAATCAATTTATTGGTGTTGTACTCTCAATAGGTCTTGCACAACCTTCACCGGCGAGAAGGTCGAGATTGGCACATCAACGAAGATGGTATTCCAATCGGCCATAGCGCCATTCCAGAGACCCGGGAGCTCCTGTGCACGCAGGTCGCGGCCACCGCTTGACTTTGAAGAGATAAAGCCGGTTGCAGGGTCGGTATAATCTAAAAGATTATATTTTGTACCATCGGCAGCATATACACCGCACACCAAATCGACAGGATTGAAGTGGGTTGCATCCTTCATAAGGTGCATATCTTCGGCAGCAATCTGGCTTGACTCGGCAATCTGCAGGGTCTGTGTACCATCACCATTTGCCACCCAGAACGGACCACCACCAGGCTCACCCTCGTTGCGCACCATACCGCAGACGCGAATTGGACGAGAGAGGAGCTTCTCGAGCAGTGCTGCATCGTAATTCTCAGGCAGTTTTACGCACAACTTATTCTGAACAAAGTCAGCAACTGCAGCCAAATCTGCGTTCCCACTCTTAAGCGCTGCCAGCTGAGCGAAGGTCTGAGCCTGAAGCTCCAAAAGCAGACCTGCAAGGGCCTTTTTATAGAGGACTGTATCGGCACGCAGAGCGTCGGTAGTTACGTTATCGATATTCTTAACGAAGATTATTGATGCGTCGATATCATTCAGATTTTCGAGCAGTGCACCGTGGCCTGCAGGGCGGAAAAGCAGCTCCCCGGAATCTGTTCTAAATGGCGTATTATCCGGATTTACAGCAATAGTATCGGTAGATGATTTCTGCTGTGAGAATGAGATGTCATACTTCACGCCAAACAGAGCCTCATATTTTGCAGTTCTCTCGGCAAGCAGAGCACGGAAAGCGCCCTCATGCTCAGGCGATACAGTAAAGTGGAGGCGCACCACGCCATCAGCAGCTCCATAGAGTGCACCCTCAACAAGGTGCTCTTCCACAGCCTTACGAGCGCCATTCTCGTATGCGTGGAAGGTTACCAGACCCTTTGGAAGTGAACCATAACCCAGACCCTGCTTGATAATTGCGCTGACCACAGCCTTTTCGTCAGTAAAGTCGGCAACCACCTGCTTCAGCTCTGGATAGAAGGCGAACTTCTCGATATTCTGGAGCAGAGTATCGATACCCTTACCGCGCTTATCCTCATTAACGAACTCAAAGAGCTCCTTGAACATACGGGTAGCAGCACCCGATGCAGGGACAAACTTAGCTACGGTAACTGAGGCATCTCTACCCTCATACTTTGCGGCATACTCTGCAGCCTGCTCGGCTGTAAGGACTACAATACCGTCAGCAGGAGAGGCAGCGCTCACCACCTGAAGTGATGGAAATCCGCGACGGAAGTTCTCAATTTGGCGCTCCACAGCCTCAACTGTAAGGCCATGAGCAGCGATCTGTTTAAGGTCTTGTTCTGTAAACATATTTTGCAGTTTTTAGGTTTCAATAGCTCAAAGTTAAACATTTTTTCCCGAACTTGTCTAATTCTGAACATTTATTTTTATCTTTACAGCGTAAAAATATATATTTTTATGGTACAGATTTTCGAAAACATAGATATATCCTCTCGCAACAGCTTCGGAGTACACCAGCAGGCTGCAAAGATTATCGAGTTTGACAACAACGCCGAGTTGTCGGATATTTTCCGCAACCATATAGACGGGCAGTGGCTGGTAATGGGCGGAGGAAACAACATACTCTTTACCAAAGATATCGAGCAGACGATTATTCACCCACGCAACTGCGATATTACCATCGTGGCAGATGATAGCATCGGCACCACCATCCGCGTCGGTGCAGGTCTTGAGTGGGACGAGCTGGTCGAGTGGGCCGTAGAGCGCAATCTGTGGGGGTTAGAGAACCTATCTCTCATACCCGGCAAGGTTGGCGCTGCGCCCGTGCAGAATATCGGAGCATACGGTGCCGAGGCGAAGGATTGCATTACAAATGTGGAGATGTACTCGCCTCAGAGCGACAACTTTATAACACTTGCTGCCGAGCACTGCAGTTTCGGGTATCGCGAGAGCGTATTCAAGCACTCGCTCAAGGGTCGTGTGATTATCACTGCCGTTGAGTTTAGGTTGTCGAAAATCGAGAGTCCGAAGCTCAACTATGGCGACCTCTGTCAGGAGGTTGAGAAGCGAGGCGGTGCAACTCTGCGCAATATTCGCGAGGCGATATGCGCCATTCGTCGTTCCAAGTTGCCTGACCCTGCCCAGACAGGAAATGCGGGCAGTTTTTTCAAGAATCCGATTGTTGAGCGTGCAGTTGCCGAGGCGTTGCTCGCCCAATATCCAAATATGCCGCACTACCCTGCTGCCGACCCTGAGAAGGTGAAGCTTGCGGCGGGTTGGCTGATTGACCAATGCGGTCTGAAGGGCTACTCAGAGGGCAATGTCGGCGTACACAGTCGTCAGGCACTTGTATTGATTAACACCACCGGCAAGGCGAGTGGTGCTGAGGTTATCGCCTTTGCACGAAAGGTGCAGAGCACCGTAGCCGAGAAGTTCAGCATTGAGATAGATACAGAGGTTAATATTTTATGAGAAAAACCCTGCTTTTAGAGCATTTTGAACAATATAACGCTCGCCACTCCCTCTTTACGCACGAGGATAAGATACTGCTTACCGTATCGGGAGGTGTCGATTCGATGGTTATGCTTGCACTCTTTGTCGAGGCGGGCTACAATATCGGCGTGGCACACTGCAACTTCTCTCTGCGTGGCGAGGAGAGCGATCAAGACGAGGCAACCGTCGAGGCTGTTGCCAAGAGTTACAACATCCCATTCTACAACAAGCGTTTCGACACGCAGGGGGAGATGGAGCGCACGGGTGAGTCGATGGAGATGGCGGCACGCAGACTGCGCTATGAGTGGTTTGACCAACTGAGCGCCGAGCACGGCTACACAGCTATCGCCATTGCCCACCACGTGGACGACTCAATAGAGACCTTCTTTATCAATCTGCTGCGAGGAACGGGTTTAAGGGGTCTTACAGGCATTACCCGTCAGCGCGGAAATATCATCCGCCCGCTGCTCTTTGCCGAGCGTAAGGAGATTTTGGAGTATGCCATTCTGCACAAGATACCTTTCCGCGAGGACTCCTCAAATAGGAGCAAAAAGTATCTGCGAAATAAAATCCGTCTCGGACTTATCCCGATGGTGCGCGAGATAAATCCGCGATTTACATCTATGATGCGCGGAAATCTCTACCGTCTTGCCGATGCACAGCGATTTATCGAGGCGGGCATTGTAAAGATTAAGGAGCAGATTTTGGAGAGCAACAACGGTATTGACCGCATACACACATCGCTCATTGAGCCGCACTTTCCGAAGGAGTTTGTTATATACGAGATTCTCAACTCGATGTACGGTTTCAAGGGCGATATTGTCGATGAACTCTACAAAGCCCTCACCACAGGCGCTACGGGCAAGCGATTTTACGCCCGCGAGCATGTGGCCTGCATCGACCGCACAGATATAGTTATCTCGGCAATTCCGACGGATGACAGTTGCGAGATGAAGGTTGAAAAGAGCGCCATACGCAGCTACTGCGGCAACTCTGTGCTCTACTACGAGCATACAGACATAGACAACATCTCGGAGTACAACACTCCGCAGGAGGTTGCCCTGCTTGACGAGGATAAGCTGGTCTATCCGCTCACCCTGCGCCGTTGGCAGGAGGGCGACAGCTTTATACCGTTCGGAATGATTGGCAGAAAGAAGGTGAGCGACCTGCTGACCGACCGCAAGATGTCGGTAATAGAGAAGAGTCGCCAATTTATACTACTCTCTGGCGAAGATATTGTCTGGGTGGTCGGCTGTCGTATTGATGACCGCTACCGCATAACAGACCGCACCGAAAATATACTCAAGATTACAAAACAGACCCTCAATGGCTAAGAGTACAAAGAAATTCAAGGATAGCGAGGCCGATTTTCGAAAGATATGTTCCGACATAGCCGCTCGAAAGTTCGCCCCTATATACCTGCTTGCCGGCGAAGAGCCCTACTTTATAGATGTTATATCGGACAAGCTCTCAACCTCTATCCTCAACGAGGCGGAGAGAGCCTTCAACCAGACGACCGTCTATGGCAGAGATACCGATGGTGCGACTATCGCCAGCCACTGCCGTCAGATGCCGATGATGGGCGGATATACGGTAATCATCGTCAAAGAGGCACAGGCACTGCCACAACTTGAGCAGTTGGCTGCATATACAGCCAATCCGCTTCCATCGACAATACTTGTCATCTGCCACAAGGAGAAGAACCCCGACAAGCGTCAGGCGCTCTACAAGAGTTGCCTTGCAAATGGTGTGGTATTTGAGTCCGTGCGTCCACGAGAGTACGAGATAAAGGATTGGCTCGGCGGGTTTGTGTCGCAGCACGGACTACAGATTGACCCGAACTGTATTGAGCTGATGATTAACCACTTAGGTACCGATATTTCGCGTATCAGCAATGAGCTTAACAAGCTTATCGTCTCTATGCCGGAGGGCAATAAACGCATCACCGCTGTAGAGATTGAGAACTATATCGGCATATCGAAAGAGTTTAACAATTTCGAGCTCTGCCGTGCCGTTGCCACCCGAGATATGAAGCGTGCGATGACCATCGCCGAGCATCTGTCGAAGAACCCGAAGCAGTATCCGTTGTTGCTGACAATTATGGCACTTTTCGGCACCTTCCGCGAGATATTTATCGTCAATTATCTGACCTGGATGCAGCAGCGAAAGGGTGTTCCTTTTCCGACTGACCAAGAGCTGCTCGGCCATCTGAAATCGAGCAATATCTACGCTCTGCGCGACATAAAGCAGTATGCACGCGGTTGGCAGAACTCTAAGGTTTTCAATATCTTAGGGCTTTTGCGAGAGTATGACGGAAAGAGCAAGGGCATCGACACGGGAGGCAAGAGCGAGGCTGAGTTGTTACGCGAACTGCTGCTCAAAATTTTTCTTGAGTAATGGGACAGTGGCTCATAAATAACGGGGTTGTATCGAGGTGCGATAGCGAGGAGCAGGGGCTGTTCCTCTACCAACATATGCGCGCCCAAAATGGCAAGATTTTCAACCTCAAGGAGCACCTTGAGCTACTCAATTCCACCTCCGTATCACTCTTTGGAGAGCCTATATCCCTAACCGAGAAGGTCGTAGTAAAATCGTGCGAGGAGCTACTCTATCGTGGCGGCTACTCATCATCCGCAATACACATCCTCGAACTGCGAGTATGGCAGAGTGGCAAATATCAACTCCGCGTAGCCGAAACCTCTCTATATAAGGGTTTTGCGCTGCGAGTTATGCGTCCGAAGGCTCTGCTTGCAGAGGGGTGCAACTACCCATTCTCACAACCCACATCAGTAGCTGCCGCTATGGTCGATTTTCTCCGTCTTTCGGCCCTGCAACAGCAGTGTCAAATTGCCATCTGCACGGACAACAACGGGTTTGTTACATCGGTTGATGGCGCAACCCCGATAGTAGTTCACGGCACAGATATAACTATCAGTAATTCAGCTGTTTCAGTATATAGCAACATCGTTCTGTCCGCGCTTAAACAGCTACAAAATCAGCACGTAAAAGTTGCCCCAATAACCCTCGCTGACCTGCGCTCGGCAGATGAGCTCTTCTATGCCGATGCTCGAGGCATTACCGCTGTGGGTTCTTTTGAGAATTGCCACTACTCGGACAGCATCGCTTACGCCGTTTCAAAGCTATTGAACAGATAATACCGAAAATATAGGTAATAGTACTCAAATAGTTGTTCAAATTCAAAAAATTTGACTACCTTTGCGCAGTATTATTATAAACTAAGGTATAAGAGATGAAAATAGCTCTTGCGCAACTTAATTACACTATCGGAGATATCGACGGCAACACCGCCAAAATCATTGACGCCGTAGAGCGTGCAAAGTCTGAAGGAGCCGACGTTGTTATCTTTGCAGAGCAGGCAGTAAGCGGTACTCCCGCATTCGATTTGCTTCGCAAAACAACCTTCCTTGAGCTTTGTGAAGAGTCCCTTGAGAGCATCGCAACACACTGCGACTCTATCGTTGCCATTGTAGGTTCACCGCTGCTCTCTATCGACGGCCCGATGAGTGCTGCCGTAGTGATGCAGGATGGAAGAATCAGCCACTGCGTAACCAAGAAGCACATTACAGCACGTCGTGAGATGGGTTTTCTCAACTCCGGAACAGGTATTGAGACCATATTTATCGCCGGCGAGAAGGTGGCACTTGTTGTAGGTGACGACTTCCGTCGTATCCGCAACTTCCCTCGCACAGCGCAGATTGTTATCAACATAAATGCTCGTCGTTATGGCAAGGGCGTACTTTCACGCCGTTATTCGTCTATTCACGATGTAGCCTATGTTCAGTCAAAGACCGTTGTCTTTGTAAATCAGGTCGGTGGCTCAGGCGAGATTGTCTATGACGGTACTTCGGGTGTGATGGACAATAAGGGCAACCTTACCCTTATGATGAAGGACTTTGCCGAGGACTTTGCCATCTACGATACCGACACTGAGCACGTTCCGTGCGTTCTGCCGGAGGCTCTCTATAGCCACGACCGCACTCCGTTTAACTATCGTGCTGCCGTGTTGGGTCTTCGTGACTACTTCCACAAAAACGGCTACACCAAGGCGTGCGTAGGTCTGTCGGGCGGTATCGACTCTGCCATTGTGGCCTGCATAGCTGCCGCAGCGTTGGGCAAGCAGAATGTTCGCGGTCTGCTGATGCCTTCGCCATTCTCTCCTGACCAATCGGTAGAGGATGCAACGGCTTTAGCAGAGCGTTTAGGCATCGAGTACAGCGTACTGCCTATTACTGAGGTCTATACATCAATGCTCAATACCCTTAAGCCTGTTATCGGTGGTCGTGACTTCGACCTTACTGAGGAGAATATTCAGGCGCGTATCCGTACCGTAATGCTTATGGCATTGCAGAACAAGACCGGCTATGTGTTGCTCAACTCATCAAACAAGAGTGAGAATGCGCTGGGTCTTTGCACCCTCTATGGCGATACAGCAGGTGCATTCAGCGTAACGGGCGACCTCTACAAGAGCGAGATGTACGACCTTGCTCGTTATATCAACCGCACATTTAACAACCCTATTCCTGACTCGATTATCGAGAAGGAGCCATCTTCAGAGCTTCGTCCGGATCAGAAGGATAGCGATATTCTGCCGCCATACGAGGTTGTGGATGCTATTCTCAACCGTATGATTGAGCAGGGTCAGCACCGCGAGGAGATTATCAACGCAGGTTTTGACTCTGAGGTGGTCGAGAAGATTCACGCAATGATTATGAAGAATGAGAAGAAGCGCTACCAATTCCCACCTGTGCTTCGTCTCTCTGCGTGCGCATTTGGTCACGAGCGTTTGATGCCTCTGATTAACAAGTATGGCGACTAATAATGTCACACACTCAGGCAAGGTTATCGGTCTCTTCCGCGATACCGTAACCGTAGCCGTTGAGAGCAGCGAGGCTTGTGGCAGTTGCGCCTCACGCAGTGCCTGCTCGCTGGGTGTGCAGAGCAATACCCGAAATATCCTTATCACCACCCCCGACGCAAGTTCCTTCAGCGTGGGAGAGATTGTCAGAGTTGCAACACGCACACAGATGGGCCTTATGGCCGTTGCGCTCTGCTATGCCATGCCGGCAGTAGTTCTTGTAGCGGTGCTTGCAGCAGCAGTGCTCTGTGGAGTTTCAGAGGGCGTAGCAGCGCTTATCTCGCTTGGCTCGGTGGCGATATATTTCGGTATATTGTGGCTTGTGAGGGATAAGCTGGCACAAAAGATAAGTTTTACGATAGAGAAACTATAGACAAAAAATAATATAATAATGAACACATTAATCTACACTATCCTTACGCTCTGCATTATCGGCGTAGTAGCAGCAGTTGTGCTCTACTTCGTTGCGCAGAAGTTTAAGGTTGAGGAGGACCCGCGCATCGACGAGACAGAGAAGATGCTTCCGGGTGCAAATTGCGGTGGTTGTGGTTTCCCAGGCTGCCGAGGTCTTGCCACAGCGCTTGTAGAGAGCGACGACATCTCTGCCCTCTACTGTTCTGTAGGCGGTGACGAATGTATGGGCAAAATTGCTGCCTATTTGGGCAAGGAGGCACCGAAGAAGGAGCCTGCTGTAGCTACCGTTCGTTGCGGTGGCACCTGCGAGAAGCGCCCGAGAACAAACAGCTACGATGGTGCTACTTCGTGCGCCATTGCATCGGCTCTCTACGTTGGTGAGACCGGCTGTGCATACGGTTGTTTGGGCTACGGTGACTGCGTTGCTGCCTGCGCATTCGATGCTATTCACATCAACCCTCAGACAGGTCTTGCCGAGGTAGATGCCGACAAGTGTACCGCTTGTGGTGCCTGCGTAGCGGCTTGTCCAAAGGGCATTATCGAGCTTCGCAAGCGTTGGCCAAAGAATCGTGCAATCTACGTATCGTGCGTATCCAAGGACAAGGGCGCAGTGACTATGAAGGCTTGTAAGGCGGGCTGTATCGGTTGCCGCAAGTGCGAGAAGGTGTGTGAGTTCGGTGCTATCACCGTTGAGAACAACCTCGCCTTTATCGACAGCACAAAGTGCCGTCTGTGCCGCAAGTGCGTAGCAGAGTGTCCAACAGGTGCCATCAAGATGATTGGCTTGGCTCCATTGGTTAAAAAAGAAGAAGTAAAGGAGGAGAAGTAGTATGAAGACATTTCCTATAGGCGGAGTACATCCGTCAGACAATAAGCAGTGGAGCAAAGGCAGCGCAATAGAGGTTATGGAGCTGCCCGATGTAGTCAATATTCCACTTGCACAGCATATCGGCGCCCCTGCAACTGCTATCGTTAAGAAGGGCGATACCGTTGTCGTTGGTCAGAAGATTGCCGAGGCTACAGGCTTTATGTCGGCAAATATTCACGCGCCAATCTCAGGTACCGTTACCGCTGTAGATATGCAGCCAAATGGTCAAGGTCTGCGCCAGATGATGATTACAATCAAGCGCGAGGGCGACGAGTGGAGCGAGGCTATCGACCGCACCGACACCCTTGTAACCGAGTGCAACCTTGAGCCAAAGGCTATTATCGAGAAGATTAAGGAGGCCGGCATCGTAGGTATGGGTGGTGCAACATTCCCAACACACGTAAAGCTCTCTATCCCGGATGGAAAGAAGGCTGAGATACTGATTATCAACGGTGTAGAGTGCGAGCCTTACCTTACATCCGACTACCGAACTATGCTTGAGCGCGGTGAGCAGCTGGTTGCAGGTACACGTATCCTGATGCGTGCTATCGGCGTTACCAATGCCGTTATCGGTGTTGAGGCAAACAAGCCTGATGCTGTAAAGCACCTTAAGAGTATTATCGGTTCAGCGGCAGACATCAAGGTTCAGATGCTCAAGACCCAATATCCACAGGGCGGTGAGAAGCAGCTCATTGCAGCCGTTACAGGTCGTCAGGTTCCTGCACCACCGGCTCTGCCGATTGATGTAGGCGCTGTGGTTTGCAACGCATCTACCGCTGTTGCTGTCTATGAGGCGGTACAGAAGAATAAGCCGCTTATCGAGCGCGTTATCACCGTTACAGGCTCTGCAGTTGCTCAGCCAAAGAACCTACTGACCCGCTTTGGCACCCCTATCGAGGCACTTATAGCGAAGTGCGGCGGTCTTGCGGAGGGCGATGTAAAGGTTATCAATGGTGGCCCGATGATGGGTCGCGCACTCTCAAATATCGCTATGCCTGCGATGAAGGGCTGTTCAGGTATTACCATCATGGTTGGCGATGCTGCAAAGCGAGGCGTTGAGAGCGCTTGTATCAAGTGCGCAAAGTGCGTTGAGGCGTGTCCTATGGGTCTGGAGCCTTATCTACTCTCAAAGCAGGCGCGCAAGAAGGCGTGGGATGCTATGGAGGCAAACGACATTACAAGCTGCATCGAGTGTGGCTGCTGTCAGTTTACCTGCCCTGCGAATATTCCGCTGCTCGACTATGTTCGCCTCGGTAAGCAGACCGTTATGGGTATTATCCGTGCAAGAAATATGAAGAAATAAAAGTAAGATATATGGCTAATAAATTTTTCGTTTCACCCGCACCTCACGTGCATAGCGACTACTCGACAGCTCGCCTGATGGGCGATGTTGTCATTGCGTTGCTGCCTGCGCTGATGGTATCAATAAGGGTGTTTGGTTGGAATGTGCTTGCAATTACTGCCGTAAGTATTGCCAGCTGCGTTCTGCTTGAGTTTTTGGTACAGAAGTACCTTGTTAAGGGGCCTGTAACCGTCAATAACCTCTCGGCTGTAGTTACCGGTCTGCTGCTTGCAATGAACCTGCCGGCAAATATTCCGCTCTGGATTGTTGTTATCGGTGCTGTGGTAGCTATCTGCGTGGCAAAGATGCCGTTTGGTGGCCTTGGCAAGAATATCTTTAACCCTGCACTCGCTGCACGTGTATTCCTGCTCATCGCCTACCCTGTTCAGATGACCTCATTCCCTGCCCCTACTATGGATGGCTTTGTAGATGCATACTCAGGTGCAACTCCGCTCGGTGCTGCAAAGGCGGGTTTGGTGGATTTCGCAAGTTTTGATGCTCCAGGAATGTTTGTAGGTGCTATGGGCGGCTCTTTCGGTGAGATTTCGGCTCTGGCTCTGCTTTTGGGCTTTGTATATCTGCTGATGCGTCGTGTTATCAGCTGGCACACTCCTGTTGCAATTTTGGGTACTATGGCTCTGTTTGCAACTATCTTTGCAGGTATCCACTTCGAGGAGCCTTCGATGCATCTGCTCTTCCCACTCTTCCATATCCTTGCCGGTGGTGCTCTGCTCGGTGCTATCTTTATGGCTACCGACTATGTAACCTCGCCAATGACTACAAAGGGTATGGTTATCTACGGTATCGGAATCGGTGCAATTACGATGTGCATCCGTCTGTGGGGTGCTTATCCGGAGGGTATGTCATTCGCTATTCTGATTATGAACAGCGTGGTGCCTCTTATCAACAAGTATGTTAAACCAAAGCGTTTCGGCGCGAGAAAGTAGGAGGGGGTATGGAGAGTTCATTGAAAAATATGGTTTTGGTACTCTTTACCATTACCCTTCTCTCATCAGCAGCCGTAGGTGGTGTATATATGCTCACCGAGGAGCCTATTGCTCAGGCAAAGGTGGCTGCGGTAAATGATGCGCTCAAGCAGGTGCTGCCTGAGTATGAGGCTACAACAAGTCAGGATATTGAGGTTAATGCTCTGCCCGTTAAGGTTCACACAGCAACCGTAGCAGATAAGGCTGTAGGTTATGCTGTAGAGAGCACCTCTAAGAATGGCTTTGGCGGTGCTGTTCGTCTGATGGTCGGATTTGATGCAGAGGGAACAATCCTCAACATCAACGTTCTTGAGCAGAAGGAGACCCCCGGTCTTGGTACAAAGATGACCGACGAGGGTAATGTACTTCTCGCATCGCTCAAGGGCAAGGATGCTGCACAGGTCAAGATGACCGTAAAGAAAGATGGTGGTGATATTGATGCCCTCACAGCGGCTACAATCTCTTCACGTGCATACGCCGAGGCTGTAGCTATAGCATACGAGGCATACAAAGTGGCAAGCGGCAAGCAGGCAACTGCGGGCGATGTAGCAACAGGCGCCACTAAACAAGCAGAGAAAGGAGGAGAGAATGAGTAACAATAAGTTATCCCTTGTACTGAAGGGACTGATTAAGGAGAACCCTACCTTTGTGCTGGTTCTCGGTATGTGCCCTACTCTGGGTACAACTACAAGCGCAATCAACGGTCTTGGTATGGGCGTGGCTACTATGGCGGTGCTCATTATGTCAAATATCGTTATTGCGATGATTAAGAACCTTATCCCTGACAAGGTGCGTATCCCTGCATTTATCGTTGTCATCGCGTCATTTGTGACCGTTATCGATATGCTTATGCAGGCCTATGTTCCGTCACTCTACTCGGCGCTGGGTGTATTTATTCCGCTGATTGTGGTAAACTGTATCATCCTCGGTCGTGCTGAGGCGTTTGCCTCAAAGAATGGCGTGCTCGACTCTGCTCTCGACGGCGTAGGTATCGGACTTGGTTTTACCCTCTCACTGACCACTATCGGTGCTGTACGTGAGATTTTGGGTAGCGGCTCTATCTTCGGCCTTAGCCTCGGCATTGCAGACTATATGCCGCTCGTATTCGTCCTTGCCCCTGGAGCATTCCTTGTGTTGGGATTCTTAATGGTGTTGTTTAACAAATATCTGAAGAAGTAATGGAGTATTTTGCAATAATTATCGGTGCGATATTTGTCAATAATGTCGTTCTGGCACAGTTCCTCGGTATCTGTCCATTCCTCGGCGTATCAAGTAAGGTTGAGACAAGTATGGGTATGGGTGCTGCCGTGACATTCGTTATGGCACTCTCTTCAGTGGTTGTATGGCTTATTCAGACCTATATCCTCGTGCCACTTGGTATCGAGTTTATGCAGACTATCGTCTTTATCCTCGTTATCGCAGCCCTTGTGCAGATGGTTGAGATTGTACTGAAGAAGGTCTCTCCATCGCTTTACCAGGCACTTGGTATCTTCCTGCCACTTATCACCACAAACTGCGCCGTGCTCGGTGTAGCTATTCTGATGGTGCAGAAGGAGTATGGTCTGCTTGAGGGTCTTGTATATAGCGTATCTACCGCTCTGGGCTTTGCTGTTGCGCTTGTTCTGTTTGCAGGTATGCGCGAGCGCCTTGAGTTCGAGGAGGTTCCAAAGGCGTTCCAGGGTGTACCTATCGCCCTTATCACTGCTGCTCTGCTCGCTATGGCATTTATGGGCTTCAGCGGTCTGGTGTAGGCACTCATTAGCACCTAATTGCGCAATCAGGTACTAAAGAGTACCTTATAAAATAATATAGAATATCCGTAGTTTGTACTGCGGATATTTTTTTGTATATTTGTGTAACTAAAACCTATGACCTATGGCAGACAAAATTTTGAAGCAATTCGGAACACAGCTATTCAGCAACTCGTGCCGCGTAATGAGTGACCTGTACGAGTATCACGACTACATCGTCTATGGAGTAATTAAGGATGATAAGATAACGGGCTTTTGCCAAATCGTCTGGGATATAGAGTTTTCGTCTGTCTATCTGCCACTTTCTCATATTATCATCGGCATTGCAGACGAGGAGTACCAAACTAACAAAGACCTTGAGAGCGATGTGCCAACGGTAAAATATGGAGTGGATTTGCTCTACCGCAGCGACAAAATCGAGCGCGCATATCTCTACCCCGATACCGAGAATATTCTGCTTATTGAGCGTAATAATGAGGAGCGCGTAACCTTCGTTGGCGAACATAGCTCTGGCACCCGCCACGGCTTCGGCGTCGAGATTACCTACACCGAGACCAAAGACGCCCTTCTCTACGGCATCTGGCATAACGGCACACTAAAATACCAATACAAAGATAAAAATTGGGTGGAAGTGAAATAGTCCCCAACGATAGAATTGAATATCCGTAGCTTAAGCTGCGGATATTTTTGTATTCTATGCGAACAATGCTCCACAGAGTGTTGTTCGTTTCGGAAAATCTTCTTAAATTTGTAGTGCTATTGGATAAATAGCAGACATATTGAAAGTGTTTTCGCGCTCCTTAATCGAAAATGTGGAAGTTTTCAGAACTGAAGGAAAAACGAATGACACTCATTTCTTGTATAGCTATGTGACTATGCCTCTCTTGGCATATATCCCATACTATTCAAGTGTGGGGCATTGTATCGTTTATTTCAGTTCGGGTCATTCCACAACCTTCGATTAAATAGACGAAATCAACTCCACACTTTCTTTTTATATAACCCACCGCATAGGAGTTGCTACGGTATAAACTTATTGTGTTATGAAAAAAACATTTTTGTTAATCTTAGTGTTTATTTTGGGTGAGATTGGAACTTCATTTGCACAACGCCAAAAGATGACAGAGTCTGATGCTAAAGAAACTGGTTATGGCATTGTTTTACCAGGAAATAAGACCTACTACTACATTGTGGGCGAAGATGGTTCGCAACAATTGGATGGTCCTTATTCAGTCAATTGTCCACAATCAACTTATAGTGTATCAATCTGGCCATATACCTATAAAATCACAGGCTCATATAGTATGACCGCAAACCACTCAAAAGGGAAACTGCACGGAGCTATTAACTCAGATTATAAAATTGCTGTTTCAAGATCTGATGGGCAGTCGGAAAATGAGTTTGAGAAAATGTCGGGTAACTTCACTAATGGCATACCTAATGGTCAATTTGTTGTAAATTCAAAGTGTACGTTAAATGCCACTTATGCAAACGGCATATTAGTAGGAGCTTTTTCTTGCAAAGTGGTCGGTGATGAAGGTCTACCTCATAACTGGAAAGGAAACCTTACTTCAAAAGGTGCGTTGAATGGCACTTGGACCTATCAAGATGGCACTTCGCAGGGTACTATGCAATTTCAGAACGGAGTGCTAATAAGTAATAATGTTGCCAGCAGTGGTAAGTCAACGCCTCCTGCAATATCTGCTTTGGCTAAACAATATGCGACTGGAGCTATTACGAAAGAGTCTTTAAGCATGAAGGGGTATGAGGTATTCCAAAGTGAGATCAAGTTAGGTGAGTATGCATATATTTGTATTGTGGTCGATTCAGGTGTTGATTTTGGAAGATTGGGTTCCTACTCTTTTAAGCAAAATGCTGTTGTGTATGAATATATAGAACAAGTATGCTACCTCAATAAGAAAGGTGTAGAAAAATTGGTTGCAGATCTTGTAGATAAAGGAGAGAGTAATTTAGCATCACGTAGCGGTGATAAATATGGGTGCATACAAACTGACAATAACGGTAAACCATACATTGTTATCCATTCTGCAAACAAGCAATATGTTTCAGGCTTTTTTGACGACTATCTTCATAATGTATATATCAAGGATGAGGATATGGCTTATATAGATGCTAAAATTGCAGAAAATGCAAAACCACTAATGAACTTCGTTGACGATATAGCTAGATATAGTAGTGTAACGAGCAAGATTGCCGAAGAAAAGAGACTTGATAAATTACAACAAACTTTAGAAACGTTTAATGATAAAAAAGTTGAAGTGACAGAGGGAGTATATCGACTCCACACAACGTATACAGGTTGGATATTCATCTCTGCAAGTTCTGTCAAAGAGGTCGAAGATGCTATTGCAGAGTTGGAAGTAGTAGTTAAACGGAAAAAAGAAGAACAGAAAATAGCTGCAGAGCAGGCTCGTCTGGAAAGAGAAGAGGCTGTGAGACAGGAAGCCATGGCAAGATTAAAACCCGCATTTAACTTTATACAATCTAATAGCAAAGCATTTACGATTGTATATGACGAAAATTTTAGTAGATACATGATTTATAACAAAGAAAATGTTGAATATTGGAAGCTGGAAGCTGAGAAGATAATGAAGCCTTTCTGCCCAATGGTTGCCTATGAGATTATAAATATAGACCAAGAATATGTCACTTGTAAATGGAGTGTACAAGGCAAAAAGAAGATTGTTAGCACATATGAACTTAAATTAAAGCACAAAGATGGTAAATTGGTGATTGACGAAGAAACCTTTAACATCAACACTGCAAAAAAAGTAGAATAAATTATTAAGGATACCATTTTGAGTAATCTGTAAGAACTTTTATGTGGGGAATTACTAATGGGAGGTTGCGGCCTCCCATTTTTTGCAATTTATTTGCATTTTGTTAAAATTATCTTTAACTTTGTTGAAGAAATAATTTAATAATATGAAAATACATTGTGAAAAGTTTGCTATTGGCAGGTTAGGAACGGTGACATCTATTCTGTTGATGGCGTTGCTTGTTTATGGTGCGATTGCTGTATGGAGTGCGGGGATGACCGCCGTGATTGTTACCTATATTATATTTGGCATCGTGGCGGTTTGGGTGCTCCTGACTATGCCGCGCTATCTGCTTCTTGACGACAAGTCGATAGTAATCACGCATCCGATTGGGCAGAGTGTAATTCTCAAGAGTGATATTATCGAGGTTAGGGCGATAGAGAGGAGTGATATTCGTGGCTCGATACGTCTCTTTGGCAGTGGCGGATTTTTCGGTTGGTTTGGCATCTTCCGCAACAGTAAGTTCGGCACATACCGACTATACTGCGGGCAATTAGAAAACCTCTATCTCGTAAAAACCACAACAAAAAAGTACATAATCAGTTCATCAAAACCTATTGAGCGATGAGTTCTACGAAGAGATTTCCCACCATTTGTCCCTCTTGTGGCGGTGTGCTTGCGGTGAAGAGTCTGCACTGCGCTGAGTGTGATACCACGATTAGTGGGCAGTTTGAGGTGCACCCTATATTGCGTCTTACAACGGAGGAGCAGCAGTTTGTCATGGCCTTTATCCGTTGCAGTGGCTCGCTAAAGCAGATGGCGGCGGATATGGGGCTGAGTTACCCTACCGTGCGCAACATCCTTGATGATATTATCTCTAAACTACAAAGTTATGAAAGCACTCTTTAACCCCTTCCGTTACATTGCGGGCGCAAAGGCTCTGATTTTTGGTCTTGTATTTATCGTTGCCTTGGCTCTGCTGCTCTATAGTGGCGGATTTATTCAGGACAGCTATATACATATAGGTATGGCGAAGGCTTCGCTGTGGTATGTGGGTGCGATGCAGATTGTGTGGTGGTTGCTACCTGCTCTGCTGCTCTATCTCTGCGGCGTGCTACTCTCAAAGTCGAAAATCCGCATCATCGACATCCTCGGCACAACAGCCTTTGCACAGCTTATTCTGCTGCTGATGATTGCCCCGATGCTTCTGCCAGCGGTTATGAACAACTCTATGGAGCTTATAGCCACACTGCAAAGTGGAGTTACACCTCAGACCGCATCACTAATGCCGATAATAATTTACAGCATCTGGAGTCTAATTTGCCTTGTCGTCTTCTACATCTGGAACTACAACGCCTTTGCTGTAAGCTGCAACGTGAGCGGCTGGAAGGCCGTAGTGGCATTTATCGCCGTGCAGGTGGTTGTGACAATCGTCGGTACTATTATATAGTCTTCCGCCGTTTTGGTGTCAGAACACGGTAGTAGGTGTGCATCGTGAAAAATCCCCGGATGGGTTGTACTAAGCGTACCACCCATTCGGGGATTTAAGGGATGTGCAGCTAATGCCGCGTTATCACGCCAAAACTCTTAGGCGGAAGACTATCTTCTGACAATACAACTCTCCCTCGTGGAGCAAAATTGACGGAAAATCCGGTTGATTGACCGCATCGGGATAGCCCTGGCACTCGATAGCCACGCCTGCGTAGTCGCAGTAGCGGGTATCGGACTTAGTCAGAGGACAACCGCCAGAGAGCCAATTACCTGTATAGACCATACAGCCGGGCTGTGAGGAGAGAATCTCCACTTTTCGACCCGACTTAGGGTCTGAGAGTGTGCCGACCTCGCCAAGGATATTCTTCTGCCAGCCATCGACAACAAAGAAGTGGTCGTAGCCCTTAAAGTCGCGGATATGGTTGAACTCCGAGTCGATATCATCGCCTAAACGGCGCGCAGATGTAAAGTCCTGCGGTGTTCCTGCCACATCAATCAGCTTACCTGTGGGTATCTGCACAGCGTTCATCTCAAGAGCCTTTGAGCAGTTGAGCTGCAGATTGTGGTCGAGGATTGTTCCCGAATTTTCGCCCGAGAGGTTCCAATAGGTGTGGTTTGTCATATTGACAGGCGTTGTGCCGTCAGACTTGGCGTAGATAGTGATTTCGAGGTTATTCTCGTCATCAAAATCATAGACCACCTGCGTTGTCACCTCGGCAGGATAGCCACAGTCGCCATCCTCCGATATAAGGGTGAATATCACACGGTTATACTCCACGCAGCTCTCCCAAAGACGGTTTGAGAAGTTCTTTGTGCCGCCGTGCAGGTGGTTAGGGCCATTATTTACCTCAAGGTGGTAATCCTTACCCTCAACTCTCATCTTTCCACCGGCAATACGGTTTGCCACGCGACCGACGGTTTTACCTGCGCAAGGGCCATCACCGAAGTAGCTCATCGGGGCTTTATAACCCAACACCACATCCTCAATCTTACCCTCGCGGTCAGCAAACTTAACGCTCACAATGCCCGCACCGATATTACTCAGCTGCACCTCAGAGCCAAGGCTGTTTTTGAGTGTGTAGATGACAATAGCCTCGCCCTCGGGTGTTGCGCCCCAGATATGTTGCAGAATCTCCATTATGCATCAATAGGTTTTACATTGGCAATAAGGGCATCAATACGCTTCAAACACTCCTCCTTACCGAGGAAAGCGGTAACATCGTACATACCCGGGCCCTTACCTGCACCCACAAGTGCAAGACGCAGTGAGTTCATCACCTGACCCACGCCGTAGCCCTTCTCGCCAATCCAGCCGTGAACAATAGTCTCGGTATTCTCCTTGCTAAAGTCGTCGATAGATGCAAGCACCTCGCGTACCTCAGAGAGGATTCGCGGATTCTCGCCCTTCCAATACTTCTTAACCTGCTTCTCGTCATACTCTGTAGGGGCAACGAAGAAGTATGAGGTCAAATCCCACAACTCGGATGCAAATGTTGCACGCTCCTTCATAATGCCGGCAACAAAGCCCGCAGTTTCATCTGAAACCTCAATGCCGTGCTCGCGAAGAATTGGCTGATAGATCTCTGCAAGTTCTGCATCGCTCTTGTGGTGCATATACTGGGCATTAAACCACTTCGCCTTATCCGGCTGGAAGCGTGCGCCCGACTTTGATACGCGCTCCAAAGAGAAGGCGTCAATAAGCTCCTGCATAGAGAAAATCTCCTGCTCGGTACCCGGGTTCCAACCCAACAGAGCGAGCATATTGATAAATGCCTCAGCAAAGTAGCCATCCTCACGATAGCCGTGCGCAGTGTCGCCTGTAGGAGATACCCAATAGAGCGGGAATACAGGGAAGCCCATCTTATCGCCATCACGCTTTGAGAGCTTACCGCCACCTGTAGGCTTAAGAAGCAGTGGCAGGTGCGCAAACTCCGGCTGGGTATCTGTCCAACCAAAGGCACGATAGAGCAGATAGTGAAGCGGAAGTGATGGCAACCACTCCTCACCACGGATAACGTGTGAAATCTCCATCAAATGGTCATCCACGATATTTGCAAGGTGGTATGTTGGCAGTGCATCAACACTCTTGTAGAGTACCTTGTCGTCAAGGGTAGAGGTATTTACCTCCACATCGCCGCGAATAAGGTCGTGCATCTTAACCACCTCATTCTCAGGCATCTTGAAACGTACTACCCAGATATCGCCACGTGCAATACGAGCCTCTACCTCCTCCTTTGTTAGAGAGAGGGATGTTGGAAGGGTTGTACGTACCTTGTAGTTATAAGCGAATGTCTCACCTCGCTCCTCGTACTCTTTACGCAGAGCCTCAAGCTCCTCGGCAGTATCGAAGGCGTAGTATGCCCAACCAGCCTCAACAAGCTGCTTTGCATACTTGAGATATATCTCACGACGCTCACTCTGACGATATGGAGCGTGTGGGCCACCATAACCTACACCCTCATCAATCTCGATGCCGCACCAGCGGAGCGACTCGATAATATACTCCTCGGCACCGGGCACAAAACGCTGCGAGTCGGTATCCTCGATACGCAGAATCATCTTACCGCCGTGGTGACGGGCAAACAGATAGTTATACAGCGCCGTGCGTACGCCGCCAATGTGCAGCGGGCCTGTTGGAGATGGCGCAAAACGAACTCTTACTTCTCTCATTTCTTTATAAACTTTTGGCTGTTGGCTATTGCGTTAGCCACTCAGCCCGATTTATTATTCTATTTCCTCTAAAATTACGTTTGGACGAGGAGGCTCGCCGTGGGCAATGTAAATACCTCGCAAATGCAGAGGTGTTGGTGTTTTACAAGGCTTGCTCCCTAAAATTGCTTTTAGGTGAGGATTTACAACGCTCGCCGTGGGCAATGTAAATACCTCGTAAATGCAGAGGTGTTGGTGTTTTACAAGGCTTGCTCCCTAAAATTGCTTTTAGGTGAGGATTTACAACGCTGCGATTAAGTCGAACGCAATCAAACTTGTTTGAATTGCTGAGACGAAGCAGCGAAAAGACTCCAACGGAGTATTAACGCTCGCCGTGAGCAATGTAAATACCTCGCAAATGCAGAGGTGTTGGTGTTTTACAAGGCTTGCGAAGCCTGAAAAACCGCAGCATACTTAGCGTATGTGAGGATTTTGAGGGCGGGTGTAACGCAGTAAAACGCCAACAGAATGCATTTACTTCCAGAGGTTATGCGGATATACTCCGCCAGCAATCAACGCCTCAATCTTTGCCATCAACTGCGGCTTATCCTCCTTATAGGTTACACCAAACCACTGTGCGGTGGTTGAGAGTACCTTCATCTTGGCTGTACCGTTGCCAATAAGGCGGTTTACCATCAGTGGAATGAAGAACTCAGCCTTGAGGTTGCTCTTTGTACTCTCGGCAGCAAGGAACTCTTTGAATGCCTCGACAGAGTGTGCGAAGTAGTCAGGGGTAAAGCCGAAGAGGTTCATCGATACAGGAGTATTCTCCTCAAGGGCCACATCCTCACCAAGGTCGTGGAAGACGATAACGCCCTCTGCATTGCGCTCAATCTTTGTGCGCTCAACCATAGATGTAAGGAGGTGGTTATCATCCACTGTGCAGACACCGCGCGATACTGTTCCATTCTCCGAGAGGGTCTTATTGACCTCATAGCCGACCATGCAGTAGCTGCCTGTGCTATTACCCAGAGCGCTCAGATACTCGCCGATAACCTGGTATGCGTTCTGACCATAGAAGTCATCGGCATTGATAACGGCAAATGGAGTGTTGATAGCCTCTGCTGCCATCATCACCGCGTGGTTGGTACCCCACGGCTTCTCACGACCCTCCGGCACAGCAAAGCCCTCCGGCAGATAGTCGAGCTCCTGATATACATACTCAACCTCAATCTTGCCACCGAAACGGTCAGCGTTGAATACCGAGATAAAATCCTCGGCAAATGAGTGGCGGATAACAAACACCACCTTACCAAAGCCTGCACGGATAGCGTCATAGACAGAGTAGTCGATAATCGCCTCGCCATTAGGGCCTACACCATCCATCTGCTTGAGTGAGCCATAGCGTGAGCCCATACCCGCCGCAAGTACTAAAAGTGTTGGTTTAACCATAGTCTTATTCTGTTTTTGTTTATGTTCTACTACAAAATCCCACAAAGTTAGGAATTATTTACATAATTCCCAAACTATTAATTTGGAGTAACTATAATTACCATATTTTTTTGAACTTTTGATATTTTTATCTAACTTTACAAACGAATCACTAAAATCTTTGTACTATGAAGAGATTTTTAACCCTATTTATCGCATTGGCAGTGGCAATTTCTGCACATGCAAGCAGTTTTGAGGTATCGAGCAACGAAAAGGGTGCCGTTAAGCCTAAAAAGGAGTACAGATACGGAAAGAAGGGCTACTTTGGCAACGCCTCATTTACCTTTACCGACTTTAGTGCATTTCTCGATGACGAGGGTTGGCTGATTGACAAACCACACTACGGCGTGGATATAATCAACGGCTATTCGTTCAACCCATACCTCGACCTTGGCGTGGGTTTGGGTGCACATTTTCAGCCAAGCAAGGATAAGACCGAGCAGTTTATTATGATGCCGCTCTATCTCTATTTCCGCTACAACATTTTAGACCGCAAAGTGAGCCCATATCTTGCTCTGAAGGCCGGCTGGGCAGGCGTTGTCTATCGCGAGAAGGATGGCGATTATGTCGGCAAATTCAACCAATGGGGCGGCTCGACATATACCAGCTTTGAGGCGGGAGCTATGGTGCGTTTCAAGGGTGGAAAGTCACTTAACGTGGGCGTAGGTATGCCGTGGTACTTTATACCGTTGCTTGCAACAGGCATAAGCGTCAATGTCGGTTTTACTTGGTAAATTTAACTTAAACAAGTAATAATATGAAGAAGATTTTTTACATCCTTTCAGCAGCCCTTTTTATCGGTTGCTGCTCTGCTCCTGTGGAGCAAACCGCAGAGATTCAGGTTATCGGTCACCGTGGCGGTCGCTATGAGGTGGATGAGAACACCCTCTCTGCCTTTGTCGAGTCGTACAACAATGGCGTTCGCGCATACGAGACCGACCTGCGTCTTACTGCCGACAATGAGTTGGTAATCACCCACGACGCATCACTCAAGCGCACATTTGGCGTCGATGTAGATACAGAGAAACTCACTCGCGCCGAACTTGCTCAGTACAAGAGCCTCAAGGGCAACCCTGTGCTGTTTGTGGATGAGCTTGCCAAGTTCTTCAGCGACAAGGAGATACTCTACGTCGAGTGGGAGATGAAGTCCAACAACTACACCCCTGAGCAGCTGAAGCTCTATTGCGACAAACTCTACAATACCGTTATGCCGCTCAAGCCTGAGGGTGCGCTCTACATCTTCTCATCTTTCGACGAGCGCGCAATTCTTACAATGCTTGAGCTTCACCCGGATGCAGAGTGTATGTACATCACTGCTAAGCCTGTATGCGACGAGGTTCTTGCTAAGCTTGCCGAGCTGGGTGTTCGCCGCGTAGGCTGTACTATCCACGCAACATCTCGCGACGCTATGAAGAAGGCTCACGAGGCGGGCATTATCGTAAACCTCTGGCCGGGTAAGTGCGTAGAGGACTTCCAGCTCGCTTATGCCCTTGGTGCAGATATCGCTTGCTCGGATGTCCCTGTGGCTGTGCTCAACTTCGCAAAGGAGAATATGAAGTGGATAAAGACCTCGAAAGATTTGACACTCAAATAGCCACTATATACTCTAAAATAGGAGCGTGTCCAAAGATTTTGGGCACGCTTTTTTTGCAATAATTTGACCCCGTAATCGTTATATTTGCAAACGATTGTTATGATTAGAGTTTCAAAAATTTTAGAGTCAATAATTGCTCAGGTGACATTCGATACGATGCACAGCGGCAAAAACTATATGCTTAAAGATCAACTTATGCTCGCCATATTGCGCTACGACGGCACTTTTGCCCAAAATATACTGCGCGAGTCGATAGACGATTGGCAACTGTTTCAGATAGCACTGCGCATCGAAAATTCGCTGGAGAGCAGGGTCAAGGGAGAGGTCGATATCCCCGAGATATTCTTCCAAAACTATATCCATAACCTGCATAACAGCCAAAATACCGAGAATATCTCCACCCTCAACGCACTGATAGATATCCTCGCGGATGACAACACCGCCAGCAGCGAAATCTTTAAGATGTACGGCGTGAAGGTCGCGTAGGAGTGTTACGGAGCTACGCAGTATTGCCCGCACAGTACTGCCCGCTTTTTCGAGAAAAAGCAGGGCGTGCAAAAAGCTTTCTGCGAAACTCCGTTTCGCTCGCATCTGTTGCGAGAATAACGTTGTCTGCGACAATAGAAAACAGCAAGAGCAGTAGTTTGTAAGCAAGCTTACACTACCGCTCTTTCTATTTTACTATCCTTGCGGATAGCTGTTATTCTCGAAAAAATCAAAACCAAAGTTTTGCACTCCGTTCAATCTTCGCACTCATTTGTCGTCAGAGTGGTGTAGTTACCACGCTCGGCGCGATTGGAGGCGATGGGCTGTACAAGACGTACTGCCCATTGTGGGCATATTTCGTTAGCGGAAGCTAATGCTACCTTTTCACGGCAAATGCTGCCTTTTCACGACAAAACTCTTGCCGAGGTTAAACCCTAAACCTGTATAAAAATTAAACGACTTCTGATACTTCGGAGCGACAAATTTACCGGCGAGGACGTATGAGGTATCGAGGTAGTCGAAGCCGAAGAAGAGGTTTGCTCCAGGTGGGTGGAGATTGAGGGCAAAGCCGAGGACTCCGGGGCGATTACGGCCGCAGAATGTATGGCTGAAGGTTGCCGAGAAGAGTTTTGCCAGGCGGAAGTTCACAGAGGCGGTGAGCTCTGACGAGGTATAGAGCTGGCGGAACTCTGTATGCGAGAGCAGTCCGAAAGCTATACGGTCGTTGAGAATATTATACTCCACGCCGACATTGAGCGTAGTATTCAGACGGCGTGTATAGCCTGCAGGGGTTGCTGTGGTGATATTGCCCTCGGAGGTCATATCCAACTCGCCCGTATTGAAGTTGTAGCCTCGATATTTGAGGTCATAGTTCACTGATGCTGCAGCAGAACTCTTTGCCGACCAGCTGATAAATCCCAGGTCTGTCACGCCGACACTTACACGCAATCTATCGCCCAGCAGGCGAGCCTCTGCGCCGAAGTCGAGTGCAGCACCACCACTATTGATACCATTCTCAAGCGGTTCCCCTATCATCTGTTCCAAATCGACCTGCTCGCCAATCGGGTAGTTAGGATTTACCACTATGCCGCTTGCACGGAGTGTGCCACTGATATTGGCAGCAACCTCACTTCGTGTAACAGAGAAGTAGCTATCGGCAAGCTGTCCGTTAAGGTTCACAATACCGACAAGACCCTTCGCCTTTGCACCGACATTGAGCCACTCTGTAACAGGTATGCAGGCTCCAAAATAGAGCTCTGCATAGGCCGAAGCATCCACCCCGACTGTAGAGAGGTCGTAGGTGCCGTTTCCGATGTTCTTGAGGGCATAAAAGAGCGTTCTATCGGTCGCCACATCGGCATTTACACGCAGATTTGCGCCGAAGTTCCAAAAGGCCTTCTTGGTCGAAAATCCGACAGCCAGCAAACGAATATCAGCATTGAGATTCAGGTGGCTATTTTGTGGCAGTTTATCGATAAAGTCCGAGGTCGATACGCGGCTATCAAGCGCTGTAACGGTTTGACCGTCACGGTTATAGATAAAGTTATCGACCGACAAAAAGTTATTATTAAGGCCCAATCCCGTACCGCTCAAAACAGGCAAAACGATATAGCCTCGGCTTGGAATAAGGGCGGGATTCATATCATTTCTGAAGTACGAGCCATCCATAAAGTAGGCTGTGCGCATCTGTGCAAAAGATGTAAAGGCAAGCAGCAGCGCTGCAACGAATATTATCACTCTTCTCATAGCTACTCCTCCTCTGTCAAATCGATATTTACACTAATATTTCCATCCACCTCCAACGACACTGCCGCCGAGACGGTTTGGTTGCGGTTAAGAGCCACTCCGGCAGCTGCACTTGTCGCGCTGAGGGTATAGCGGATATCCTCCACGCTATTCAAATCGGCGAGCAGATTATCGCCACTCTCCGACTGTAGGCGGAAACGAACAGCGCTCTTGCACGGAGTCTTACCATCTTTCGACCCCTCAATAACAGCCTTGCCGACAGGTACTGCCTGCAGAGCCGTCAGCTCTCCGGCAGCATCAACTATCTGAAGGTCGAGAGCAAGATTTAGTGGCGTGGTATTCTCCACCTCGCAAAGCAACTCAATCCTACCCGATGCCGAGAGGTCGAGCTCCAAGTCGCGGATGGTCTGACCGATATCTGCAAGGGTGCCCGTATAGACCAAATCGAGCGCATCACTAAATGCAAGCGGCATATAGAAGCTGTAGCTGTACTCAATCGGATAGCGGACAGCAATTGCAAGCGACACATCCTCCGTAGGGTTTGTAGCCACCGAGAGATTAATCTGTAGTGACTCCGGCATCTCCCCGCTCAGCAGCTTCTCAAGGTCACAATTGATTGCCAAAACGCCCTCTGTCGGCTCAACATTCTTACCCAAACGCACAGCCGTTATAGTTGGTATTATATCAGCAAAGTGTTCGCCCAGAGTCGCCGGCTGAATAACAAACTGCTCCACGGCAACACCCTCTCGATCTACTGCAACACCACCACGAACAGGGACGATAGTTGCTAAGACATAGAGCGGCATGGTAAATGGGTTTGAGATATTAAAATCCACCGTAGGATTTACGCCGAGGCCATTTATCTCAAAATTACCATCCCCCACAATAGAGGCAAGGTCGATAGTGTTGCTCTGCTTGTGATTAAAATCTACTCGTCCTGTAACCGAGGAGACAATCATCGTCTCTTGTTCATACCCGACTTTTATAGTAAGTCCGTCCTGTTGCAGATACTTCATGCGGATAGTCGCCCCCTGCTTAAGCGATGCACGCACGCCGAGGGTCATATCGACAGATAAATCGCCATTTTCATCAGGCACAACGCCCTCCGCACCAAAGTCTATCTGATTAACTCCAACAGAGATACCGTGACGCAGTGCCGACAGCGTGGTATGGATTGTATTGGTCGCACTATCCAACTGCGCGCCATCGCTATAGAGCGACACTTTGAGGTAGTTAGGCAGAGTAACATCAATCAAAATATCCTCCAACGCGCCCGCCATAACTGCATCGTAGTCCCAATTCAGACCATCCTCAAGGGTCAATCGGATAGTTGTGTTTGCAAACTCGATACTCTTAACACTCTTAACACTCTTATTGAGTGCCTTGACAGCGATAGTGCTCTTATACTCACTATACTCCAAAAGTTCCATCGCTTTAAGCACTATCTCCGCATCCTCGCAGACGAGCGTTGAGTTTAGCTTAAGCGTTGGCAGCTCCTCGGCAACGATGCGGCCACTCTTACTCTGCAACTCGTACGATAGCGAGTAGTCTATCGCGCCGGAGATATTGAGCACCCCATTTTCAGGCTTCTTGTCATTTGATATGCTGCGCACATATATTCTGAACAAAACACTCTTCTCGCCCGCTGCAATAGGATGATTTTCAACGCGATAAGTACTACCCTCGACAAGATTTCCATTCTGATCATATATCTGACAACCCTCAGGCATAGTTATCGAGAAGGATATTTTACCGCCGCCATTCAGCTCGGCAAGAGTTCCCAAATCAAAAATCGCATCCACAGGCGCACCGGGCAGCGAGGCATCGTACTTGGGGTATATCTTTGTGATATTTTCAACATATTGCGGCAGATTCACCTCAAAAGCATAGTCAGATGTTCCCTGCTCTGTTCCAGAGAGCAAAAGCCCCTCCACCGGGCAATATACCTCCTGACCGAGCAGTAGCTCCTCTCCCTCAAAACGACCCTCGATATAGCAGATATCATCGAGAAGATACTCTGCCTGCTCAAGTTTGAACGACGGATAGTCCACCACAGACTCATAGGAAACTGCAGGAAGGGTAAAACTATTTCCCGAGCCGTCAATTATAAGACTCTGCTGCTCAGCATTATACGTTAGCGCATAGTCGCCTGTCACAGGGTCTGCCACAAGGTTATCGACCTTATCAGAGAGCATCTGTCCCAACGTTTTATCAGTCAAATAACCCAACGGTATAGCCAAATTATCGGCTCCAATGCCGACATTTCCCTCAAGCTGAGCAAGGTCGATACTCTTATCGACACAGCCGACAGCCAGAAGGCAGATTAGAATAGAGAGATATTTTCTCATAGGGCAAGTAGATTTTGTAGTGTAGCACAAAATTAGCATTTATAGCTAAATTTTACAAAAAAAACGCTATTTTTGTACTATGAGCGACAAGCAAAATATCGCAACACTCAAAGAGCAGGTTGTCCTGCTTCCCCACTTGCCCGGCTGTTATCTCTTCTCGGACAAGAGCGGGGAGGTCATATATGTAGGTAAGGCGAAGAGTCTGAAAAAGAGGGTCAGCAGCTACTTTGTCGATAGTCGTGACCACAGCCCCAAAGTGAGGGTTATGGTGCGACAGATTGCCTCGCTGCGACACATCGTTGTCGATAGTGAGACCGATGCCCTACTGCTCGAAAATTCGCTTATCAAGAGCCTCAAACCGCGTTACAACATACTTCTCAAGGATGATAAATCCTATCCGTGGATAGCCCTTACAGCGCCACCTTTTGAGCGTGTCATATCCACACGCCGCGTAGTGAAGGATGGCTCACGTTACTTCGGCCCCTACGCCTCGGTATCGGCACAGAAGGCGATGTTGGAGTTTATCGGCGAGGTTATTCCCTTACGCACCTGCCGCCTAAATCTCTCGCAGGAGCAGATTGACAAGGGCAAGTATGCTCCGTGCCTACAGTACCATATCGGCAACTGCAAGGCTCCTTGTTGTGGTCGTCAGAGTGCAGCCGAGTATGCCGAGCTGGTGGAGATGGCTGTATCGGCACTCAAGGGCGATTTACGCCCCGTGAAGAGCTATCTTGAGGGCGAGATGAACCGCGCCGCTGCCGAGCTACGCTTCGAGGCGGCACAACGCTTCAAAACAAGGCTCGATGCGTTGGAGAAGTATCGAGCAAAGTCGGTCATTGTCAGCGCAAATATCATCGATGCTGACATCTTCTCGCTCTATACTGAGGGGGAGGAGGCGTACTGTAACTTCCTCAGAGTCAAGGGTGGCTCGATTATCGCCGTGCAGACCCTTGCCCTATCTACGGGTATTGAGTCTGACGAGCGACAGATGCTCACAATCGGTATTCAGCACGTGGTCGAGAATATTACGGGCGATCTGCAGAGTGAGGTTATAGTCCCATTTCTACCCGAAGTGGAGCTCTTTGAGGAGGTACATTTCACAACGCCACAGAGGGGCGAGAAGCGCGAGTTATTAGAGTTCTCGCTGCGCACTGCAAGACTCTACCGTGCCGAGCTGATGAAGAATCTGGAGATAAAGAATCCTGAGCGCCACACCGAGCGACTGATGGAGGCGATGCAGCGCGAACTGCGTCTTGACCGCCAGCCTCGACATATCGAGTGTTTCGATAACTCCAACACACAAGGCACATACCCCGTTGCCTCGTGCGTGGTCTTCCGCAATGGCAAGCCCTCAAAGCGCGAATATCGCCACTTCAACGTCAAAACCGTCGTCGGGGCGGATGACTTCGCCTCGATGCGTGAGATACTTACACGCCGATATACTCGCCTTGTCGAGGAGGGGGCAGAGCTGCCTGACCTTATCGTTGTGGATGGTGGTAAAGGCCAGCTCTCAAGCGCATACGCGGTGCTGTGCGAGTTGGGGTTGGAGAGTAAGATTCCGATTGTCGGACTTGCCAAACGACTTGAGGAGGTCTATTACCCCAACGACCCGATGCCTTACTACTTATCGCGCACTGGCGAGCCGCTGAAGGTGATGTGCCATATCCGCGACGAAGCACACCGTTTCGGCATCACGTTCCACCGCAATAAGCGCACAGGGGCTATGATACACAGCAAGTTAGAGGAGATTGAGGGCATTGGCAGCAAGACAATAGAGCAACTGTTCAAACGCTTCAAGACCCTATCAAAGATAAAGGCGGCAAGAGTCGAAAACCTTGCAGAGGTTGTCGGCAAAGCCAAGGCGCAGAAGATTTTTGACTATTTCAACAACAGCAGATGAGAACAAAAGAGAGATATGAGGGTATAATTGCCTGGTTTTCAGAGAATATGCCCGTAGCCGAGAGCGAGCTGAACTACGAAAATCCGTTTCAGCTGCTCGTTGCGGTGATACTTTCGGCGCAGTGCACCGACAAGCGTGTCAATATGACTACGCCCGCACTCTTTGAGGCCTTCCCCACCCCACAGGCACTTGCGGCAGCGAGTGTGGAGGAGGTATTTTCATATATCCGCTCTATCTCCTACCCAAACAATAAGGCGAAGAATATCGTAGCTATGGCGCGTATGCTCTGCAGCGAGTTTGGGGGCGAGGTGCCGGCAGATATCGACAGTATGATGCGCCTGCCGGGCGTGGGTCGCAAGACGGCAAATGTTGTGGGGGCGGTCATCTGGGGCAAGGAGGTTATGCCTGTCGATACACACGTCTTCCGCGTATCGGCACGTATCGGACTGACAAAAGATGCCAAGACTCCGCGCCAAACCGAACTGCAACTTGAGAAGAATATCCCCAGCCACCTGCTCCCAATTGCCCACCATTGGCTCATTCTGCACGGTCGCTATGTCTGCACCGCCCGCAAACCAAAATGTGCGGAGTGTGGCATAACAAAGTGGTGTAAGAGTTATTCCGAGTAGGTTTTTTCGCGTAAAATTACTATCTTTGTACTCTATGAAGAGATTTGTCGCCATACTGACTCTGCTTTTTGTCGCCTTTGCAGCATCTGCGCAGAGCGAAAACTCGATAATTATCGACCAAAATTCGTTTAGGCCATTGCAGTCTGACGCGCTGACGGGCGTTAATATCGACCCTATCGGCGTGGACTCTTCACGCCGTCCTTGCGCCCGTATCAAGATGAAAATCAACAGAATGAGCCGCGAGGATATTGACAAACTCGATGTCAAAATCGTCACAAATAACCAGCTGACCAAGTGCAAAACGGCAGACTACGAAAACGGACTTATCCTCGAAATGACCGCCAAGCCTGCCACCCGTTTCTACCTCGACCACCCCGAATTTGGACAATCGAACGAAGTTACTCTCAACCTTGAGCCCAATAAGGAGTACTACATGGAGGCGAGCCTCAATCAGACCTACTCGATTGTCGTAAACTCAAATGTGACTGATGCAGAGGTCTATTTGGATGGCGAGTACAAGGGTCGCACAGATAACTCTAATAGCCTGACTATCAAGGAGGTATTCATTGGCGAGCACACACTAAAACTGACTTATGGCAATATCAGCCACGAGCAGAAAATTGAGGTCAATAGTGGCAAAATCTCTTTCCGTCAGAATGTCGATACAGCCGCCTCCGAGCCGCAGTTTGTGGTCTTTACGGTTGAGCCGCAGAGTGCAGTGGTAATTATCAACAATCAGCACTACACCCTAACTGACGGAGCGATGAACGTGGTGCTCGACAGCGGAACCTACAACTACACCGTAACTGCTGCGGGCTACCATCCACAGAGTGGAACATTCTCTGTTGCAGGTAGCAAGGTTTCAAAAAATATCACCCTTTCTGCCGACTCCGCAACCGTCACCCTCACCGCACCTGACAATGCCGAGATTTGGGTCAATGGAGTGATGAAGGGTACAAGTCATTGGAGCGGCACACTCAACTCGGGCACATATATCTTTGAGGCACGCAAGGCGGGGCATAAGAGTTCAACCCTCTCAAAGCACATAACATCTGCAGAGCCACGCCAGAGCTACACCCTGCCCGCACCTACCCCAATTGTCGGCTCGCTGATTATCTCTGGTACACCGATTAATGCCGATGTTACGCTTGACAACAAGGCGGTGGGTCAGATGCCACTCAAACTGAACGATATCCTTGTGGGCGAGCATACTATTGTGGTCTCTAAATCGGGATATGAGACTTATACACAGAGTATTGCTATTTCCGAGGGCAAAACTGTAACGGTCAATGCAACGCTTGCAAAAATTACATCCACCAATCCACAAACTGCATCAGTGCCACCAAGAAGAGCTATTCCCGCAGGAGTTACCTCTGCTTCATATAAAGTCGGCGACTACTACAATGACGGCACAAAAGAGGGAGTTGTCTTTGAGGTTTCAGACAATGGTCGAAGTGGTAAGATTGTAAGCATGATACAATCTACCGAAAAAATCCGATGGGCATCAGATGATGTCAAGTACAAACAAATAGGAACGAATAGTCAAAACAATGGCGTTGTGAATATGAACATTGTAAAGGCTATCGATGGTTGGGAGAGTAAGTATCCAGCTTTTAAGTGGTGTACAGACCTTGGAGAGGGGTGGTATCTGCCAGCAAAAGATGAGCTTGACTTGTTGTCATTTAATACAGCCGTTCACGATGCTGTAGATAAGACCCTAATAGCCAAAGGCGGCATAAAATTGTATAGTAAAGGTATCAACACTGACAACTATTGGTCATCAACAGAGTGGGATAATAGTTGTGCATATCGCGCTGACTTTTGGGCATCGTTGGCTATGGTTTGGCGTGATGATAAGCAATTTGGTCATACCGTTCGTGCAGTGGCTGTTTTTGGAACTGAAATCACCTCTGCTCCATACAAGGTTGGTGACTACTATAACGACGGCACGAAGGAGGGTGTTGTCTTTGAGGTTTCAGCCGACGGCAAACACGGTAAAATTGTGAGTATGACGCAGTCTGCAACTGCTATGCAATGGACATCAAATGAAAAGGAACAAAAACGCCTAATCGGTGCTGATAGTGAAACGGACGGAGCAGCCAATATGGCAAAGGTTAAGGCAAGACCTGATTGGCAGAGTAAGTATCCTGCCTTTAAGTGGTGCACTGATTTGGGTGATGGTTGGTATCTACCTGCTATTGAGGAATTTAAGAAGTTTATCCTTGACGATACTATCCATGATGTAGTAAACCGTACCCTTGCAGCAAAGGGTGGTAAGAAACTCTATAATAAGGGTGAGCGTGGTGGTTGGTATTGGTCATCAACGGAGCGTGATTATCGAGCACGTAGTGGTGAGTTTTGCGCGTGGCTTGTCAGTATGCTCAGTGGCGACACCAACTTCAGCAGTAAGCACTACGACTACTATGTGCGCGCCGTTGCAAAATTTTAACAGATTGATTATGAGCAAAATAGATATAGAACAGCGTGTGGCGAAGGCGAAGGAGTACTTCAACAGCGGGTACAACTGTTGCCAGTCTGTGGTGCTTGCATACGCAGATATTATTGGTCTTGAGCCGACGCTGGCAGCGACCATTTCGGCACCGTTTGGGGGTGGTATGGGCAGACTTCGCGAGGTGTGCGGAGCGGTAAGCGGAATGACGATGGTAGCGGGATTTTTATCCCCTTGTCCTACGGCCGACGACCCCGTAGCGAAAAAGGCGAACTACGCCCTTGTGCAGCGATTTGCTGAGGCATTTCGAGAGCAGAACGGAGCAATAGTCTGTCGCACGCTTCTCGGTCTTGACCACGCGAAGGATGAGCCGACACCATCGCCACGCACAGCCGAGTACTACAAAAAGCGCCCGTGCGCCGAGCTTGTTGGCGATGCAGCACGAATTATTGGAGAATATCTTCAGCAGAGTCCGGAATAGGTTTATCAAAAACCATATTTTGGATTTTAGATGAGGATTTTCAAGGCTTGCATAATCGGCGAAGCAGGAGCATACTTGAGGTATGTGACTGTTGAAGGCGGTTATGCGTAACGTAGAAAATACCATATAAAAACAAAATATAATATTATGAACAAAGTAATCGCAAGTCCACACGCACCAAAGGCGGTAGGACCTTATTCACAGGCAATTCAGGCAGAGGGTACCCTCTATCTTTCAGGTCAGCTCCCAATTGATGGAGCAACAGGCACAATGCCTCAGTCTATCGAGGAGCAGACAGAGCAGAGTCTTAAAAATGTTGGTCACATCCTCCGCGAGGCAGGTTATGACTACACAGATGTTGTAAAGACAACAGTTCTGCTTGCAGACATCAAGGATTTTGCGGCGATGAATGCTGTATATGCAAAGTTCTTCAGCGGTGCATTCCCTGCACGCGTTTGCTACCAGGTTGCAGCCCTGCCTATGGGTGCAAAGGTAGAGATTGACGCAGTAGCAGTTAAGTAGAAGCTATTGGTTTCCCCTGAATTGGGTATTAAGCCCAATTTTGGATTTTAGATTTCAACAAGTTGCTCTACCATTTTGTTGTCAAAAGGTGGTAGTTGCAATGCTCGGCGCGATTGGAGCCGATGGGTTGTACTTACTCGTACTGCCCATTGGTGACATATCGCGTTAGCGGCAGTAAATGCCGCCTTTTCACAACAAAATTATGGATACGCAGCAAAACGAAAAGGGTAAAGACTACTCGCAGTTGATGAGTCGAAGGATTCGTCGAATACTGTTGGTGTGCAATAGTTATGACAGCTACACATTAGAGGAGGATGGCAGGCTTGAGGTGCAGATTACGCAGGAGTACTCCGAACTCAACCTGAGTAACCCGCCATCTATTACACGTGTAGAGTCCACTATCGAGGCGTTAGAGTTGATTGAGCGTTGCGAGCAGTTTGATCTTGTGATTACGATGTACAACGTCGGCCAGATGGATGTATATACATTCTCGCACAAGATGAAGCAGCTCAGCCCGAATACCCCTGTTGTATTGCTGACAAACTTCTCGAAGGAGATATATCGCCAGATTGAGCAGGCAGACACCTCCGATTTGGACTATATCTTCTGCTGGAACAACTCTACCGACCTGATTATCGCCATAATCAAGCTCATAGAGGATAGTATGAATGCCGACCACGACATTCTGGAGTTCGGCGTGCAGACAATTCTGCTTGTAGAGGACTCTATACGTTACTATTCGACCTATCTGCCGGCGATATACAAGTTGGTACTTCAGCAGAACAGAGCCTCGATACGCGATGCGCTCAACGAGCAGCAGCAGATTGCCCGAAAGCGTGCCCGTCCGAAGATTTTGATGGCGACAAACTACGACGATGCCGTGCGGATGTATCAGCGATACAAGAACAATATGCTCGGCGTAATATCCGACGTAGGCTTTGTAATTCATAAAAACGATGACCCTGCAACCGAGAAGCTCGATGCCGGTATCGACTTGTGCAACCTCATTCGCAAGGACAACCCTACGATGCCATTCTTGATGCAGTCCTCGCAGGAGAGCATGAGAGAGGTTGCCGAGCAGTTGGGTGTAGGCTTTGTAGTCAAGCACTCCAAGACCCTTATTCACGAGATTGGCGAGTATATCGGCAGAGAGTTTGCCTTCGGTGACTTTGTGCTCACCGACCCACAAAGTGGTGAGCAGATTGCCCGCGCAGAGGATTTGTTGGAGCTCGAACGACTATTAAATACCATATCCGACTCCGTACTCTACGACGTTGTCACAACGACATATCTATCCAAATGGTTACTATCGCGAGGTATCTTCTCGTTGGGAAATTCCTTCCGCGAGCTTACCCTCAAGGAGTTTAATGACGATATTGCTGCTGTACGACAGTTCCTCACAGACTCGCTGCGTGACTACCGCATCAAGCAGGGATTGGGTGTAGTCGCCCGATTCTCTCCTGAGAGTTACAATGACGCCATTTGGTTCTCGCGTCTTGGTAATGGTTCTATAGGCGGTAAGGCTCGCGGTCTTGCCTTTATGAATCACATTCTGCAACAATACAGCCTATACAATGAGTGGGAGAATGTTCGCGTAATGGTCCCAAGAACACTTGTGATTACAACCGAATATTTTGACAGATTTATTATCGAAAATGGTCTGCAATACGTTGTCAATGCCGACTTGAGTGATGCTGAAATTCTCTCCGAGTTTGTTGCCTCATCGCTACCGCAAGAGTTGATGGAGTCGCTGAGAGTCTTTATTCGTCACGTCAAAAAACCACTTGCCGTACGTTCGTCATCTAAGTTGGAAGACTCTTACTATCAGCCATTTGCGGGAATATACTCAACCTATATGATTCCTCATACAGAGAATGAGGATCAGGAGTTGCGTCTGCTCTCAAAGGCGATTAAGAGTGTCTATGCCTCGGTATATTTTGCCTCATCGCGTGCCTATATTACCGCCACAGCAAATGTAATTTCGGAGGAGAAGATGGCCATCGTATTGCAGGAGATTTGCGGTTCAGAGGATCAGGGATACTTCTTCCCGACGCTCTCAGGTGTAGCCCGTTCACTTAACTTCTACCCTATCGGCTATGAGCGTGCCGAGGAGGGCATTGCAAAGGTTGCCTTCGGATTGGGAAAGGCGGTTGTCGATGGCGAGCAGGTACTGCGTTTCAGCCCTAAATATCCGCAACACGTGCTGCAAACATCCACTCCGGAGCTCACTATGAGGGAGACACAGCAGACAATGTACGCTCTCAACCTGCAACCTGACAAGTTTAAGACATCTATCGACGATGCCGTAAACCTTGAGAAGATAAAGATTGCCGACTCTACATCTTTCCGTAATATTAAGCATGTCGCTTCAACGTGGGATATGCAGAGTATGCGCCTTACGGACTCCCCTCTTGCCGAGGGTATCAAGGTGATAACTTTTGCGCGAATACTCAAGTACAACACCTTCCCTCTTGCAGAGATACTCTGTCGTCTGCTTGAGATTGGCCAGAACGAGATGAAGACCTGTGTAGAGATTGAGTTTGCGGCAAATCTTGACCGAGGAAAGCGTCTTGCTATATTCAATGTGCTGCAAATTCGCCCTATAGCCTCTGCGGCTGCCGAAACAAATATGGATTGGGATACGGTAGATAGCAACAAGTCGCTAATCTACTCCGAGAGTGCATTGGGAACAGGCTTTGTAGAGGGGATACGCGATGTGATATATCTGCGTAGTGAGAACTTTGACCCATCAAAGACACAAATTATAGCAGACGAGGTAACACAACTCAACAACAAGATGCGCGAAGAGGGTTTTGGATACCTTCTGTCGGGATTTGGGCGTTGGGGCTCGAGCAATCCGTGGCTCGGTGTACCTATAAAGTGGAGCGATATATCGGAGGCAAAGGTGATTGTAGAGTGTGGCTTGGATAACTTCCGCATTGAGCCGAGTCAGGGCACACACTTCTTCCAGAATATGACCTCCTTTGGTGTGGGATATATTACGGTCAATCCGTATGCAGGCGAGGGTCGCCTTGATTTTGAGAGGCTGGATGCAATGCCGGCACTATATGAGAGTGAGTTTATTCGACACGTACGATTTGAAGAGCCACTCGAAATTTGCATCGATGGCGTGAAAAACAAAGCGATAGTCCGATAAAAAAATAGGCGTCAAATTGACGCCTATTTTTTTATCGTTTGATACCAATCTCGGCAATCAAACTATTCATCTTCTTTCTTAGGGAGTTTATCAGTGGCACCCAAATAAGGGTAATGGCGATAATGGCACCAATACCAATGCCCATAATCACGCCCTCAAACAGATCATTAATATACGGATGGCTAATCACACACAGAGCAATGCCAAAGATGGCAATCATTACGGCAAAGCATCTGAGCAACATCGAGAGTGTGCGAATGGCATAGCTGTACGCCTTGTTGGTCATCTGCAGCTTTGCAAACAGATCATCCTTCTCGGCAAATGGGCCGTCTGTCGCCTTCTTGCGCAGATAGAGCCACTGCTTCTGCTTGCAGACCACATCTATACCGCACTCGGCAAGGAAGCTGCAGTATGCCTGCTCATCCATTCCGTGCTCCAAATTATCGGGCAAATCGAGTTTGTAGATATACTCGCCCGGAGTCCCCTTCTCAAATACATATCGCAACAAGCAGTTGATACGCACCAAGTGCCAACCATTGCGAGCCATATCGTTGAGCCACTGCTCCTCCTCTTCCCACTGTGCGATGGTGAAGAAGTTCCATACCTTTTTTGTAGTTCCCATAGTATTACATTTTTAAGATTCTTTTACCATTATTTACAAGCTCCTCAAGGCGGGCAAACTCCTGCTCAAGCACCTCTCTGCCCGCAGCTGTTATCTGATACTCCTTGCGACGAGAGTCCGCCACAACCTCCAACTGCTCTATCCACCCCTTATCCATCAGATTTGAGAGCGCACCATAGAGCGTTCCTGCCGAGATTAGCAGTCTCCCGCCACTCAACTCCGCCGTACGCTGCATAATTCCATAGCCGTGGAGCGGCGAGAGCAGCGCCAGCAGAATGTAATATACCGCCTCGGTCAGTGCATTGTTAGAATTATTCATACCCTATCTATTATATTGTTAGCCGCTATATTGTCCTCCGTTATATCGGTTGCCGATACAAAGGTAAGCGATATATTTTTAATATGCAAACATTTTGACAAAAAAAATGGCTGCCAACTCGAAATTGGCAGCCATATCTATCTGTAGCAACGACCTTTAGAACACCTTACCCTCTATACTGCTTGCATATTTACTCCAACCAGGTGCGGTCTGATAGCTCTCAACCGCAAGTGGATGTACGTAGATTTTACGGTCAGCAGCATTTTGATTAAATATATTATTACCTGCAGCAGGTGGAGTTTGCGAGTGACTATAGACGCTCTTGAGGGCAGAGCAATCACTAAACGCACTACTCTGGATTGATTCTATTGACACAGGTAAAGAGACCTCAGTCAATTTTGAACAGCCTGTAAACGCCTTTTCGCAAATAGTCGCAACTCCATTTGCAAGTGTCAGGCTCTCCAGCGAATTACAATTTGCAAAAGCCGAGGCATTGATAGTCGTAACGCTATGTGGTATAAAGAGACTCTGGAGACTGCTCATGCAAAATGCCAGCTCTCCGATTGTCCTAACACTGCTCGGAATAGTAACACCAGCGAGATTTTTGCACTCATAGAAGACGTATGCCCCAATAGCGGTTACATTATCCGGAATTGCAAACTCTGTAATATCTGCAGGAGCAAAGCCTTTGAGCTCGCCGTCAATAATAAGGCCACGTTTATCTGCTGTAGCAAGTGGTGTATTAAACTCCTTCAAACTCTCGCATCCGTGAAATGCTCGTATGCCAACGCTATTTACATACTCGCCCATAGTTACGCTCTGCAGAGCCTTACATCCTACAAAAACACCATCGCCAAGTGAGACGAGCTTATGTGGCAGTGTGATGCTCTCCAGACGAATATTTTGGTCAAATACCCAGCTACCAATAGACTCAACGTTGCTACCAAACTTTACATCCGATAGGCGGTAGCACTCACCAAAGGCAAAGTCCTCAATTGTCTTAACACTATCAGGGATAACAATCTTTGTCAGCTTGAAGCAATCATAGAACATTGAGCGAGTTATAGCAGGAATGCTATTACCCAAAGATACATTCACAAGAGAGATGCAAGAGTCAAAAATTCCATAGCCAAGTTCAGTCACAGAGTTAGGAATTTTAGCTGTTGTAAGGGCATCACAGCCGGCAAAGGCACTATCGCCAATAGATTTAATGGAAATTGGCAGCGTTATGGTCTCCAATGTCTTTATATTTTGAAACGCACCTTTACCAATCATTGTTATAGGACCGTTAAAGCTAACTATTCCGAGGTCATTTTCATAGGTATGCGAGCTAATATTTGCGTCAAAATCTGCAGACTGAATCTCAATAATATTACCGTCTGTTGTAGTGTAGTAGATAGTCTTGGCATCTGCAGTAATTTCGCCACCAGTATTATCATCACCACCTGTATTGTCGTCACCACTGCCGTCACCTGCGCCAGGGATAACAACGCCCTCTATTGGCAGTTGGATAATCGGGCCTGTGAGTCGTCGAACCTTAATTGTACCTGTAGTGCCATCGTCATAGGTCAGAGTTACTGTCATACTGCTTGGCAGGGTCTGCTGCGCGATGACAAAGTAGAAATCTGTCGGAGTATCAGACAGTTGCACACCATCACCAAGGTCGAGAGTAACCTCACGAACGCACTGCTCTTCGGTAAGCGAGCCGTCTGTAATGAGCGAGAGTGTGTAATCGACATAGTTAATGGCTACCCTACCTGCAATCTGCACATCATCATCGCTACGAAGGGTCATCTTCACCACCTTCTTCTCGCCCGTAACCTTCAGGTTGAGTCGGCCACAGACATTTTTAAGGGTAAATTCATCGCCCTCACCCGATGCAATCAACAATCTATGAATATCCGTATTGCTCTGAATAGCGGGGATTGTGACATAGAGATTCTGCTCGGCTGCAACAACCGCATAGTCATCACTATAAGGGTAAGCCACCACCACACAATCGAGTTCTTCTACACCCTCAACAACTCTCTGTTCAACAAAGGTACCTACACCCTCATCAATCTCATCAATCTCCCAAAGAGAGTTGCCGCTATTATTGTAAAATACCGACACCTCATCACTATCGCGCCACGCCATCTGATCCACCTCCAAATCCGAGAATTGCTCAAAGGAGAGGTAAATCATATTATCCGAATGTGAACCCTTCAGCTCATCCACTATCGAGCCGATAAATTCACACGATACAGAACAGAGTGCCACGACGAGCATCAAAAAGAACTTTTTCATATTTACAGTTGATTAGTTACACAAAGGTATAAAAAATTCTCACAAAAGAGAACGGCAACATAGTTTTGATAATAAATTTTCATATATTTGCAAAAAGTTTCATAAAGGGTAACAAAAGAGAATACCTCGGCTTGAAAGTTATTTAATTACACACAGCAATGTCATCTATTCGTAACAACTTTTTCTACAAGACATTACTTACCATTTCGTCGTATATAATCGGATTTGTGACCTTCCCTTATATATCACGAATATTGGGTGTTGATGGCATTGGTATTGTCAATTTTGTCGATAATAGTGTAGGTTACTTCATTCTCTTTGCCTCTATGGGTATATCTATCCTCGGTACCAGAGAGATAGCCTCGACAAAGGCTGACCAAACGCGACGCAATCGCGTATTCTCCAATCTGTTAGGTCTCAATATACTCTTCACCATAATAACGCTCATTATCTATCTTGGGCTCATTTCGCTTGTGCCGCGATTTAGCCAAAATGTAGAGATGTTCTATATCGGTGCCGCAAAGATTGTAGCAACAGTATTTCTTGTAGAATGGTTCTTTACCGGTTTGGAGAATTTCCGCTATATCACCATCCGAAGCATTACCATAAAAATACTCTACGTTATAGCTATATTCCTGTTTATCAAGGAGAAAGATGACTATATGCTTTACTTTGCGCTCTCTGTCGGCTCGGTCATAATAAATGCATTGGTAAACATCATATATGCAAGCAAGTTTGTAAAGATAAATCCTCAGGCGCTATTCTCCATGCGCTACCTAAAGGAGAATGTCACCTTGGGTCTGTATAGCATAATGACCTCTATGTACATAACCTTCAATGTAATGTTTTTAGGTTTGCACACAGACAATACTCAAGTCGGTTATTACACTACAGCCTTCAAACTATACATCATTATGCTCGGTATATTCTCGGCATTTACCTCTGTTACAATGCCGAGAATCAGTTCGATGCTTGCGCAAGGCAAACACAAGGATTTCTCTCAGATAGTAGCCAAATCTTTTGAGGGTATTATAAAGTTTATCTTCCCGCTAATCCTCTGCGGAACTATTCTTGCTCCACAAATCATATTTGTCATCTCAGGCGCCGGATTTGAGGGAGCAATAGTGCCAATGCGTATCATCTTCCCGGCAGCTCTCCCCGTAGGCATAGCCCAAGTTTTTGCCATACAGGTTCTTATACCAATGAAGCGTGACAAGATACTGCTTACAGCCTCTATTGTCGGTGCATCTGTAAGTCTTATCGCCAATATAGTTCTAGTACCACACCTTGAGGCAGTCGGCTCCGCAATAGTTACTCTTATGGCCGAGAGCATCGTCACACTCACCTATCTGCTATATATCCTCCGCAAGAGAATTGTCAAAATACCATTTAGAACTATAGGCACAAGTCTATTGCACTCTATTCCGCCTATTTTAGTCTGCATAGCGTGTTCGTATGGCATCTCAAACCCATTTATCTGCATTGCCACTGCTATAGTCATTGGTGGCGGAATATGGATTGCCACAAACTTTAAGACTCTGCGAGAGTATCTGAGTTAACTTTTTTTTTACTATTTTTGTCCCCGTTATGGCAAAAGTTGTTGTAGGTCTATCCGGCGGTGTCGATTCATCGGTAGCTGCGTGGCTGCTCAAAGAGCAGGGTCACGAGGTTATCGGGCTCTTTATGCGCAATTGGCACGACACGACAGGAACGCTTGAGGGCGACTGTCCGTGGCACGACGACCAAGTATTTGCCGAGCTTGTGGCAAAGCGACTCGATATTCCGTTCCGTGTTGTAGATTTGTCGGAGCAGTACAAGCAGCGCGTGGTGGACTATATGTTTGCCGAGTATGAGAGGGGCAGAACGCCCAATCCCGATGTGCTGTGCAACCGTGAGATAAAGTTCGATGTCTTTCTTGAGGAGGCACTCAAACTCGGTGCCGATTTTGTCGCTACGGGGCACTACTGCCAAAAGAGTGAGAGCGTTGTGGATGGCGAGGTGGTCTATTCGCTTTTAGCGGGTGCTGATGGCAACAAAGACCAGAGCTATTTCCTCTGCCAGCTCACTCAGCAGCAGCTCAAATATGCGCTCTTCCCTATCGGTCATCTGACAAAGCCTGAGGTTAGAGAGATAGCTGTATCTCAACGACTTGCAACTGCCAAGCGTAAAGATTCTCAAGGCATCTGCTTTGTGGGCAAGGTCGATTTACCCGTATTTTTACAGCAAAAACTCGCTGCACGAAAAGGCAATATTCACGAGATACTCCCCACCTGGCCAAAGTATGAGCGATATGCCGCCGACACCTCACTTGAGGGCATGGCAAGACCATACAGCTATACCGTTCGCGACGGCAAGAAGATTGGCGAACACAATGGTGCCCACTTCTACACTATCGGTCAGCGCAAGGGGCTCGGCATAGGTGGCCGTAAGCAGTCGCTATTTATCATCGGCACAGATGTTGCGACAAATACAATCTATGTCGGCGAGGGGGATGACCATCCGGGACTCTATCGCCGTGCGCTGAAAATTGAACATAGCCAGATGCATTGGGTCAATCCTGCCGAGGCTCTTGCAGTTGGAGAGAGTCGCCGTTTTGAGCTTCGCATTCGCTACCGCCAGCCACTTCAAGGGGCTACAATGCACGTGGAGCAGGATGGGGTTTATATCCTCTTCGACACTCCGCAACGAGGTATTGCCGCAGGTCAGTTTGCTGCTTGGTATGATGGCGACAAAGTTGTCGGTTCTGGTGTGATTTCGGCATAAAACAGTACGTTTTTGAAAGAGAACAAGGACTATCGACCAAAAATCGATAGTTTTTGCGCTTTTTATTTAGGTATTTGCGAAAATATTACTATATTTGCTGTTCGGAACACATGCAATTGAAAATTCAAACAAAATTTATAGTTAATTAACAAAAAATTAAAGAGTTATGACAAACGTTAAGCGCGTCTATACCTTCGGTAACAAAGAGGCTGAGGGTAATGGCAAAATGAGAGAGTTGCTCGGTGGTAAGGGTGCAAACCTCGCCGAGATGAACCTGATCGGTATTCCGGTTCCTCCGGGCTTTACCATCACCACTGATGTTTGTGCTGAGTACTACAAGCACGGCCAGCAGGCAATTATCGACATCCTCCGTCCTGACGTAGAGGCTGCTATCGCAAAGGTAGAGGCTCTGACAGGTCGCAAGTTCGGTGATGCTAAGCTTCCACTTCTCGTTTCAGTTCGTTCAGGTGCTCGTGCATCTATGCCTGGTATGATGGATACTATCCTCAACCTCGGTATGAATGATGAGGCTGTTGAGGCTGTTGCACAGCTCTCTGGCAACCCTCGTTTCGCTTGGGACTCTTACCGTCGTTTCGTACAGATGTACGGTGATGTAGTTCTCGGCATGAAGCCTGTTTCTAAGGAGGATCAGGATCCATTCGAGGTAATTATCGACGAGATGAAGGAGTCAAGAGGCGTTGCTCTCGATACAGATCTCTCTACTGAGGACCTTAAGGAGTTGGTTGCAAAGTTCAAGGCTGCAGTTAAGGCTCAGACAGGTTCTGACTTCCCTGTAAATCCTTGGGATCAGCTTTGGGGTGCAGTTTGCGCTGTATTCGGTTCTTGGATGAACGAGCGTGCTATCCTCTATCGTAAGCTCAACAATATCCCTGCAGAGTGGGGTACTGCAGTAAACGTTCAGGCAATGGTATTCGGTAACATGGGTGACAACTCAGCTACCGGTGTTGCTTTCTCTCGTGACGCTGCAACAGGTGAGAACATCTTCAACGGTGAGTACCTTATCAACGCACAGGGTGAGGACGTTGTGGCAGGTATCCGTACACCACAGCAGATTACTATCGAGGGTTCTAAGCGTTGGGCTGCTGCTCAGAACATCTCTGAGGAGGAGCGTGCTTCTAAGTACCCTTCACTTGAGGAGGTTATGCCAGAGGTTTATAAGGAGCTCAACGAGATTCAGCACCACCTTGAGGAGTACTTTACAGATATGCAGGATATCGAGTTCACTATCCAGGACGGTAAGCTCTGGATGCTCCAGTGCCGTAACGGTAAGCGTACCGGTGCTGCGATGGTGAAGATCGCTATGGATATGCTCCGCGAGGGTCTTATTGACGAGAAGACCGCAGTTCTCCGTTGTGAGCCTGAGAAGCTCGACGAGCTGCTCCACCCTGTATTCGACAAGAAGGCTATCAAGAGTGCAAAGGTTGTTGTTAAGGGTCTGCCAGCATCTCCAGGTGCAGCTACAGGTCCTGTTGTATTCTTCGCTGATGACGCTGAGAAGGTATATGCTCAGACTGGTCAGAAGGCTATCCTCGTTCGTATCGAGACCTCTCCAGAGGATTTGAAGGGTATGCTCGATGCAGCAGGTATCCTTACTGCTCGCGGTGGTATGACATCTCACGCAGCTGTAGTTGCTCGTGGTATGGGTAAGTGCTGCGTATCAGGTGCAGGTGAGCTTGAGATTGACTACAAGGCTCGTACAATCAAGATTGGTGGCCTTACTATCAAGGAGGGCGACTGGATCTCTCTCAACGGTTCTACCGGTGAGGTTTACCTCGGTCAGGTAGCTACTCAGGCTGCTGATTTGAGTGGTGACTTCGGTCAGTTGATGGATTTGGCAGGTAAGTATGCCAAGATGAAGGTTCGTGCTAATGCCGACACTCCGCGTGATGCAGAGCAGGCATTCGCATTCGGTGCCGAGGGTATCGGTCTTTGCCGTACCGAGCACATGTTCTTCGAGGGCGAGCG
>JAFQFV010000017.1 GCA_017398555.1 Alistipes sp.
AAGAGCAGTAGTTTGTAAGCAAGCTTACACTACCGCTCTTTCTATTTTTACTATCCTTGCGGATAGCTGTTATTCTCGAAAACAAGTCAAAACCATAAATTTGCACTCCGCTTATTCTCTGCACTCATTTGTCGTCAAAATGCGGTAGTAGGTGTGCATCGCAAAAGAGACCCCTTTGGGATAGTAGTAAAACCTACAGCCCAAAGGGGTTTACTTTTAGGGATGTGCAGCTAATGCCGTATTTTCACGACAAATTCACGGCAAATGCACAACAGAATCTATGTATCTTTGAATATCCTCCTGCAACAATTTATAGAGCGGGCAGGCCGTATAGTTCTCATTATCAAGAAGAACGTCGCGGATGGAGCGGAGGGTATTTTTATAGTTGCTCATCTCATTTTTTAGGGCGACACCCTCCTTGGAGGAGGCGACGATGCGGGCGATAGACATCTGGCGGAGCTTCTCGCAGACATCGCTCAAGATGACCATAACGACATTATCCATAAGGGTATGGCCGTGCATAAAGAGGTAGGTCAGTTCGGGTTCTACACCCTTAATACGCAGATAGTCGGCAAATCGCGGCATATCGGCAGCCATATGAGGGTACTGCTCGATAAGGCTCTGTTCGCGGCGTGCGACCTGTCGAGCGAGCCACTCGATTGTCCCCTGGCCATTATTCGGAATATCGAGGTAGTTGAGCTTCACCGAGGCCTTAAAATCGGAAAGCGGGAAGACATTCTCGGTATGGCGGCTGGCTGAATAGACGTACCAGATAAAGAGCGGGTAGATAGTTCTCGAATAGTCAGCCATAAACTTCTCAAAGCTGAATATTCGGGTATCGTTTTTAGTCGCCTTGACGCAGACATTATGCAGTGAAGGGGCGTAGCAGAGGTAGTTTTCGGTGGCGTAGGCGTATGTATGGAACATAAATGGATTTTGAGCAATCAGTCGGCTCTGCTCGTCATCCTCGCTGAGCAGGTAGTCGAAGTCCGAGTCCATACAGAGCAGCAGCGTCTCTGAGGCATTGGAGGCGTTATTTATCAGCACCTTCTTACCCTTTGGCAGATCCTCGCGCGTAGGCACAGAGATTTCAAAGCGCAGGTGAGGGTTTGCAAAATGGTCGAAAATTCCGCGCCAGAATGCCACATCCTCATACCCCTCGACAAAGACGCGGACAAGCTTTCTACCATCATCTATACGCAGTGGTTCAGGGAGGGTCATAAGGTCCACCTTACCTGTTTCAAGGGCTTTGCTTCGCATCTTTTCGATACGCAGTTGCGCCCTTTTTTCGCTATTTTCAGCCCGTTTGCTCATAACTTTTACTTTTCTCTGTAACAAATATAGGTTAATATCCGCAAATCTGCAAAATAATCACTATTTTTGCAACGTTAATGTTACACATTAAACACAGAATATACCGTAACGTATGGCTGATTGGAAAGAGCGTTTGGGTGTTGTCTATTCGACCAACCCCGATTTCAAATATGACAATGGCGAGGCAGAGGAGGTTCAGACCCTGCCCAAGCAGCAGCAGAAGCTGCGCGTATGGCGTGACACACACGGCCGAGCAGGCAAGGTGGCTACCGTTGTGCGTGGTTTTGTGGGCAGCGATGCTGATTTGGAGGAGTTGTCAAAGCTCCTTAAGCGCAAGATTGGCGTAGGTGGAGCAGCGAAGGATGGAGAGATAATTATCCAGGGCGAAAACCGCGACAGGGTCCTTCAGATACTTATTGCCGAGGGTTATACACTTGCAAAGAAGGTTTAGTTATGCAGAGGGTTGTTCGTATAGTCTGTTTTGCACTATTGCTCCTGCAATGTGTCGAGGTATCTGCACAGAAGGTCTCTCGCAAGCAACTTGTGACGCTTGTGGAGCAGTTGCAGGATAGAGTTGCGGAGCTTGAGAAGCAGGTGGAGGGTCGCGTAGTGGTGGCAAAGCCTGTGAATCCCGCTTGGGAGAAGTGGCAAGATGTGCGCTACAACTACGGTTTTAACACCGAGGAGCAGCCTATATTCAATACTGTGGAGGGTGTACTTGAGAGTACGACAATGCTCTCGGTGCGCGGAGGTAAGGGTCGTTGGAACAACAGCACCGACAAGCCATACACCACATTTGTCGATGGAGGTCACCTCTTCGAGGGGTGGAATGGCAGCGAGACCTGCCGTCTGACGATGCTCATCGGCAAGCAGGCTCCCGATATTGCCTGCATACAGGTCTATTCGCCAAAGGGGTTATACAAGTCAAAGCGCCACTTCGGTTGGGTAAAAATCGGCTCTGATGATGCGAAAGAGGGCGTCGATTTTGGTCGCCGCTGGGCGCTATCGTTTGTGCCATTTACGCTCGGTAGTTTTGACAAGGCGCCGACAACAACACTCTACCAAAATAGTCAGTTAGAGAGCACCGCAGTACCGGTGGGAACACTCTACTACGACACCAAGGCGGGCAAGATTGGTTGCTACACTGCTGAGGGGTGGAGGTATATTAAGTTTGAATAGTGAAAGGTTTACGACACATACTGTTTGCCATTATCGCGCTTGTATGGTGCAGCACTGCCTCTGCGCAGTACTACTCATGGGGTGCCGATCCGACAAGTATGTCGTGGAGGAGAATTAAGGGCGACAAGGTATCGGTCATCTACCCAAAGTCAGCAACGGGGCTTGGCTATAGCATGATGCACTACATCAAGGCTGTGCAGCCATCTATCGACTTCGGTTTCAGATATGGACCGATGGATATTCCTTTTGTCATCCACCCTGAAAATATGCTCTCAAACGGTATGGTGATGTGGCTTCCGAAGCGTGTGGAGATTCTCAGCGCGCCATCTATCGACAGCTACTCTATGCCGTGGCTCAAACAGCTTGCCGCGCACGAGTATCGCCACGCGGTGCAGTACAACAACCTCAACCACGGCTGGGTCAAGGCCTTCAGCTACATCCTCGGTCAGCAGAGTTCGACCATCGGTCTGCTCTTTATGCCGCTGTGGGGTCTTGAGGGTGATGCGGTGGTATCCGAGACAGCGATGTCCACCTTCGGTCGCGGTCTGCAACCATCTTTTACTATTGACTACCGCGCCCGTAGCGAGGATATTCTCTTCCGTCGCAACCTCGATAAGTGGTTCTGTGGCTCATACAAGGAGCATATCCCCGACCACTACGCTTTAGGCTACCAGATTACCTCGTATGCCAATACGAAGTATGACGAAAATATTTGGGATAAGATTGTAAACTACGCCGTACGCCACCCGTACGTCTTTGCCACAACATTTGTCGGCATGAAGAAGTTCTACGGCACCTCGACAAATGCCCTGATGCGCGAGGCCTTCGGTAACCTGAACGAATATTGGCTCTCGCTGCCATCTGTTCCCGACTCGTCAGAGAGGATTTCCGTTCCCAAGCAGAGGAGTTTTACCACATATCGCTACCCTATCTTCTTCGGCTCGCGCAGCGTGATAGCTGTCAAGGAGTCGTTGGATACCACAGCCGAGCTTGTGCTGACAAATGCCAACACAGGCGAGCAGCAGCGCATCTGCCATATCGGCAAAATCTCTACCCGTCCGACAATTCAGGGTGGCAGAATTTGGTGGACAGAGTATCGCCGTTCGACACTCTTCCAGCAGCGAGTAAATTCAAAGCTCTGCTATGTGGATTTGGACAAGGGTCGTGCAAGAACTATCTTCAAATATCGCAATGTCCTCTACCCTACCGCTATTGATGACGAGCAGAAGATAGCCTGGGTGGAGTACAATCCTAACGGCGAGTTCTCTGTAGTGAAGGGCGACAAAGAGTCACGCACAACTATTGCCCGTATGCCATTTGGCCGCGAGATACACTCGCTCGCCTATGACAACAAGACCAACGCCCTCTACTTTATCGCAACCGACGACAGCGGCATGTGGATAGGTCGAATAAATGAGGATGGCACGACAACGCCGATTACCGAGGGGGCGTATATCACCCTCTCCGACCTTCGTGCCGATAGCGGAGTGCTCTACTTTGGCTCGATAGCCTCAGGAAAGGATGAGGTGCATCTGCTCGACCTTGCCACAGGTAAGCAGTACCAAATCTCTCGCTCAACCTACGGTTCATTCTCCCCTGCGCCAACCTTTGACGGCCGAGTGGTGATGACTACATACGACCGTAACGGCTACCAGCTCGCTTTGCAGAGCATTGATACACCGCAACTTACGCCCGTAACTCCGTCACTTACCCCGAGAAATGTGGTCAATCCACCACGCAAAAAGTGGGATGTGGTAAATCTTGACAATGTTCGTTTTACCCCTGCGGACTCTGCTGCAACAGAGGTAAATCACCGTCCACGTCGCTACTCGAAGATTACCCATATTGCCAATGTCCACTCTTGGGCACCGGCATCATACGACCCATTCCGACTCACGGAGGGAGACTTAAACTTCAACCTCGGTGCAACGATTATGTCACAGAGTCTGCTCTCAGATACCGAGGGATTCTTGACATGGGGTTGGAACAAGAACAGCGGCCACGTCTTCAAGGGTGCTCTGCGCTACTACGGCTTGGGTGTCAATTTAGGCATAGAGGGCACATACGGTGGTCAGCAGCAGGTATATACCGCCTACACGGTGGCAATGAATCCTGAGACGGGCAAGTACGAGATAACCTTCCCCGATGCACCGGAGCAGAAGCGATACTACAACATCGGTCTGTCGGCATCGCTGCCGCTATACTTCCAGAGCGGTCGTCACACCCGTATCTTGGCTGCAAATATTGCATGGAACTACTCTAATGGCCTTGTGGCAAGGCTCGACAAACTCAAGATAGAGGGTGGACAGATTACCAACCTCGCCACTATCGGCTATACCGAGGGTATGCACCTGCTGCAGGGTGGTATCGGTTTCCAGGATCAGGTGGCACTCTCGCACAAGGACTTCTTGCCGCGCTTTGGTTATCTGCTCTCGGCGAACTATGCGCTCAACCCTGCCAACTCCGACTTTGACCATCTGATTTCACTCTATGGCAAGGTCTATCTGCCGGGTGTGGCACCTCACCACTCGTTTAACGTGGCGATGCTCTATCAGAACAGCATCGGCGGTTTCCGTTCACACGTGCTCGCCTCGAACTTCTACTTCCAATCGGCACGACTTATCCCTCGCGGTTTCCAGGTGGCAGAGGTCGAAAATCGCGACTACTTCGCAACAAGTATCAACTATCAGCTGCCTGTATGGTATCCTGATGGTGGTATCAACTCGATAATATACTTCAAGCGTGTGCGTGTCAATGTCGGCTTTGACTACGCCTCATTTGGCAAGCAGTTCTTCGAGGTATATCCGCAGATTGACAAAGTCAATCTGATATCCAAGCGCAACCAACTGTTCTCCTATGGAGGCGATATATCGATAGATTTTAACATTTTCCGTATGCCTGCCGCGGCAACAACATCACTCACCCTCTCCCTCTACAAGCCTCACGGCAAGAAGGGTGTGCACTTCTCGGCGGGTTTCGGTCTTCCATTTTAGAAAATAACTTTGTATGGCAAAGAAGAGTAATAGCAAGACAAGCAAGAGTAAGATAATCCGCTGGATGTGGATTGCAGTGATGGTTCCCGTAGCATTGGCAGCGCTGATGCTCACCCTCGCCGCATCAGGAGCCTTCGGCCGTATTCCATCTTTCGAGGAGTTAGAGAACCCGAAGAGCAACTTGGCAACCGAGGTCTATGCCGACAATGGCAAGGTGTTGGGCAGTTTCTTTGTGCAGAACCGCTCCTATGTGCAGTATGCCGACCTATACCCTGTGGATTCAACGCTGATGTTCAACATCTCCGGCGAGCAGATGCCGCCACTTGCCGCGGCACTTGTTGCAGTGGAGGATGAGCGTTTCTACTCACACTCGGGTATCGACTACCGCTCGCTGTTCCGCGTAGGTATCAAGACCATTCTGCTCGGTCAGAAGCAGGGAGGTGGTAGTACCATCACCCAGCAGTTGGCAAAGAACCTCTTCCCGCGAAATACGTCGAACAATGACGGTAAGATTGCCCGCACACTGCGTCTTATTGGCAATAAACTCAAGGAGTGGATTACAGCCATCAAACTTGAGCACAACTATACAAAGGAGGAGATTATTGCCATGTATCTCAACACGGTCGAGTATGGTTCAAACTCATACGGCATCAAGTCTGCCGCGGCGACCTTCTTCGGCAAGCAACCGTCAGAGCTCAACCTGCAGGAGGCGGCGATGTTGGTGGGTGTTGTAAATGCACCGACACGTTACTCGCCTGTGCGCAACCCTGAAAATGCTCTCAAGCGTCGAAACTTGGTACTGAGCCGCATCTGCAACGTGGGTGCTATCTCGCGTGAGCAGTGTGACTCTATCTCGGCGTTGCCTATATCGCTCAACTTCCGACCAATATCTCACAACTACGGTCAGGCGACCTACTTCCGCGAGATGTTACGTCTGGTTATGACGGCCAAGGAGCCAAAGCGTCGTAACTTCTACACCGAGTGGGACTACGAGCAGGCACTCAAGCAGTACAACGAAAATCCGCTCTACGGCTGGTGTCACAAAAATCGCAAGGCTGACGGCAGCGAGTACAACATCTACCGCGATGGTCTGAAGATATACACCACTATCAACGCCTCTATGCAGAGCTATGCCGAGGCGGCGGTACATAAGCAGTTGCAGACCGTTATTCAGCCGGCAATGGATGAGCAGATTCGCAACACCCGCACCATCTTCATCGACACCGACAAGGAGGAGGTGGAGAAGATTGTTCGCCGTGCGATGCGCAACTCCGACCGTTTCCACAACATGAAGAAGGATGGGGTTGCCGAGAAGGATATCTACGCCTCATTTGAGAAGAGGTGTCAGATGAGAGTCTTTACATTCAATGGCGAGCGAGATACTCTGCTCACGCCACGTGACTCTATCCTGCACCACAAGAAGATTATGCGCGCCTCATTTGTGGCTATTGAGCCGCAGACAGGCCACATCAAGGCCTATGTCGGTGGCCCGTCGTTCCAATACTTCAAGTACGATATGGCAAAGCAGGGCAAGCGACAGATTGGCTCTACCGTTAAGCCATTTATCTACACCTTTGCCATCGACCACCTCGGTATGACACCTTGTACAATGGTGCCAAACCTGCCCGTTACTATCGAGACCACTGTAGGTACTGCGTGGTCGCCAAAGGAGGCGGGAAATGTAGAGTATGACGGCACGCTCCACCCTCTGAAGTGGGGTCTTGCACTGAGCCGCAACAACTACTCGGCGTGGATTATGAAGCAGGCGAAGCAGCCTGAGGCGGTTGCCGACTTTATCCACAATATGGGTATTGCGAGCTACATTGACCCTGTATATGCCCTCTGTTTGGGAACTTTCGAGAGTAACGTTTTCGAGATGGTGAGCGCATACGCGACATTCGCAAATGAGGGTGTCTATACCTCTCCGCTCTTTGTTACGCACATCGAAGACCGTCAGGGCAACCTTATCTCAAGCTTCAGTTCGACCTCGCAGGATGCTGTGAGCAAGCAGACCGCCTACACGATGATTACAATGCTCAAGAATGTAATCACAAACGGTACCGGTCGCCGTATGGGTTGGCAGTTTGGTCTGAGCGATGTGGAGTTAGCGGGTAAGACAGGTACCTCAAACGAGAACCGCGATGCGTGGTTTATGTGCATCACGCCAAATCTTGTTGCCGGCTCGTGGGTCGGTGGTGAGGATCAGCAGATACACCTGCGTCGCCGCGGTGAGGGTTCGATGATGGCGCTGCCTATTGTCGGCGACTTCCTTGTCAGAACATACAACGATCCAAATATCGACATCAATCGTGACGACACATTCACCCGCCCTGCGCTTTGGACAGAGCAGGTGTGTGACGAGACGGTCGAGGAGGCTGAGTTGGAGGATGAGTTTTTTGAGTAATAATTTATAACACAGATAATTATGAGGTTAGCAGTAGTAGGCGCGAGTGGCGCTGTAGGACAGGAGTTTTTGAGAATTTTGGAGGAGCACAACTTCCCTTGTGATGAGCTGTTGCTCTTTGGCTCTGCACGCAGTGCGGGTCAGAGACGAACTTTCCGTGGCAAGGAGATAGAGATAAAACTACTTCAGCATAACGACGACTTCAAGGGTGTGGATATCGCTTTAGTGTCGGCGGGTGGCTCGGTATCTAAGGAGTTTGCCACAACCATTACCAAGCACGGAGCGCTGATGATTGACAACTCAAGCTGCTACCGTATGGATAGCGATGTGCCGCTTGTAGTGCCTGAGGTAAATGCCGAGGACGCCCTGAATGCTCCACGTCGCATCATCGCCAATCCAAACTGCACAACTATCCAGATGGTCGTTGCTCTGGCCGCTCTTGAGAAGGTGGCACATATCCGCCGTGTCCGCGTAGCTACATACCAGAGCGCAAGTGGCGCAGGTGCAACAGCTATGGCGGAGCTCGAGGCACAGCACGCCTCACTGGCAAAGGGCGAGGAGCCAAAGGTCGAGAAGTTCGCCTATCAGCTCGCATTTAATGTCATCCCGCACATCGACGTATTCACCGAGAATGACTACACCAAGGAGGAGATGAAGATGTTCAACGAGACCCGTAAAATTATGCACTCGGATATAAAGGTGTCGGCTACCTGCGTGCGTGTGCCCGTTATGCGCGCACACTCGGAGGCTATATGGGTGGAGTTCGACCGCCCGGTAACCCCTGCCGAGGCTCGCAAGGCATTCGAGGCTGCCGAGGGCGTGGTAGTGATGGATAACCCTGCCGAGAAGCAGTACCCAATGCCACTCTTTATCGCCCATAAGGAGCCTGTATATGTGGGCCGTATCCGCGAGGATGTAACAGACCCTAATTGCCTGACCTTCTGGTGCGTAGCCGACCAAATCAAGAAGGGCGCAGCCCTGAATGCCATCCAAATCGCCGAGTGGCTGCTGGCGCATAAGTAGGCTCGCGATACTGCCCGCACAGTACCGCACCTTTTTGAAAAAAGGCGCCCGAAAAACTTTCGCCAAAACTTCGTTTTGGTAGTATCTGTTGCGAGAATAACGTTGTCTGCGACAATACCAAAAACAGCAAGAGCAGTAGTTTGTAAGCAAGCTTACACTACCGCTCTTTCTATTTTTCCTATCCTTGCGGATAGCTGTTATTCTCGAAAACAATCAAAACCAGAGTTTTGCTCTCCACCAAATCCAAAAACAATTGCTGATACTAATACTTTACAAAAATATAGACAACCCCTCCAAACCTCCCCTTGAGAGGGGAGGCTTAGTCGCTTCGCTCCGGGTGCAAAGATTAAGCGGGTTTCCTTGCTACGCAGTACGGCTAACGCAGTAAAAATAGCCAAACTAAAAGCAAATCAGAATTTGCACTCCGCTTATTCTCTGCACTCATTTGTCGTCAGAACGCGGTAGATACAACGCTCGGCGAAAAATCCCAGCGATGGATAGTACTAAAGCGTACAGCCATTGCTGGGATTTTTTGCTAGCGGAAGTAGGTATCCGCGTTATCACGGCAAATGCACGACAAAAAGAAAAAGGCGGTAAAATTTACCGCCTTTTCTAAGAGCTGCGCTCTTAAATCAAATTGGAGTCCTACTTCATATACTCCGCAACCTGATCAACTGGTACGATTGCCTCCTTGAAGATGTAAGCACCTGTCTTCTCAGACTTAACCATCTTGATGCACTTGGTAAACTGCTTACCAACACCAGTACGAAGGGTTGCAACTGCTTTCTTTGCCATAACTCTACAAATTATTTAATTTCACGGTGTACTGTTACCTTCTTCAGGTATGGATTGTACTTCTTGCGCTCAAGACGCTCAGGAGTGTTCTTCTTGTTCTTTGTGGTGATGTAGCGTGACATACCTGGTACGCCGCTCTCCTTCTGCTCTGTGCACTCGAGGATCACCTGAACTCTGTTACCTTTCTTTGCCATTTGTCCTTAAATTTTAGTAGATGTTCTTTGGAGCAGCAGCGCCCTTAAGAGCAGCAGCAAGACCCTTTTTGTTAATTGTTTTGATTCCGGCAGCCGATACCTTCAAGGTAATCCAGCGACCCTCCTCCTCTGACCAGAAACGCTTAGTCTTCAAATTTGGATTGAACTTGCGCTTGGTCTTGTGGTTCGAGTGAGAAACGTTGTTACCCACAATCGCAACCTTGCCTGTGATTTCGCAAACTTTCATTTTGTTAATACTGTTTTAATTATTCCACGGGATTATCCCATAGAGCGTGCAAATATACAAACTTTTTATCAAACAGCAATCATATCTACTATTTTTTCTCCTTTTTTTACATTTTTAGCAATATTTTCTGCTTTGTAGCGCTATTTCCGAATGTTTTTACTATATTTGTATTATTATTGGATAATTAGAAACTGTTTTGAGTTTCTTGTAACGCTACAAAATATATGCAGTATAGACGAATTCTTTTGAAACTCAGTGGCGAGTCGCTCCAGGGAGAGCAGAAGTATGGTATCTCGATGGAGCAGCTACGCAGCTATGCGGTACAGATTAAGCAGGCGACAGAACTTGGCGTGCAGATTGGTATTGTTATTGGTGGTGGAAATATTTTCCGCGGTCTGCAGGGAGCAAAGCGTGGTTTTGACCGCGTGAAGGGTGACCAGATGGGTATGCTTGCAACGATTATCAACTCTCTCGGTTTACAGGCAGTGCTTGCTGACGAGGGTGTGAAGTGCAAGGTGCTCACATCTATCCGCATGGAGCCTATTGGCGAGTACTACTCGAAGGACAAGGCGTTAGAGTATCTCAATGCCGGTTATGTGGTAATCATCGGCGGCGGTACATCCAACCCTTACTTCTCGACCGACACCGCCTCTGCGCTGCGTGGCATAGAGATTGAAGCTGACGGATTTTTCAAGGGCACTCGCGTAGATGGCATCTACACTGCCGACCCGGAGAAGGACCCTACAGCGACAAAGTTCGACACCATCACCTTTGATGAGGTATATACCCGCAACCTCAAGATTATGGATATGACAGCCTTCACACTTTGCAAGGAGAACGGGCTGAATATCATCGTCTTCGATATGGATACCGAGGGCAATCTGATGAAGGTGCTGCAGGGCGAAAATATCGGAACATTAGTACACAAATAAAACTACCTTGTATGAAGACACGCAGACAAAAGAAGAGTAACCTTACTCTTATCCTTATGTTGGTTTTGACACTTGCTATCGTGGCTGTTCTACTCTTCTGGAACCCTGCTGCGGCAAAGGCCGAGCCTGCAGCTCCACAGACGCAGGAGCAGGTGGAGGCATCAACCATCATCAAGGCCGGCATGGAGGCCCCTGACTTTACTGTGGAGATGTTTGACGGCAAGAGTATTCGTCTTTCGGATCTGCGAGGCAAGGTGGTGTTGGTAAATTTCTGGGCTACTTGGTGCCCCCCTTGTCGTGAGGAGCTGACACGAGTACAGGCAGATATTATCGACCGTTTTGCGGGCAAGGATTTCGTATTCCTGCCAATCTCTCGTGGCGAGGAGCTACAGACTGTTGCAGCCTTCCGTAAGCGTATGGGTTACACCTTCCCGATGGGTCTTGACCCTGACCAGAGAATCTTCCGTCGCTATGCGAAGAACTACATTCCGCGCAACTTCCTCATTGATGCCGAGGGTAAGGTTGTCCTTGCAAGCATCGGTTATGATAAGGCTGAGTTTGAGCACCTTATCCAGGCTATCGACAAAACCCTGAATAACAAATAAATAGAAACAAATAATAGAAAGACAATGGACTCTAAGACTATTTTGGCAGATGCTTCTGCGAGAATGCAGAAGGCTGTAGATTTTTTGGAAGATACACTGCTCAACATCCGTGCAGGTAAGGCTTCGACAAACGTACTCAACGGCGTTTTCGTTGATTACTACGGCTCACAGACCCCTGTTTCAGGTGTGGCAAGCGTTACCGTTCCCGATGCAAAGACTATCCTCATTCAGCCATGGGATAAGAATATGATTCGCACTATCGAGAAGGCTATTCTTGACTCAAATATCGGTCTTACTCCGTCAAACAATGGCGAGACTATCCGCCTCTCTATTCCGCCACTTACAGAGGAGCGTCGTAAGGAGCTGGTTAAGCAGTCAAAGGGCGAGGTTGAGAACGCCCGTATCTCACTGCGCAATGCTCGTCGTGATGCTGTAGAGGCATTCAAGAAGGCCGTTAAGGAGGGTATGCCTGAGGACGAGAGCAAGGATGGCGAGAGCCAGGCACAGAAGTTGCTCGAGAAGTACAGCAAGATGGTAGATGCGGCGTTTGAGAAGAAGGAAAAAGAGATTATGACCGTCTAATTTTGCGGTGATAAGGCAGCATTTGCTTCCGCTAACAAAAAGTACCCGCAAAGGGAAATACGCCAAGTATCTCCCTTCGCGGGTATTTTTGCCGAGCGTTGCAACTACTACCTTCTAACCACAAAATGGATTTGTTGTGAAAATACGGCATTAGCCGCACATCCCTAAAAGCCCGACAATGGCTGTACGTTTTGTACTATCCATCGTCGGGCTTTTTGCGTGATGCACACCTACTACCGCATTTTGACAACAAATTTGAATTGTACTAATGAAACTCCGCTAAAAATGCAAAGCAATGGCTGTACGTTCAAGTACTATCCATCGCAGGGCTTTTTACGCGATGCACGCCGACCGACGCTGCTCGTGAGGGCAGAGACTGCTTGCAGGCTATGCCGAACTGCGAGGAGGAAAAACACCGAAGGTGTATTAAACCGAGAGCAGAGGCTGCTTGCAGACTATGCCGAGGTGCGAAGGAGGAAAGGTCGGCTTTGCCGAGCTAACAAATGTTAGTCTTTTGGATTAAACTCCAAAGACTATTCGCCCAATTTGGCATCTACCTGAGCCTCGATTTCAGGGGTGATATAGCTCATACAGCTCTTAACAAGGGCTATCAGCGCCGCCAAATCGTCGGTATAACCCGCAAGGGGGATAAAGTCGGGCAGTAAATCTAACGGCAAAATCAGATACCCCAACGCACCGGCAATTTTAATCTTTGCGCTAAGTGGCGTCGAGGGGGATTTCATCACAAAATAGAGAGTCAGCGCCGGTTTTAGCACCTTCTTGCCCAAAGACTTCGTCTTACGCCAAAACTTCGACTCCGAATAGTGTTTCTGATACTTCTCGATATTTTGAGGTACTCTGTTCTCGCTCACAATCTTGTAATTTAGGTTAGAAAATCCTCTCTATAGTCCTGATTATCACTCAAAATTACACATTTTTCTTAAACATTCAAACCCCTGCCAAACAATTTACACTACGCTGTGCCACAACTACGCCTCTGTATCATCAAGTTACGAAGATAATTTGCTCAAAATATTTGGCAGTTCATTTTTTTATACATACCTTTGCAGTCCGTATGCGCGTTATGTGCGTGCGTACAACTTTATTTAACAATTTTTATTAACTTTTAACGAGCGATTGTATCGCAAAATTTATTAAATGGAAAACATTAAGGTAGCAAACGAGAATTTCGATTGGGCAGCGTTTGAGAGCGAGCTTGGTCTTTATCCTGTATCAAAGGAGGAGATTGCAGCGCAGTATGACAACACCATGTCAAACATCGCTGTAGGTGAGACCGTAGAGGGTACCGTTACCGAGATCAACAAGCGTGAGGTAATCGTAAACATCGGCTACAAGAGCGAGGGCGTTATCACAGCATCTGAGTTCCGTTACAACTCTGAGTTGCAGGTAGGCGACAAGGTTGAGGTTTATGTAGAGTCTGTAGAGGACAAGGGCGGTCAGCTCATCCTCTCACACAAGAAGGCTCGTCAGCTTAAGAGCTGGGATCGTGTTAACGAGGCTCTGGAGAAGGACGAGATCATCAAGGGTTATGTTAAGTGCCGCACTAAGGGCGGTATGATCGTTGACGTATTCGGCATCGAGGCATTCCTTCCAGGTTCACAGATCGACGTTAAGCCTATTCGCGACTACGACGTATATGTTGACAAGACTATGGAGTTCAAGGTTGTTAAGATCAACCAGGAGTTCCGCAACGTTGTTGTATCTCACAAGGCTCTTATCGAGGCAGAGCTCGAGGCTCAGAAGCAGGTTATCATGTCTAAGCTTGAGAAGGGTCAGATCCTTGAGGGTACAGTTAAGAACATCACTAACTACGGTGTATTCATCGACTTGGGCGGTGTGGACGGTCTTATCCACATCACAGACCTCTCTTGGGGCCGTGTAAATCACCCTGAGGAGATCGTTAAGCTTGACCAGAAGTTGAACGTTGTTATCATCGACTTCGACGAGCAGAAGAAGCGTATCGCATTGGGCTTGAAGCAGCTTACAGCTCACCCATGGGAGGCTTTGGATTCAGAGCTTAAGGTTGGTGACAAGGTTAAGGGTAAGGTTGTGGTTATGGCTGACTACGGCGCATTCGTTGAGATTGCAACTGGCGTAGAGGGTCTTATCCACGTATCTGAGATGTCTTGGAGCCAGCACTTGCGTTCAGCTCAGGAGTTCTTGAAGGTTGGCGACGAGGTTGAGGCAGTTATCCTCACTTTGGACCGCGACGAGCGCAAGATGTCACTTGGTATCAAGCAGCTTACTCCCGATCCATGGGATGGCATCGATGCTAAGTACCCTGTAGGTGCAAAGTGCACAGCTAAGGTTCGCAACTTCAC
>JAFQFV010000001.1 GCA_017398555.1 Alistipes sp.
AAACTTTCGCCAAAACTTCGTTTTGGTAGTATCTGTTGCGAGAATAACGTTGTCTGCGACAATAGAAAAACAGCAAGAGCAGTAGTTTGTAAGCAAGCTTACACTACCGCTCTTTCTATTTTTACTATCCTTGCGGATAGCTGTTATTCTCAAAAAAAATCAAAACCAGAGTTTTGCACTTCGCTCAATCAGCGCACTCATTTGTCGTCAAGAGCTTGCACCCTGCTTAATCCCTGCACCTATTTTGGTGTCAAAAGGTAGTAGTTGCAACGCTCGGCACAAAAAAACAACGAAGGGCTGTACTAACTCGTACTGCCCTTTGTTGTTTATTTGGGTTTAGCGGCAGCAAATGCTGCCTTTTCACTCCAAAATTATTATGCCTCGAGAGCAAAACGCTTATAAGCCACCACAGTAGCCTCCTTGTCAGCGCGTGCGAGGAGCTCACGGATAGACTCCTTCTCGCCTACAACTGCCTGGTTAAGAAGGGTGTTCTCCTCGAAGAACTTACGCATCTTACCCTCAGCAATCTTCTCAAGGATAGCCTCTGGCTTGTTAGCATTCTTAGGGTCCTGCTTCATCTGCTCAAGAGCGATAGCACGCTCCTTCTCAACGATCTCTGCTGGGCAGTCAGCCACGTCGATTGACAGTGGAGCCATTGCAGTTGCCTGCATAGCGATCTGCTTTGCAACATCCTCAGCAACCTCCTTGTTGAAACCAAGGATAGTACCGAGCTTCTTGTTGAAGTGAACATAAGAGCAAATGTAAGCAGCCTCTACGCGAGCGTAGTAAGCGAGCTCACACTTCTCACCGGTCTGGCCTGACTTCTCAGTAACCAGAGCCTCAACAGTACGGCCCTCGCCGTTCTCTACTGCGAGCAGTGCATCGCGATCTGCTGCATCAGCTGCTACTGCGAGCTCGAGCAGCTCGTTTGCAGTTGCAGTAAACTCGCTATTCTGAGCAACGAAGTCTGTCTCACAAGCGAGGCAAAGGATATAACCCTTTGTACCTACGATCTTTGTTACAACAACACCCTCAGTTGCGTTACGGTCTGCACGCTTAGCAACGATAAGCTTACCCTTCTCACGGATAATATCCTGTGCACGCTCGAAATCGCCATCAGCCTCGATAAGAGCCTTCTTGCAATCCATCATACCGGCACCGGTCATCTTACGGAGCTTCATTACATCAGCTGCCTTAATTTCTATTGCCATAGCTTTGTCTGTTTTAACGGTTATTGGTTAATAATTACTCTGCAGTGTTCTCAGTTGCAGCAACAATCTCAGCTGCTGCTGTCTCCTGTGCATCTACTGCAGCCTTTACGCCGCGCTTTACGCGAGTCTTGCCCTCCTTCTTAGCTGGAGCATCTACGTTAGCCTCAGCCTCGAGGTCAGCCTTCTCACGCTCGAGCTTGCGCTCCTCAAGACCCTCTGCGATAGCACCGCATACTACGTCAAGGATAAGAGCGATTGACTTTGTCGCATCGTCATTTGCAGGGATTACATAATCGATGTCGGTTGGATCACAACAAGTATCTACCATTGCAAATACAGGGATGTTCAAACGCTTAGCCTCGCGTACTGCGTTCTGCTCCTTCTGAACGTCGATAACGAACAGAGCAGCTGGAAGGCGGTTGAGGTCAGAGATAGAACCGAGGTTCTTCTCGAGCTTCGCGCGCTGGCGCGAAATCTGGAGCTTCTCACGCTTTGAGAAGTTCTCAAACAGACCGTCAGCAATCTGCTTATCGATGGTTGCCATCTTCTTAACGGCCTTTCGTATAGTAGGGAAGTTTGTAAGCATACCACCAGCCCAACGCTCAGTTACGTAAGGCATAGTGACTGCTGCTACCTTTTCGGCAACAATTTCCTTAGCTTGTTTCTTAGTTGCAACGAACAACACGCGACGACCGCTCTTTGCGATCTGCTTAAGTGCTGCAGCTGCCTCATCGAGCTTTACTGCTGTTTTGTGCAGGTCGATGATGTGGATGCCGTTCTTCTCCATGAAGATATACGGAGCCATTCTTGGGTTCCACTTGCGCTTCAAGTGACCAAAGTGAACGCCGGCCTCCAATAATGTATTAAAATCTGTACGAGCCATTTTAATTCTCTTTTTTGTGTTTTGTTTAATTCTCTTTATTTCAACTCAGACAGTAGCGAAATCGATCTGCTGAGTTTTCCGCGACAGGGCAATCAACTTGTAGTACATATAATATATATAGGTAGTCGTGTTGATTTGAAACCCGTGTCGTGCTTTGCCGAATAAGTTGGTCAGATAAGGATTAACGCTTACTGAACTGGAACTTACGACGTGCACCAGGCTGACCCGGCTTCTTACGCTCAACCTCACGTGAGTCACGAGTAAGGAATCCATTCTTCTTAAGAATTGGACGATACTCTGGATTGATCTCGCACAATGCGCGAGCAATACCCATGCGTGCTGCCTCTGCCTGGCCCTTGATACCACCACCTACGAGGTTGATTACAACATCGAAGTTCTGGGTAGTCTCAGTTACGAGCAGTGGCTGCTTTACCTCATACTGAAGAATGTTCAGTGGGAAGTAAACTGCAAGCTCCTTCTGGTTGATTGTAATATTACCTGTACCCGGCTTCACGAATACGCGAGCAACAGCTGCCTTACGGCGACCAACAGTGTTTACAACTTCCATAGTGTTTACTTAATCTCGTTTAACTTAATTGACTTTGGGTTCTGTGCAGCGTGTGGATGCTCAGCACCTGCATAAACCTTCAGATTTTTGAAAATAGCTGCACCGAGGCGAGTCTTAGGGAGCATACCCTTTACAGCCTCCTCTACTACAGCTGTTGGCTTACGGTTGAGCAGGTCCGCTGGAGTAGCGAAACGCTGACCACCCGGATAGCCGGTGTGACGAACATAGACCTTGTCGGTCAACTTCTTGCCTGTAAGCTTCACCTTGTCAGCGTTGATAACGATAACATAGTCACCGCAGTCAACGTGTGGAGTGTAGCTAGGCTTGTTTTTACCACACAGGATCTTTGCGACCTGTGAAGCCAAACGACCCAACACCTCGTTAGTTGCATCGATAACTACCCACTCTTTGTTGGCAGTCGCTGCATTTACCGAGATGGTTTTGTAGCTTAATGAATCCATTTGTTGTTAATTAATACTTGTTGTTAATAAATTATAATCCAACCTCGCACTTTGCGAGTGCGCAAAGATACGACAATTTTCTGAATTACACAACTTTTCGAGAAAAATTAAAATTTTTCATAAAATAGTTAGGTCACAGATTATTTTCTTAACCTGTGACCCACCATTAAAATAGTGTAACTATTTAACCCTCAACACTCGACCAATCTGCAACACGGTTGTCGATTTGATACCGTTCAGGCGGCAAATTGCGGACACTGTTGTATGGTTTCGCTTTGCGATAAGTCCGAGATAGTCGCCCGAGCGTACCTTATAGTAGCGCTTTTCTGCCGAGAGGGCTGTCTCCTTCTTCTCTGCAGACTCGCGCTCTGCCTCGGCATTAAAGTCCTGCTCATACCTTGAGTAGATGCTGAAATAGCCCTTCTTGAGCAGGAAACAATCACGACGAAGCTCACCCGTACGGAAATTTATAAGGCGCTCAGGGTCAAACGATTGGCCGTAGTATCGCGTCTCAAAATGGAGGTGCGGGCCGGTACTTCTGCCCGAGTTTCCGCCAAGGGCAATCGGCTGACCTGCCACTACCCTGTCACCCTCCTCGACAAGGCGCGCAGAGAGGTGACCGTGGTAGGTTTCAATACCGTTATCGTGACGGATAATCACGAGTGTTCCATAGCCCGTATCGGTTGCCTTTGAGAATCGCACGCGACCATCAAAAGCTGCGCAAATTGTATCGCCCACCTTCAGTGCTATATCTATTCCATTATGGGCTCTGCGGTGGCGAATACCATAGCGCGAAGTGATACGGCCGACAATCGGATAACGATAGCTCTTCAGACTATCCACAAGGTTGATAGCCACCGACTGTGGCAGCGAATCGAGCTTCACGCCGCGATAGGCAGAGATATTATCAATATCCCAATAGCGACCATAGACGGTCGAATCCTGCTCGATAGTTCTACTCTGTACATAGCGCCAAGTGCCATCATTAAAGAGCAGCACCTTCAGCGCATCGCTCTCGGTAGCAAGGGTATCCACCACAATAGGCGACACCACCGGTTTAATCGCTTGTACTGCAAGTGAGTCAAGCGCATAAAGCTCTGTTGCAGCAAATATCGCCGCAACAGCAATAAAAAATCTCTTCATTTATAACTCTATTTACTCTCTTTCAACAAATCCTCTGCGCACTCCAAAGCCTTATAAAACTCCTCGCCAAATCGACGAACAATAGGCTCCTTAAGCGACTTATAGACGGGTATTCCGAGCTGTTTGCCATTCTGACAAGCCGAGCGACAGATACCCCAGCGGTGGTAGTTCAGCCCCACCGTACCATTTGAGAACTCGACAACACGAATAGGATAGAGGTGGCACGAAATAGGCTTTTTGAACGAGCATTTCCCCGCGCGGTATGCCGCCTCGATAGCACACAGCGTGATACCCTGCTCATTGACAAATGTATATGCACACTCACAACCATTCACAAGCGGAGTGGTATAGTCGCCATCCGAATCGACAACCATAAAACCCTGCTGCTCAACGGCTGCAATACCCTCAGGGGTCATATATGGCTTATAGTTCTCATACTCCTGTTCTAAAATATCGACCTCATCAATATCGAGCGGAGCTCCCGAATCGCCATCTATGCAACACTGACCCTTGCAAGCTGCAATATCGCAACAGAAACACTCTGTAAGCAGGTCGGTGCTTACAATCTTACCATCTATCTCTATCATTCTCAAAAAGTGGCTCAATTTTACTTAAATCTTTTCAGGGAGTCCTCAATTACAATATCATACAACTCTCCCAGGGTCATACCCGCCTCACGTACCTGCTTTGGCACGATGCTGCCACTACTCATACCCGGTATAGAGTTTATCTCAATCATATACGGCTCGCCCGCCTGAGTGACAATAAAATCTATACGCACAATACCACTGCAACGGCAAGCACGATATGCCTCAAGGGTCATACAATTGAGTTTTTTGCGCACATCCTCACTGATTTGTGCAGGGGTAATCTCATCCGAAAGTCCCTCGGTATATTTGGCCTGATAGTCGAAGAAGTCACGCTTTGAGACAATCTCGGTAATCGGCAACAAAATCTCTCTATCCTCTGTCACAACCACGCCACAGCCAAACTCTCGGCCGACAATGCACTCCTCGATAAGGACTTGGTCACTCTCGGCAAATGCCGCCTCAACAGCCGCCTCAATCTGCTCTACAGAGGTCACTTTCGTTACACCGAAGCTGCTACCACTCGCATTTGGTTTTACAAAAATCGGCAGACCCAACTTATCGACTATCGCCTGCGGCTCGACCTTATCTCCTCTACATATAAATACCTCACGCGCGAGGTTGATACCCCTGTCTGCAACAGCACGCTTTGTCGAAATCTTATCAAAAGTGATTGTTGAGCTGGTCTGTGAGCAAGATGAGTATGGAATACCCATCATATCGAGATATCCCTGCAACTTACCATCCTCGCCCGGTGTGCCGTGGATGATGATGAGCGCATAGTCAAAAACAATCTTCTCGCCCGCAACAGTGAGCGAAAAGTCATTCTTATCGACCTCCCACTCTGTGCCGTCAGGGGCTGTGTAGGTCATATTACGATAGTGAAGGTCGATGACCTTTACATCATACTTGGCACTATCGAGTGCCGAAGCTATCTGATTTGCACTACCCAGGGCAATCTCTCGCTCAGAGGAGTTTCCACCCGCTAAAAGTGCAACTTTTAATCTACTCATATTACCAAAGTTTATTGTTCCTAATATATTGTTCTACCTCCGGAATAACCATATCCGATATATCTCGACCCTCGGCTATAGCCTTGCGAATCTCTGTGGCAGAGATATCAAAGAGTGGCGCATTTTCGAGAAATACTACCCTATCTGCAAACTGAGAACGGGAGAGGTAGTACCCCGCGCGCGGATAGACGAGTATCGGGTAGTTATCAATAATCTGCTCATAGCTCTTCCAGCGATGGAAATTCTCGATATTGTCTGCGCCCATAAGGATTGAAAACTCCATCTGCTCGCCGAAGTTCTCTGTCAGAAAGTTCAGAGTATCAATGGTATAGGATGGTCGCGGGAGTGTAAACTCTACAGCCGACACCTGTATCTGCTCAGGATATTGTGACGCTGCACAAGCGGCCTGACACATCTCATAACGCGAGAACTCCGCCGCAAGGTCACCCTGCTCCTTATGCGGATTTTGAGGCGAAACGATAAGCACAACCTGATCGGCAAAACCGTCAGATATAGCATACTCCGCAAGGGCTATATGTCCGCGATGTACAGGATTAAACGAGCCGAAATAGAGAAGTACGCGCTTTTTCATTACTCCGCAATAAATTTGTCGATAATGGCACAAGTGGCAGCTACAGCCTCCTCCAACACATCATTTACTACGATATGGTCAAACTCAGGTGCTCGCTCAATCTCCTGACCCGCCTTGGCTACACGCTTGGCAATCACCTCCGGAGCATCTGTGCCACGACCAACTAAACGACGCTCAAGCTCCTCTACCGATGGTGGCATAATGAATACCGAGCAGGCCTTGTCGCCAAAAATCTTCTTGAGGTTGATACCTCCTACAACATCCACATCAAAGACAATCACATTGCCCTTGCTCCAAATTCTATCCACCTCGCTGCGCAGAGTACCATAGTGCGTGCCGGCATAGACAGCCTCCCACTCCACAAAGGCATCAGCCTCTATGCGACGCAGAAACTCCTCCTCGGTTAGGAAGTAGTAGTCCACACCATCCACCTCCTGACCCCTCGGAGCACGAGAAGTGGCTGAAATCGAGAACTCAAACTGCGGATACTTCTGCAACAACTGATGCACAATCGTTGTCTTGCCCGATCCGCTCGGAGCTGAGAATATAATTACCTTTTCCATTTTTTGCTTTTGGCTATTGGCTATTAGCTATTGGCTTTTTCAAATTTATAATTTTGCAAGAATACAACCCTCATTCTCTAAAATTTTATCGTCAAAAGGTTGTAGTTGCAATGACACCCCGCCCCCTATTTTATCGTCAGAACGCGGTAGATACAACGCTCGGCACAATTTTCAGCAATGGGCTGTACTGAGCGTACTGCCCATTGTTGAAAATTGGGTTAGCGGCAGTAGATATCCGCGTTATCACGATAAAATTAGAGAATGTTGAGGACCTGCTCCTTAATCTTCTCCAACTCATCCTTCATCTTTACAACCAAGACCTGAATATCGTGGTTATTGGCCTTTGAGCCGGTGGTGTTGATTTCGCGGCCCATCTCCTGAGCGATAAAGCCGAGTTTTCGACCCGCCATAGGCTCGTTAGCGGCAACCTCGCGGAAGTACTTGCAATGGTTAGCAAGGCGCACCTTCTCCTCGGTGATGTCGAGCTTCTCGATGTAGAATATCATCTCCTGCTCAAGGCGATTTTCATCCACCTCCACGCCGAGCTTTGCAATACCCTCACGAATACGGGCACGCACAGCATCTGCACGAGCAACCTCAAACGGAGTGATTGCATCGCGGTAGCTCTCAATCTTCGACACACGGTCAAGCAGGTCGGCGATAAGGATATTTCCCTCCTGCACGCGGAAGGCATCGAGCTGCGCAGCTGCAAGATTTACAGCCTCAACAATAGCAGCAAGCTCCTCTTCCGACACCGTCTCGCTCTCGGTTGAGAGGACGTTCGGCATACGCAATACAGCCGGCACGAGAACATCGTAGGCAGCATCTATGCCCGAATAACTCAGTGCATCGGTCACCTGACCCAAGTAGGCACGGAAGATATCTTTGTTGATAACACCACCTGTCTGCACAGCCTCACTCTCATAGGAGATGATAACATCCACCTTACCACGCACCAGAGCTTTGGAGATAGCGCTACGCACCTCAAACTCCGCCGCACGATACGCCATAGGGACCTTTACAGAGAGGTCTAACTGCTTTGAGTTGAGCGAACGAATCTCTGCCGTAAACTTCTTATTTCCAACTTTCACCTCGGCCTTACCGAAGCCTGTCATTGACTTTTGCATAATCGGTCTATTTTATCCCACAAAGGTACTAAACAAAATATAAACTACAAAATACGAAGGGTATTTTGTAGTTTATATTTGTGGCTGTTACGGATTTAGGATAGCCGTAGGCTATTCAATAAAATAAAACCCTTCACTTTCAAGCGAGCTTGAGTGAGGGTTTTGTTTTATTGCGCTATCTTCGATAGCATCCTAAATCCGAAAACAATTACCGATACTAATACTTTACAAAAATATTGACATTCCCCCTAAATCCCCCTTTAATCCACCTAAAGGTGGCTTTTCCTCCTTCGCACCTCGGCATAGTCTGCAAGCAGCCTCTGCTCTCGGTTTGGCGTCGGTTGTCAAAAGGTAGTAGTCGCAAATCGCATTTTAAGTGAGGGATAATTAATTAGAGTGACGAATTTGGCGTCAGAGTATGCCAGGTATGGTACATCGTGAAAAAAAAGTAGCGACGGATAGTACTAAAACGTACAGCCGTCGCTACTGATTAAGGGATGTGCCATAGATGGCACACTATCACGCCAAATTACTCGAGGCCTTTGAGCTTCTTATAGATAGCATTATACTTATTGTACTTATCCATCACGCCTGCCTCATCACGGAGAAGGAAGCAAACCTCCTTAAGAATCTGTACGCAGTCTGCATTCTCCTGGTTAAGCTCGTGTGCCTTCTCGAGGAATGGGATAGCCTCCATATATACTGAACGAACACGCTTGCGCTCTGAGAGGTACTCCTCCTGGCTTGTGAAGCTATCGAGCTTGCTATTGAACTCACGGTTCTCGTGCTCAGCCTTCTCTACATAGAAGTAGCCGATGTAGAAGTTAGTGTCGTAGTCATTTGGCTTAAGAGCGTCAATCTTCTTGAATGAAGCGATACACTCGTCGAAGTTCTTAAGTTTGTAGAATACACGACCGCGACCGAACCAGAGGTCAGCATTATCCGGAGTCTCGGCGAGGAACTTGTCAATCATCTCAACGAGCTCTGCAGGGTCACCAACACCCTCCTCAGCAGTATAGAGTGACATCAGACCATCGAGGATACGCTCGTTCTTTGGGAACTTCTCGATACCCTCAAGCAGGATATTCTTAGCCTTTACAAGGTTCTCCTTGTCATCCTCACGCTGGCCATAGTAGCAGTGGAAGAGGTAGTAGTAGAGGTTACCTGTCTCGTCAGTGTAGTTGAGCTCGCGAGCCTTATCAAGGTACTTCTCACCATCTACGAAGTACTGCTTATTCTCAGCGCCGAGGAATGCAGCCATCTGACCAGCGAAGAAGTAGTACTTAGGATCTACCTGAGAGTAAACCTCGCTCTGCTGGAGAGTTGCAGCCTTAACGAATGCGTCGATAGCAACCTCAAAGTTAGGGATGAATGTGCTAACCTCACCGAGCTGTGAGTAGTAGTTGATAGCTGTGTCGAGGATAGGCTTAACCTTAGACAGAGTCTTTGGATCGAGCTGAAGAGCCTTTGCAGCAGCCTCAACGATAACCTCAAACATACCCTCCTTAAGCTCCTTAGTCTGCTCCCAAGCAGCTACGCGGTTGTTCTCGATATATACATTAACCCATGGATAAACGAGTACCTGACGACCCTTCTCATCTGTAGTAGTCTCGGTCGGAGTACCCATTGTATAGCTAAGGAAAGTCGCATCAAGAGATGTTGAGAGTGACTTTGTAGGCTCCATCAGAGCATCGGTATAAACCTTTGCACGATTTACCCAAACAGATGCCTTTGCAGACTTCTTTGCATCTACAGCCTCAGTATCGCTCTTTGAGAGCTTTGCAAGAGTTGCAGACTCGTTAACCTTCTGTGCAGTAGCAGTTGGCACTACCAGCGCCATAGCGGCTGCTACCATCAAGATAATCTTTTTCATAATATTAGAAATTTGGTTTAATTGTTATTCGTTACTTGTCTCTACAACCTCTGTAGCCTCAACTACAGCGGCCTCAGTTGTCTGCTCGGTCTGTGGAACGTCAGTCAGCTCCTCATCCTTTGCATCCTCGCTCTTTGGCACTGCCATAACAGATGCGATTGTATCGCCCTCACGCAGGTTGATAATCTTCACACCCTGTGTAGCACGACCTGCAAGGCGAATCTGATCTACCGCAGTGCGGATGGTGATACCTGAGCGGTTGATAATCATCAAATCGTTCAGATCGGTCACTGCCTGGATAGATATCAGCTTTCCGGTCTTCTCGGTGATGTTGATAGTCTTAACACCCTTACCACCACGGTTGGTTACACGATACTCCTCAAGGTCAGTACGCTTACCAAATCCATTCTCTGAAAGAACGAGTACATCCTGCTGTGAGTCAGGCTCGATGCAAATCATACCGATAGCCTCATTACCATCCTCAAGTGCAATACCGCGAACACCCATACTTACACGGCCTACAGGGCGGACAATCTCCTCATTGAAGCGAATAGCCTTACCCTCGCGTGATGCAATCATCACCTCAGCCTTACCACTTGTCAGTTTAGCCTCGATAAGCTGGTCGCTTTCTCTAATAACGATTGCATTGACGCCTGTAGTACGTGGACGAGAGTAAGCTTCAAGTTTTGTCTTCTTGATAATACCCTCTTTGGTACACATAATAATATAATTATTATTCACGTACTCCTCGTCATTGAGGCGCTTGCAGTTGATATAAGCACGAACCTTATCATCCGGCTCAATCTGGATAACATTCTGTATTGCGCGTCCCTTAGAAGAACGAGTGCCCTCAGGAATTTCGTACACCTTGAGCCAATAACAACGACCCTTCTCGGTGAAGAACATCATTGTATTGTGCATTGAAGCCACGTAGATATGCTCGATAAAGTCCTCATCACGAGTAGCACTACCCTTAGCACCCACGCCACCACGGTTCTGTGTGCGGTACTCAGAGAGTGATGTACGCTTGATGTAACCCATATGCGAGATGGTGATAACCATATCCTCATCTGCATAGAAGTCCTCAGGATTAAACTCCTCTGAAGAGTAAACAATCTCTGAACGACGGTCATCTGCATACTTCTCACGCACCTCGATAAGCTCATCCTTAACTATCTTGAGCTGCAACTCTACGCTGCCCAAAATAGCGACAAACTCTGCAATGCTTGCCTCCAACTGATCACGCTCAGCGGTAAGCTTGCCGTGCTCAAGACCTGTCAGAGCACCCAGACGCATAGCTACGATAGCTGCTGCCTGAAGGTCTGAGAGGCTGAAGCGCTCCATCAACGCCTGACGAGCATCCTCCGGAGTGCGCTGTGCACGAATTGTGTGAACTACCTCGTCGATATTATCCTGCGCGATAAGCAGACCCTGAACGATGTGCAGACGATCCTGCGCCACCTTCAAGTCGTGCTGTGTACGGCGTACAACAACCTCGTGACGGTGATCTACGAAGTGTGCGATAAGCTGCTTGAGGTTCAGAAGCTCCGGACGACCATTTACAAGGGCGATATTATTCACCGCAAATGATGACTGGAGGGCTGTGTGCTTGAAGAGCATATTTACCACAACATTGGCAACAGCATCCTGCTTCAACTGAACAACAAGACGGATACCGTCACGATCTGATGACTCATCATTCACATCTGAGATACCCTCAATCTTACCATCCTTAATAAGTTTGCCGATAGTGTCGCAAAGCTCATCCTTGCGAACCATATACGGCATCTCGGTAAAGACAATCTGCTGACGGTTGTTCTTTGTAGTCTCAATCTCGTACTTAGCACGGATAATCACACGACCACGACCTGTCAAAAGTGCCTCCTTGATACCTGCATAGCCATAGAGGATACCGCCTGTAGGGAAATCCGGGCCCTTTACAAAGTGGAGCAAATCCTCGCAAAGGCAATCTGGGTTGTCGATATAGGCGCAGCAAGCATCCACAACCTCACCAAGGTTATGCGGAGCCATATTTGTCGCCATACCTACCGCAATACCGCTCGCACCATTTACAAGCAGCAACGGAATACGTGTTGGCAACACTGTAGGCTCAAGCTCCTCGCCATCGAAGTTTGGAGTCCAATCAATAGTCTGCTTGTCGATATCGGCCATAACCTCGGCAGATATCTTCTGCAGGCGAGCCTCGGTATAACGCATAGCTGCCGGAGAGTCACCATCCATCGAACCGAAGTTACCCTGACCATCCACAAGCGGATAACGCATTGCCCAATCCTGTGCCATACGACACATTGCATCATACACTGACAAGTCGCCGTGTGGGTGGAACTTACCGAGCACGTCACCGACGATACGGGCAGACTTACGAGTCTCCTTATCGTGATAGAGGTGCAGATGCTCGCTCATATCGAATAGGATACGGCGGTGCACCGGCTTGAGTCCATCTCTTACATCAGGCAGAGCACGCGAAACGATTACCGACATCGAGTAGTTGATGTAGGCGGTCTTCATCTGCTCCTCGATATTCACTCTATCGATTCTGCCGACTAAACCATTATTCTTCTCTTCTAATTCCATAATATAAGTTTAAGTTACTTTTGTTACTTACGTCGTTACATACTTTTTGCACGCGCAAAAATAGCGTTTTTTTTCGATTTTGACAACTTTATCGAAATCTTTTACACCCTTTTTTATAAAATAGAGGAGAAAATATGGGATTTTTGCCCGATTTTAGGCGATTTTAAGCCATTTGGCTATTTTTTCGACCCCCTGTCGGGCGAAATAGAGAAAGTTGAGCCGCTGCCCACGACAATCTCACCCCTATCTGCCAATGAGTAGATAGCATCGACAACGCTCTTCGATGGAGCGGGTATGCGCTCGACAATTTGACGCAGAGTATAATCGCCCTCTTTGAGAAGTTCCAACACCATATCGGGCACAGCTCGGCTCTTACTATCGCGCTTGGCAGCAAGGCACACATCACAACAACCGCACGGCTGGGCACCCTTATCACCCAAATATCGCGCAATCATCACACTGCGACAGCAATCATCCGTAGCAGCATAGTCTGCCATAGCCTTAAGACGGCGCAACATCTGCGTTTTTCTCTGGGTATAGGTATTAGGGGCAATATAGATATCCGAGGCGGGCAGGCGCTCCTCCAACATACGAATTACAGGGGCGTTATTTGTCGGCACATATCTGATTATCTTTCTAATCCACAACTCCTTAAGCGCCTCGTGCACCTCTGCGTGAGTATAGTTGCACATAGTGGCGATAACCATCTCGTCAATAGGCCTGAACTCTGTAAACAGACCGTTATACATACGCAGCAGCGCGAGCACAACAGCCTCGGTGCGTTTTGAGAAATCTATCTTATAGAGGTCATCTCGGCTGACACAGAATATCACCCTTGCAGGGCTATCCGACTCCTCCATATAGGCAAGGTACTCGTTACGCTCAAGCAACTCTATAGCTCCGAGCACCTCGGTTTGGAAGAAGTAGCCATACTTTTTGCAGAAATCATAGACGTTGAAGATATACGAGCACCCCTTACCGTCGCCATTGGCAATCATCAGAAACGAGCATATCTGGTCATATATCTTCTTAACAACCTCTATCGGCGGGAAATCTCGCTCCACGCGCTGATGCATAATCTCGTAGTCGTGCTCCTGGGTCAGCAGCACGGCATAACTACGCTCGCCATCACGACCGGCACGACCAGCCTCTTGGTAGTAGCTCTCGATAGTCTCACACATCGAGTAGTGGATAACAAAGCGTACATCGCCCTTATCGATACCCATACCGAATGCGTTTGTAGCCACCATAACGCGCACCTTATCTCTCAGCCACTCATCCTGCCTGATTGAGCGCTCCTCGTTCGGCAGGCCTCCGTGGTAGTAGGTTGCGCTAACACCCTGCTCCACAAGCCATTCCGCAAGTTTTTCGGCCTCACGTCTGCGGCGTGTATAGATAATTCCCGACCCCGGAACTTTTCCCAGAATATTGAGAATCATACCCTCTTTATCATCGGTTTTGCGAACGACATATCGCAAATTCGGGCGGGCAAAAGAGCTGCGCAAAACACGCTTCTCCCGAAAGTGGAGTGTGGTCATAATATCCTCCACCACCTCATCTGTCGCCGAGGCTGTGAGTGCCAAAATCGGCACATCGGGAAGTAGCTCTCTCAGCTGCACGATATGTCTGTATGATGGGCGGAAGTCGTGTCCCCACTCGGAGATACAGTGCGCCTCATCGACAGCTATCAGGCAGACCTTCATCTGTCTTACGCGCAGGCGGAAGAGGGGTGTATCGATACGTTCGGGAGAGATATAGAGAAACTTGACATCGCCATAGACGCAGTTATCGAGCAGTCTATCAATTTTGCGGTTAGACAGCCCCGAATGTATAGCCTCCGCCGAGATACAACGAGCATCCAAGCTATCCACCTGGTCTTTCATCAGTGCAATAAGGGGCGTAACGACAATACAGAGTCCATCTTGCGCCATTGTCGGCAGTTGGTATGTGAGCGACTTACCGCCACCTGTAGGCATCAGAGCAAGGGTATCCACGCCCGACATGACAGACGAGATAATCTCGTACTGCATCGGTCGGAAATCCTCATATCCCCAATACTGTTCAAGTATGTAAAGTAAATCATCTCTCATCGGTCGCTAAATTACACTTTTTTTTGCAGATTGACGATGATTTTATCTAAAAATTGTATCTTTGTAAGCAAATTTGTATCTATGAAGAGTGAATTTCAAAAGATGATGGACGGGGAGCTCTACAACTTCCACGACCCTGAGGTAAATGCAGCCTTCGGTCGTAGCAAGGAGATACTCGTTCGTCTGAACAATATGACTCGCCGCGACCCCGAATTTCCGAAGGTGTTGCGCGAGCTGATACCCGATATGCCGGAGAGTTCGACCATATCGGTACCCTTTTATTGCGATGTCGGTTTTCGTATCAAGGTGGGCGAGCACTCTTTTATAAATAAGAACTGTACCTTCCTCGATTCGGGTGGTATAACCATCGGCAACTACACCAAAATTGGCCCAAATTGCGGTTTTTACACCCCGCAGCACCCAACAAACTACCTTGAGCGTCGCAAGCCTATTGAGACAGGTATGCCGATAAAGATTGGCGACGATTGCTGGATTGGCGGCAGTGTCACCATCTGTCCGGGAGTGACCATCGGCAACCGTTGCATCATCGCCGCAGGAAGCGTGGTAACCAAGGATATTCCCGACGATTGTTTAGCGGCAGGCAACCCCGCTGTTGTAAAGAAAAAGTTATTGTAACCATTTGATACGCACCATTATATGTACGAATACATAACCGGAAAACTCGCCGAGATTGCACCCGCATACGCCATTGTAGAGGCGGCAGGCATCGGCTACTTTATAAACATATCGCTACAGACCTACTCCGAGATTGAGAATAGCGACAACGTCACCCTCTATCTGCACTACATCGTGCGTGAGGATGCGCAGATTCTCTACGGATTTTCGACAAAGGCGGAGCGCGAGCTCTTCCGACTCCTTATCGGGGTTTCGGGCGTGGGTGGAAATACGGCTCGAATGATTCAATCGACCTACTCCCCTTCCGAGCTTAGAAACATCATCGGCACAGGTAATGCCGTACTGCTGAAGAATGTCAAGGGTCTGGGGCTTAAGACTGCGCAGAAGATTATCGTTGAGTTGAGCGGCAAGATGGTCGATCTAAAGGCCGACGACAAAGGTGCAGGCAAGGGCGTTGTGGTTAATAATGAGAGCTTTGATGAGGCTCTCTCGGCACTCATTATGCTCGGCTTCCAAAAGACAGCCTCCGAAAAGGTGCTCAAGAAGATATTCAAGGAGAGCCCCGACCTGCGCGTCGAAGAGGCTATCCGCTTGGCACTCAAGCAGTTGTAGTTGCAGCATACGTTGCGATCCATTGCGGATTTAGGATAGCCTAAAGGCTATTGCAAAAAAATAGAGCCTTCGTTTTCAAGCATGCTTGAACGAGGCTCTATTTTTTTGCGCTATCTTCGATAGCATCCTAAATCCGAAAACGGCTGATGCTAAAACTATACAAAAATATAGACAACCCCTCCAAACCTCCCCTTGAGAGGGGAGGCTTAGTCGCTTCGCTCCGGGTGCACAATTTTTTCGGGTTTCCTTGCTACGCAGTACAGCTAACGCAGTAAAAATAGCCAATGGCTAAAAGCTAATAGCAAATAAGAGCCCGCACTCCGCTCAATCTCTACACCGTTTTATCGTCAAAAGTATGCAGATGTGGCACATCGTGATATAGACTCGGATGGGACATACTTTGGTATTTCCCATTCGGGACTATGAGGGATGTACAGCTAATGCTGCATTTTCATGGCAAAATAATTTGCAAACAATCCGCACAACATTTTATCGTCAAAGTGGTGCAGTTACCACGCTCGGCGCGATTGGAGGCGATGGGCTGTACTAAGGCGTACTGCTCATTGCTGACATATCGCGTTAGCGGAAGTAAATGCGCCGCTATCACGATAAAATTTGCGGATTATAATAATATTTATTATCTTTGCGCGTTATATGGCTATGAAACGACTGATATATGCGGTGATGGTGATGGGTGCGCTGCTGACAAGCGGGTGCAACAAGGATGAGGATATGCTGACAAAGCAGAAGGATGCGATTGTCAGGTATCTCACTTCGTCGCGCAGATTGGTGGCCGAGGAGGAGGTGGGCAATGTGATTGCGGAGAATCCGCCATTCTACACTCAGTTTGGGCAGGATGTCTTCAGACACATTACGAACTACTACGAGGAGGGTCGTGACCAGTGGGCGGTTGTGGAGCCGACAAGCACTTTGGATATCAGCTTTGCGGCCTACACATTTACAGGCAACGAGCCGACAAAGCAGCAGCTCTATTGGTCGAACATCCCTACCCTAATCTCGGATATTGAGGCGGCAAACAACAACCAATACGACCACCTTATCTGGTCGGAGGAGCCGCTGACGTTGCAGTTAGGCAGCGGAGCCGTATTACGCGGTCTTGAGGAGGCGTTGATTGGTTGCTACAGTCAGGACTCGGTGCAGGTCTATATGACCTCTGCGGCGGCGTATGGCAAGCAGAACATCGGTGCTGTGCCAAAGAACAGCTCGGTGGCGTGGTATATTAAGATTTTGAATGTAACTAAATAGGAATATGAAGATCATTATAACTCTTTTGCTCTCTCTCTTTGCGCTATCTTCTTGCGTTAAGGAGAAGGAGTATTCGGGCGATGAGTTGGAGGCTCGTTCGCTCAAGGCATGGATGAAGAAGAATCATCCAGAGTTGATGGGCAACTATCAGGAGGATGGCGGCTACTATGTAGAGGTGCTCTCTTGGGGTGACACCACAGCAGCTACTGCCGACGACACATCTGACAAGCAGAATGACTTTGGCAATCAGCCGATTATGGAGCAGGACACCTGCTGGGTTTACTACAACTTCACAGGTTACAACCTCGACGGCAGCGTCTTCTCTACCCGTGATGAGGTTATTGCACGTATGCAGGCGACATTCTCTGACAATACGCACTACGTTCCTTACGGCAACTACTGCGGCAAGGAGGAGTTTTATGCCATTGTGGAGGGTAGCTACCTCGCCTCTCGCAACAAGATTAAGTTGAGCGAGGAGTATGTGGCTACCAATTCCGACATCTGTCAGAGCACAGAGATGACTCTGCGCAAGGGCTCGAAGGTGCGTCTTTACATGACATCTACTATCGGTTACACCTCAAACGGCTCATCTGCCGAGGGTGGTTATGAGGGTCAGTATAAGCTCGATGCCAATGTACCGATGATTCTCGACATGGAGGTTATGCGCGTTGTCAAGAACCCTGCTGATGTGGAGTTAGAGATGGTTGAGCAGCTGGTAAAGCAGGCTAATGATAGCAACGAGAAGACGCAGTGGCTCCAAATTGAGAACACCGAGGAGAGTGGGGATGATAGCGAGGAGAACAGCGACACCCCTGCCACAAATCCTGACGATACAGAGGGTGGCGAGAGCTCAACAGACAAGAAGTACTACGAGGGTCTGTACTACTGCAACACCTTCCAGCCAAATGAGGATTATATACACCTTCAGTATGCACGCCCAGATATGGCAGGCATAGGCAACCCTTACAGAGATTCACAGCGTTATGCCGACATGGCAGCATTTGACAAGAAGCTGTGGGAGATTTTGGACAACAAGTTTGCCGATATGATTAAAAAGACCCCTGATGCTGATGCAAAGGAGGTTACAGAGGATAATGCAGCAATGGTTTGGTATGTAGGTCGTTTCCTTGACGGCTTTATCTTCGATACGAACATCGAGGCTGTACGCGAGCTCGCCTTTAATGACGACGGCAGCAGCAACCAGAACTACACAGGCGAGTCATCTATCTCATACTCTGTATCTTCAAACAAAGACGAGTATATCAGCGCGTGGGCACACTGTATTCCAAAGCTCCGCTACGGTCGTTGGGGTGCAATCATCACCACATCGGGTTACGCATACGGCTCTGCAGGCGTTGCTGGCGGCACAAGCTCAACATCTTCGAGCACAGCTGCGGCATACAACAGCTTGGCTAACCTATATAATTATTATAGTATGATGGGCTCTGCGTACTACAACCCATATAGCTACTACAACTACTATAACTACTACGGTGGCTATACCAACTACTATAATTATGAGGAGACAACCTCGACTATCGAGACTGAGATTGCTCCGTATGCGCCGTTGGTGTTCTATATCTTTATCGAACCAACCGAGTAGTCGCAAACTATTAAAAAGCGAATTTCTTCGTTATACTCATCCTCGAAATCCTCACATACGCTTTAAGTATGCTGCGGTTTCTCGGATTTCGCAAGCCTTGAAATTAATCTTCTTAATCGCTTGCATAGCACACAAGTCCTGCCAAATGGTGGGACTTTTTATTTTCACCCAACTATCATCCTGTGAATGGGACTTGGTCGCTTCGCTCCGGGTGCACAAATCTTTCGGGTTTCCTGACTAACGCAGTACGGCTACGCAGTAAAAATAGCCAAACTAAAAGCAAATAAGAGTTCGCACGCCAATTACTCTGTGCACTGTTTTATCGTCAAAAGTATGCAGATGCGGCGCAGGTTCGTGCTTTCCACGACAAATATGACATTTTGGCAGACAAATGCACCACTTACTGCCATTTCTTTTGTGGCAGACACTTTTTTGGCAGAAAATTTCTTTTGGCAAGAGGTTTGCTCAATACTATGCCAAACGCAAGTTGAAAATAATAAATAAGTATAAATATTAAAACTAAAACAATTATGGGAAAGATTATTGGTATTGATTTGGGAACCACAAACTCTTGTGTGGCTGTTATGGAGGGTGCTGAGCCCGTTGTTATTCCTAACTCTGAGGGTCATCGTACAACCCCTTCAGTAGTTGCATTCACAGATGGTGGTGAGCGCAAGGTGGGTGATCCTGCAAAGCGTCAGGCTATTACAAACCCTAAGCGTACAGTATTCTCTATCAAGCGTTATATGGGTGAGAAGTTTGAGAATGTCGCTTCTGATATCTCTCGTTCTCCATATTCAGTTGTTCGTGGTGCCAACGACACTGCTCGTGTAGAGATTGACGGTCGTCAGTACACTCCACAGGAGATTTCTGCAATCATCCTGCAGAAGATGAAGAAGACTGCTGAGGACTACCTCGGTCAGGAGGTTACAGAGGCAGTTATCACCGTTCCTGCATACTTCTCTGACTCACAGCGTCAGGCTACAAAGGAGGCTGGTGAGATTGCAGGTCTTAAGGTTCGTCGTATCGTAAATGAGCCTACAGCGGCTGCACTTGCTTACGGTATGGACAAGATGAACCGCGATATGAAGATTGCTGTTTACGACCTTGGTGGTGGTACTTTCGATATCTCAATTCTTGAGTTGGGTGACGGTGTATTCGAGGTTAAGTCAACAAACGGCGATACTCACCTTGGTGGTGACGACTTCGACCACGTACTTATCGACTTTATGGCAGAGAGCTTCAAGAGCGAGCACGGTGTAGATCTTCGTCAGGACCCTATGGCTCTCCAGCGCCTTAAGGAGGCTGCTGAGAAGGCTAAGATTGAGCTCTCATCTTCACAGTCAACAGAGATTAACCTGCCATACATTATGCCAATCAACGGCATTCCACAGCACCTTGTAATGACCCTTACTCGTGCTAAGTTTGAGCAGCTCTGCGACCACCTTGTACAGCGCACTATCGAGCCTTGCCGCACTGCTCTTCGCGATGCAGGCCTGAGCGCTTCACAGATTGACGAGGTTATCCTTGTTGGTGGTTCTACACGTATCCCTGCAATTCAGCGCGTGGTTGAGGAGTTCTTCGGTAAGACTCCTAACAAGAGCGTAAACCCTGATGAGGTTGTGGCAGTAGGTGCATCTATCCAGGGTGGTATCCTTGCAGGCGATATTAAGGATGATTTGGTACTGCTCGACGTTACTCCGCTCTCACTCGGTATTGAGACTCTCGGTGGCGTATTTACAAAGCTTATCGAGGCTAACACAACAATCCCTACACGCAAGAGCGAGGTATTCTCAACAGCTACAGACAACCAGCCATCGGTAGTTATCAACGTATGTCAGGGTGAGCGTCAGTTTGCACGCGACAACAAGAGCATCGGTAGCTTCCACCTTGACGGCATCCCTGCAGCTCCACGTGGCGTGCCACAGATTGAGGTAACTTTCGATATCGACGCAAATGGTATCCTCAACGTATCTGCAAAGGATAAGGGTACAGGCAAGGAGCAGACCATCCGCATCGAGGCTTCAAGCGGTCTTACCGAGCAGGAGATTCAGCGTATGCGTGACGAGGCGAAGGCTAACGAGGAGAAGGACCGCATCGAGAAGGAGCGTGTAGAGAAGCTCAACGCTGCTGATGCAAACATCTTCACCACAGAGAAGAACCTCAAGGAGTATGGCGACAAGATTCCTGCAGACAAGAAGGGCGCTATCGAGGCTGCTCTCGGCAAGCTTAAGGAGGCTCACAAGAGCGCAGATATCGCTGCTATCGACGCGGCTATCGCAGAGCTGAACAACGCTTGGCAGGCTGCATCTCAGGACATCTACGCTGCTCAGCAGGCAGCTCAGGGCGCACAGGCAAACCCTAACGCAGGTGCTGCGGGTGCTGGTGCAGGTGCCGAGACTAAGGCACAGCCTGAGGATGTAGAGTTCGAGGAGGTTAAGTAGTCTCAAATATAATATAAGGTATTTAGAAGACCTGTCTGACATTTGTTGGGCAGGTTTTTTATGCACTATAGTGAATAAGCAATTCAATTTTTTTGTATATTTGCAACAAACCTAAAACCTAATTACTGTGAAGAAGTTTTTATCGGCCATTCTGGCACTATCTCTCTTTGTGGCTTGTAACACCGGTGGCGAGGATATTCCTCCCGTAGATGAGCCAAATCCCGACCAAACCACAACAACATCTATAACAGAAATCTCTGCCCGTATAGACAACGCTACACGTGCGGCAGTGGTTGTTGGTAGCGATGGTGATTATAGCGCCTATTGGTCAAAGAGCGATGCGCTATTTGTAACAGATATGAGCAGCTCTGCCAACTTCACCCTTACAAGTGGTGAGGGAAGTATCAGCGGCAAGTTTGCGGGCAAGTTCGAGAGCGAGAAGCAGACTATCTATGCCCTCTACCCCGCTTCGGCTGTATCGCTCAAGACGGGTGTTTTCAGCCTTACAATCCCTACAGCGCAGACATACGCCCCTGTACGCAGCTCGAACGTCAAGGATAAGATTGTTCTGTTCGGCAGCTCGACAGACCGTCAGAACTTCACCATGACAAACGCGGCAGCAACTGTACTCTTCGACATTACCCTGCCCGAAGATGAGGTTATCAAGTCTATAACAATGACAAGTGAGAATGTAGGTATTGCAGGTAGTTGCAAGCTCGCGCTGGCGACCCCTTATGCCTACGGAGCGGCGAGCAAGAGCCTCACATTGAGCTATCCAAGCCAGCCTAAGGGCCACTCGGCAGATGGTTGGGCAACTATTGCACCTGTCAATTTCAAGAGCGCTACAGGCTCTGTTTTGTACGATATTAAGACCGCCGATGGTCAGTACATCTTCAGCCACAAGCCTACAGAGGAGTACAAGGCTGGTGGTGTCTATACCATCACCCTCTCGGTTGAGCAGTTTGAGCAGGTGGCTGATAGCGGCAAGCTCAAGGATGGTCAGTACTACAGCAGCAAGGGACTTCCGGAGGAGGATATTGAGCCGGGATCGCTGGCAAGAGGTGTTGTAACATACTCTAACGGCGCACCTGCAGCGGGGGTGTCTATATCGGATGGTTTCTCGGTGGTGCAGACCGATGCAAATGGTAAATACTCTCTCACGCCGCATCAGGACACGTGGTACATCTACTACTCTCTGCCTGCAGATTGCAAGTCTATGACAAATAGCTACGGTCAGCCGCACTTCTTCACAAAGTACGACCCAAATATATTTGACTACAACTTCACCCTGACAAAGAGCGCAACGGGTAAGGAGAAGGAGTTTGCACTCTTCTGTCTTGCCGACCCACAGTGCCCTAGTTCGAGCTCACGTTCACGTTTCCAAAAGGAGTCTGTGCCGCACATCAAGGCTCTTGCACTGAGTATGGGCGTGCCTTGTTATGGCGTGACCCTCGGAGATATTGTAAGTTCAAGCAACTCCTCCAACACCACCTCGCAGATGCCTTATATGCGCGACCATATGTCGAAGGATAAGACAGGCATCCCTATCTACCAGACGATGGGTAACCACGACTACCTCTACTTCAACGGCTCTGCACCACTTGAGCCTGACGAGAACTCCTCGAACTACAACATCAAGGCGCAGCGTATGTTTGAGGATATCTTCGGCCCGATAAACCACTCGTGGAACCGTAGCGATGCACATATCGTCTGCATGCGCGATATGCTGTGGAACTCAAACAACAATGGTGGCAACTACTCGCTCGGCTTTAGCGATGAGCAGTATGAGTGGCTTAAGCAGGATTTGAGCTATGTACCTAAGGATAAGCTTGTTATCCTCTGCGTGCATATCCCGATTGTGAACTCGACAAAGAAGAATGTTCAGAAGGTTATCGCCCTGTTGGCACAGTATCAGCAGGCGCATATTATGGCAGGTCATACCCACTACCAGCGCAATGAGCCTACACTATCGAGTGGCGTATATGAGCACGTGCACGGTGCTGTTTGTGGTGCTTGGTGGCACGCAAATACCAATGGCGACGGTGTACCGAACGGTTATGGCGTCTATAACATCGAGGGCAACACTATCAAGAATTGGTACTACCAGGGCGTCAATACAAGTATGAATGACCGCGACTACCAGCTCCGCCTCTATCGCGGTAACCACAAGAGCGGTGGACAGTACGAGTACTTCGCACAGCAGCACGGCGACGGGGTTATCCTTGCAAATGTCTTTAATGCTGACGATAGCTGGAGCATCAAGGTCTATGAAGATGGCGTCTATAGCGGTACAATGACAAAGATAGCCTACAAGAAGGAGACCCCTGCAGAGGGTACAGGCATCGACAACCCAACAAAACCATCTGTCAGCTCAAGCCAGGATTGGTGGGCTATCGGCTACCTTGTGGGCGTGAAGAACCGCAGCCGCAGCAGCTACTTCACAAGCTGCTTCCATATGTATAAGTACACGCTGAAGAATAAGAACGCCTCTGTGCTTGTCGAGGCCACCGACCGCTTCGGCCGCACATACCGCGCGACAGATATTATCGCCGACTACGACTATACGCTGATGACGACGAAGTGATGACGGCTGTTGCGGATTTAGGATAGCCTTGAGGCTACGCAGTACTGCCCGCATAGTACTGCCCGCTTTTTCGAGAAAAAGCAGGGCGTGCAAAAAGCTTTAGGCGAAACTCCGTTTCGCTCGTATCTGTTGCGAGAATAACGTTGTCTGCGACAATACCAAAAACAGCAAGAGCAGTAGTTTGTAAGCAAGCTTACACTACCGCTCTTTCTATTTTTACTATCCTTGCGGATAGCTGTTATTCTCGAAAAAGAATTAAAAACAGAGTTTTGTTCTCTGCTCAATCCGAAAACGATTGCTGATACTAAAACTTTACAAAAA
>JAFQFV010000018.1 GCA_017398555.1 Alistipes sp.
ATAACAGCTATCCGTAAGGATAGTAAAAATGAAAATAGCACTCACTCAAGCTTGCTTGAAAGTGAAGTGCTATTTTTGTTTTTCTATTGTCGCAGACAACGTTATTCTCGCAACAGCCTACAAGCGAAACGGAGTTTCGCACAAAGCTTTTTGCACGCCCTGCTTTTTCTCGAAAAAGCGGGCAGTACTGTGCGGGCGGTGCTGCGTAGCTGCGGGCTACTCGCGGGTATGCCAAATAATCGACGCGCTGTCGTCGTGGTCAGGCAGTGGTTTTGGCTGAAAATCCGAGTAGCCGAGGGCAATTGCGCACTCGAGCGACCAATCGGCAGGAATATCGATAAATGTACGGATATAATCCTCAGCCTGCTCACCCTCCGGAACATCTTTCAGACGTGGTCTGCCGCCGATATGCACCCAGCAGGAAGCGAGTCCTGCATCGACAATGGCAAGCTGGAGAATTGTTGCGCTGATGGCGCAGTTTTCACGCCACAAATCGGTCTTTGTGGTATCTGCAGCAACGATAATGGCAGCAGCTGCATCCTTCATAAAAGAGGAGCCGTAGTCGCGCATTTCAGAGAGCTTTTCAAGGGTCGGTTTATCATCGACAATGATAAATCGTGTGGTTCTCATATTTCGCGAAGATGGGGCGGTTAGAGCCTGATTTACAATATCAAGCAGTACCTCTCGCGATACCTCGGTCGGCGAGAATTTACGCACAGAGCGGCGTGTTTTGAGTATATTTTTCAAGTCCATAGTAAAAAATTTAGCCATTCACTATGCAAAAATAGTGAAATTTGGCAACTTTTACCTATATTTGTGATATGATGGATAAAAATTATAAGTTTACAATTGCCCTTATTTACGATTTTGATGGTACACTCTCTGCCGGAAATATGCAGGAGTATAACTTTATTCCGGCCATCGGAAAGAGTAATAAGGAGTTTTGGAGTGAGGCAAATGACCTTGCCGAGGCGCAGGATGCCGACCAGATTTTGACCTATATGGCGCTGATGATTCGCGAGGCACAGGCGAAGGGTATCTCGCTGCGTCGTGAGGCTTTTCAGGAGTGTGGTCGTGATGTTAAGTTGTATCCGGGCGTGTCGGAGTGGTTTGACCGCATTAACAGCTACGGCGCCGAGCGTGGGGTGAAGATTGTCCACTACATCAACTCGTCGGGCCTTAAGGAGATTATCGAGGGCACAACCATTGCCGACAAGTTCCAGAAGATTTACGCCTGCTCCTTCCTCTACAATGTGGATGGTATAGCCTATTGGCCTGCTGTGGCGGTAAATTATACCAATAAGACCCAATTTATCTTCAAGATTAACAAGGGTGTGGAGAGTGTCTATGACACCAAGCAGGTGAATAAGTATATGGAGGAGCGACAGCGCCCTGTGCCATTCTCACGTATGATATATGTGGGCGATGGTACGACCGACATCCCTTGTATGCGCCTTGTGAAGAACTTTGGCGGCCACTCAATAGCCGTCTATAATCCGAAAGATAAGAGCAAGCGTGCCGAGATGAACACCCTTATCCGCGATAACCGTGTAAATCACGTCTGCCCGGCAGATTATAGTGAGGGCTCGGAGGTTGATACCGTTGTAAAGGCTGTTATTGACAAGTGCATTGCCGACTACAATGTAGAGCTGTTGGAGATAGCTAAGTAGTTGAAAACTAATATATTTAGGTTATGAAGAGGTTGAAATTATTGCTGTTGCTGCTCTTTGTGGCAGGCACTCTCTCGGCGCAGAATAGCACTGTGCAGCGAGAGGTGACGGACGACTATGTGAAGATTACTCGAATTATCCCGAATTGGGACAATAAGCACGATTTGCGTATCGGTCTTGGTAGTGTTTCGCTCTGTGCGTTAGGTTATTTGGATGAGGCCTTTGGTGAGGTTTATTATGATGTATCTGTGCCTACATTCCGCCAGCAGGTAAAGAATGCCGATAGATACAAGATGCCTCAATACTTTACAGGTGTCTTCTCGTTCAGCTATGCCTTCCATTTCCGTCGTTGGTTGCAGCTCGGTGGCACGGTGAATTTTGCTGCCGCAACAAGGGTGTACCGTGATAATCTGACACACAAGAAGGTGGAGGATTACAGCTCCTACTTCGGCAGTATAATGCCTACGGCGCGATTTATCTACCTTAATCGTGAGAAGGTGCAGCTCTATTCGGCAGTCTCATTGGGTGTGTCTATAACCGACTACGAGGTGCTGCCTTGTTATGACTTGACACTCTTTGGTTGCTCATTTGGTAAGAGTATCTTTGGTTTTGTCGAGATTGGTAACGGTATCGGCGGCTGGGGTCGCGTAGGTATCGGTTACCGTTTTAATGCTAAGAAAAAGTAGGAGGAGTGGTTATGAAGAGATATATTATTGTTGCGCTATTGGCCCTTGTCTGCTCTACTTCATGCCTGTTGGATGATGGTTCAGAGCCGGATGTAAATAGACCCTACAAGGTGATATATGAGAATAAGGCAGGGATGCCTGTCTATCTGGCACAGACATACGCTTGGTACTTTATCGTTGCCGATACTTTCCTCTATGGTAACGAGGAGGAGCAGGCTGCAATTAAGAGTCGTTACGATGAGCTTGTGGTCGAGCCTATTGAGGGCGGTCTTGTAATTAGCAAAGAGAAGTCAGATAGTTATACCGTTACAACAGATGGTAAGAAACTCTCCGAGGGTGGTCTGTTGAGTCTATACAGAGGTACGGCAACAAAGGAGCTTACCACAGCTACAGGCGTAGAGGGTCGTGCCAAGACCTTCTGCTTGCAGTATGATTCGGATAACGTATATAATAAGCTGGATTTTGATATCTTTGTCAGCTACAACTATCCTGTAGTATCGCTCTATGGTAGTAGCCTGCTCCAAGACCCGAATGGTGAGTATAACATTGATGTTACGATAGATAGCACAACTCCGCTGATGTATCGTGATAAGAAGGGCTCTCGAGGCTTTGATACCGGTGTTGTGGATGTTGTATATCGCGATTTGGTTGATGGTACAAGCAAGAGTTTTACTGTTGAGTATACTCAAGGAGAGATAATCTATAAATAGTCGTTGTGGTTATGAAGAGAGTCTATTTGCTGTTGCTACTGCTTGTCACTTTTGGTACCCTCTCTGCGCAGGAGGTTATTGTCGAGAGGCAGTATAACGAGAACTATACGACAATCACCCGAATTGTTCCCCGAAAGGTCAAGAAGCACGATTTCCGCTTTGCTGTGGGAACTTATATGTCGGGCAACCGCCAATATCTGCACGCCGATTGCTGGGGTAGCAGTTGCGCTCCGAGCTTCAGGGAACAGGTGGCTTATACCGACACATACCTTACCGATCGTCGCCATTGGGGTGCATATTCACTGAGCTATGTCTATCATGCGCGCCGTTGGTTTCAGTTTGGTGGCTCGGTAACCTTTGCGGCTACAACGCAGTCAAGGCGCGATATTGCTACGGATGCCAGGTTGGAGAATCTGAATATGTACTCTATAGCCGTTATGCCGACCGTTCGTTTTGTCTATCTCTATAGAGAGAAGGTGCAGCTCTACTCGGCACTCAGCTTGGGTATTAACTTCGGCTCAACCGTGCCGCTGCCGTGTGCAGATATGACAATTTTGGGCTGTACATTTGGTAAAAAGCTCTTCGGCTTTGCCGAGTTTGGTACCGGTATCGGCGGCTGGGGCCGCGTGGGTATCGGTTATCGTTTTAGTGCAAAAAAGAGGGATAAAAAGTAGGGGAGAGTAGGTTATGAAGAGATATGTTATTATTGCTGTAGCTGCTCTGCTGAGCCTTACAGCGTGTACGATAGATAGAGGTTACCGTCCTGATCAGAATCAGGCGTACTATTTGATTCACTCGCAGTTTAACACTCACTTGGATGAGGCAAAGACATACGCCAATTACGCCATTGTCGCCCAGACATTGCTCGGTGGCTCTGCCACAGACTTTGCCTATGTGAAGAGTGCTCTGCTTGGTGGTAGAGAGGCCGTTGCCGAGCAGGGTAGAGTGGTCTTTTCTTATAATAACAAGAACTATTGCATCATTACCACGGGCGATAAAATGCTCTCTGAGGGTGGCCAGTGGACGTTAGAGCAGGTGGCAAGTGATGGTCAGCTGAGTCTGGTTGCAAGTTTTACAGGTGTTGAGGGCAAGAGCCATGAGTTTAACTGTGTGTATATGGGCCGTAGAGGGTTGAGCCTTACAACCACCCATAAGTATATCGTCAGCCCTGCGCCGTCAAGAGCCGTATATGTCGATATGTGGGGTAGCGGTCAGATAGTGGTTGCTGATGAATATTCGATAGATTTTACCATTAGCAGCGACAATCCGTTGCGCTATGACGACTACTATATGTGGGGCTATATTTCGGGAGAGATTGCGGTGCTCTATAAGGATTTTGTAGAGGGTAGCACAAGGGATTTCTCGGTTGTGTATGACAATCAAAAGATGGAGTATAAATAGATGAAAAAGTTGATTTTTGCTACAAATAATGCCCATAAGTTGAGCGAGGTGCAGGCTGTTTTAGGCGATGCTTTTACCCTTGTCACGCTGCGTGAGTGCGGCATTACGGAGGATATTCCGGAGACGGCTGATACCCTTGAGGGTAATGCCCTGCAGAAGGCCCGCTATATCTACGAGAAGTTGGGCGCAGATTGCTTTGCCGACGATACAGGCCTTGAGGTAGATGCCCTGAATGGCGCACCGGGAGTGCACTCGGCACGCTATGCAACCGATGGTCACGACTTTGCGGCAAATAACTGCTTGTTACTTAAGAATCTTGAGGGTGTGGAGAACCGCACAGCACGATTTAGAACAGTTATTGCCCTTATTTTGGGTGGCAAAGAGTACCTCTTTGAGGGTCGTGTTGAGGGTACTATTGCCACCGAGGAGGCGGGCTGTGAGGGCTTTGGTTATGACCCACTTTTTGTACCTTCGGGAGAAATTATTACCTTTGCCCAGATGTCGGCCGAGGCAAAGAATGCTATTTCGCACCGTGGCCGTGCAGTTGCTAAACTTGTAAAATTTTTGAAGGATGGAAAACTATAAGCGCGAAGATAAATTTGACGAGCAGACCCTCGAGAAGCTCGCCTACCACTACTCCGAGGTGTTGAAACTTCTGGGTGAAGACCCTGAACGTGAGGGACTTGTAAAGACCCCTATGCGTGTTGCCAAGGCGTGGTCGTTCCTTACAAAGGGGTATAACGAGGACCCTATCGAGATTATCCGCTCGGCGATGTTTAATGAGGAGTACCGCCAGATGGTGCTTGTCAAGGATATCGAGATATTCTCGGTCTGTGAGCACCACATGTTGCCATTTATCGGTAAGGCACACGTGGCATATATCCCGAATGGAAAGATTACAGGCCTGAGTAAGATTGCCCGCGTTGTGGAGTGCTTTGCTCGCCGCTTGCAGGTGCAGGAGCGATTGACCGTGCAGATTCGTGACTCTATTCAGGAGGCACTCAATCCGCTGGGTGTTGCTGTGGTTATCGAGGCGTCACATACCTGTATGCAGATGCGCGGCGTGGAGAAGCAGGACTCTGCCACCACAACTTCGGCATTTACAGGAATTTTCCTCTCCGACCACCGTACTCGCGAGGAGTTTATGTCGCTTATATCGCATAAACTGAGGTAATGAGTACTGACAAAAAAAAAGAGCCACACGGCTCTTTTTTTTGTTACCCTTGCACAGCTCTAAAGTCGGCTAATACCTCCTCCTTGTCCGTGCTATCTATGCCATAACCGACGCTCATTGCCGCCGATGTATCTGCCGCGCGGTCGGTGTCGGTGATTTTTTGCAGAGCCGCCTGCGCCGCCTCCGCTTCAGCTATTGCTGTGGCAATATCCTCTGTCGTAGGACTCTTACCAAGCTGCTCTGCGAGTAGAGCCAAAGCCCAACTGTGGGCAGCATTGTCATATTGCGCCGCGAAGGCTGCAAACTCTCTGTTAAGGGTATCTATATCGGTAAAATTATCCAAAATGCGGTTCACAGCCGATTTATCTATATACTGACCCGCCACATCTACCCATTTGCCTGTTGTTGTTGCACAACCCTCACCCCTTTTGAGCATTGCGCCAATGGCAGCTGTAAGATAGAGTTTGTATAACGCCACTCCTCGCTCGGCAATCGGGCGCTTGATAGTTGTGTTGTTGTAGTGGAGTAGCTCCGCATCGGGATTTTCAGCAAGCAGGGCGTTCAAAATCTCTATCGCACCCGCCACCTTGCCGGCAAGCAGTGGGTTGAACTCGTTGTAGTTGATAATATCGCGGCAAAGGGCTCTTTTGTCGCGTTTTTGCCACTTTTCGATATCTCGCACCGTTCCATAGCTACGCAACGCAAATGCGGGCATAAGGTAGCTTATTCCGCCATTCTCGATAAGGTAGCTGTATGGCAGCAATGATGTGTCGTGGTGCTTGGTGTGACGACCGATGATTGTTGTAAATTCCCCCTCGGCAGCGGGTGCCATAACATATCCGTTGCTTGCGGTTTTACATCCGCGGCGGTGTACCGATTGGTGAATAGCTCCACTCTTGAAGAGGTGGTTGCTCATATTTGTTCCACTGCCGGCATTGAAGAATGAGAAGATACCCGCAATGAGCAGTGACGACTTGTGGTGTGATACGGTGTATGGCCCTGCAAATATCGAGCAGGCCTCGCCATTTTCGAGGTGTGAAGAGGCAAAGAGTAGCGAATCTACGGCCGTAAAACCATTTGACACCACCACATTCTCGCCAACAAAAACACGCTCAAGAGTCGCTCCAAGGTCGATTTTCGAGTTCTCAACAGCGATAAAATCCTTCACCTTGACATCCACGCCTACATAGGCGCCATCAAGTAGTGTTCCATTCTCAAGCAGGGATGCACCCTCAATGGTCACACCCTGGCCAATATTCACTTCGCGGATAAATCGAGCACCCAAAATCGTGCTGTTTCGACCCACGCGACCCATATTGCTGCGCTCTGCCTCGGCAAAACCATCTATCTGTCGCAGAATAGCCTCGACAACACCCTTGCGATGGCGATACATAGCAACGATATAGGCAACTTGCGCCGTCAGATTGTTGTATATAGCCACACTTCGACCACCATTCTCATTGACTGCCGCTACCTTCACACCATTACCAAAAGTGGAGCTGTGGCGAGTCTGAAGATGCAGTGTATCAATAACCTTTGCACCTTGACAGATGTGGTAGTTGCTGATTGTCGAGCCTCGGAGAGTAACCCCCTCCTCAATCTCTACACGACCCTCAAAATGGCAACGCGCGATGTTGCCAATATCGAAATTCTCGGCAACATAGATACTCTGCCAACTCTCGGCACTACATCCTGCAGCTTGCAGGGTTAAAACCTCGCTATCTGTCAGATTTCTCATAGAAAACCTCCTCTTTTAAGTAATGGTTCGGCATCCTTAACGGTCTGAACAATCCACTTGTAGAGCGTTCTTGTCTGCTCCTGCTCGGTCAGCTGCCAACCCTCAACCTCGTGACGCATACGCTCCGAGAGCATATAGACGATAATTGCCGCACAGGCACTTACATTCAGACTCTCGACCATGCCGCACATAGGTATTCTCATAAATTCATCCGCCGCAGCCATCACCTCATCGGAGATACCCGTCTTCTCTGTGCCCATCACAATTGCAAACTTACCCTTTGTGACATCGAAACTCTCGGGAGTACAACTCTCACGATGTGGAGTGGTGGCGATAATTCGATACCCCTCACTCTTGAGTGCGGCAAGAGCCTCGGCTGTCGAGTTGTGGCGGTGGATATCTATCCATTTATCTGTTCCACGGACAATATCGACATTCGGGTTGAATTTGCATAGTGTCTGTACCGTATGCAGATTCTGCACACCAAAGGCCTCGCAGTGGCGCACAAGTGCACTTGCATTCTGCGGATGGAACATATTTTCGGCGAGCAGAGTCATATATTTGGTACGGTTTGCAACGGCTCTTTGAAGTGTTGCAAGACGCTCAGGCAGCATAAATTGTGCAAGATACTCTATACGCTCTCGACACTGCTCAACAGAGATATTATTTTCGATATTTCTCATCGTCATCCAAAATTTTGAGATAGCTCTCATAGCGAGAGTATGATATTCGACCCTCCTTTACCGCCTCCACTACGGCACAACCGGGCTCGTGGGTGTGGGTACAGTTGTAGAAACGACACTCTCCGGCTGTGGCAATCATCTCGGGGAAGTAGTGCCAAAGTTCCTTGTCGTCAATCTCTATCAGACCAAAGCCCTTAATGCCCGGAGTGTCGATGATGTAGCCATTGCTACCAATCGGATACATTGTCGAGAAGGTTGTCGTGTGCTTACCCTTGTGAAAACTATCCGAAATCTCGCCTGTGCGAACATCGAGCGTCGGGTCGATTTGCCCTACAAGTGTCGATTTTCCCACGCCCGAATTTCCGGAGATAAGGGTAACCTTGCCATCAAGCATACTCTTAACTCTCTCAATACCAATGCCTTGTGTGGCGGATATATCTATCACCTCATAGCCGGCACTCTCATATATCTCGTGGAACTGAGCCACCGCCTCCGGTGAGTCGGATAGCAGGTCAATCTTCGCTAACAGAATGGTTGCAGGTACTTTATAAGCCTCGCAGGTGATAAGAAATCTATCGACAAACTCCAACGCTGTAACCGGCTCAATGAGCGTTACCACAATCATCGCTCGGTCGATATTTGCCGCGATAATATGTGACTCTTTCGAGAGGTTTGAGGCGCGACGGATGATGTAGTTGCGACGTGGTACAATGTCGTGGATTACCCACTCGCCATTTTGGTCGCTCTGGCAACGGACAATATCGCCCACAACCACAGGATTTGTCGAGCGCACACCCTTCAGGCGCAGCTTGCCACGAATACGGCAGTTGATCTTCTCGGTGCCGTTGAGTACCTCGTACCAGCTGCCTGTTGCGCGAATTACAAGACCCTCAATCATTGCTTAGCCTCCTCTGTAAAGGTGTTGAACCACTCCAAGGCTGTGCCTGAGAGGGATGATACCAAACTAAAGCCCTTTGAACTCTCGAAGTGGCGGGCCTCAACGAGTTGAATGTTGTTATTAAGACGCTCAAAGGCGACAAAAATCACACTGAGAATGAGCATATACTTTACTGCTGAAAGCAACACTCCAAGAAGTGTATTTAGAGAGCCTAAACCCAGCGCAGAGAATAGTTTCGAGAGGATTTGTGCCAAGATAGAGGCAATAATTGCGGTAGCGATAAAGGTGATGGCAAAGCCCAACACTTTGGAGTATGCCGGGTCGAGGTTGAGCATCTTTCCCACAGCCTCTCCGTAGGCAATAGCCACCACAATTCCACCCACAATTCCAATCAACGAAAAGAGCTGTGAAATAAAACCTTTTCGGGCTCCGGCACCGGCTCCGATGATTAAGACAATTATGATAATGATGTCAAAAATGTTCATAATACAGCGATTTAACAGCACGAAGTTAGTATTTTTTTCAACAATTTCCTACCTTTGTGACAAATTAACACTGTTATGAAGAGATTTTTGCTTGTTTTATTAGCTTGTGTTACAGCGATTTCAACCCTTTCTGCAAGAGAGGTCTATATACTCAACAACTCGTGGCGTTTCTTCTTTAAGGATGAAAATTCGAGCGATAATGCCCGTTTTGTGACCGTGCCGCATACTTGGAATAGTGATGCCCTTACAGAGAATGGCTCTCTGCGCCAGACTACTGCTAACTATCGTCGCCAGCTCTTTGTGCCTAATCAGTGGCAGGGTAAGCGCCTCTTTCTGCGCTTTGGTGGCGTGATGAGTGTTGCCGATGTCTTTGTCAATGGTAGCCTTGTCGGTAGCCATAAGGGTGGCAGAACAGCTTTTGCGTTGGAGATTACCGATAAAATCTTCTTCGGCTCGGAGAATACCCTGCTCGTTGAGGTTAGCAACGCCTATCGAAGTGATGTGCTGCCAACATCGACAGAGCAGAATCTGTATGGCGGTATCTATCGCGATGTGGAGTTGATTGTAACAGATAAGACCACCGTATCGCCACTCTATTACGGAACGGAGGGTGTTATTGTTGTGCCGTCAAAGGTCTCGACCGAGGGTGTCGAGGGTAGTGTGAGCGTTGCTCTTATCGGCAAGAAGGATGCGCAGTGCAATGTCACCGTGGATATTGTCTCTCCTGATGGTTATGTCGCTGATACAAAGAGTGTTAAGGCAAAGATTGATGGCAAGATGCTCCACGTTCCATTCTCGGTAACAAATCCGGAACTCTGGTCGCTCCACAAACCATCACTCTATCGTGTAGATGTTGTTGTGGGTGCAGATACTGTGTCGCTCAATACCGGTTTTAGAAGGTTGGAGGTCACTCCGCAGCAGCTGCTCACACTCAATGGCAAGCAGGTCCCTGTGCGTGGTGTAAATCTTTGTCATGACAACGCCAAGAGGGGCAATGCCCTTACTCAGAGCGACTATGATGCCGACTTTGCAACAATCAAGAGTATGGGTGCTAATGCTATTCGCTCTGTTGAGGGCCCGCACTCGCAGATGTTGTACGATAAGTGCGACCGCGAGGGTATGCTGGTTTGGGTGGATACTCCGCTCTGCCAGTCGCCATTCCTCAGCGATATCGCCTTCTATGCCTCAGAGGCCTTCAAGCAGAATGGCAGAGAGCAGCTTAAGGAGATAGTTTTGCAGAATATCCACCACCCATCTGTGGCTATGTGGGGTATATTTTCACTGCTCAGGGGTCGTTCTACAGAGTTGATGGACTATATCAAGGAGCTCAACAGCCTTGCTAAGGCTACTGACCCGTCACGACTCACCGTGTCGTGCAGCAATCAGGATGGCGACATCAACTTTATCACCGATTTGATTGTTTGGCAGCAGTCTGTAGGCTGGGATAAGGGCAATGTTGAGGATTTGAACCTCTGGCAGAGAGCTCTGCGTACAAATTGGAGCCATCTCCGTCAGGCTGTCTGCTACGGCGAGGGCGGTACAAAGGGTATCTTCAATGACGATTTGGTCAGCCATAGCGCCAGCCAGCACCGTATTCCGGAGAGTTGGCAGACCCGCTTCCATGAGGGTTATGCGAGCCGCATCGACAAGGAGCTCTTCTGGGGTGTTTGGCTCAATACGATGTTCGATTTTGGAGCTGTGCGCCACGGTGGCTGCGTGCGAAATTCGGGTATTGTCGCCTTTGACCACACACAGGCTAAGGATGCCTACTACCTCTATAAGACACTGTGGAACAGAAAGTCCCCAACCCTGCATATCGTTGGTAAAAATCGTGAGGTACGCCTCGGTAAGCGCCAGGCGGTTAAAGTCTATTGCTCACGTGGTGTACCAACCGTTACAATCAATGGCGATAGCGTTGCTGTGCGCAATATCTCGCAGGGTATCTTTGTCACCGACTCTATCGAGATGTTCGGCTATAACCATATCGTTGCCTCAACCGAGAAGTTGTGCGACTCGACAACTTTTGCCGTAGGCAACTACCTTCGCCGCAAGTAATAAAGACCTATCGGTTTTCTTAGTTACTCTTGCCGTTGAGAGAATCAGCCACCTATCTTTAGCTTGTAGCCGATACCGCGAATATTGATAATCTCGACATTTGGGTCTGCTGCAAGGTGGTGTCGTAGTCGGGAGATATAGACATTTAGGCTGCGTAGGTTAAAGAATGTATCATCGCCCCACAGCTCTCTGAGTATTGTAGAGGACTCAACTGTCTGCTCAATATTTCGGCATAGACGGAGCAGTACGGCACTTTCGCGTGCTGCAAGAGATATATGTAAGCCGTTGATTGTTAGTTGCGACTCCTTGGGGGAGAATTTGAAATTTCCGATATCGTATATACTCACATCCTCGCTTTCGCCCCCTTTTGCTCTGCCGGCAAGGGCCTTGATGCGGACAATAAGCTCATCTATAGCAAAAGGTTTCTTGAGAAAATCGTTTCCGCCAGCCTCAAATCCGCGCACAACATCCTCTGTTGTTGAGAGTGCCGTCAGAAAGAGTATCGGGGTCATACAACCCTCACCTCTCAACCTCTTCACCAGCGTAAAACCATCTATTTTGGGCATCATAACGTCTGTTACAATCACCTCGTAGTTGTTGTTTCGCGCCAACTTTAGAGCCTGCTCTCCATCATAAGCAAGGGTGATGTCAAACTTACGGTCTGTAAGAGTATCCGAGAGAATCTCGGCAAGCATCTTTTCATCTTCAACAAGTAGTATCTTAATCTTCTGTTCCATCTGTGGGTAGTTTTATGGTTATTGCTGTGCCCACACCTACTCGGCTGTGTGCTGAGATCTCTCCATGGTGCATATCGACAACTTTGCGGGCGTAGTAGAGCCCCAAACCATATCCACGTGTGTTCTGCTGCTCGCCATTAGGTACGCGATAGAACTTGTCGAAGATATACTTTAGATGCTCACGAGCAATACCACAGCCGTTGTCGGTTATGGTTATGCTGATATGGCTCTGTTTTTGGCTGATATATACCGTTATTATCGGTTGTGCTTGGGAGTATTTTACTGCATTGTCAATCACTGTGACAAGCATATTTCTTATGTGGAACTTATCTGCGGATATAACCACTTGCGCTGGAGATACAATATTGAAAACTAATGACTTATCGCTATTTAGTTCCAACTCCTCCTTGATAGAGCATATTGTCTGCACAAGGTCAAATGGCTCCGGTTTGTAACTCTCTCTCTTTCCCTCGACAGATACGGAGAGTATCTGCTCGACCATTGCCGAGAGCTGCGTTAGTTGAGTCTCGACCATCTCCAAATATCTGCTTCGGCGCTCAATATCGCTATCGGCAGAGAAGTTCCTCAGGGCATCTGTTGCCGCAACGGCTACCGATATAGGTGTCTTGAGTTCGTGGGTGATGTTGTTGGTAAAGTCACGTCGCATCTGCTCGAGGGTTCGCTGGCGGAACATTGTGCGAATAAGGTATATAAGCAGAGCACTGAGGATTATGATTATCACAACGGAGCAGAGGATTATTCCCCACATACGCCCCCAAAAAGAGGCATAGGGAACTTTAATGGCAAGACGGAGTATAAACAGCCCGTCATCGTCGATTATAATATTGGTTATCAGGGGGTTGTCTATCAGCTCTGACTCTTTGCGCACCATCATTGTACGCATTGTGGAGGCATCTACAATCTCAACTCTGTATGGTTGCAGGGCATCAAGCTCAAGCAGGTTTGGCTCGAAGTAGAGAGCAAAGCGGTTAAGGTCGATGTTTATCTGCTCTGCGGCATTAATACCGGGGATGGCATCCATGCGAAACGCCTTGTAGATGCTCTTGTAGGCAGCGGACTCTACACGGCGGGTAAAATCGGTTACCGAGTCGTTATACATCCTAAATACCCAATAGCTCTGCACGGCTGTCAGCAGGAGCAGTGCGCAGATGGCCATAATAGATATATTTCGGAAGTACCTTTTGTTCATACAACAAAGATAAGTATAAATTTGGCACGAAAAACCGAATTAACATTTGTTAACATTTCTTAACAGATTTTTCACTTTGATGTGGAGTTTTGCACACTATCTTTGCAGTAGAAAACCCCGGGTTATTAGTTAACTTAAAATTCTTTTCACTATGAGACGTACAATTTTAATCACAGCACTCTCGCTACTGACCTTTGCAGCAGGTGCTCATACAGTCAAAGGTCGTGTGACCGATGCTGAGGGCAAACCGATAGTGGGAGCTTTTGTTACCGTTCCGAAGAGTGTGGGAACGGATAAGATGAAGGGAACTATCACCGACCTTAATGGAGAGTATGCCATAGAGGTTGCCAAGAAGGACTACCTTAACTTCGGTTATATAGGCATGCAGAGCACCGTTATTGCCGTTGATGGCAGAGAGACTCTTCACGTAACACTACAAAAGGAGGATGCGCAACCAAAGGAGCCTCGAACACTCTATATTGTCGATGGAGTGGTTACGTCGAAGGCGGACTTTGACGCTCTGAAGCCTGAGCAGGTCAAAAATATGAATATTGTCAGTGGCATTGACAAGGTTGTTGTAGTGACAACAAATAGTGCTGATGATGTTAAGGTTCTCGCTATTTCAAGTAAGCCGAAGAGCACTCTCGAACAGATTGGAGTGAAAATTGAGAAGCGCGGAGAGGGTAGTGTTGTAATTGATGAGAGACTCAACGGCACAGTAATGCGCGTGGTGAAGGTGGACTCTAAAGAGAATGATATTAAGGCGTTGGTGGTTGTTAAAAAGAGCGATGGAACAATCGTTGTCGATCAGAATAATGGCGATAGCTTCGATCCTCAGCAGATAAAGACAATCTCGGTACTCAAAGACAAGTCCGCACAAGAGTTTGCCAAGTATGGCGACATCTCGAACGGAGTGGTGGTAATAGAGTTGAAATAAAGAAATCGGTGTTAAAGGCACCGATTTTTATTTTTTTATCAGCTCCACGGCATAGTTTCCTTCGCTCATTATCAGGTCGAGAATTGAGAGGTTTTCGGCAAAGGGGAGTCGGTCCGAGAAGAGCTGGAAGTATTGCGGTGTTACAAAGTCACTCTGGCGGCGTTTTGGGCGAAGGTCCAAATCGCCGTCGGTTGCTGTGACGTACTCTGTTGTTGTGCGCAGGGGTGCGGTATAGCCTAAAAAGTCGAGCAAGACCCTTAAAATTGCCAAATTAAACTCCACAAGTGAGGTGTGGTGCTCGGTGTAGAATGGACGCAGGCGCTCGGCGATAAAGTCGAAGTATGCTGAGGAGCGATATGCCGACTCTATTGCCACCCAATGTTGGTGTTGCCACGGCTTTGAGTAGTCTATTTGCATGCGGGTCATAGGTGTACGCGGGCGGTTGGCATTTACAACGGGCACGGTCAGCTCGAGCACGCCATTTGCCGTCATTATGCGCGTACGGTTACGCACGGAGCGCTTGATATAGTGCTCTCCGCAGTCGATAATATAGTCATCACCCGCTGCAATAAGGCAGCAGATGTACTCTATATCGGGCAGATATGTAGCAGGTAGGATTAACATAAATTACTCTGTCCAATCACCATTCTCCTTAATAATCTCAATCAGTCGGTCGAGGGCCTGCTCCTGCGGAATATTTCGGCAAACCACCTCACGGCCCTTATAGAGGGTAATCTTACCCGCCGCCGCACCAACATAACCATAGTCGGCATCTGCCATCTCGCCAGGACCATTGACAATGCAGCCCATAACGCCGATTTTGAGCCCCTTCAGATGTGAGGTTTTTGCCTTAATCTGGGCGAGTGTCCCCTCAATATCGTAGAGTGTGCGGCCGCAACTCGGACAGGCGATATACTCTGTGTGTGAGATTCTTACGCGTGAGGCCTGCAGGATATTAAGCTCAATCTCTGTCAGCTCCTGCTCACTTAACTGTGGAGCATCCACCCACACTCCGTCAGCAAGCCCGTCAAGTAACAGCTGACCCATATCGGCTGCGGCACAAACGGCAACCTGCTCCAAAGAGCCCTCATATCGGCGACGGATAACTACGGGTTGCTTCTCGCACTCAAGGTTTAATATGGCTGCTCTCCACTCGGCTGTCGGGTTGGTTGATACGGCATCCAAGACCAAAAATTCATCTGTCACCTCGCTGTGAATTATCGGGGTCTGAACATCCGAGCGACGACGATACTCTGTCGGGCTGTAACGCTCAGGATAGGTAACAGAAAACTCCCCCTCGCGTGCTGCAAAGTGCTCCACAAGCATTCGAGCCACAGGAATCTCATTCTCCGGCGCCTCTGTGAGCGATACACGGATAGTATCTCCAATGCCGTCGGCAAGCAATGCGCCGATACCCACGGCACTCTTTATGCGACCCTCAATACCATTTCCCGCCTCTGTTACGCCGAGATGGATAGGGTAGAGCATATCCTCCGCCTCCATAGCCTCGACCAGCAGACGATATGCGTGCACCATAACGCGGGTGTTTGAGGACTTCATCGAGACCACCACCTGGTCGAAGTTTGCCTCTCGACAACGACGCAGAAACTCCATTGCCGAGGCGACCATACCCTGCGGCGTATCTCCAAACTTATCGACTATATGACGTGCGAGTGAGCCATGATTGACACCTATGCGCAGAGCCACGCCGCGCTTGCGACACTTCTCAATTAGCGCCTCCAACTCGCCACTATCTGTGCGGTAGTTGCCCGGATTTATACGCACTTTATCGACATAATCAGCCGCTATAGAGGCAATCTGTGGCACAAAGTGTATATCGGCAACAATGGCTGTGCTGTAACCATCCCTACGCAGCGCGGGCATAATCTGCTCAAAGGCCTCACCCTCCTTGCGACCCTGCGCTGTAAGGCGGACAATGGGTGCTCCTGCATCGGCAATACGCTCGATTTGAGCCACCGATGCGGCAACATCAGCCGTCGCGGTGTTGGTCATAGATTGCACGGCAATGGGGTTGTTTCCGCCAATTACGGTCGAGCCGATAGCCACCTCAAGGCTCTTTCGACGAGAAAATTTTGTCAAATTCATACCAAAAGCTCTGTTATGACTACAAAAATAGGTAATTTTTACTAAATTTGTACTATGAACCCGTTGGATAATAGTATAAAGTTTGTCTCCGGTGTGGGGGAGGTGCGTGCCAAGCTGCTTGGAAAGGAGATTGGGGTGCACACGGTGCGTGATATGCTCTACCACTTCCCATTCCGCTACATCGACCGCACTAAGGTCTATACTATCGGCGAGCTGAACGAGGCCAATACACAGAGTGGCTATATCCAGATTCGTGGCCGCGTGACGGGTAAAAACTTCTTCGGCGAGGGGCGCAACAGGCGTTTTGTTGTCTATATCTCGGATAATACGGGTAGGGCAGAGCTTATCTGGTTTCGCGGCATAAAGTGGGTGGAGAATAAGTTTGAGTTGGGCAGGGAGTATATGGTCTTTGGCCGAGCATCATTCTTCCGCAGCGAGCTGAGCTTAGTGCATCCTGAGGTGGAGCCCGTTGAGGTGGCTGCAACCCGTAAGGTACAGTGCTCAATGCAGGGCATCTACTCGACTACAGAAAAGCTCTCTTCGGCACTCGGCACAAAGGGTATGTACAACATTCTTGCCAAGATTTGGGAGAATGTGAAGGGTAAGGTTGAGGACTATATGCCTGATTATCTGCGCAATAAGTATGGACTTATCACTCTTGAGCAGGCGCTCTACAATATCCACTTTCCTCAGTCGCCGATGATGCTTAAGCAGGCGCAGTACCGCCTGAAGTTCGATGAACTCTTCGGCATACAGCTCAATATACAGTCCCTGCGTACCGCCCGCGTGACGGCACATGCAGGTTTTCACTTTGGTCGTGTGGGTAACTACTTCAACACCTTCTATAACACCCGTCTGCCATTTCCGCTCACGGGGGCGCAGAAGAGGGTGATTAAGGAGATACGCACCGATACCGTCTCAGGTTGTCAGATGAACCGCCTGCTGCAGGGCGATGTGGGTAGCGGAAAGACCGTCGTGGCGCTGTTGTCGATGATTCTTGCTGTCGATAATGGCTACCAGGCGTGTATGATGGCACCGACCGAGATATTGGCTCGCCAGCACTATGCCACCATTGTAAAGATGGTGGGCGATATAGGTCTTCGTATCGGTGTGCTTACAGGCACGACAAAGACCAAGGAGCGCCGGCAGACACTTGCCGCCCTTGCTGCAGGGGAGATAGATATCCTTGTCGGCACACACGCACTGCTTGAGGAGCGCGTGCAGTTCTCAAATCTGGGCTTTGTGGTCATAGACGAGCAGCACCGCTTTGGTGTTGAGCAGAGGGCGCGTCTGTGGACAAAGAACAACAATCCGCCGCATATCCTTGTCATGACGGCAACACCTATCCCGAGGACCCTTGCCATGACTCTCTATGGTGACCTCGATGTCTCGATTATCGACGAACTACCACCGGGCAGACAGCCTATCAGAACTCTCCACTACTACGACTCGGCACGTCTGCGTCTGTTTGGTTTTATGCGTGAGCAGATAGCGCAGGGTCGCCAGATATATATCGTCTATCCGCTCATTAAGGAGTCGGAAAAGGCAGATTATGCCAACCTTGAGCAGGGTTTTGCCGCCATTGTGCAGGACTTTCCGCTGCCGAAGTATCGCGTCTCGGCGTGTCATGGTAAGATGAAGCCGGAGGATAAGGAGGAGTCTATGCGCCAATTTAAGTGTGGCGAGGCGGATATCCTTGTGGCAACCTCTGTAATTGAGGTGGGTGTGGATGTGCCAAATGCAACGGTGATGGTTATCGAGTCGGCAGAGCGTTTCGGCCTTGCCCAGCTGCATCAGTTGCGTGGTCGTGTGGGTCGCGGTGCAAATCAGTCGTACTGTATTCTGATGTCTGACGAGAAGCTCTCCAAGGAGTCGAGAACACGCCTTGAGGCTATGTGTGAGACTACTGACGGTTTCCGTCTGGCGGAGCTCGATTTGCAGCTGCGCGGTGCGGGAGATATCCACGGCACGCTGCAGAGTGGCGACGCTGTATCGCTGAAGATTGCCAACCCGACACTTGACAATCAAGTCCTTCAGGTGGCACAGCAGGCAGCCATCGCCCTGCTTGCTATAGATCCGACCCTTGCAGAGCCTCAACACTATCCTCTCCGAGAGCTTAAGGCCCGTTTTTCGACGGAGAAGGATATAGATTTTTCGAAGATTTCATAATAGGGAGCAAATTTTGCTCGTTATAGAGGCATGAAGAGGATTGTAACAGTTATCATATCGCTTTTTACCACCTTGACACTCTCGGCGCAGGTCTATCATGCAGGCGAGCAACTCGACTATCGCGTGGCATATAAGGCGAAACTTGTACCAAATACCGAGATGGCAACCGTTACGGTGCGGACTTCGCTCGATACTCTTGAGGGTAAGAGCGTCTATCGCGTTATGGGCCTGGGTAAGATTATGCCTGAGTATCGCTGGTTCTTCAACCTTGAGGACCGATACGATATCCTTGTCGATACCCTTACCAAGCGCACAAAACGCTTTGAGAGTAATATCCGCGAGGGGGATTACACCTTCCGCAGCCATTATAAGTACGATTGGGATAGCCTTAAGGTGCACACCTGGGCGCAGAGCCGCCAAAGAACGCCGGTATCTCGCACAATGAATCTTACAGAGCGCAGTATGGACCCCGTGTCGCTCTATTTTAATCTGCGTTCGATAGATGCCTCAACCCTGAAAGAGGGGGAGGTGTATAACTTGGAGATGGTGCTTGAGGATACTATTAAGGTGCTCAAATACAGACTCCTCGGCCGTGAGGTGTGTCGCGTACCTCAAAAGGGTAAGTTCAGAACAATAAAACTCGCCTGCACACTTGGCACAAGCGAGGGGTTCTCGTTTACCGACGGCTCGGAGTTCTTTATCTGGATTACGGATGATAAAAATAAGTTCCCTGTACTGCTCGAATCGCCGATAATTGTCGGCAGTATCCGAGCCTATATCTCTGACTTTAAGGGACTTAAATATCCGTTGGACTGCAAGGTAAAATAGCCCTATTTGAGATAGAGGGAGAAGAATTTCCAAACCTCGGCAGCGGAGTCCATACTATCACTTGCCCAGTTGTGCTTTCCCCCGACAACCTCGTAGAGCCAAACCTGATTTCCATCTGTGCCCCCAACGTATCTGTGGGCAATAACCTTGTTTTTGATTAGAGGCAGCACCTCTCTCTGCTCGTGTGTGCAGCGATTTACCGCAGCCCATAGCCCTACGGCGCAAGGTATGGCAATGTCGGCACCCCAACCATCGTTGTTGTATGGGTCGCCATTCCAGCGAGATAGTTTATCCTCTGTTCCGTGCACCTCCATCAGTGGAATAGCTCGTTTTGGCTTGAGCGTGCGGTAGCGACACTCCATAATATGACCCGACATAGGCGCTACAGCTGTAAAGGTGTCAGCTGCTTGATATGCAAGCATATAACACATCGCTCCACCGTTTGAGTGACCTGTTGCAAAGAGATTTTTTGTGGATAGATTGTACCTCTTCTGCAGATGCTTTGCCAACTTTACGGCAAACCCTACATCATCGCGCTCCGCACCATTGTCGATGTGGAATTGGTAACCCACGCTCCAGTAGTGCTTCCCCTTAAAATCCTTCGGCCCACGAGGGTAACAGATAGCAAAACCGTGCTTGTCTGCCACGGGATGAAAACCATATTTGATGGATGGGATATCCTTTGAGCCGTAGCCGTGAAAGACCATCAGCAGAGGTGCATTCTCGGCCATATTTTTCGGGATATAGAGCCAATAGTCGTACTCAACCCCCTTGTGTTTGAAGGTGTGCTCGGTGAGCGTTCCTGTGCCGTCAATCTCTGCGGCGAGAGCTGTGTTGCAGAGTGAAAAAAGAGTCAAAAAAAGTAAAAACCACTCTCTCATAAGCGTTGTTATTTATTGCAAAGATAGCAAATCTTGCATATTTTATGGGGATGGTAGAAAATATTTTACTACCTTTGCGCCCATAAATGTTTTATAAATAACTATAAAAGACTTGTTTATGAGAAAGGTTAGTAGAGGTAATGAGGGCTATCAGAGTCCGCAGTTATCCGTTTTTAATGTTGTAGCCGAGGCAGGTTTTACCATCTCGGACGGTATCGGTTTGCCTGGAGAGAGTCCGGATTTTAACGATTTTGGTGATTTTTAACACATTACAGCTATGAAGAAACTTGTATATACACTTACAGCTATTGCAGCTCTTCTCAGCTCTTGTGTTAAGAGTACAGATGAGCAGATTGTTGTCGAGAAGAGCACAACTGTTGCCGTAGAGGTTGTTCCGGCAGAGTCAAGAACATTTATCGAGGGTACAGAGATTCGTTGGGCAGAGAGCGGTGAGCAGCTCAACATCATCTACTTTGCTGACGATAGCACAACACGCCGTCAGAGTGCAACCCACGAGGACTATACGCTAACAAATAACTGCGCAGAGTTTTCAGCAGATATTACAGCTACAGATGGCGCTACACAGTACACATTCGGTGCCTTCTATCCGTATGCTTATAAATCTACCACATCGTCAATCAGCCTTACAGTGCCTCAGGAGCAGACCCCTACAGAGAGCAGCTATGATCCATTGACAGATATCTTGGTGTCAGAGAATCCTGTTGTTACAGAGAGCGTTCCGAGCAAGATTAGCTTTAAGTTTGCGCGTATGGTTGCATTCGCAAAGATGACCCTTGTAGGTATTCCTGCCGGTGAGAAGATTGAGAAGGTTGTATTCTCATCTGCCGCAAAGCCAGCAGGTGCTGTTGAGTTCAAGGTGCACGAGCAGGGTACCCTTGAGACAGCAAAGTGGTATAATAACTACGAGGATATCACCCTCCACCTCGGTGGTCGTACCGCTACAGGCGAGGATACAGTGTGGTTTACAACTGTTCCTACCGATTTGAGCGGCTCATCATTCACCGTAACCGTTGTAACAGACCGAGTAAATTATACAAAGACTGTTGATCTGACCGATAAGAAGCTCACCTTTGAGCGTGCAGATGTTGCCCAGTTCCGCGTAACTGACCTTGTTGAGCAGCAGAAGCCACAGGTTTACAAGCTTATGACCGACATCACTGCTCTTTCTGCAGGCGATAAGGTTATTTTCTGTACAAAGAATACAGCATCTTCTTCAGCAAAGCTCCTCTCAACCGTTGAGGATGGTACCGCGCTTAAGTTCACAAGTAGTGCAACTATTACTGATGCTCTTGAGATAGAGGCTAACACACTTCCAGAGAATACAGCAGTATTTACTGTTGAGGCTGGCGTTACAGCTGACACCTTTGCTTTCAAAGCCGCTGAGGGTTACCTCTTTGGTACATATGATGCTGAGAATTGGACAAGCGACCTCTCTTTTAAGGCCGCAAAGGATGAGGAGGCTACTTGGGTGGTATCTATGAGCGCAGAGAGCTATTTTGTAACTCTTTACAACACTCTTCACGGTCGTTACTTCAACAACTATGGTGGCAGCAAGTTTAACTTTGCAGGTAGCCAGAGCACTTACTACTACTATATCTACTACATCGACGGCGCAGCAACTGAGGAGCCTGAGACTCCTGAGCAGCCTGTAGTAACTCCTCTTGCAGTCCCTGTTGTTACTGCTACAGCTACTGCAAACACCGTAACCGTTGAGTGGACAGCAGTTGAGGGTGCAAAGGACTATACAGTTGTTTGTGGCGAGCAGAGCGTAACCGTGACTGCTACAACTGCAACCTTTGAGAATGTGGCTGCAGGCTCATATAAGGTAACCGTTACTGCAAATCCTGCAGACGAGGCACTCCATACAGCATCTACATCTGAGGCTGTTGAGGTCGTTGTTGAGGATGCTCCTGCAGGGGGTGGCGATGCTCAAGCACAAAGCGTAACCCTCACCTTCCCAACCGATTTCCCTGAGGGTGCAACAAGTGGTGGTAGCGTAGGTACTATCTATAGCGGTGATGTAATCATCTCATCTACAGGCTCTTGGAGAACAAACAAAGCAGATGGTCGTGATTGTATCTATATCGGCAGAACATCCTCTGGCGAGCTTCGTATCGAGGCGCAGAATGGCAAGGTTATCACAAAGGTTACCCTTACCGCTCCTGTCGGTTATCTTGTAGATTTGAAGTGGAAGGAGTATGATGGTTTCACAACAGGCACCTACTCAGATAGTTGGAGTGGCGAGTGTAAGTCACGCATCGTCTTTACCGCTGCCGGCTCAAGCCACTCAAATATCGAGTCAATCACAGTGGAGTACAAGTAATCAACCTCCCAACCCAAAACAAAAATAGCACCCAAATTGGGTGCTATTTTTTTTGGGTAAACTTTGCGGTTGTTATCTGTAAATCACGTAGTTGCGCAGATAGTTGATAAGCGTTAGGAGTGGGAGCAGGAACGCCATCATAAGGGTAAATATGAATACGATAAGCAGCGAAAACCAAGTCTCGGAGTTGTCCGTATCGTAACTCTTGGAGCCGTCGCTGTAGGTCTTTACCACCGTATAGCTCTTGGCGGCAGCCACGCCTGTCAGCAGGCTGAGCAGGGTGCGTTTAACCCAACTGCCCGACTTGTTGCTACCCTTGGCAAGTTGCGCAATAAGCATAAAGTTCGGAGTGCGGCTGGCAAGAAGATATGCTGTAATACCCAAAATCACCGCCACAATTGCGGGTGGAAAGGCAACAGACATAATAAGTCCGACAATGGCAAACAGCACAACCAATGTCTTGGAGCCGTTAAATTGACGTGTGCGGGCGTGGTTGAACACCTCGCTATAGCTGTTTATCTTCTCTACAACGGCCTTATCGGTAGGATTTGCAGTAACGGCCTGCTGCAGAATGGCAAGCGACTGCTTGATAGCCGAATATTTGTGCGGATATGTGACTATATCTCCCTTGCTATCAGCAACTTCGCCCCAAATGCCATCTATGCTGTCGAGAGAGGTGTTGAGCGCATCAACCTCGCTGCTTGTCATCGCTCCGAGCGCTGCATCGGCTCTGTTTTTAGAGAACTCGGCAACCGTATAGTCCGTGCGCAGACCCTTCTGCTTAATGAGAATAATTATTGTGTGCACCGCAACAACGAGCAGCACCACCAGCGCCGAGATAATCTTCACCCAAAGATTTCGTTCATAGTCAGTAAGGGCATTATCCTCCGCAAAGGCGGGCAGAGCGGCCAATGCAAAGAGGAAAAGGAGTGTAAATCGCTTCATAACATTTGGTTTTGTTAGTCAAAGTTAGACAAATTTTACCATAGTTACAAATTAGTTATTATATCACTGTTTGCAACTAAAATATTCTAACTTATTGTCTAGTAAATTACTAGAATGATAGTGCAAAGCAAGGCGATGAAAGCGGAGCATAGTAAACCTATGTGAGCATTTCAGCGTCCGCCGATTTGTGCAAAAAGAGCCAATTAAAACTACCAGCACTTAAAATCGTAAATAATTGAGCTATTTTTGTGCAATTTCTCGGCTTCTATTATTAGAAGCAGTAAGTTAACGAGAGAAATTACTCTAATTCAAAGCATAAAGTTTCACTCGTTTTCGCCGTTGTATTATATCTCACATTTATGTCTAATTTGATTTTTCTTCTAGATTTATTAGAGTTTTTAATCAACATCTCTTTATCTCCAAACTTATCATCTTTTGGATTTTGAAGAGAAAACAGATTGCGTCTAACTGCAAAGACTTCTTGATTGTACGCTACAGCCGCAGGGAATGTATATAGACCGTTTTTTATTTTTTTTGCAGAAACAACTTCTTGATTTTCATTTATAAATCCGATGATAACATTATCGTTGGCAGATGATTGTATTGATACATATACATTATCCGTATAATTATAAAATCTCTGATCGGTATGAATCTGGATACTAGAGGACATCAAAGATACAGATAGACACATACCTAAGAACATCCATATACTCAATACCCAATACGCATTAAGAATCGCTTTTCTTTTTTTGTAGAATGCAATTAAAAAAATTGTAATATATAGCAACAATGCACTTATAAACGGGTGAGAGTTAATAAAGTCCTTGCAAATTGCCATTATTAATGCGTATAATATACCATAGGGCCAGGTATTAAAAAAAAGCCACGCAGTATACTCAACATATGTGGATTGTTCATTTGTTGGGGCAAATATACTTTTGCCTTTATTGTAGCACAAATATGCACCCATTAGCATATAAGCACAAACTAATGTCCGCGCATATAGATTATCCAATTGGAAATACCAAAGCGTAAATAATGTAAATGTAATACTAATTAATAGTCCAAAATCTATACGAAGCAGTAAACGTTCTTCATTTTTTGTCATCTCTGTAACAATTTTAATATACCTTTATTACATAAGGGCTGGTAAAGGCTGTTAAGGGTAGTTAATTTTGAGTTATTATATCACTGTTTGCAACTAAAATATTCTAACTTATTGTCTAGTAAATTACTAGAATGATAGTGCAAAGTTACAAAAGAATTACAAAAAATCTCTAAAAATTCATTATCTTTGCAAATAGATTTTTGAATTGCATATCAAGATTTCAGTTAAAAAATTTAACTTTATGAGAGTGGATATTGGGATGGAGCTAAAGGGAATTAATGGGAGAATTGAGATTTATTGGTAAAGAATGATATAATAACTTACAAATTGCTGTGCCCCTCATAGGTCAGAACAAAATTTTTTTGCCATATAGTCTCCTATCATCCACGCAGATAGAGTGGCAACCGAGCAAAATCTCGCTGTGCCCTCTTGACAAGGGCATTTTGAGGGTATATATTTGCAGTCGAATCGATTCGCTGGTTCCACTCACAGATAGGAATTTTTGAACTCTCATAAAATTCTCCTATCTTTATGAAAAGTTTTGAAACATTTTTTACTTTGTGCTCTCCAGAGGATGATTCGGATTTTACGGACGATTCTTTGTCGGAGCAAGATAATTTGGCTCTATTTTTTGTGCCGTTTACAAAACACACTACAAAGGAGTAATTTGTCAAGAATCGTAAACACCCAAACAAACACTTAGGCATAGATATTTTGTACTAACTTAGGGAACATTTACTGCAAACAATGAAACGCCTACTATCCATACTGCTACTTCTCTGCCCGATGATTGTATTCGGGCAGAGCTCTCTTGTGGTTAAGCACAGCTCGGATACGCTGATTATTAAACAAGCTCCGAGTAGGAATGGAGAAGAGGGGTTCCCGGGCCCTTTTAGACTTATTTATAGGCCATATAGGCTTTTTGCTGACGCAGATTTGGTTGCGCTTCGTAATGAGAGCTATCGAAAAAAGTATAAGACAGAGCCTGAATATCCATACAAACGAGCTGTTGATAGAGTTATTGGCAAGTATAGAGTGGAGGCCTTCTATAACGAAAAACAACAGAGTCGTAACTCTTATACTTATCCTAAAAAGTCGAGATACTATACAGTGCGTGTTGTGCCGACAGATACTACGGAGGTTGAGTATTGGAATGTATATTATAAATCAATCGTCAGAGAAGTACAGTCAAAGATGGGTAAAGAGGTGGAAATCTCTGGAAGATTGACTACTCGCCACAATGAGCTTCTTGACTATTTGGTACAACATTTCGGAGAGGTGATACTCCAAAATAGATGGAATTTGCTAAAAATTTTTATTGGCTCTAATGGAGTAGTACGCGATTTTAATTTTTATATAGACAGCATAACCTATCACTCTATTCCTACTAAGAAATATGTGCAGTTTATTAAGGGGTTAAACCGCAAAAAACTATTTATGGATTGGCGCGATATACATCCTTACGATACTATCCCAGCGGTGTATGGTTACTATGTTGTTCCTCTATATATGGCTGATGGTGATTTTGTTCTACCAAAGAGGCCAGAAAATAGCACTAACGAAGTAGAACAATGAAAAGCCTACTATCCATACTGCTACTGCTCTGCCCGATGGCTACATTCGGGCAGGGTCGTAGTACGCCTGCCAACTTTGGCTTAGATTTTTTTGAGAACTATGCCGTAAAAGAGCCTGAGACACTTGCTTTGCTCAAAAACGACCACTCTTTCAGAAGTTACATTGAGGGAGCTACGAGGCAGGTGGCGGCCGAGCGGATGGTCGAGTTTATCGGCAAGATGGTTGAACTTACCCCTGAACGAGAGCAGAAGTTGGTGACGGCGTTATGTCGTTATGTAAAGTCACATCGAGCAGAGCATACGGCCTCTGAATGGTCGGCATTGTGTGCTATGATAGATTCGGGGGTCGCGAAGGGTGACTACTACATACTGCTTCAAGGTCGCATTGTCGATAGTGTAGTTGCTAAACACCTGACAAAAGAGGAGTTCGACAGGCTCAAAGAGCAATATATACCGTATTTTAAGAGTATGATAGTCGCTCTGCGCAGTTTGGAGGGTGATTACAATCGCTACAACTGTGCAATTCATACCGACATCATTGTTACAGAGTACGGTTTCCCGAAGATTGACAATATAATTTGGTATCTGAGCCAGACCAATCAGGTACATATATCCAATGCACTTGCAAATGACAACAAACACCCGAGCAAACACTTAGGCATAGATATTTTGTACTAACTTTGAGGAGTATCTGCTGAAAAACAACTAAAATTGTGACCTATTGCATCTTATATCCAAATTTGTTGTATCTTTGTCGGTTGGAAGTTGTATAAAACTTATTTGCATCATTCTTTTATGCTATTTACGGCTCTTTTTTATTGAAATTTTTGGTGCATAGTGCCGCTATGCACCAAAAATTTCAATAAGAAAATAGCCACAAAATATCGATAAAATAACTTCGCAAACAAGTTCTACACAACTTCTGTAGAAAATTTGAATAAAATTAAAACACAAAAAGATATGGCAGTAGAATTAAAGGATTTGACAAAGTCGGAGGAGAACTACTCACAGTGGTATAACGACCTGGTTGTCAAGGCTGGTCTTGCCGAGAACTCGGCAGTTCGTGGTTGTATGGTTATCAAGCCTTACGGCTACGCTATTTGGGAGAAGATGCATGAGGTTTTGGACACTATGTTCAAGCAGACAGGTCACCAGAACGCATACTTCCCGCTCTTTATCCCTAAGTCATTCTTCTCTCGCGAGGCGAGCCACGTTGAGGGCTTTGCTAAGGAGTGCGCGGTAGTTACTCACTATCGTCTTAAGAACGACCCTGAGGGTAAGGGTGTTGTTGTAGATCCGGATGCACGTCTTGAGGAGGAGCTGATTGTTCGTCCTACATCTGAGACTATTATCTGGAACACCTACAAGAATTGGATTACCTCTTATCGTGACCTGCCAATTCTTTGCAACCAGTGGGCAAACGTTGTTCGTTGGGAGATGCGTACCCGTCTCTTCCTCCGTACAGCAGAGTTCCTCTGGCAGGAGGGCCACACTGCTCACGAGACTAAGGAGGAGGCTATCGAGGAGGCAACAAAGATGATTAACGTCTATAAGCAGTTTGCAGAGCAGTGGATGTGTCTGCCTGTTATCGTTGGTCACAAGTCACCGAACGAGCGTTTTGCAGGTGCTGAGGATACCCTTACAATCGAGGCGCTGATGCAGGACGGTAAGGCTCTGCAGAGCGGTACTTCTCACTTCTTAGGTCAGAACTTTGCAAAGGCTTTCGATGTGAAGTATGCTAACCGCGAGGGTAAGTTGGAGTATGTATGGGCAACATCTTGGGGTGTATCTACACGCCTTATGGGTGCGCTGATTATGGCTCACTCTGACAATAACGGTCTTGTTCTGCCTCCAAAGCTCGCACCTATTCAGGTGGTTATCGTGCCTATCTACAAGGGTGAGGAGCAGTTGGCTGCCGCACGTGCAAAGATGAACGAGATTGCTGACGGCCTTGCAGCGCTGGGCATCCGCGTGAAGGTTGATGACCGCGACAATCTGCGTCCGGGCTTTAAGTTTGCCGAGTATGAACTCAAGGGTGTCCCTGTACGCCTTGCTCTCGGTCAGCGCGACCTGCAGAATGGCACTATCGAGCTTGCTCGCCGTGATACTCTGACAAAGGAGACCGTGTCACAGGAGGGCATTGTAGAGCGTATCGCAGCTCTGCTCGACGAGATTCAGGCAAATATCTTCAAGAAGGCTCTTGACTATCGTAACTCAATGATTACCAAGGTTGATACCTGGGAGGAGTTCGTAGAGGTTCTCAACACTAAGGGTGGCTTTATCTCAGCACACTGGGATGGAACACCTGAGACTGAGCAGGCTATTAAGGATGCAACTAAGGCGACTATCCGTTGTATCCCTATTGACGCCGAGCCTGAGGAGGGTAAGTGTATCTTTACCGGCAAGCCATCGCACTGCCGCGTATTGTTCGCAAAGAGCTACTAATAGTAACAAATACAATAAAACTATAAAAATAGCGACCTCGATGTTACATTTCGGGGTCGTTATTCGTTATATAAGCGGAATACACAAACTTCCAGAGCTTTGAAAACGACAACAGAACAATATACAGAGCTTGTACTCTCTACAAAAGATACAATCTACCGTTTGGCTAAGAGCATTACGGGTAGCTGTGTCGAGGCAGAGGATATAGTACAAGATATATATGAAAAGGTCTGGAGGGCAAGAGATGCAGTACTCAATAGCCGCTATCCTCGCGCCTATCTGTGTCGTATGACTCGAAACCTTGCCATAGATCGACTGCGACGGCGTAGAGATAGCGTAGAGATCTCAGATAGGGTAGTGGAGGATGGCAATCGTTTAGCGGTAATTGGCGATATGGCGGAATATACCCGACAGCTAATTGCCACACTGCCCGAAACGCAGCGGATGGTAATACATCTTCGAGATGTTGAAGGGTATGAAATAGAGGAGATTGCCGAGGTGTTAGAGTGTGAGTCGGCAAATGTAAGGGTCTATCTGTCGAGGGCTCGAAAATATGTTAGAGAGGAGTTATTAAAGGCGATAAATTATGGAACAGCATAGAATAAGAGAGTTGCTTGACCTATACTTTGAAGGGGAGACGACAACTTTGCAGGAGCAGGAGCTTAAGCATCTCTTCTCCACGGCAGAGAGTATTCCGGCGGACCTTATGCCATACAAAGCGATGTTTGCCGCATTTGAGCGATCGAAAGAGGATGTTCCTAAGCAAGGGGCGATAGTAAAGAGTCCACGCATAGCTTACAGAGTTGCACTCAGAGCGATATCTTCAATAGCAGCCTGTCTTTTGTTAGGGGTATTTATATGGCTGGGGGCAAAAAGTGACAAACAGGATATAGTCTGCTACATAGACGGAGTGGAGATAACCGACTCGGATAGAGCAATGGCTGAGGCTCAGCGACTTATGGGTGAGGTGAATGAGGATATAGCTTTGGCTATGACGACTATTGAAAACCTCTTTTAAGAGGGTGTTAAGAACTTGTAAAACTACATAGAGGAGAATTATGAAACGATTTTTAACCACATTGATACTTTTAGCGCTCTGCCTGCCGGCAGTGGCACAGCAGACAATAGCCCTCGACAAGAGCGGAGAGAACAACGTTGTTGCTCAAGATGGGAAACTATCTGTAAATATTGCAGGTATGAGCATCAGTCTTGGTGGTGAGGCGGACAATCAGACCGAAGAAGAGACTAAAAAAGGCAAGGTGAAGTTAGACTTCGCAGGTATAGGTAGAGGCAGTTACAACCACCTTGCGTTATTTGAAATCGGCTCCAATTTTGTTATCAATACAGACTTCTCCAACTGTAGCCAGCCCGTGCAGCAGGCTCTCGACTTTAGCACCAGAAAGGCGGTGAATGTCAATATTAACCTGATGACAATGAATATTGTCGGGCCAAAACGCATCCTCGGCTTCTCGTTAGGATTTGGATTTGCTATGGAGAACTACACATTTGACAACAATGTGTCGCTGAAGTATGACAACGGATTTGAGATACTGCCTCTCGAACAGAGCGTTACAAAGTCTAAGTTGGCAATAAACTACATACATATCCCGATGCTTATGGATATAAATATCGGTAGGGGAGTATTCTTCTCTGCAGGAGCTGTTCTGGATGTGCTGATGAGCTCGCAACTATCCTATAAAAAGCCTAAGACCAAACTCGAAGATCGACTGCCGCTCAACCCATTACAGGTCGGAGTGACTGCCAGAGTAGGTTGGAGAAGGGTTTATGGATATGTAAACTACTCTCTGCTCAATATGTACAAGCCATCAATTGGCGTTGAGGCGTACAGAATGTCGGCAGGCGTAGGTATATGGTTCTAAAAAATAGGTGTGGTATGAAACGATTGATTATTGTTATAATGCTCTCTATTCCCCTTGCACTATCGGCACAGACTACATACAAAGAGTCTTTGCAGAAGATCTATGACAACTATCTGAAAAAGCAGGGGTTTACAACCGTTGAGATATCAAAAGATATGCTGACAGCGATGGGGGTTGAGGATGGGATTGACAGTATGACCGCAATATCTACAGAGGATGTAGTGGCGTTGCCACAGTTTTGTGAAGATGTATTGGTATATCTGTCACAACTCAAACAGTTGATGAGTTTTGTAAATGACGGCAAGAGAGTTCAAATATGCGCCTCACCGGGCAGAACAACCCTCTCTATATTTACCCAAGCCGATACAAGTGCGGTGCTTATAACCCTTACAGGCTCCGATATAAAGATTGAGACGGCGACCTCGATGTTTGGAGGAGAGAAAAGTGGTAAAAGATAGAGCAGCCGAGTAAGGTGATTTCTGCGTGGGGCTTGTTCTCTCTTCGCTGGTTGCTTGTGATACAACCTTCCGATAAAAATAGTGTGTCCAACAAAAACTGTTGGACACACTATTTTACTGTGCACTCTCCATCTCTCTTAATCGTTTACGCATAGCGGCAGGGGTGTCGTGATAGTGGTGCTTGAAGAGCTTGATGAAGTGGGAGATATTGGTAAAGGCGCACTCGGCACCTATCTCCGAGATGGTCTTCTGGCTCGTTGTAAGCAGTATCTTCGCTAAATGGAGGCGCTGAGTGACCAACCAGCGGTGTGGCGGGGTGTGAAACTGCGACCAAAACTCCTTCTTGAAGGCTGTCAGCGAGCGATTTGTCTGCTCGGCAAGTTGCTCGATTGAGATGTCATTGAAGATGTTGTTATAGACCGTCTGTATAAACTCCGTTTGGTAGCGGTCGGCGCCCATAACAAGGCGACTACGCAGGCAGTTATCCTCGCCCGAAAGGATTATCAGCACCAGCTCCGAGAGCTTGAGCTGTTGGCTGATACGGTTATTTCTAAATGTCTGAAGTCTAAAATTGCGATTTACAGAGTAGAAGAACTCCGAGAGCATATCGGTCGGTTGTGTGACGATAAAGTTATGGTGGCGGCACTGCTCGCACTTGTGGTTGCTCTGCGTACTGACGGCGTATGTGGTTGATAGATTGACAATTATCTGCTGCAACAGCTCCGGAGAGAGATAGAATATTATCTGCTCGAACATCCCCTCTCTCAACCGATGTTCGACATAGTGAATACCTGGTTGTAGGAGATAGACCTCGCCCGCTTTTATTGTCGTGCTATGGTCGTTGTGGTAAATTATCTTCTCGCCGCGCGTGACCATTCCTATAGCCATTCGGGAGAGCTGAAGAGAACGGACACCGCTATCGGTACTCTCTGTAACCTTCAGCAATTCAGGGGATTCGATTGTCTGCATATATCTCTAATTATTTGATATACACAAAAATAGAGCAATAGCCGTCAAGTGACAACTATTGCTCGTTTTTCACAAAAAGTAGGTCGAAATAGACAACTTATTACTCCTTGAACAGGTCTATCTCGCCGCTCTCCACCTTATGGTATATTGCTGTCAGCTCGCCAATAACCGGAGAGATATACTCGATAGTATCGGCAATGGCGCTATTTTCGCCACCCTTGATACGATAGAGCATCGCCGCATAGAGGGCGCGGAAACAGAGCTCCGTATCGCTGATATTCTTACCTAAAACGGTGCGCAGAGTGGGCAGATATGGTTCAAGGCGTGCAAAGGTCTTGCGGTAGTGAGCACCCACAGGTAGCTCCATAAGCTGCAGGTGGAGGTTGTGCATATCGGCAATAAGGTGGAGCGTATGGTTGAGGTGACCACTGCTCTCCTTCTCCTCCTCACGCAGAAGATTTACGATATCCATATACCACATAAGCAGTATATTTTGGCTCTCCTCTGTAAGGTTACGTGGCGCAACAAACTGCGAGTAGATAGCCTCAGGGCTAAACTGCAATGCGCGCAGCAGATCCTCAAGTTGCCACAAATAGAGGATATACTCGGCGATATTCTCCTTTCTTCTTGATTGTGCTATATCCATATCTTTTCGATTGCTCTGTTACTACTTCAGGCTCTGCATCTCGATAAGCTTGGCATAGATACCACCGCGAGCGATAAGCTGCTCGTGAGTACCCTGCTCGGCAATGCGACCCTCATCGACAACGATAATCTTATCTGCGTGCTGAATGGTCGATAGACGGTGTGCGATAACTACCGAAGTACGGCCCTTCAACATTCGTGTAAGTGCCTGCTGTACAAGCTTTTCACTCTCCGTATCGAGTGCTGATGTCGCCTCGTCGAGAATTAAGAACTCAGGGTTTTTAAGTACTGCACGGGCGATGCTCAATCGCTGACGCTGACCGCCTGAGAGCTTTGCTCCGCGATCGCCGATATTGGTGTTGTAGCCATCTGTTGCCGCCACGATAAAGTCGTGAGCATTGGCAATCTTTGCCGCCTCGACAATCTCGCTATCGGTTGCGCCCTGCTTACCAAGTGCGATATTTTCACGAATAGTATCGTTAAAGAGCACCGTATCTTGAGATACAAGGCTGATTTTACGGCGCAGTGACTCCTGAGTAAACGATTTCAGCGGCTTGCCATCAACAAGAATCTCACCCACACTTGGGTCATAGAATCGCGGCATAAGCTCGCTCAAGGTCGATTTTCCGCCACCCGAAGCACCTACAAGAGCGACCGTCTCGCCCTTATTGATTGTAAAGTTGATATTGTGCAGAATCTCGCGGTTGCCGTCATACGAGAAGCAGATATTTCGGAACTCTATCTTATCCTTAAGACCCTCAAACTCGGTTGCCTCTGCGCTATCGGTAATCTCACTCTGAGCATCAATAACCTCGAAGATACGCTCACCGGCAGCCACACCCTGGTTGATATTTGCAAATTGGTCGATAAAGGCACGTACAGGGCGGGTAATCTGCGAGAAGGCAGCGATAAAGGCGATAAAGCCCGCGGCACTCATCGACCCCTTGGTTACCAACGCACCTCCAAAGACGAGCACCACAGCTACGGCAGTAATGCCCAAAAACTCACTCATAGGCGAGGCGAGTTGCTGGCGGCGAGCCATCCAGAGCATCAGACGCGACAGCTCGGCATTTATCTGGTGGAACTTGATGCGGATATACTCCGTTGCGGTATAGGTCTTGATAATCTTAATACCCGAGAGCGACTCGTCAAGTACGCTAACCATATCTCCCAACTGCTCCTGTGCTCGGCTTGCAGGGTGGCGCAGACGCTTGACTATACCACCAATCAAAAGACCTACAACAGGCAGGAAGAGGACTGCAAAGAGAGCCAACTCCCACGACACATTGAGCATCAGGACGAGGTAACCGATAATGAGGAATGGCTCGCGGAATGCCACCTGAAGGGTATTTGTGATGCAGAACTGCACCGCCATAACGTCCGAGGTGATGCGCGAGATGATATCTCCCTTGCGCTGCTCGGAGAAGTAGCCGACATTCATATCGATAATGTTGTCGAACATCATATTACGCATACGTTGCAGCGTCGTTGTACGCATACACTCAACCGTATAGGCACTAAGGTAGCGGAAGAGGTTGGAGAGCATATTTGCCGCAACGACAACTATTCCGAGCAGGGTCAGAATACGTGTCATTGTAAACTCCGTACCGAAGAGCTGTGTGTAGATGTAGCTCAACCACTCGGTAAGTGCCGCCTCGTTGAGAGCCAAAGCGGGCATCTGATATGTAGGGACAAAGGCAAAGCCCTTATCGAACATAGTGTTGAGTATCGGGATAATCAGCGCGTATGTTGCTGTGTTAAAAAGCGCATGCAGTGCTGCTGTAAAGAAATAGGGCACTGCATATTTGCTTATCGGGCTTGCGAACTTCAGTAGTCGCAGATAGGTCTTGAACATAATTGTAGCTTAATATTACACCATCCCCTCGTTGTGATACTCCTCAACGGACTTGATATAGTGGGCAATGGTATCCTCCATATTCATAAACGATTTTCCGCCGGCTGCGTTATGGTGACCGCCACCATTGAAGTAACGACGGGCAAAGGTATTGACATCCACCTTGCCGTGGCTACGGAGCGAAACGCGGATAAAGCCACCCTGCTGCTCGGAGAACATTGCAGACATCTTCACCTTCTTAATCGAGAGCGGGTAGTTTACAAAACCCTCGCTATCGCCCTGCTGAAACCAGAACTTACGCATCTCATCCTCCGTGAGCGAGATATATGCCACCGTGCCCTTAAGCAGAGTCTTCATCTTGCGGTTGATGACATAGCCAAACAGGCGGGCACGACCCTCGGTAAATGAGTTATAGACATTATTGTAGATTGTCGGCACGTCGATACCCGTCTCAAGCAGATCTGCCGCAGCACGGAACAGCGCAGGGTTGATGTTTGAGAAGGCGAAGTTACCTGTATCGGTAATCATACCGACATAGAGCAGCGTTGCAATGGTCTGATTAAAGACCTGACGACCATACGCCGCCTTGAGAATCTCCGAGACGAGGTATGCTGTGCTTGACGACTCCGGAGAGGAGAAGACAAGGTCAAATTCGCTCGACGGATTGAGGTGATGGTCTATCAGAATACGCTTTGCTGTGGTATTTGCAGCGATAATATCTGTCAGCGCCTCAAGGCGGGAGAGTGAGCTCATATCGGCACAAATCACAACATCTGCCGCCTCAATAACGCTCTGTGACAGCCCCAACTTATCCTGTGCGTGGATAATCAGCTCATCGCTCTTTGGCATCCACTTCAGGTAGTACGGGAAGCGGTTGGGCAGGATGCAATGCACGGTATGACCATGTGCCTTAAGCACCTCGGAGATTGCAAGTGAGGAGCCTATAGCATCGCCATCGGGGTTAGTGTGTGAGAGAATAACCACCTTTTTAGGGGTCTCAAGCAGTTGCTTGAATATCTCTATCTTCTCTAAGTCCAAGTTCATAGTTACAAAATTACAAAAATACTCCGACCCTATCGCATTGATACGGTGCCGGAGCCAATCATATTACCGTCAGCATAGAGCTCGATTGAGTACTGACCCTCTGTAAAGCCACTGCCACGATAGTAGATACTAACCTCAACATCCTGATTCTGGTAATCCACCTCACGGACTGCCGAGTAGCCGATATTCATACCCTGATACTCAAATGTAGGCATACTCTCGGAGGTGAGCAGGTAACCATCCGGCGACTTGATACACAGATATACCTTGCGATGGCCGGGAGCGGCAAGCTCATTTGGAGTAATTGCGAAATCTACACGCAGTGTAGCCGCCTTGCTGACTCTCGAAATCTCCTTGTCATTGCTGTTGAGTGCCGCCATAGAGATACTGCGAGTGCGCAGAACTGCACCCTGACGCACACGATTCTCAAGCTCCGAAGCCTTCTCCTCGGCAACATCGGCACGCAGGCGGGCTGTAGATATCTCCTTGCGGTATGATACATTCTCGGCAACCAACTTCTTGTTGAGGTTGTTGAGTGAGTCAATCTGCTTGAGGTAGTTGCGCATAACGCTACGCAGGGTACCCACCTCCTTCTCATACTCCTTAATCTTGGCGTAGTTCCAACGGCGCTCACGCTTGAGCTGCTCCATCATCTCATTTGCCTCAACAAGGCGTGCAGCGATAGTGTCGTTTGTGAACTTCAGGCTGTCGTACTCGTTAATCAGGTGCGACAAGTCGCTCTGAATAGAGTCTCTATCGACCTTAAGCAGCTCATAGTCACGCTGCTGCTGGCGATTTATGTTGAAATAGAGGGCTGAAATACCCGCTAAAATCACAGCCAAAAGTATAATTACAATGCGATAGCCACGGAGTGATTTTTTCACCGCAGCATCCACATCAGCTTCGCCATAATCATCGTAACGATCGTCGTCGTAATCGTAGTCGTACTTGTTATCTGCCATAGTTGTAAAGTTTACGCGACAAAAATAGTAAAAAATCACTTAACATCCAACCAAAAATAGTACAATAGTACTATATGGGCTCTAAAAGTGTCTTTTAAGGAATTTACAAGGGGTTGTGTGGCTTAAAAAATTGCATTAAGAGTGCATAAAACCATTTGTTGTGTTGAAATTTTGACTATTTTTGTCGTCCAAATAGATCATTTAATTAGAAGTTAGTGTTATGAAAAGATTTCTTTATTCATCCCTTTTGGCTGTAGCACTCTTGCTATGTCCGGGCTGTAACAACGGCCCTGAGGGTTCTGACGAAAAGACAACTGTCACTATTTTGGCGACACTTGAGAATGGTCGTCAGTGGCGTGCCGGAGATGAGGTTGTAATCAACAACATCAAATACACGATTGAGGTCGATGGCACAACGACAGCCTCTATCGAGGGTGTTGAGGCTGCAGATTACTACTATGCAGCTTATGACTTTGGCAATGGCGCGATTGATGGGACTAATCTGTCACTCGAGCTGCCTGCTGTGCAGAGTCCAAGCGTATCTACCATTATGCCGATGGTGGCATCGAATGGTAATACAAAGTTGGTATTCAAGAATCTGCTCGGCACACTGCGTCTGTCACTCAGCGGTAGCGGTACGGTAACCCGCTTAGTTCTCAGCTCGTTTGATACGGCTCTTGCAGGTCACGGTGTAGCTGATATGAACTTTGCAGGAGCTCCTGCGCTGGAGATTGCAGCAGATGGCAGCCGTTCTGTCACTGTAGATCTCGGTCAGGGTGTAACTCTGCCTGCCGATGTAGATGTTGTACTTCCGGCAATGACATATTCAGGCTTTACACTCACTGCGTATGGTACAAATGATGAGATTATGAGCGGATACTCAATCTCTACTACCGAGGTTTTGCGTGGCGATGTGCAGTTGGTAAATGTTGCCTATGCACCTGATACTGAGGCACCAACATATATCACAGCTACTGTTGAGAACGATGTTGATGGCAATCCATACACTTGGAATGTAAACTCAGTGCTCTACATCAACGGCGTACCTGCAGCTTTGGCAGGAGGTCAGGGTAGTACAAATGGTGAATTTGGCCCGGTATCTACAGCAGATATCTACTACGCATCGACCTCTTCAGCATCTGCAAATGGTCTGAGCGGTCAGTCAATGCGTATCGCTATTCCTGCAACCCAGCGTTACAATATGGCTATTGCAACTATCAACCCTGCCGTTGCAAAGTCGGCAACCAACAACTTGTCACTCAACTACTTGGGTGGTGTGGCAACCGTAAAGATTACAGGCCCTCACGCCCTTCGTCAGGTGAGTCTGATGGGTAAGAATAATCGCCGTTTGGCAGGTTCAGGTGTGGTAGATATGTCCACCGAGACTGCTCGTCTTTCGCTCAATCCTGATGCAGCAAAGGAGATTATTGTAGATTGCGGCTCTGCCGGTGTAAATATCGAGAGTGGTGCAACTTTCCGCTTTGTTCTCCCTGCAGATGACTACTCTGAGGGCTTTACACTCTCTATGCTTGACACCAATGGTCAGACATTGAGCTATGAGGTTGCCGGTTGCACAATCAATCGCAATGCGGTAACTGCTCTTGAGGATGTTGAGTGGTTGAGCGCACAGGGCGATGGTAATAACCTCAGCCGCCTGGGCTATGCAAACTGCTATATGGTTCACATGGCAGGTGACTACACATTCAAGACTCGCAAGATTGACAACTCGCCTATCAACGACATTGCAAAGGTTGATTGGCTGTGGGTTTCAAAGGTTGATGGTCAGCAGGGTAACGCCCTTATCTCAAATGTCAGCTATGCAGATGGTACGGTAAGTTTTACAGCCTCTGAGCACGAGGGAAATGCACTGCTTGCAGCATTTGACAGCACAGGCAACATCGTCTGGTCTTGGCATATCTGGATGACCGACAAGCCTGAGGTGTTTGACTATCAGAACAACATTATTCCTCAGAGCAATGGTCAGACAGACGGCTACTACTGCATGGACCGTAACCTCGGTGCAACAGATGCAACTGCTCTTGGCGGTTATGAGACATTCGGCCTCTACTATCAGTGGGGTCGTAAGGATCCATTTGTTGGCGATGCTACAGAGGAGCGCGCACGTGATGTGCAGAATGGTGGTTGGATGAATGTCACAGCGCCTTTCGGCAATAGCTCTTCCCTTACCGTATGCAACAGCGCATACACTCAGGCTGCATGGAGTGCAACTGCAACATCGGCTGCAATCGGCTCAATCGAGTATGCTACAGCAAACCCTATGACATTCCTCACAGGCGACCCTACAAGCAACAAGGCTGACTGGCTCAACCTTAACAATTTGGGAGCCGAGAAGAATAATATCATCTATGATGCCGACAAGTCACTCTGGCGTCCATTCCAGAAGAGCAACTACGATCCATGTCCTGTAGGTTATCAGGTACCTCGTAAGGCTATGTGGGTAAGTCTGTTAAGCACAAACAGCGTACATACCGAGTACAAGGGTTTTGTAAATACAACCGACTCTGGTCAGAGCGTTTGGTATCCATCTGCAGGCTACCGCTCTGCACACCCTGCGGATGCTGGTGCTCTGATGAGCGTACAGAATGACACAGGCTTCGTAAAGCTTTGGTCTTCAGAGCTTGAGGCCTCAGAGCTCTCATTCTGCTTCACTTTCAACTACCCTCTCTACAACGCAATTAACAGCGCTTCTTGGGGTAATGGTTATAATGTACGATGTGTAAAGGCTTATTAATGGTTATGAAAAGAGTTAAAAATATATTTCTCGCAACTCTTGCAGCAGTTGCGCTGATTTTCGCCCCATCTTGTAATACAGGCAATGGCCCTGAGGACGAGCAGACACAGCCGGTAAATATCTCGCTGCGTCTGAGCACCTATGAGGTGTCATTCCTTGCCGAGGGTGGTGTTATTGAGGTAAGTGTTGTGACAAATGCCGACTCTTGGGACTTTGTCAATGCAACCTCTTGGGCAGAGGTAGAGCGTACAGATGAGGGTATATCTATCTACGCGCCTGCAAATACAAGCAACAGCACCCGAAAGGGCGATATTGTTGTCGTTGCCACAACAGGTACAACGGTAAAGGAGAAGACAATCTCTATTGAGCAGGTGGAGAGCGGCGGTACAACATCGGACGGTGAACTTACCTTCGAGTGTCCTGTTTTCGAGGCGCTTATGCTCAGCATGTGTGACTTCAATGGCGACGGCACCATCTCTACAGAGGAGGCGGCACGCGTTACAGACCTTGTGCTGACACTCGACGAGAGCTCTGACTCAAGTCAGGAGCCTATCACCTCGCTGAAGGGCATCAAGAACTTCGTAAACCTTGTAAATCTCGATTGTGACGGCAATCTGCTCACCGAACTTGACCTGAGCGGGCTGGAGAAACTTGAGTATCTCGACTGCTGCTACAATAAGATTAAGAGCCTCAATATCAGCGGTTGTAAGGCACTGCAGCAGGTATATTGCTACATGAACGAGATTGAGACCATTCAGCATGAGGGTTGCGATAACCTTGTCTATTTCCAGGCGTACAAAAACAAGCTCACATCGCTCGATATGAGCAACAAACCGAAGCTTGCATATTTCGATGTGCTCTTCAACTCACTGCGTGAGGTGAAGTTCGAGAACTGTCCTGAATTGCAGATTGTAGCCGTTGGTAACAACAATCTCGTCTCACTCTCGCTCAAGGGTCTGCCTAAGCTCTCTTCACTCGGTTGCCACCAGAACAGCATTGCATCGCTCGACCTTAGCCAGCTGCCAAAGTTGAGCTTCCTTGAGTGTTATACAAACAATCTTGCAGCGCTTGACTTGTCGGCAAATACTGCACTTACATACGTTGCTTGTCAGAACAACCTTATCTCAGAACTCAAGCTGGATAACTGCACAGCCCTGCGCAAGATTGACTGTAGCAACAACCGTCTTACAGGCAGCCTTGACCTCAATAAGCTCACAGCCTTGACATCTGTTAGTTGCGGTGGTAATACGTTAGCAGCTATAAGTGCGACTGCTTGTACAGCCCTCACATCTCTCTCGTGCGCAAATACATCTATTACTGCACTTGATGTAACGACACTCTCTCTGCTTGAGTCTCTTGTGGCAAACGATTGCCTTATTACAACAATGGATTGCAGCAACAATAAAAAGCTCGCAACCCTCTATCTGCAAGGCAACCCTCTGACATCGCTCATCCTTGCAAATGGTCAATCTATTGCCGATTTGAAGATTGATAACTATGATGTAATCAGCTATAAATAGCCACAAGATTTGCACAAAAAAATAGCACCCGAAAAGGGTGCTATTTTTTTGTGCATACCGCGAATTAGAAGTGTACGGAGAGGGTCAGCATCGCGTTGTGGCGGGCAATGGATGTCTGGAAGGTTTGTGATGCGAAATCGACAACGTCATCATAGCCGTAGAAGCTCTTATAAGGGGTCAGCTTGTTAGTGCTGTATTGGTATGTAGCATCAATCGAGAAGTGCTCCGAGAGTGCAATACCAAAACCGGCACTCATATACTGACTCTTATAGACCACAGGTGTTGAGTAGATTGCATCCTTGTCATTAAGTGCGCCACTCCACAAGCCGTAACCCATACGCACCGCCATCTGTGGGATAAATCGCCACTCTACACCCGCGCGAACGGTATTTGAGCCCTTGAAGGTATCCTTGATATAGCCCTTATAGAGCGGGCCGTAAGGGGAGCTCTTAAGGCGCATAGAGTTGTACCAATCGCGCTCATAATCTACCGAGAGCACAACCTGCTTTGCAAAGGTATATGAGGCACCGAACATCAGTCGGGTAGGGGTGGTATATGTCCAACTATAGTCACCGTCATCAATAAGTTTGATGGTCTTCTCAGAGAATGCAGGGTTGATAAAACCATCTGCATCGACCTTATAATCATCCACATTATTAAGCGCCTTAACCTGTGAAGTCATACCGCTCTGGAAACTGTAAGTGACTGTGTTATAGGTCGGTGTGTGGAAGGCAACGCCAATTCTCAGAGCCTCGATAGGGCGATAGATAGCACCGAGCTTGAAGTTGATACCTGTACCCTTCATCTTCGACACCTGGTCGTAGTTAAAATAGTCTGCGCGATAGTTCAGCGACGGCTCCGCCGAGTAGTGGTAGCCCTCGCCGTAGTATGTATGCTGCTCGCGGTTGATGGTTGATATGCCGAGCGAAAAGCCGAGGTAGAATTTGCTATTGAAATTCATACCGAGCGACCAGACCCACTCGCCTGCCGAGCCCTTGCTCTCAACGGTGGTAAAGCTATCTACAGCGGCATTATCGGCAATCATATCACGACCCCAAACGCCATCCTTATCATAGACAAGGCCGGTCTTGTAGCCGAGAATTGCTCCCCAATATGTAGGGTCGTAGTTGCCCCACATAAACGCGCCGGAGCTATCATAACTGCCCTTGAGCTGCTCGGATGTGATACCTCCCGCAGCGAGCTGACCTGCAAAGACGTCAGCAATAGAGGCGTTACCCGCAGTGCCGTTTGTTGCAAAGGAGTACTTATAGTTAAAGTCGGCAAGGCGGTTATAGGCAAGACCCATATTTATAGCTGTAACGCCTGTAGAACTCTCGCGGAGCTTTGCCACCATACCGAAGTTGCCTATCGCAAAGCGATTCTTGGCATTACCCTCAAAACCTGCAACGCCATTATTTGTTGCGCGGGCAAAGGTCATCATCGGGGTAGCGGTAATCTCGTTGCTGCGATACATACCCAGGCCGGCAGGGTTGATGCTCATACACGAGGCATCAGCGCCGAGAGATGTCATAGCACCTGCAAGGGCTGCCGAGCGGGCAGTGCCATAGCTGAATTGGGTGGTCGATGTGTTGAACATATCGAACGAGTTTATTGCGCTCGGGTCGATAATAAGACCGCCCGAATCAAAACCTTGAGCCTTTGCTGCGCCACAGAGTAGTAGCACCGAGCAAAATAGAGAAACTATCTTTTTCATAATCTGTTTGCACTTTTTGAGAGGTTATACACATTCCATACCAGACTATCGTCTGCCCTGACCGCCACCGTGGCTGCCTCCGGAGTAGTTGCCACCACCTGAGTAGCCACCTGAGTAGCTGCCTCTGCTTGAACTTGAGGAAGAGGATGATGAGCTGCGGAAGGAGTTGTTGTCGTTGCGCTGGTTAAATGAGCTGCCGACACGGGTTCCTGATGAGTTGTAGGAGCCGCGAGAGCTGCTTCCTCCGCGATACTGACCGCTACCTGTAGCTGTTCCGCTCTCTCCGCGATACTGTGTTCTGCCGCTGCTGCTTACCCCCTGCTGTGGATATGAAGGGCGGCTGCCACCACCATTTATATAAGATGGTCTGCCACCAGGGCGTGAACTATTCGGACGAACAGCAACACTTGGACGATGTGGTCTTGAGCCACCGCCATAGTGAGGTGGATAGTAGTGGTGGTGATGGTGTGGAGGGACAAATCCCGGATGGTAAGGGTAACCACCCCAGCCAAAGCCCCAACTCCAACCCCAATATGGGTCGTACATGGCGCCGTAGCCCCAATCGTACCACGAGTAACGTGGGTAGCCGTACCACCAACTGTAAGATGGTCTTGTCCAACCGTAGTACCAGCTGTATGTAGGGACAACAACCGATGCACCCCAACTGCCGAACATAGAGGTTATATACTTAGGCTCAACCCATACCTGATCGCCAGAGACCATAATGTTGTAAAATGCAGGGTCATAGGCAGTTGCATACTGATAAGCATCAGTATATCGGTATGTGTAGTAGCTTGACGGCATCTTGTAGGATGGCGAAGCAAAACCATACATACGACGAGCATAAGCACTCTGGTAGTCATCTGCCAGCACTGCATCGAAGGAGTTTGTGTACGGAATGGTTGCAGTTGTTCCGTTCAGCTCATTCTCGGCAGCAATAACTCTCGCCTCGGCGAGCTTCGACTCCCACAATGCCTGTCGAGCCTCTGCCTCGGCACGAGCCTTTGCAGCCGCTGCAATCTGCTGCTGCTTAATCTGAGAAGGGTTGTGCGCTGTATATAAATCGTCGCCCAAAACTGCCGAGTTAAAGGCGGCGCACCCACACATCAAAATCGGTGCGATAAGTGATAATATTAACTGTTTCATACTCTTACTTTTTTTAGTTTAACGCTAAAAGGTGTAAAAATCGTGCCTAATTTTAGGCAAATATACAAAATAACTATGATTTTTATCGAAAAAATAGGGTCAGTCGCCTTAAATGGCGGGTGAAACGCATAAAAAAAAGAGCTCGGCACATTGTACCGAACTCTTGTTATTGGGGTTGATGGCTACTATTAGTAGTTCTCAGCCTTAATCTCGAAGTATGCCTGTGGGTGTGCACAGATAGGGCAGAGCTCCGGAGCCTGCTTGCCAACTACGATGTGACCGCAGTTTGAGCACTGCCAGATCATATCGCCCTCGCGTGAGAATACAAGGCCACCCTCAACGTTTGCCAGAAGCTTGAGGTAGCGCTCCTCGTGCTCCTTCTCAATCTTTGCTACGCCCTCGAAGAGTGCTGCAATCTCAACAAAACCCTCCTCACGAGCCTCCTTAGCGAAGGTTGCGTACATATCGGTCCACTCGTAGTTCTCGCCCTCAGCTGCAGCCTTGAGGTTTGCTGCTGTATCGCTGATACCGTTGAGGAGCTTGAACCAAATCTTAGCGTGCTCCTTCTCATTGTTTGCAGTCTCCTCAAAGAGCTTTGCAATCTGAACATAACCCTCCTTCTTAGCCTTTGATGCGAAGTAGGTGTACTTATTACGAGCCTGGCTCTCGCCTGCAAATGCGGTCCACAGATTCTGCTCTGTGCGTGATCCCTTCAAATCTTTCATAGTGTTATACAAGTTTAAGTGAATTATTGTCTGTTTGCTACAACAAAGGTACAACAAAAATTGAAATTGTCAAATATTTATTTTCTATAGTTTCATAAGTAAAAACTATTCTGTAAATGTTGTGCGAACGGTTAAAAATCACTACTTTTGTCCAAAAGAAACGACAATAAAATTTATACTAATTTATAGAACATACCTTATCATACTATGGAAAGCGTAAAATGTCTTATCATCGGTAGTGGCCCTGCGGGTTTCACTGCTGCAATTTATGCGGCGCGCGCGTCGCTCTCTCCGGTGCTCTACGAGGGTATTGAGCCTGGTGGTCAGCTGACAACAACAACTGAGATTGAGAACTTCCCCGGCTATCCGGAGGGTATTACCGGAACAGCGATGATGGATGATCTTCGTCGTCAGGCAAAGCGCTTCGGAACAGATGTTCGCACAGGTATTGTTGGTAATATCGACACTACAAAGCGCCCATTTGTTGTTACTGTTGATAATGGTGATGTTATTGAGGCACAGACTATTATCATCGCTACAGGTGCATCTGCAAAGTATCTTGGTCTGCCATCTGAGCAGAAGTTCAAGGGTATGGGCGTGAGTGCTTGCGCTACTTGTGACGGTTTCTTCTACCGCAAGCAGGATGTGGCTGTTGTCGGTGGTGGTGATACAGCTTGTGAGGAGGCTACATACCTCGCATCGCTCTGCCGTCAGGTCTATCTGATTGTTCGTAAGCCATTCCTTCGTGCATCAAAGGCTATGCAGGAGCGTGTATTCAACACCCCTAACATCAAGGTTCTCTTTGAGCACAATACAGCCGAGGTGCTTGGTGATGAGGATGGTGTAACAGGTGTGCGTCTGCGTAAGAGTGACGGCGAGGAGTATGAGATTCCGCTCTCAGGATTCTTCCTTGCTATCGGTCACCATCCAAATACAGAGCTTGTTGCAGGCAAGCTCGCGCTGGATGAGAATGGTTATATCGTGACCGTTGCAGGTACATCGAAGACCTCTTGTGAGGGTATCTTTGCCGCAGGAGATGTTTGCGATCCGCACTACCGTCAGGCTATTGTTGCTGCCGGTTCGGGTTGTATTGCAGCACTCGATGCAGAGCGTTTTATTCAGGCACATAAGTAATGATTAAGGTAACTGTCCTGGGTCGAGCCTCGGCGAAGCCGACAGTTACAAGCCACCCTTCGGCCCAGATAGTAAATGTCAATGAGCAGTACTATCTGGTCGATGCGGGGGAGGGTACGCAGCAGCAGATGTTCCGCAGAGGAATAAATCCGCTCAAGCTGCGTGCTGTATTTATATCGCATCTGCACGGAGATCACGTCTTCGGACTATTCCCGATGCTCTCGACAATGGGGCTGTGTGGTCGTCAGACGCCACTTAAGGTCTTTGCGCCGCGCCCATTTGGGGAGATGTTGGAGTTTCATCTCAAATATTTTGATGAGGCTCTGCCTTATGAGGTGGAGTGGGTCGAGGTAGATACGACAAAGCACTGCTGCATCTTCGAGAATCGCACCCTTGAGGTGTGGACTATCCCGCTTAGGCATAAGATACCGTGTGCAGGCTTTCTGTTCAAGGAGAAGATGCCGGAGCTGAATGTTCACAAGTTCAAAATCGAGAAATATTCGCTCTCGATAGCGCAGATTGTTGCGGCAAAGCGCGGTGAGGATGTTGTGCTTGAGGATGGAACGGTGGTCAAAAATAGCGAGCTGACCTATCTGCCTTTTGAGCCGAGGAGCTACGCATATCTCTCGGATACATCACGTTCGGCAATGGCTGCAAAGAGGGTGAAGGGTGTGAGTCTGCTCTATCATGAGGCGACATATACCAAAGAGTTTGCCAAGGATGCCAAGGCGCGAGGTCACTCTACGGCGGCAGATGCAGCGGCGGTAGCTGTGGCGGCAGAGGCGGAGCGACTGATTATCGGACACTTCTCATCGCGTTACAAGTCGCCGGAGGTGCTGCTGGCAGAGGCGAAGGAGATTTTTGAGAATACACAACTTGCCGAGGAGGGCGAAACATATACCGTATGATAACAAAGGCCGAAATACAATCTATTCGCGCTCTTGCCGATAAGCGAGGCAGAGTGGAGCAGGGGGCATTTATTGCCGAGGGGGAGAAGCTGGTTGCCGAGCTGCTCTCGTCGCATCTTGCTGTGCGTAAGGTATATACCACAAAGCCTCTCTTTGCGGGTGCGGAGGTGATTGCCGAGCGTGATATGGAGCGAATTTCGCAGCTCAAGAGTTCAAACAGCACCCTTGCGGTTGTGGAGACTCCTCACCATAAACTATCCGATGCAGAGCCTGCCAAGAGTTTGGTGCTCGCCCTTGACCGTGTGCAGAACCCCGGTAATTTGGGAACGATAATTCGCCTTGCCGATTGGTTTGGCATTACGGATATTGTCTGCTCGGCAGATAGTGCCGACTGCTTCAACCCGAAGGTTATTCAGGCGACAATGGGGGCGATAATTCGTGTAAGAGTTCACTATACAGACTTGCCGCAATGGCTTGAGAGTCAGCGAAGTAGAGGTGTGAGTATCTACGGCACATTCCTCGATGGACAGAATATATATAAGGCTGAGAAGGGTAGCTGCGGCGTGATTGTTATGGGTAATGAGGGGCAGGGGATTAGTCCTGAGTGCGAGAAGAGCGTGACACGCCGCCTCTATATTCCGCCATATCCGACAGATAACCCGGGCTCGGAGTCGCTGAACGTGGCGATAGCCACAGCCATAACCTGTTCGGAGTTTAGAAGAGAGTAACACTATGAGCAAAATACTTGAGGGACTTAATCCGGCTCAGAGAGAGGCGGTGATAAACTATACTACCCCATCGCTGATTATTGCCGGTGCGGGGTCGGGAAAGACGCGTGTACTCACCTCGCGCATCGCCTATATGTTGGAGCAGGGTGTGCAGCCTGAGAATATTCTGGCGCTGACATTTACCAAGAAGGCGGCAAATGAGATGCGTGAGCGTATCGAGGCTATGGTCGGCAGGGCTTCGCGTCGTATCCCTATGGGTACTTTTCACTCGATTTTTGCCCGTATCTTGCGCGACAATGCCGAGGCGATAGGCTACAAGCGAGAGTTTACAATCTACGAGACCACAGATTCGCGCAATCTTATCAAGACCATCATCAAGGAGCGCAATCTGGATGAGGATAAATATAAACCAAATGCCGTTCATTCGCGTATCTCGACGGCAAAAAACAGCCTTATAACTCCTGGTGCTTATGCGGCAAATGCAGCTCTTACGGGTGATGACCGCAGTCGTCAGATGCCTGAGTTTTCTAATATCTACATCGAGTATTGCCGTCGTTGTAAGCACAATAACGCGATGGATTTTGACGATCTGCTGCTGCAGACAAATATTCTGCTCAGGGATTGTCCAGTGGTACTTGCGGCATATCAAAATCTGTTTCAGTATATTCTGGTCGATGAGTATCAGGATACAAACTACGCTCAGTATCTGATTGTTCGCCGTCTGTCACAGCTCCACAACAGAGTCTGCGTGGTGGGTGATGATGCGCAGAGTATCTATTCGTTCCGCGGTGCGAAGATTGAGAACATTCTCAACTTCCGTCGCGACTACCCTATGGCGCAGATATTCAAGCTCGAGCAGAACTACCGCTCGACGCAGACTATTGTCGATGCTGCCAATTCGGTCATCAAGCACAATGCCCGTCAGATGCAGAAGCAGTGCTTCTCGGCGGGCGATCAGGGCGAGAAAATCCGTATCTTCAAGGCCTATACCGACCGTGAGGAGGCTGAACTCGTTGTTACTGACCTTCGTGACCGCGTGCGTGAGGGTGGCGATGAGTGGCAGGATGCAGCAGTGCTCTATCGTACTAATAATCAGTCACTTGTCCTTGAGGATGCACTGCGTCGCAAGGGTATTCCATATAAGATTTACAAGGGTAACTCCTTCTATGACCATAAGGAGATTAAGGATTTGCTCGGTTATATCCGTTTGGTAATCAATCCGAAGGATGACGAGGCCTTCAAGCGAGTTATCAACACCCCTGCTCGTGGTATTGGCGAGACGACTGTTGAGCGTATTGCAGCCATCGCTACATCAAAGAGTTGCTCGATGTGGGAGGCGATAGATACCCTTGTGCAGCAACCGCCGGCAGATAGTGTCGAGAAGGCGATAGTGAAAAAGGTGACAGACTTTGTCTCGTTTATTCGTACCGTAGCCCTTGAGCGTGAGCAGAAGAGCATCTACGACTTTGGTATGGAGGTGGCGACACGTTCGGGGTTGCTCACATCGTATCGTGCGACGAACACCCCTGAGGCACAGTCGGCAATCGGCAATATTGAGGAGTTGCTCAATACGATGCAGGAGTACACAGAGCGTACCGAGGCGGAGATTCGTGCAGGGGAGCGCGAGGAGTTTGACCTGCCGACCGTTGAGGAGTGGCTTCAAAATGTGATGCTGATGACCGATATGGATAACGAGGACCCTGAGAGTAATAATAAGGTTACGTTGATGACGGTGCACTCGGCAAAGGGTCTGGAGTACAAGTATGTATATATTGTTGGTTGTGAGGAGAATCTCTTCCCGTCGATGATGGCGCTTGAGAGTGTTGATGGTCTTGAGGAGGAGCGTCGATTGTTCTACGTTGCCCTTACTCGCGCCAAGACGTTGGCAACACTCTCCTGTGCAGATATGCGTTTCCGTTGGGGTCAGATGAACTTTTCGACTCCGAGCCGCTTCCTTACGGAGATTGATGCAAAATATGTTGAGAGTGACTTCGATTTGCGTGCGACACGTCGCAATCGTGAGCTTAATATGGATGATGAGGGCGAGGATGCTATAACCGTTATGCGTCGCAGGTATGATGTTCGCCATCAGGAGCAGAAGCGTGCGGCGGCTGGTGGTAACTTCACTTCGCGTCAATCAACCCCGGCACCAAAACCGCAACCGGCACAGCCGACATACAATGTCGATAGGCTCAAGAGGGTGGTAACAACCCCTGCAGCAACAACCACAGCGGCTGCATGTGCATACTCTGTAGGTCAGCGTGTGTCACATCCGAAGTTCGGAAATGGTAAGATTGTAACTATCGAGGCACTTGCCACAGACCATAAACTTGTTGTGGAGTTTGATGCCTTCGGCTCAAAGACTCTGCTTGCAAAATTGGCTAAATTAACCGTACTATGACCCCGCTTGTCTCGGTCTGTATGACCACCTATAACCACGAGAAGTATATCTCACAGGCGATAGAGAGTGTGCTCGGTCAGCGAACAACATTCGCTGTTGAGGTGGTTGTGGGGGAGGATTGTAGCACAGACTCGACCCTTGCTATCTGCCGAAAGTATGAGGAGCAGTACCCCGACCGCGTGCGTGTTGTGGCGTCAGAGAGCAATATTGGTATGCACCGTAACTATCGCCGAACTATTGAGGCGTGCCGAGGTAAGTATATCGCAATGCTCGATGGCGACGATTGGTTTTCGGATATGGATAAGCTGCAAATTCAGGTCGAGCAGCTCGAAAAAAGTGGCGCAGCGATGTGTTATACCCGCTCGGAGCGTCGTGGGGAGGATGGCAGTAGCGTAATCTACCCTGAGGGTCGCCTGCACACATCTTTTGAGGATATGTTGCGCCTCAATACGGCCGAAAATTGTACGACCGTAGCCCTTAAGGAGCGGATTTTGGAGTACTATGCCGAGGTTGAGCCTCAGACAAAGGGGTGGCTGACTGATGACCTTCCGATGTGGTTGTGGTTTTCGGCTACACAACAAATTGTGGCGATTGACCGAGTAACAGCGGTACATCGTGTGCTCACAACAAGTGTCAGCCATAGCCATAAGTGGCAGAAACAGCTCGACTTCTGCTACTCGCTCGATAGTATAATGCTCTGGTTTGATGAGCGTTACAATAACCGACATCTGCAAAAGTTCCTTGCTCGCCGCCGCCAAAATCGCGCCCTATGGCTGCTCTCCTACCACGGCTCGGTCGGCAAATATCTCAACCTTTGGTGGAGCACCTGCCGCGAAAATCCACACCTTATATTTAATATAGCACCTTACGGCCTGCTCGCCAAAAAACTCCTCTGGCGTATGTGGAGGTAGGTCGCTCTAAAAATTGAATATTTTTCCTCTAACTCTGTTAGAGGAATTATTTTTTAATCTAAAAATTTAGTAGAAAATTTTGTATATCTAAATTTTTAGTAGTAGTTTTGTACTAAACTTTTAGATGATAGCTATTATGAGTAGTAATTTACAGACACTTACACGTGGCGAGGAGGAGGTGATGCAGATTCTCTGGCAGTTAGAGCAGGCGACGGTCGCTCAGATTATAGAGTTATTACCGGAGCCGAAGCCCAAATATACAACCGTGGCAACCTTTATCAAGATTTTGGAGAACAAAGGTTTTGTGGGGCACAATGTTGAGGGGCGTTCACACTCATATTTTCCGACAGTTGCAAAGGATGAATATGCTGCAGGCGTGGCCAAGTCGTTGCTTGCGAGTTACTTCAATGGCTCGTTGTCGCAGATGGTATCGTTCTTCGGAGAGAAGGAGGATATATCTGTCGGCGAGATGGATGAGATACTTGAGATTGTTGAGCAGATAAAGGGTAGATAGTATGCGTGAAGTAGTTATATATCTTCTTGAGGTTATTGTTTGCAGTGGAGTGCTGGCAGCTCTCTATTCGCTACTGATAGAGCGCAAGGTCGATTTCTTGTTTGCCCGTATGTTTCTACTGCTCTCGGTTGTGCTCTCGGCGGTAATACCAATGATAAATATCCCTGTGTGGGAGGCGGCGATTGTCCCTGAACTTGCACAGGTGTCAGTTGGTGAGGTGAGTGCAGAGGTTGTGGCAGAGGTTACGTCAGGATTTAATTATGTCTATCTGCTGTGGGTGGTCTATGGTGTTGGCGTGGCTCTATGTGTCGGTAGTTTTGTGCTGCAGATGGTAAATGTGCTTCGCATACGCCGAGCAGGGCAGATGACAAGATTTGAGGGTATTGCTGTTGTTCGTTCACAGCAGAACATCGCCTCGTTTTCGCTCTTTAATACTATATATATAGGTAGCAATACAGCCGATGTCGATTTGCCGACAATCGTAGCGCACGAACGTAGCCATATCTCACACCACCACTCGGTGGAGAGGGTTATTATGGAGTTTTTCAAGGCTCTGCTATGGTGGAATCCCTTTGTGTGGATAGCCTCTCGCCGACTTGTGGAGGCTCATGAGTTTGAGGCAGATAGTGATGTTATCGGTAGTGGCTGTGATGCAAAACAATATGTTACCACACTGCTAAAGCACCTATTTGGCTATAGTCCGGAGATAGCCAATGGTCTTCATAATTCATTAACAAAAAAACGACTTAAGATGATTTTGAAAACTAACAGTGGCAGATACGCTCTGCTACGTAAAATAGCAGTTATTCCGGTTGTAGGCATACTCTTTACGCTCTTCTCGTTTACAACAAAACAGGCTGTGGCTCAGGATGTTCCGCAGAGCAATGTGGTCGAAGAGAGTGTTGAGATTAACGACTATCAGGACTTCTATCGTTGGGTTTTGATGAATGTACAATATCCGGCAGTGGCTCGAGAGCAGGGACTCTCTGGCTCGGTGGTAGCATCCTTAACGATAGATATTGACGGCAAGGTGACGGATGTAAAGATTGTAAAGTCAGACAATGAACTCTTTGCAAATGAGGTTCGCCGAGTGCTTGCAAAGGCGCCTGATTGGAAGCCATTTGTCCGAGAGGGTAAGAGGGTAGAGGTTAAGTATATGCTACCTGTAAACTTCATCTTGGATGATGCCAAGACAGATGGTTTAGGCGGAGTAGTGGTAAAGAGTTATAAGTAAAACGGCGATACTATGAGAAACTTGATACATTGGGCTGTGGCAATTCTGTTTGTGGCGACAGCTTGCTCAAATGCAAATCAGAAGAAGGTGGCGCAGGCGGAGCCACAGCTGCCTGCGGGGGCTATAAAGATGGAGTATGAGCGCCATCTATACTTTGATATGATGCTCAGGGATTCGATACCTGCGCGTATGATTTTCGACACGGGTGCAACCAATCTGTTGTTAGACTCTACCTTCTATGCAACAAACTTTGGCAAGAACAACAACCTGCGCAGAGCGATGCTCTCGGGTGCGGGGGATGGTTTTCAGCTGACAACTCTTGATGCAAGCAGTTGGAGTTATCGCGTTGGTGAGCTATCGCATACAGAGCAGATGGCGATAGTGATGAATCTTCGTAAGATTGTCGGCGATGGTGCAGATGGCCTGTTTGGTCTGCCATTTATGCAGGGTAAGCGCGTGGAGTTCAACTATGCTGACGGTTATATACGTCTCTTAAAGCCGGAGGAGAAGATTGCAGAGGACTATACCGCTGTGCAGTGCTCTTGGCTGAGGGATAAAGACCGAATTATCATTCCGCTATCGGTTACATTTGCCGATGGATATACCCTTACAGGCAACTTCCTTATGGATACGGGTATGCCTAATGAGTTGGCGCTTGGTAGTGCAACGACTGCGCGTCTAAAGAGTGGCGGACACCTTGCCGATGCTTGTAGTGCAACCGTTGAGGTGGGTGGTGTTGGTGGCTCGCGCACAGAGAGCTATGTAACTGCACAACAGATTTGCATCGCAGGTAAGGCTATGAAGGATATACGTATCTCTTGCTCGGAGAATGAGCGGGGAGCTATGGCCGATAGTCGCTACGACGGCCTTGTGGGTAATGCGTTATTTGCCCGCTTTGATGTTATCTTCGACTTTGAAAATTGGGTGATGTACATCCGCCCAAACTAAGAGCCAAAATTTACCGAGCATCTCCTCGGTAAATTTTTTTCGCAAAAAA
>JAFQFV010000019.1 GCA_017398555.1 Alistipes sp.
CCGCACCTTTTTGAAAAAAGGCGCCCGAAAAACTTTCGCCAAAACTTCGTTTTGGTAGTATCTGTTGCGAGAATAACGTTGTCTGCGACAATAGAAAAACAAAAATAGCACTTCACTTTCAAGCAAGCTTGAGTGAGTGCTTTTTTCATTTTTACTATCCTTGCGGATAGCGGTTATTCTCGAAAAAAATCAAAACCAAAGTTTTGCACTTCGCTCAATCCGAAAACGATTGCTGATACAAATAAAAGCCGTTGGCTTTTGGCAAATCAGAGTTTGCACTCCGCTTAATCTCTGCACGCATTTGTTGTCAAAATGTGTTAGAGATGGTGCATCGCGTAAAAAGCCCAGCGATGGATAGTACTAAAACGTACAGCCATTGCTGGGTTTTTAGGGATGTGCCATATATGACACATTTTCACAACAAATGCTATGGAACGGGGTCATACCCACTCCCACCCCACGGATGACATCGTGCAATACGCTTGATAGTGAGCCAACTCCCCTTGATAGGGCCATACTTACGCAGGGCTTGGAGGGCATACTGCGAGCAGGTCGGGGTGAAGCGACAGGTGGGTGGTTTGAGGGGTGATATACAGATTTGGTAGAGGCGCACAAGCCCGATAAGAGGCAGTGCGAGCAGGCGCTTAAAGGCTTGCCACAATCTGCTCAAGGCTCTTTCGGAGTGCATGTTCGATAGTTTTATAGTCGTGAAGAGTTTTGCTTGAGTAGATAAGTGCAAGTTCTATGCGGCGATTACCGAGGGGTTCAACAAGCAGTTGCTTATTGAGGCGATAGATCTCGCGCATACGGCGACGGATGGTGTTGCGTTTATTGGCGCGCTTATGGAACTTCTTAGGAGTAGAGAAGAGGATGGCCGCCTCGGGTTGGGCAGCATCCTCTACATAAAACATATAGCGGAACGGATAGACAAAACCGCTCTGACCCTCCTTAAAGAGTCTGCGAATTGCGCCGTAGGAGCACAATCGTTCCGGTTTTGTCAAGCTGTTCATACTCTACTTCTTACGGGTACGACTCTTCTTAGCGAGTTTTGACTGCTGGGTACGGAGGAACTCCTCGTTCTGCTCATTCTCAGCAAACTCGACATCGTGAACCTCCTTACCGGCAAGCACGTCGGCGATATAGATATCCACAGCCTTTGCAAGTGATGGTGCTACAGGGCTTGGTGCAGATACCTTTACAGGCAGGTGGTTTGTAGAGGCAAGGCGGAGAGTACCCTCACCGAAGGTGCTGATAACAGGCATCTTCTCGACAGGCAGTTTCTCACAGATAGCCTTCACATCCCACGGAGAGTAGAGCAGGAGCATATCGTAGCTCTGCAACTGCTCAGCAGGGATATCGCTCGCCACGGTGCGGGCAAGAATTACCGGTGTATAGTTGATATTAAGGCGTGTGAGTGCCTCAGGAATCTCAGGCTTATGAGGCTCGCTAAGTGCCAGCAGCAGCTTCTCCTCCTTATGCTTTACAACCTGCTCAACGATACCGGTGAATGTACCATCGGCAAACGAGATCTTACGCTTACGATAGACGATATACTTCTGCAAATAGAGGGCAATAGCCTCTGTAGAGCAGATATACTTCATACTCTCAGGCACTGTTATACGAGCGTCCTCGCAGATGCGGAAGAAGCTATCGATAGTGGTGCGAGAGGTAAAAATGACTGCTGTATGTGCAAGGATATCTACGCGCTGTGAACGAAACTCCTTTGGGGTGACACCCTGAACCTCGATCAGCGGACGATAATCCACCTCAAGCTCATACTTGTTCGCCAACTCGAAAAAGGGCGATTTCTCAATAATCGCAGGCTTTGGCTGCGACACTAAAATACGTTTGATCTCTGCCATAAATTCAGTAAATGTGCCCTCTGATGCCCTCTAACGCAGAATTGGCGCGAGAATGAGGGATAGTGGGAAAATTTCCAGGGCGCAAAGATACAAAATCCAATGCAAAATTGAAATTTTTTGTGAAACAAAGAACAAAAAACTCTCTTTTATGAATATTATGGTCGCTATTGAGATACAGATAATTGCACCGACAGCACCAACTATTGCGGGCTGTTGTGGCGATAGCAAGAAGAGCAATCCGAATGGGATAATAGTCACAAAACCGACAGCCATATAGAGTAGTTTTGTGCCAACGATACCGCTACCTATATCTATACGGTCACAGACTGCCGAGATAAGCATTGTCATACCATATTGAAAGGCTATGGTTACAGAGAGAGCCACCGCTGTCACGCCGCCTACAATCCATATCACATGGCTACCCTCAATACCCTCAAGCAGGTGCGGATACCACTCTCCGCAGAGGCGAACGGCCGAGAGGGCGAACATAAGCACGCCGAGGATAATCATCACCACCTCGATATTGCGCTGCTCGGCAGGATTGATATGCGCCTTATCCCTATTTGGCATACGGAAACCGACGGTGCTAACAAGGAAGTAGCGCAGAAAATCCCAATAGCGCACAATGAAAAAGGTATAGACAAGCCCTATCAGCAGCGTAGCAACCTGAAAAGGGGCTCCGAAGATAGAGGCATCGACGCCCCCGCCCTCAACAACTGCCTCAACGACAGCCGTAGAGCCACCAAAAGCCTGCTCGGCTGTGATATTATGGTCCAATACTCGAAGTGGCATACTACTCAAAGGCGCGTTTTAGTGTTACACGAATAGTTGTTCCCTTGCCGATAACAGAGTCCACAACGGCAATCTTTCCGCGGTGATACTCCTCGACTATTCGGCGTGAAAGTGAGAGCCCCAGACCCCAGCCTCTGGTCTTGGTGGTAAAGCCCGGCTCAAAGATATTCTTCCAATTTGACTTGGCAATACCCTTACCCGTATCGCTCACATCGATTGTGATATGGCTCTCGGTGGAGTCAATCTTTACCGATATTGCTCCGTGACCCTGCAGGGCATCAAGTGAATTTTTCAGCAGATTCTCGATAACCCACTCAAAGAGTGCGCGGTTGAGCATCGCCTGCACAGGCTGGCTGGCAAGGCCGTTATAGTCGAGGGTGACATTACGCGGAATACGCTTGCGGAAGTACATAACGCAGTCGCCCACAACCTCATTGACATTGGCAATCTCCAGCGGAGTATCGGAGCCGATTTTCGAGAAGCGATCGACAATCTTCTTCAGATGTGCAAGATCCTTCTCCATCTCCTCGACCGCCATAGGGTCGATATTTTGGTCTCGCAGGTACTCAATCCAACCCAAAAGTGAAGAGGTCGGAGTTCCCAGCTGGTGTGCCGTCTCCTTGGCAAGGCCTATCCACACTCTATTCTGCTCATCCTGCTTCGAGGAGCGGAAGGCGACAAAGAGCATAATGACAAAGGCGATAATTACTATCATCTGCGCAAATGGGAAGAAGTAGAGCATCATCAGCGTAGCACTACGGCCATAGAAGATGATATGGTTATGCTCTGCCGTCCACCAAAAGCGCACAACAATCGGCGTATTATGGCTCGCCATTCTATCAAGGGTGCGGTGCAGTGCCTCGGTATCCTTTATAATATGCTCGGGGATGAGGTGGTAGGAGACAACGCGCAACTTCTCGTCTGTAATAATAAAAGGTATATTATTACGGTTGTTGATAATCGAGGAGACGAGCGGGTCGGACATATAGTCACCCATCGCCTCACGATTGACCCTCTCCATAGCTGCTGCCCACAGCTCAACATCGTGACGCTCCTTGACATTGAGCGTCTCGGCCATCTGATATGTGATAAGCAGAGAGGCAAAGACAATCACAGCGCCCAGCACAAGAAGTACCACGCGACCACTCTTTGTCAATCCTTTACGCACCCTGCCCATATCTTAAAACTACTTACGCGCGGTGTTCTGCTCGCGCAAAATTCTCGACATCTCCTTGCTATCAGAGAGCATCTCAACTGCCGCCGCGATACCCTTATCGTGCTTCAAACTATTTGCCGTACGACCCTCGGCATAGCAATAGCGGAGAACAATATCTGAATTTATCGTACGGATAATCTCACTCTTATAGGTCTGGAGGTTACTCATCTTATCATCCTTCAGCCCCTTCTCAATCACAGCCATAGCCTCCGAAATCTCGCTTGCAGCATAGCGCTCTTTCTCTAAAGCCTTACGCAGTTTCTCGACTGCTCGGCGCGACTCGGACTTATACGGAATCTCCTTCGCCTCGACAATCCTCTCAAAGCGGGCATAATCCTCATCCGTAATCGAGAATGTCTGCGGATCTATCGTAATATTCGGATGGTTGCGGTAGTACTCGTCGCCAAAGTCATCCATAAGCCCCATAAGGTAGAGGGTAACGGCAAATGAGCTGACATACTCAGGCGCAATCTTCTTATCCGGCATAATTCCGCCGCCATCATAGACCTTGCGACCCGCAGCGGTGGCAAACTCCGTAATCAGCGAGTCAGGCACACTCTCCGCCTTGCCATCTGTCGAGTAACGAACAGCCTGAATACAACGCCCTGACGGGATGTAGTACTTGGCTGTTGTAATCTTGGCATAACTCTCATAACCCAACGGCAGGGTCGATTGCACAAGTCCCTTACCGTAGCTACGGCTACCCAGCAGCACCGCACGGTCAAGGTCCTGCAACGCTCCCGAGACAATCTCGGCAGCCGAGGCGCTATTTTCGCCAATGAGCACAACAAGTGGCAGGTCGGGCAACATCGGCTCGAACTCTGTGACAAACCTCTTGTTCTCGGCCGCCACGCGACCCTTCATCTCAACCACCTGCGTACCCTTCGGCACAAATAGCGAGAGCACCTTTACTGCGCTCTGCAGCACGCCACCGCCATTGGTGCGATAGTCGAGGATAAGCCCCTTCAGCTCCCCCTTTGCCTGCAGGCGCTCAATGGCTGCACGCATCTCGGTATAGCAGTCGTCGGTAAAGTCCGAGTGGAGGATATAGCCCACGCCCGGAGCGACATAATCTGCATAGCCGACACTCGGAATAGAGATGCGCTGACGGCGAATCTTATGGGTGACAACCTTGCCATCAACAAGGCGCTCTACGGCAACCTTAACTGTTGTATTCGGCTCGCCACGCAGCATAGAGCTGACCTGGTCGGTCTTCATCCCTGCAACGCTCTTGCCGTCGATAGCCACAATCTTATCACCTATCTTAAGTCCCGCCATATCTGCCGGAGAGCCTCTATAAGGCTCAGCAATGCGGACTGCGCTACTATCCTGACGGATAACAGAGCCTATACCGCCATATTTACCGGTAGTAAGGGTGCGAAAGTCCTTCATCTCCTCCTCCGAGAGGAAGGTGCAATATGGGTCGAGGTTTCGCATAATACCATCGGCACCATAGCGCATAATCTTATCGGCAGAGAGGGTATCGACATACTCTGTGCCCACAACACGCATCAGATTGACCATCATCTCCATATTGCGACCCAGCCCGAAGTCGTTCTTCACGCCGAAAATAGTGAGCCCCGCCACAGCGACAAGCCCGACAAATGTATAGAAAACTCTTCTACTCATTACCTCTTCTCTTATTAACCAAATAACCCTCCAGCCTGATTACGGCACGAACCACCGTGCGACGATGACCCGAAACGACCACCTCATCACCCTGCTGCTCCACAACAACCTCATCCTCTAAAAGCAGTGTGAGTCGCTGCAAGCCTGTTGCACGGAAGTAGAGCACGCCCTCCTTTGCCCCTACAAGCACAAGGCCCGAGGTTGCAAGCGCCGCCTCTATCTGCTCCCTATCGGCAACAATATCTGCCACAACCGAGCGGCGGACAAAGCCGAAGTATGGGTATGTCGCCGACATAGCCACAATCATCACAGCCATAGCCCAGCCATTCCACGCCGAGAAGTAGAGCTGCAACATCTGCCACATAGTGAGCGGCAACTGCTCGTAGGCGATTTTTATCCAAATCAGTGCCACAAAAAGAACGCAAAGCGTCAAAAAATATTTTAGACTGCGAAGTAAATAACGTTTCATAGTTTCTCTATCTCTTTTGCTACATTTTCCATTAACCACAGCGGAGTAGATGTTGCACCGCAGACACCTACACTCTCTGCACCCTCAAACCAGCGAGAATCCATCTCTGCCGCCTCCTCGATATTGTAGGAACGGCTATTCTCCTCACAACACATCTGAAAGAGCACCTTGCCATTGCTCGACTTACGACCGCAGACAAAGATTACCACATCCACACTGCGGGCAAATGCCCTCAGATGCTCCTCACGCGACGAGACTCTGCGACAGATAGTATCATCGACCGTAAGCATACTGCTATCTGCAAGGCGGCTGCGCATAACATCACAAATTCTGTTAAAGAGCGTCACCGACTGCGTAGTCTGCGAGAGGAAGTATATCGGATGTGAAAAATCTATCTGCTCCAAATCCTGCTCACTCTCCACCACCACAGCCTGCTCGGCAACCTGACCCGTAAGTCCCACAACCTCTGCGTGGCCTCGCTTACCGAGGATTACCACCGTACCACCACAGCTCTGCATCTGCTCATACGCACGCTTTACCCTGCGTTGCAGTGCCGCCACAACGGGGCAAGTGGCATCTATAATCTCCAAATTGTGCTCGGCGGCAACTCTATATGTTGCAGGGGGCTCGCCATGTGCGCGGATAAGCACGCGGCAGTCTGACAATCGTGCAAGGTCGCTATGCTCTATAGTCTTAAGGCCCAATGACTCCAGACGCTGCACCTCGACGCGGTTGTGGACAATATCGCCCAAGCAGAAGACCGCGCCACCCTGCTCCAGAGCACGCTCAGCCTCCGAGATTGCCCTGACAACGCCGGCGCAGAAGCCCGATTTGTCATCAATGACTACCCTCATACTACAGATTGTCGATTACTCTGCGATACTGATTATCAAACCACTCCATCTGCTGCTCGACGGTCATATGGCTGTTATCCAGCACAATAGCATCCTCTGCCTGACGAAGTGGAGAGATTGCGCGGTTCATATCGGCATGGTCACGCGATACGACATTCTCAAGAATCTCGTCAAACGACACCTTATCACCCTTAGCCGTAAGCTCGGCATAACGGCGCTCGGCACGTACCTTCGGGTCGGCAGTCATAAATATCTTCAGCTCAGCATCCGGAAAGACCACCGTGCCGATATCTCGACCATCCATAACCACGCCGCGCGAAGCACCCATCTGCTGCTGCATGGCAACGAGCTTCTCTCGCACCTTACCAATAGAGCTTACAGGGCTTACAAGGTTACTAATCTCGATAGTGCGAATCTTACCCTCAACCAAATCGCCATTGACATAGATATCGCTCGCACCACGCATCGGATTGAAGCGGAAGGTGATTGTAATATCATCAAGCAGAGCCACCAGAGCATCCTCATCGACAATGCCGTTCTGAATAGCTCCGTGCTCAAGGGCATAGAGGGTCACCGAGCGGTACATAGCGCCGGTATCGATAAAAATATAGCCCAAGCGGGCTGCAATAGCTTTTGCAAACGTACTCTTGCCACAAGACGAGAAACCGTCGATGGCAATGACTATCTTTTTCTTCTTATTAAACATCAATTCTCGAAATAAATGTGGACAGAATAGTATATATTCCCAGCAGGCCTACAATAATGCCTGCCACATGATTTATCGTAAGTAGGTGTCGTGGGCGGAAACGGCGACGGAAGAGGCTGATGACAGAGGTCAGACCTGTCCACCACGCACTCGCGCCACCCAAAAAGCCGAGGATAATAAATACTCCCGTAAGGACAGATGCCACATCCTTACCCTCGGCAGCCGTTCCCACGCCGAACATCGCAAAGAAGGCGAGGATATATGGGATAACCACCACAAAGTTGGCGATTGTAAAGCCGAACATAGAGGCAAAATCCTTCCACAGCGTAGTATTGCCCGCGCGATTGCGACGAATCTGCGGCACAGGGTTTTGGAAGAAGATATAGACGCCGACAATGACGACAAATATACCACCGACAAGGCTCAGAATATGGCTATACTTCTCAATCTGCGCCTGCATCATCGCATAGAAAAAGTAGGCAATAATCGCCATCAACGTATCGGCACAAGCCACACCCAAGCCGGAGAGAATACCCGCCTTGGTAGTCTTGCTGAGCGTGCGCTGGATACACAACACAGCCACAGGGCCAACCGTAATCGACGCCGCTACACCAACTGCGAAACCTCGCAACAATATCTCTAAAATAGTTATAAGCATATACAAGTGCAAAGATAGTAAATCTTCAATATTTAATGGCTAAAAATGAGAATTATTTTCTAATTGTTAATTTTTATTTATACCTTTGCGCCGTAAAATGAATATTAGCCGCCAAATAAGACATCTGATTCTGTGGGTAATGCTCGCAGTAGTTGGCGTTGCATATACGGGGAAGGCGCTCCATACCCACTCTGAGGTCTATTATGGAGCATTAATGAAGACTGAGTCTGCGACACCAAATGGTATTAGCGACAACTGTCCGATATGTCATTTCAACCTGCTTTTATTCATTATTGAGCATACTCAGGCTGTCTTTGTTTGCACAATTCTACTCGCTGTCTTTGTTACAATTCAGCCTATCGTTCGCACAAACGAGGAGATTCGATTCTTCTCGCTGCGTGCACCCCCTGTTGTGTTATAAATTCAAATTTAGGTGTCTTGAGAGCCCTCATTAGGCCCTCATTGCACCCATTTTATCACAATTTATAACCAACAATTTTACCAAATGAAGAGATTTTTTGCACTTCTTTTGTCGGCATTGTGCTTTGTCGGCAACATATATGCGTCAGACTACGAAACTCACGTATTCGGCCACGTATCTGATTCAAAAACGGGAGAGATGCTCCCACATATCACCGTAACTGTCGTAGGTACAACTATCGGTACCTCAACCGACTCTACAGGCCACTATATCCTCAACGATGTACCTGAGGATGTGGAGTTTACTATCGAAGTTTCAGCCCTCGGCTACAACACCATAACACGCACACTTAAGGTAAACAGCGGCGAGCCTATCGAACTCGACTTCGCTCTGACCGAGCAGCAGGTATCACTCGATGCCGTGGTGGTTTCGGCAAACCGTAATGTCACTACACGCCGCGAGGCTCCATCACTCGTAAGTGTGCTCGACCAGCGACTTTTTGATGTAACAACCTCTCCAACCGTTGCCGAAGGTCTTAGTTTTCAGTCGGGTGTTCGCGTGGAGAACAACTGCCAAAATTGCGGCTTTACACAGGTGCGCCTCAATGGTCTTGATGGTCACTATTCACAGATTCTTATCGACTCACGCCCTGTATTCTCTGCCCTTGCGGGTGTCTATGGATTAGAGCACCTGCCGGCAAATATGATTGAGCGTATCGAGGTGGTAAGAGGTGGTGGCTCAGCACTTTACGGAGCCTCTGCTATCGGTGGAACCGTAAACATCATCACAAAGGAGCCGCTCTACAACTCAGGCTCATTTACCCACACCCTCTCCTCTATCGGTTGCACCGGAGCGTTAGACAACAACTCAACTTTCAACGCCTCACTTGTAACTGCCAACAACAAGGCGGGTCTGATGATTTATGGTCAGAATCGTCGTCGTGACGGCTATGACCACAACGGCGATGGTTTTGTTGAGATTGGTGAGATTGACGGTCAGACTATCGGCGCTCGCGGATATATCAAGACAAGCGCATACAGCAAGCTCTCGCTTGAGTATCACGCCACAAAGGAGTATCGCCGTGGTGGTGACCAGCTCGGCGTGCCACCGCATCAGGCTTATGTAGCCGAGACTACCGACCACATCATCAACAGCGGAGGCATTACCTTCGAGGGTACAACAGCCGATACACGCCACCGTTACAGCGTATATGCTTCAGCACAGGATGTTAAGCGTGACAGCTACTACGGCAGCTATATGGACCCTAATGCCTACGGATATACCCACGGGTTTACAGCCGTTGGAGGTGTTCAATATATGTATCGCATGCGCAAGTGTCTCTTCCTGCCTGCCGAGCTTACTGTAGGTGCCGAGTACAACCTCGATATGATGAAAGACACCCCACTGGGTGAGGGTTATCTGCCTACAAACCAGACAATTCACATCTACAGCGCATATCTTCAGAATGAGTGGAAGAACGAGACTTGGGGCTTTTTGATTGGTGGTCGTGCGGACAAGCACAACCTTATCGACCACGTCATCTTCTCGCCACGTGTGAACTTCCGCTACAACCCTACCGAGAATATCAATATCCGCGCCGTATATTCATCAGGTTTCCGTGCGCCACAGGCATTTGACGAGGATTTGCACATCACTATCGTTGGTGGCGAGCGTACCCGTATTCGTCTTGCAGATGACCTGAAGGAGGAGCGCAGCCACACATTCAGCGTCTCTGCAGATATGTACCACACCTTTAACAATGGCGTGCAGGGCAATGTGATGGTTGAGGGCTTCTACACAATTCTCAAGGATGTATTTACCCTTGAGGATACCGGTGAGATGTCAGACGATGGCACTGCAAAGGTTCTGGAGCGCCGCAACGGTTCGGGTGCAACCGTTATGGGTATCAACCTCGAGGCTCGTCTCGCATTCAACCCTTGGTTGCAGTTCCAGATTGGTGGAACACTCCAGCGCAGCCGCTACAAGGAGCCTGAGAAGTGGAGCGAGGATGAGAGCGTGCCTGCCGAGAGCCGTATGTTCCGCAGCCCTGACAGCTACGCATACGTTACTGCAACGGTAACACCTGTTCGCCGCTTCGATATCTCACTCACAGGTAACTACACAGGCCGTATGCTTGTGCAGCACTTTGCAGGTTATGTTGAGACGGATGTGGCAGTGCTGACAAACCCATTCTTCGATATGGGCCTTAAGTTGAGCTACGATTTCAAAATCTACCGCTCAATCGGCCTTCAGATTAACGGAGGTGTGAAGAACATCTTCAACGCATACCAGAAGGACTTCGACAAGGGCCCAGACCGCGATGCCGGATACATCTACGGTCCATCGCTTCCTCGAACAATATTTGTCGGAGCAAAGCTCTCCTTCTAAATAGAAATGGGATGACATTGCGTTAGACCCTCTATCAAATGCTGCCAACGCAGTATTTAAGAAGCATTTGATTTGTAAAGTGTTAAGTTGTTTAGTTGCGGACTGATTGTCCGAGCAAAAATAGTCTAAATCTTTATTTACGAAGATTCTACTTTTCTCATGTAGGCTTCTATGTAGTCTAAATTAAGTAATAATAAATAAATATACTTTCAAGAATTCGCCTCCCACTAAGTTGTGAGAGGCGAATTCTTGTATCTTACCCGAACAAAGACCCCAAAAGAGTGTTGTCAATTGCGAAAATTTTACTAATTTTGTAGTGTCATGGGAATTATACCCACGGCGTTACATATTAGATGAAAGTGTTTTCGCTTTTATCCTTAACGAGAAATCTGACAGTTTCAAACAAGACGAGGATAACGACAACACTCATTCCTTGTATAGCTATGTGGCTATGCGCTTTCTGTGC
>JAFQFV010000020.1 GCA_017398555.1 Alistipes sp.
AATAACAATAACAATAACAATAACAACCACAACTCCAATCTCACGCCCGCAGCCGGGACTATGCCCGACAACTTAAATAGGGACACATACTATATGAACAGCCAAGGTCATATCGCCTCTATTCGCACCTCGTTTTTTAGAGGTAACAATGACGGCTTTTGGCGCGCATCAGTCTACTACAACACCTATGGAGCTATGGGCGGTGGTCTGCACGACTATAAGAAGCTTGACCACGATGGCAAGAGGTGGATATTTAAGGAGTATAGCAATTTTGGCTATCAGGTCAATTCGACCCTCTATATCGCCAACGATTGGTCTTACATTCAGATAGACAATCTCCGCTTTGACATCCCTATAACACGAGAGAAATTCAAAGAGTTAGACCCAAAAGTTCAGGGCAATATTGGTGGCGGATACAATAACAACAGCGGCGGCAGTAGTTATAACAACAACGACAGCGGCAGAAGTTATATCGATGGTCCTTGTAAATATTGCGGTGGCGGTGGCGGATGCCGCTCATGCAACGGCCGCGGATATAAGTACAACCCATATTCGGGACATAATGACACCTGTCCATCTTGCAACGGCTCTGGCAGATGCTTCAACTGCCGAGGAACAGGCAAGCAGGCCACATATTAAATCAAGCAGGTATAAACATAGCATTTGAACGCATAAGAAGAGTCCATTTATATTCACAACTAATCCAAAATGAGAAAGAGCATTTTACTTATCTTAGCCCTCTGTACCACCATATCGGTTGCAGCGCAACCATACGCACGTCCAAAACTACCCGCTATAGACCGCACGATAAAAGATAGCAAATGGGGTCTTAAAGATAACTCTGGCAACTGCATAATACCCAATATTTTAGACTATGTCGATGATTTTGAGCCAAACCAATATATGAGTTATGCTCAGTTTGGCAAGGAGTACTTTATCTTTGACCGCAAGGGTTATATGGCAACTACCACCAGTTATCGCTCTGAGCCACAGTTGTACGACCAATTTGTCCTCGTAGATTGCAAGATTTGGCAGGGCATCCAATTTGGCAAGGCTATAAATTGTGTCGGGAAAGAACTCTTTGCAGGCAAATATGTAAATCCTCTGCCTATAGATAAAGGCAACGACCGTTTCTACCTCTTCGCCACCAAACAGGCTGAGAAGGTTGGATACCGATTAGTAACAATCCACAACGAGGTTATAAGCGGCAACCTATATGGCAATTTCTCCGTATTGCCTTCGGGAGCAATCGCATTTCGTAACTCCCACTACACAACATACAATAGCGGAGTAATAAACTCTTTAGGAAAGGTGCTTGTGCCGTGCAACTACGAACGTATCTCTTTCTTCAGCCTCAACAATATCAAATATAGTTGCAAACTTGATAAGACAGATCTTCCAAAACTATACAAAAAAGATTTACTCGAAACTTTGGGCGTCGTGGTTGCCATTTCTAATGATTACTACACCATCTACGACCAGTGCGGAACACGACTAACAAACCCTAAGAAGTACAAAAACGCATCCACTGCAATAAAGAGCAACTTCAAAAAGGCTATCCTCCCACACTTTATGCGCCGAGGAGATATTATGCGTAGCGTACAGGAGAAGATTAACAACCCCAACCGCATACGTCGCGAGGAGTATCTTACTGCAGCAAACAAACTCCCAATTTATAATTCTCAGTCAGAAAGCCTCTATTCGCACATATCATACCTTCAGGAGCATCCAAATGTATCGGCATACACCTTTGCAGAGTGTTACAATAAGGGTAAAGAGCTCTATGACAAGAATAACTATCAGCAGGCTATTCCGTGGTTACTCCATGCTGCAGAGGGCAAGCACAGCCCTGCATACCGCAGACTTGCCGATAGCTACAACAACACAGAGCAGTTCCAAAAGGCGCATAGCTGGTACAAGAGGTGTATCAAAGATTTGACACCGGGCAGCAACGACTATTGGTTTGCCTGTATGATATTGGGAGGTATGTACAAGTCAGGGCGAGGATGTGAGAAAAACTACGATACATCTCTCTACTACCTGCGATTGTTCCACCAGAATACCACACCTATTAACAAGACGACTGCCAACGAGATGATTGCCGAGGTTGTTGCTCTGAAGAACAAGGCAAATTCTCAACATAGGCAGAGTGCATCGAGCAGTTCAAGTCGTTCGCAGAGTACAAGCCGCTCGAGCCACTCGCCTTATACCCCTGCAGCCAATACTATGCCTAATGATGGAAACAGACATATTTGCTATAAAAACAGATCAGGCGGTATAGCAAGTATTAACCCCTTTCTATATAATAACGAATGGAAAGCCGGAGTATATGTTCAAGATAGTTCAGGTGCGGGTCATACGTATGGCTTTACAAGACAATATACCGGTGATACAGAGTGGGTATTTAAGGGCGGCGTACCAACTGCTTTTTATAGCAATGATAGCAAAAAAATCATTATGTATGTAGCTTTTGATTGGTCTTACATCAAAGTGGATGGAGTTGTATATGATATACCAATATCCAAGCAGGAGTATGATTCTCGCACAACCAAAGTCAAGGTCTATATGAACAATGGTGGTGGACATAACCACAATAATAGCGGTAGTAGTTATAACAACAACGACAGCGGCAGAAGTTATATCGATGGGCCTTGTAAATATTGCGGTGGCGGTGGCGGATGCCGCTCGTGCAACGGCCGCGGATATAAGTACAACCCATATTCGGGATATAATGACACCTGTCCATCTTGCAACGGCTCAGGCAGATGCTTCAACTGCCACGGAACGGGCAAGCAGGCCACATATTAAAATTTAGCGAGCGATGGTAGATTTATACCATCGCTTCTTATTTAGATACGCTAACAGATAATGTCCAATAAAAGCCGAAAAATATCTCTGCAAGCAAATTTCTTTCTCTGAAAAAATCAAAATATTAAAATTTTTGATTAACTTTGTGGCACATAATTACAACGATTTAGGTTATGCTTAATGTAGTATTATTCGGTGCTCCTGGTTGTGGTAAGGGTACACAGTCAGAGCTTTTAGAGAAGAAGTTTGGACTCTCTCACATCTCAACCGGAGAGATTATCCGTTCACACATAAAGTCACAGACTGAGCTTGGCAAGCAGATGCAGGAGTATATCAGCCGTGGCGAGCTTGCTCCGGACAGCGTAGTTATCGGTATGGTAGAGCAGTATCTGGAGCAGAACAAGGGTATCAAGGGTACAATCTTCGACGGTTTCCCTCGCACAACAGCTCAGGCAGAGGCCTTTGACAAGATTCTCAAGAAGATGGGCGACAGTGTAGATATTATGATCTACATGGACGTTCCTGAGGAGGAGCTGGTAAAGCGAATTCTTCTCCGTGGCAAGGATTCAGGCCGTGCAGACGACGCCTCTGAGGATGTTATTCGCAACCGCATCGAGATTTATAACCAGCAGACAGCCGTAGTGGCAGACTACTACCGCGCACAGGGCAAGTTTGTTGCCGTTCCAAGCCTCGGCACTATTGAGGAGGTCTTCGAGCGCATCGCTGCCGAAATCGAGCATATAGAATAGATGCTATTGGCTGTTTGCCATTAGCTATTAGCTTTGGGTCGTCAGATTTGACGACCCATTTTTATGCTGTTTTATCGTCAAAAATTAGCACCCCTCAAAATTGATTTTAGGGGAGGGATTTCAACGCTCGGCGACACATACCCCTTTGCACTGTTTTATCGTCAAAAGGTAGTAGTAGGTGTATATCGTGAAAAATCCCCGGATGGGACATACTAAGCGTATTTCCCATTCGGGGAGTTAAAGGATATGCAGCTAATGCTGCCTTTTCACGACAAAACCTTCACGAAGCCTTGAGCCCTCAACTCTATCTCCCCCCCATCCGGCGTCACCAAGAAACAACCAGTCTGCGGCTCGGTGATATGGCCGATAATATCGATACAGCCGATAGAGGCGACCTTCTCGCGCATCTCAAGCGGCAGAGTAAAGAGGAGCTCATAGTCCTCGCCGCCATTTAGAGCTGCGGTAACGGGGTCGATATGCATCTGCTCACCCAGGGCGGTGCATTGACGCGCGATAGGCATACGGTCGAGGTATATTCTCGCGCCACAGAGCGATGAGCGGCAAATCTGCATAAGGTCTGAGGCAAGGCCGTCAGAGATATCAATCATAGATGTCGGCACAACCTTCTCCTCGGCAAGCGAGCGAACGATATCATATCTTGCACGCGGCTTGAGATAGCGTTCAAGCAGATATTCAAAGCCCTCAAACTGCGGTTTCTCGCCCACAACGCCCTCCAACACGCGACTCTCGCGCTGCAGCAGCTTAAGACCCAAGAATGGGGCACCAAGCGAGCCTGTAATGCAGATAAGGTCATTCACCTTCGCGCCACTACGATAGACAACCGCCTCCTTCTTTGCGCGGCCTACGGCAGTAATATTGATAACAAGACCATTTATCGAGGCACTTGTATCGCCGCCAACCATATCCACCTCCGCCTCACGGCAAGCGAACTCCACGCCCGCGTAGAAGTCCTTGAGGAACTCAACCGAGATTTTCGACGACACGGCCACTGAGATAGTTATCTGCTCCGGCAGGGCATTCATCGCAACGATATCGCTAATACCCTTTGTAACAGCCTTATATCCAAGATGTTTTGGCGGGAAGTATGTAAGGTCGAAGTCTATACCCTCCACCATAGTATCGGTTGATACGAGCATAGCGGTACTCTTCGACGCCTCAATGACAGCGGCATCGTCACCCACGCCCTTGATTGTAGTCTTACACTTCGGCGTAAATGGCTCTGTCAGATAGTCAATAAGTCCAAACTCGCCCAACTCGGCAATCTCTGTTCTACCTTTTATCTTAGTCATAACGAATATTTTTTGCAAAGATACACTTTTTTAGCTCCCGACTACTCTCCGTGAGCCAATTTCTCAATATGGCATAACAGCAACTTACCCTCTCCATCACGCAGGTGCATCGCTCCACCCTTGCAGTAACGGAAGAACTTGCAATCTGCACAGCCATCCTTCTTCATCCATTCGCGGTTACGATATTGCTCAAAGCGGGTATTCCATACCTGCCAGAAGTCGTCTGTGTAGATATTTCCCTGATGATAGTCGGCACGGATACTCGCGCAGGCCGATATTGCGCCATCGACAAGCACAGAGCCTACGGTAACTCCCGCCTGACAGGCAAAGAATCGGTCACGCACCTCGCCCTCGTATGCACCAAGGAAGCCTTCACAGCCATATTGTGCCGATATTCTTCCCTCCTTACGGGTTGCTGCGATATACTCCATCAGCTGTCGCATCTGCTGCGAAGTGAGCTGCAACTTGCTATCCGTCGCACCACGCCCCACAGGAAAGACGGTAAATAGTCGCCAATGCGTACAGCCGAGCGAGAGCAGATGCTCCTTGATAGTATCGAGCTTATCGATATTGCGCTGAGTTACGCAGGTGACAACATCAAAGACAAAATCCTTCTCCGCCGCCATCATCGCAATAGCATCAGAGGCCGTGCGGAAGCTGTTCGGATTGCCGCGCATATAGTTGTGATCCTCCTCCAAGCCGTCAAGCGATACCGTTGCCGAGTGAAGTCCCGCAGCCAGCAGAGCGTCAAAGCGTGCGCGAGTCAAGGCAAGACCATTTGTAACCATACCCCACGGAAAACCTCGGTCATAAATCGCTCTACCGCACTGCTCCAAATCTCTGCGCATCAGCGGCTCGCCACCCGTAACAATCACAAAGACCTTGTGCGGATCGGTATGCGCTGCGATATTATCGAGCACGCCGAGGAAGTCCTCTAACGGCATATCCTTCTGTGTAGCAACATTCTTGCAATCACTACCGCAGTGGCGGCAGTTGAGGTTGCAACGCAATGTACACTCCCAAAATAGTTGGCGCAGAGGGTGACTCTTTGCATTGTCACCCTCTAAACTACGCCATATTTCAAGCGCCAAACGGCGTCTGAGTCCAAGTTTATCTACCCTTTTCATCCTCTGAATTTGGTTCTATGCGCTCCGTACTATCTCCGCTCTGCTCCACATCCTCCTTGTAATCAGGTGTCGGACAGCCATACATATCGAGTGCAGGCTCACAAGATGTGGCCGCAAAGCCCAAAAGGCCTAATAGGAAACAGAAAATTTTTCTCATCATACGCTATTATTCTCCCACAGGATTTGAAGAGCCCTCCTCCGGACTCTTATCGACCTCCTCCTGCTCAACATCCGGCTGATACTCAATCGGCGGACAACCGTATTCCACTCGGCACGATGTAGCAACGGTAAAACCGAGCATCGCAATTAGAAAATACAAAAGCTTTCTCATACTACTTCTTTATCAATTTTACATCGGCAGTAACCTCGTACTCGCCATTGTACCAACCTTTTCCCTTTTTTATCTTCTGTTGTGGCAAATCAGAAATATCAACCTCAATAGTAGCAAAGTCACCACCATTTGCCTCGCCGTCAGTATCGGTAAAAACAATAATATCACCATGTATATTATCGCTCAGTGTCTTTGTTCTGAATGAGCCATCCTCACCTGTCACTGCAACTTCAACACCCGAAGTTTCATCAGACCAAGCACTCCTTGACGATACAACAATACCCTTGATTGGCATACCCTCGCTATCGGCAACCTTACCCTTTACAGTATAGTCAGTCGTTGGTGTTCCATACGCACATACGCACGAAGCAGCACCAAACCCGAATAACGATATAAGATAATAGCCAAATCTTTTCATCACTACTTCTTCTCAAGTTTCACGTCGGCAGTAACCTCATACCCGCCCATATTCCAGGCTCCATCTCCCTCCTTGGTCTGACTCTTCGGCAGTTTTGCAATATCCACCTCAAGGGTTGCAAAATCACCACCATTAGCCTCGCCATCTGTATCGGTAAATACAAGAGTGCCGCCTACACCAAACTCCTTGGTCGTATTGGTTACAAAAGAGCCATCATCAACAGTAACAGCACTTAGTCCCGAGCCATCATCGAATGAGTTTATACCCTTTGAAGATATAACAATACCCTTAATCGGCACGCCTGCGCTATCAGTCACCTTACCCTTTACGACAAACTCGGTAGTCGGAGTACCATACATGCAAGGGATATCCTGCCAATCATCGCTCTTCTTGTCGCCATTTTCGATGTCGCTACAAGCCGAAAAACCGAGTGCGGAGAGCATAAAGTAGAGAATCCTTTTCATAAGCGTACTATTTTAGCCTTTACAAAGTTATATTTTTAATTCCAAAAATCAAAATATGACCAATAAAATGTAGTGTTAAGCCCATTTTTTGACCTTTTGCGGAACAATCAGCGATATTTTTTTCTAACTTTGTAAGTATATTTTTACAAGGTTTTACCCAAAATTTGAAAAACCTACCTGTATGATTGACTACCAAGCCCAAATTGACCAGAGCGTAGGTGCCCTGTTTGAGAATATCTCCCGCCGTCTTTCGGCAGAGGATATGGTGCGCATAGAGCGAGCATATCTTCTTGCTGCCGATGCCCACTCCGAGCAGCGTCGTAAGAGTGGCGAGCCCTATATCATCCACCCTATCGCCGTAGCGCGTATCATTGCCGAGGAGTTGGAGCTGGGTGCAAACCCGATTATCGCAGCCTTTCTGCACGACGTTGTGGAGGATACAGACTACACAATCGAGCAGATTCGTGAGCGTTTTGGCGATGATGTGGCTCTACTTGTCAAGGCTGTAACCAAGCAGAAGAAGGCTAAGTATCAGCACAGCAAGCAGGTGGATAACTTCCGACAGATTCTCGAGTCTGTAAGTTTCGATATTCACGCCCTGCTGGTAAAGCTCGCAGACCGTCTGCACAATATGCGTACACTGAGCAGTATGCGCTCCGATAAGCAGATGAAGATTGCCGGTGAGACCGACTACTTCTATGCACCTCTCGCCAACCGATTGGGTCTGTATCACGTCAAGAGCGAGCTTGAGAATCTCTCATTCCGCTACCGTTGCCCACGCGACTACTCCGAACTTCAGCAGCTTGTAGATAACGATATCGAGCAGAAACGCCCACACATCGAGGCATTTATCGCCAAGATGGAGGAGATTTTGGCTGCAAAGGGGCTTGTGGCCCGTACCGAGGTGCGCTATCGCCGCCCATATAGCATCTGGCGAAAAATGCAGGCCAAGCAGTGCGACTTTAACCATGTGCCGGGCCGCCACTATATTCGTATCATCTACCCATCTAATGAGCACTATTCAGAGAAGGAGTATGCACTCAAGATATATGCCGCTCTGACCGACTACTTCAAGGAGCGTCCTGGTAGCGTATCGAACTATATCAACGCCCCAAAGGAGAATGGTTACCAATCTTTCCACGTCAAGCTGCTGCGTGAGCAGGGCGTGTGGGAGGAGATACACATCTCTTCGGAGCGAATGGTAAGAAATTCACGCCTTGGTTGCGCTGCCGAGCGTACCGAGCAGAATGTACATAAGTGGCTTGAGAAGCTCAAGGCTATCCTCCGTACCGATGTGGCGGTAAATGGTATTCAGTTTATGGAGGGCGTCACCTCCTCTTTCTATAACGACGATATTATGGTCTTCACGCCTGCCGGTCAGGGTATTATCTTACCAAAAAATGCAACGGCTCTCGACTTCGCCTTTGAGATTCATAGCGATATCGGTCGCCACGCACACTACGCGCGTATCAATGGCCGCCTGTGCTCGGTAAAGACACAGCTTAATCGCGGCGATTGCATCGAGATTGGCACAAGTAATGACATCCACCCATCTGAGGATTGGCTATCGGCCGTAAGAACCTTCAAGGCAAAGAAGTTCCTCCACTCCTACTTCGCCGCACAACCGAAATTGGAGTATATTCGCTGTGAGCACTGCCATCCACTGCCGGGTGATGAGGTTGTCGGCTTTAAGCGCGACGATGGCTCTGTAATCCTGCATAAACGAGGCTGTGCAACAGCTATCCGCCTCGCATCGGAGGAGGGTGACTCGATTATTAACGACCTTACAACATTTGCAGAGCGCGAAGATCGCCTCTACCCTGTCCGAATACGCATACGAGGCATCGACCGCTACCACCTGCTCTCTGACTTGATATACTGCATCACCGAGCAGCTGCAACTCTCAATGAGCGGCATCGCTACCGAGACTATAGACCATATCGGTGTCTGCACTATCGACTTTTCGATACACTCCTCCAGCGAACTCGAATCCGCCCTGCGCTCTATCGAGGCTATCGAGGGCGTTGATGAGGTCTCAAGAATTGATATTGAGTAAATAAAAGAGGATAAGCGAATTGCTTATCCTTTTTTTTGCGATTGACTTAAACATCCGCAGAAGCGGATGTTTTTTTACTGCAACACTCCTCTGACGCCGTATTTGGCGTCAGTGTGTGCCAGGTATGGTGCATCGTAAAAAGAATCAGCGACGGATAGTACTAATCGTACTGCCCTTTGTTGCACTACCCCATTTTGTTGTCAGTGTGGGGTAGCTACCACGCTCGGGTTATAAAACAACGAAGGGCTGTACTAGTCGTACTGCCCTTTGTTGGTTTATAAGCTAGCGGAAGTAGATACCCCGCAATCACAACAAAATTACTTGTTGTAAGCCTTCATTACAGAGATAAGGTCAAGCACCTTGTTAGAGTAACCCCACTCGTTGTCATACCAAGAAACAACCTTAACGAAGGTGTCAGTAAGAGCGATACCAGCCTTCTTATCGAAGATAGAAGTGCGTGCGTCGCCGAGGAAGTCTGAAGAAACAACATCCTCCTCAGTGTAACCGAGAACACCTGCGAGCTCACCCTCAGAAGCAGCCTTCATTGCAGCGCAAATCTCTGCATAAGTAGCAGGCTTAGCGAGGTTTACAGTAAGGTCAACAACAGATACATCGAGAGTAGGACCGCGGAATGCCATACCGGTAAGCTTACCGTTGAGCTCTGGAAGAACTACACCTACAGCCTTAGCAGCACCAGTTGAAGAAGGGATGATGTTGCCAGCAGCAGCGCGGCCACCACGCCAGTCCTTAAGAGATGGACCATCTACAGTCTTCTGAGTAGCAGTTGTAGAGTGAACAGTAGTCATCAAACCGTCAACGATACCGAAGTTGTCGTTGAGAACCTTAGCGATAGGAGCCAAGCAGTTAGTAGTACAAGATGCGTTAGAAACGATAGTCTGACCAGCATATGTGTTGGTATTAACGCCGCAAACGAACATAGGAGTCTTATCCTTTGCAG